>NZ_BTTV01000014.1:0-1244 GCF_036246345.1 Lactobacillus rizhaonensis | reverse complement strand
GTCCAAATTGATTTCTAAGCATATGGTACGTTCCATGCAAACCGTACACCTATCTTTCATCAAGATTAGCACTATCTCCAAACAGACCGAACCGAGCTTTCACTTGAGCCTCTTCACCTAGGAGTACCATCGGGAACTTCCACAACGATTTCTGAGCCTATGGTGCACTGGGCACAAACCATGCAACTATCTTGCACCGAAACTAATACTATCTCCAACTGGACCGAAGCGAGATTCCATATGATACACTTCATCTAGTAGTTCCATCGGGTGCATCTACAGTTCCATCGGGTGTGTCCAAATTGATTTCTGAGCATATGGTATGTTCCATGCAAACCGTGCACCTATCTTGCATCAAGATTAGAACTATCTCCAAACAGACAGAACCAAGATTCCACTTGAGCCTCTTCACCAAGGAGTACCATCGCGTGCGTCCAAAATAGTTTCTTAGCCTATGGTGCATTAGGCACAAACCGTGTACCTATCTTGCACCGAAACTAACACTATCTCCAAAGAGACCGAAGTGAGATTCTATATGACACACGTCATCTAGGAGTTCTATTGGGTGCTTCCAAATATATTTCTAAGCATATGGTACGTTCGATGCAATTCGTGCACCTATCTTGCATCAAGATTAGCACTATCTCCAAACAAAGCAAACTGAGCTTCCACTTGAGCCCCTTTACCCAGGAGTATCATCGGGTGCATCCAAAATGGTTTCTTAGCCTATGATGCATTAGGCGCAAACTGTGTACCTATCTTGCACCAAAACTAACTCTGTCTCCAAACAGACCGAAGCGAGATTCCATATGACACATGTCATCTAGGAGTTCTATTGGGTGCGTCCAAATGGATTTCTTAGCATATGGTATGTTCCATGCAAACCGTGCACCTATCTTGCATCAAGATTAGCACTATCTCCAAACAGATCGAACCGACCTTCCACTTGAGCCTCTTCACCTAGGATTATCATCGGGTGCTTCCATAATGGTTTCTGAGCCTATGGTGCATTATGCGCAAACCATGCACCAATCTTGCACCTAAACTAACACTGTCTCCAAACAGATTGAAGCGAGATTCCATATGACACACATCATCTAGGAGTTCCATCGGGTGCGTCCAAATTGATTTCTGAGCATATGGTATGTTCCATGCAAACCGTGCACCTATCTTGCATCAAGATTAGCACTATCTCCAAACAGACCGAACCGAGCTTTCACTTGAGCCTCTTCACCTAGGAGTAC
>NZ_BTTV01000013.1:0-1553 GCF_036246345.1 Lactobacillus rizhaonensis | reverse complement strand
ATTTCTTATAGAATGTCAAGTATCAAAAAGATTTAAAAATGGGTATACTAAAGGTACTTCAAAAAGGCGCCTTTTTGAGAGTTAAATATTTGTTTAGCAGTTAACCTTTATTGACGTACAGCTTGTTGATAATCATAGCTTTGATTTGTGTGAACCAAATGCATGATTGTACGATTTAAATGGTTAACGCAGGCTATTTGAGCTACCAAATCCTTTTTGGAATAGGGTGGCTCTTTTAATTTGTAGTAATAGTCAACTAGATGATTGTTAATCCTGCCTTGATTTCTAAGCATGCTTTTAATCATCTCAATTTCAACCGTTCGTGCAAAACTATTACCGCGGCGATTAATCTTGTCATGCTTAACCAAAGTGCCAGATTGATATCTGTTTAAGTCAATTCCTAGGTATGCATTGAGCTGCTTATAATTTTCGAAGCGTTCAATATTGCCCGCAAATCCCATTAATAGGGCCGTGTTTAGCTGTCCCGCTCCTGGTATACTGCTGATAAGCTTAAATTCTGGAAAACTAGCTGCCTTTTTAATTAGCTGATCTTTGATTAGGTTAACACGATGATTATAATCTTCAATTTCCTCGCATAGCATGCCAATGATTGATATTTCAATTGAATCAGCGGCAATGGCAGGATATGAATTGAGCGCGGCTGTCCAAACTTTAGTGCAATAGCTAGCAATTAATTTCCTAGTAATATGTTTACCAATTACTCTATAAAGCTGTTCAGTCATTCCTTTAACCGTCAGACCAGCCAAATAATCTGGATGTGTATACTTACGAATCATTTGCAAGGCTACAACAGAGCGAATAACGGGGAAAATATCGTTTAACTCAGGGAAAGACAGCTCTAGCGCTGAACGCAACTGATTTTCAATTCTAACCCGCTCTCGGCTTAATTTGTGATATTGCACAGCTAAAAAACGCAAAGACTGATAGTGGACATCAATATAATGTCGACTTCTAGTACGAATAACGGCTGCCTGCGTAATGCCTAATAAAGCTAATTTGAAAGAATCACTAGCATCTGTCTTGTTCCGCCGCAAAGATGACATCCTCATTTTTGCTTCCAGCGGATTAAGCTCACAAAATTTAATTTTATTTTGGCTTAAATAATAAGCTAGCTGAGCAGAATAAACCCCTGTGGTTTCGAAAATAACTAAAACTGGATCGGCCAGATAAGCAGCTAATTGCTTAAAACCGCTGCGATTATGACTAAAATTAAAATCTTGCTTTTCAAAATCAGTAGTAATTAAAGTGGCATGACTTTTACCACGACTAACATCAATACCAATAACATTCACTGTAACACCTC
This sequence comes from Lactobacillus rizhaonensis, assembly GCF_036246345.1. Classification (NCBI taxonomy): domain Bacteria; kingdom Bacillati; phylum Bacillota; class Bacilli; order Lactobacillales; family Lactobacillaceae; genus Lactobacillus; species Lactobacillus rizhaonensis. The sequence goes on along the minus strand of NZ_BTTV01000013.1, from coordinate 229 downwards.
CTAAAATTATTGAAGAAGAATAGTGCCTTTGTTCATTTTCTTAATACGATCTTTAAGATCCTCATCCTAACCTAACTAGCAAAGGGCATTATCCTTACGGGCCCGTTTGACAATCGAATTCAAAGATTCAATCCTGTTGGCGACCTCAACTTCAACTTTAAGTATAAAGAAAAAGCAGATAAAAGTATCGTCATACTTCTATCTGCTTCCTACTTTAGGATGTTTGACA
>NZ_BTTV01000012.1:0-2079 GCF_036246345.1 Lactobacillus rizhaonensis | reverse complement strand
CTTGCGAAATTGACTTCGCTCTTTTGTTTTGGGTTCTTGATAACCCGCACATTTTTGCGAAAACATTGTTCAGTTTTCAAGGTACTACCTGCTGCTCTAAAGCAGCTTTTTTATTTTGCCAGATTCATCTGCTTTTGTCAAGCACTTTTTTCTGACTCTTTTTGCCGTCTTACCGGACAGCGTTTATTATCTTACTAAAACATCTGACTTTTGTCAACTGCTTTTGCTTGATTTTTTTAAGGCTGCCTTCGTGCTCCCGCCTTGCGGCTCATTGCCCGACGACAGTTATTAATACTAGCAATTATTTTCTCTTTTTGCAAGTCTTTTTTGCAATTTTTTGAAGTAAAAATATTTCTACATTATATTTGAACTATTTTTTTTGATAATTAGCCTGGGTTCGCCGCAGTCTAGTTTGAATTGTCACACAATTCCTTAAAATATTTGTCTCATATCTTCTTTATTTGTCACAATTTCGTATCTTAAAAATATCAAACGTTATCTAAACTTAATCCTTTCGTATAACCTAATTAATTTAAAAGTTTTATAATACAACTATCTTTTTAAGGAGATTAAAACTATTTTGAAACATAAAATCATTACACTAGCCACGTCCTTAGTCATGGCCGTAACACCCCTAGCCGCTGTTTCTACTACGCAAGTCAAAGCGGCACCAAGCAGCATACAGACAGAGATGTATAATTTTGTCAGAAATACCTTTCAAAAACATCATGTTCGCGGTATTGTCACCGTTGTTAAAAACGGTGTACCACAGACAATTAGCTATGGTTATGCTTGGTATGGCAAGCGTATCGGTAACGGCAATAGCAAAGTCGTCTATCCGACAGCTTCTTTGCAAAAAGTAATAACTGCGGCCATGGTAGTACAATTAATTAACGAAACCAAGGGCACTAACAATGAATTTACTCAATATACCAAAATATCTCGGTGGTATCCTAACCTCAAAAACGCTGATAATATTACTGTAGGTAATCTATTGACTCATACTTCTGGCATTATGGCTACTAAAACTGAAATAGACAGAGGTTATAATTATTCGGAAGACAAAGCAATTAACTGGGTAGTTAACAACATTAATTCTTCTCCATCCGACACAATAGGTAATTATCATTACAATAATAGTAATTATATTTTACTTACAGGCATTATCAGGCAAATCACCGGTAGATCGTATGCAGATAATATCCAAAGCCGAATTATTGACAAGCTGAACTTGCAAAATACATATCTTTACCAAAACATTCCTAAGAGTAAAACGGATCCCATTTCATACTATTCGAATGGTGGTAAAAATTATCAACAAGCCGCTTATCTTAAAAAGAGTTTAGTTTCACAGATTCCAGGTGCTGGTAATCTATTTACTACTACAGAAGAATATTACAAAATGCAAGTTGGTTTAACAGATGGCTCTATTCTTAATAAAAACGATTTTTATTATCTAACACACTTAAAAAGCAAAGTAGTTAATTATTCGGGCGGACTTTATTTATATAATAACGATAATATTAAAAACGCCTATGGGAGTTTTAAAGGGGTTCATTTTGGTACTTGGATGCAGCTCACTGCAGATAATCAAAACGGTATTGTGATGTTTTTAAATCAAACTGATGATAATGAAAATGACCAAAAAGATGTAGGCTACGAAATATTGCAGCACATCAAGCCTAATACTTTTGTAGCGCGTTAATTTGATTTAGCTTAACTTCTAAAATCATTTAATATGATGAATTCGGTTTAAAACAAATAAGAGTTAGGAGAATATCCTAACTCTTATTTTTTACTTGTAATATTTATTAAAAGTTACTCTTTTTGACGTATTGGTTTTTCCCTACGATATAGTATAGCTTCCGGTGGATCTTAACGGCTGCGCCATAAGTTCTTACCTTTTGTCCCTTCTTTAAAGCTTTTAGCTGCAGCTTTTTAGCCGTTTTACCGTAAACGTAGCTGTTGCGTCTTAGCTTGCGTTTAACGCCGGAAACATTAGTAGCCTTAACATAGTTGTCCTGGCCTAAATCGTAATACTTCTTGCCCTGAATAACTTTAGTGCCATAGGTCCAAATG
>NZ_BTTV01000011.1:2212-5417 GCF_036246345.1 Lactobacillus rizhaonensis | reverse complement strand
GCACGGCAGCGTCCTACCCTCGCAGGCAGTCTCCCACCAACTACTCTCGGCGTGAAGAAGCTTAACTACTGTGTTCGGCATGGTTACAGGTGTTTCCTTCTTGCTCTTGCCACCGTACTTTTTCCTTGTGAGCTTTTACACTCAAAACTAAATATAATCCTTTTAAAAAACCTTTGATTGCCTTGGCGCTTTGGTCAAGTCCTCGACTGATTAGTACTGGTCCGCTCCAAGCCTCACGGCTCTTCCACTCCCAGCCTATCTACCTCTTAGTCTTTGAGGTGTCTTACTACTTTCGTATGGGAAATCTCATCTTGAGGGGGGCTTCGCACTTAGATGCTTTCAGCGCTTATCCCGGCCATACTTAGCTACCCAGCGATGCCTTTGGCAAGACAACTGGTACACCAGCGGTATGTCCATCCCGGTCCTCTCGTACTAAGGACAGCTCCTCGCAAATTTCCTACGCCCACGACGGATAGGGACCGAACTGTCTCACGACGTTCTGAACCCAGCTCGCGTGCCGCTTTAATGGGCGAACAGCCCAACCCTTGGGACCGACTTCAGCCCCAGGATGCGACGAGCCGACATCGAGGTGCCAAACCTCCCCGTCGATGTGAACTCTTGGGGGAGATAAGCCTGTTATCCCCAGGGTAGCTTTTATCCGTTGAGTGATGGCCCTTCCATGCGGTACCACCAGATCACTAAGCCCGACTTTCGTCCCTGCTCGAGTTGTCGCTCTCGCAGTCAAGCTCCCTTATACCTTTGCACTCTGTGAATGATTTCCAACCATTCTGAGGGAACCTTTGGGCGCCTCCGTTACACTTTAGGAGGCGACCGCCCCAGTCAAACTGCCCGTCTGACACTGTCCCATGCCTCGCTTAGAGGCCCTGGTTAGAGCAGCCATCAAACAAGGGTAGTATCCCAACATTGCCTCTGATAACACTGGCGTGCTATCTTCTCCGGCTCCTACCTATCCTGTACATGTTTAACAGCTGCCCAATATCAAATTGCAGTAAAGCTCCATGGGGTCTTTCCGTCCTGTCGCGGGTAACCCGCATCTTCACGGGTATTATAATTTCACCGAGTCTCTCGTTGAGACAGTGCCCAAATCATTACACCTTTCGTGCAGGTCGGAACTTACCCGACAAGGAATTTCGCTACCTTAGGACCGTTATAGTTACGGCCGCCGTTTACTGGGGCTTCAGTTCGCTGCTTCGCTTGCGCTTACAGCTCTCCTTAACCTTCCAGCACCGGGCAGGTGTCAGCCCCTATACGTCGTCTTACGACTTGGCAGAGACCTGTGTTTTTGATAAACAGTTGTTTGGGCCTATTCACTGCGGCTGGCTTTTACACCAGCACCCCTTCTCCCGAAGTTACGGGGCGATTTTGCCGAGTTCCTTAACGAGAGTTCTCTCGCTCACCTGAGTGTTCTCCACTCGACTACCTGTGTCGGTTTGCGGTACGGGTACCTATCTTCTCACTAGAAGCTTTTCTTGGCAGTGTGACGCTTGAACCTTCGCTACTATAATTTCGCTCCTCATCACGCCTTGTGCTTACCAGTAACAAGCATTTGACTCATTACCACACTTGACGCTTAAACATGGCTTCCAGCGCCATGCGTTCTTTGCCTCCTGCGTCCCTCCTTCGCTATTAACGAAGATAAGCAGTACAGGAATCTCTACCTGTTCTCCATCGACTACGCCTTTCGGCCTTGCCTTAGGTCCCGACTTACCCTGGGCGGACGAGCCTGCCCCAGGAAACCTTAGTCTTTCGGCGGATAGGATTCTCACCTATCTTGCGCTACTCATACCGGCATTCTCACTTCTAAACGCTCCATTTATCTTCGCAGTTAAACTTCGCCGCATTTAGAACGCTCTCCTACCACGTGCATTACTGCACATCCACAGTTTCGGTACTATGCTTAGCCCCGGTAAATTTTCGGCGCAGCGTCACTCGACTAGTGAGCTATTACGCACTCTTTTAATGATGGCTGCTTCTGAGCCAACATCCTAGTTGTCTACGCAACTCCACATCCTTTTCCACTTAGCATAGATTTGGGGACCTTAACTGGTGATCTGGGCTGTTTCCCTTTCGACTACGGATCTTATCACTCGCAGTCTGACTCCAGTGCCTTGATCTCTGGAATTCGCAGTTTATCTGAATTCAGTAACCCCTGACGGGCCCTTCGTCCAAACAGAGCTCTACCTCCATGATCACTTCTAGCACCAGGCTAGCCCTAAAGCTATTTCGGAGAGAACCAGCTATCTCCAAGTTCGTTTGGAATTTCACCGCTACCCACAACTCATCCCCGCAATTTTTAACTTACGTGGGTTCGGTCCTCCAGTGCGCTTTACCGCACCTTCAACCTGGTCATGGGTAGGTCACTTGGTTTCGGGTCTACATCAACTAACTACTTCGCCCTCTTCAGACTCGCTTTCGCTCCGGCTCCGTCTTTTCTGACTTAACCTCGCTAATTAACGTAACTCGCCGGTTCATTCTACAAAAGGCACGCCATTACCCCTTAATGGGCTTTGACTATTTGTAGGCACACGGTTTCAGGTTCTCTTTCACTCCCCTCCCGGGGTTCTTTTCACCTTTCCCTCACGGTACTGGTTCACTATCGGTCACAATGTAGTATTTAGCCTTGCGAGATGGTCCTCGCTGCTTCAATCGGGATTCCTCGTGTCCCGACCTACTCAGGATCCTGCTCGGCGCGCTCTGGATTTCGCTTACGGGGCTCTCACCCTCTCTGGCTTACCTTCCCAGGTAATTCTGCTATCCTTTGCGCTGCCTTCTTGCAGTCCTACAACCCCAAATGATAAATCATCTGGTTTGGGCTCTTTCCGTTTCGCTCGCCGCTACTAGGGAAATCGATTTTTCTTTCTCTTCCTGCAGCTACTTAGATGTTTCAGTTCACTGCGTCTTGCCCCAAGTGGCTATTTATTCACCACCTGGTAATGCATCTGCATGCATTGGGTTCCCCCATTCGGATATCTCCGGATCTTTGCGTACTTACTGCTCCCCGAAGCCTTTCGTGGTTCGTCACGTCCTTCTTCGCCTCATTGTGCCTAGGCATTCACCGTGCGCCCTTCTTTACTTGACCTTACTCAAGATACTCTCTCGGTCGCTCTTTAGCAATCTGTTCTCTTTTGATTGTTTCTCGGTTTTTCTTGGATTATATTCAGTTTTCAATGTACTAACTCGTTGG
>NZ_BTTV01000010.1:0-13981 GCF_036246345.1 Lactobacillus rizhaonensis | reverse complement strand
TCAGTTCACTAGCAGAAATGCGGGAAGTACTGCATGATTACGTTTACTGGTTCAATCATATTAGAAGATCAAACAAACTAAAATACACGACCCCGATCAAATATCGAAATCGTGCATTGAGTCTTGCGTAATATTAAAATGTCTAACTTTTTAGTTGCACTTCAATTTCGGGGGGTCAGATCAATTGTTGGTCTTTAATTTGTTATTATTCAATGATTTCAATTACGTTGTTCGTACATACTTCAATAATATGTAATTCTATGCTTAATTGAAAGTTAGATAAACGTTTTTTCATAATGGTATAGTTTTATAATATTATTGTAATGGTAAATATGTTATTATTCTGGCTTTATCTTTAAGAATATAGCTCTTACATAAAGCAATACTTACCTCATTATGACTGTTATCAGTTTCAATTAAAGGTAGAAATAAGTACAGGTGCTTTAACTAAAACTAAATCATTTATTGCACGATGCTTTTTAAAAAGATAGGTATACTAATTATTTTTAATATTTAAATTAAAAGTTTTACTCTTTATTAGTAGATTATAGAATAAAAATATACAGAAGTAAATTATAACTAAATAATATATAAGCTTTTAAGTCCGTCTAGCTTTAGTTACATAAAGATTAATTCATTTTACATAATAATTAAGGCATGAGAAAAATACTGCTGAATAAAGATCAATAATTTCTATTTTTTATTGTGACATTAGCTGTCTTTAAGCGAAGATTGGAAAAGATAATAAACTTGTTATTTATTAATTTTTGCTTACTTAAAAGTAATAAATTATTGTCTAATTTTAAGTACTTCACCACTATTAATGGTTACAAGCTGGCCATGATTATTAAGAATCAAGTTTGCTTGGTTGTCGAGTCTGACAGCATCTCCTGTAATTGCTTTCTTTCCTGTTATAGCAGTTACTTTTTGTCCAAGCATTGACATGTTTTTTTCGTAATCATATAGAAATTGCTCTTGTGTAAAATTAGGTATAAATGACATGAGTTTTCTAACTAATTGGGCTACAAACTTGCAAAATTGTTCAGTGGTTGGAGGATAGTCTAATACATTAGTACTAGATGCTAACGCTTGTTCTAAATTAGGCTGATACAAGTTGCAACCAATACCAATTATAACTGTTTGAGTAGCAATCTTTTCGATCAAAATACCAGCGATTTTTTTCCCATGTAAGAGTAAATCGTTAACCCATTTGATATCGGAAATGGTATTAAATTGCTGGCGAATAGTTTGGTGAAGACACCACGCAGTTCCAGTAGTTAAAAGTCCTTGATTACTTGTTGTTAAGTGTGGCACTTTTGCAATAAGCGACAAATAAACGCCACCACTATTAGAAATAAAATAACGTTTTTGTTTGCCATAGCCATGTGTCTGGACATCACTACCAGCTAAAATAATACTTTGATATTGTTGTGCTTGAAAGTGCTGTTTAGCGTATGTGTTAGTAGAATCAACTTGCTTTAGCCATGTTACAGTAATTGGTAAGTCAGATAATTGATTGGCAATAAGATTTTGATTTTTTGAAATATTATTTTTAATCATGATTATTTTACCCTTGTTAAATAAATTTTGATATTCAAATAAATCTTTAAAATATTATATATCAAGCTTAGTTAAGAAGCAAAATTATAATAAATTGTAGTTAGTATAAAATATTTATGTGGAAAATAAAAAAACAGAAAAGAACTTTCTATTAAAATGTAATTTGAACAAGATTATATTCAGTGAGATTTTCTTCTATATGACTAGTTTATTACAAGACTTACAGTTTTTAATATACAATTTATCACGTAATACTAATAAAATGTTAATTAATGATCCCACTTTTGATAAGTTATTAGATTTATTTATGTAGCATCTGCCTAGTCGTAAAAAGCAATATTGAAGCAATGTGGATTTGTATTAAACAGACTTTATATGAGTAGCTAACTTTTAAATGAATATATTATCAAGACAAGAAATCTAAGCATTATTTCTTCTGGCTTGATCAAGCCATGAACTTAAAAATTATACCCGCAACTTTAAGGTAAAGAAGTTGCCGTATTATGAGCAGTTTCAAGCAAACTTTGGCGAAGTAGCTAAGACAAATTATTGAATCAAGGAATCATTAATGTTGGGCAGATATTAAATCCCTTTGAGCAAATAATTTAAAAAAGAAAACTATAAATAGCAGCAGGCAAGGATTAAAAATTTATATTATAAAAATTTGTAATTAAATTAAATAAAGTTGCAATTTAATTAAAAAACGTTATATGATATATTAAAATATATTTAGAAAGGTCGTGAATAATTATGTTAACTAATAAAGTGGAAAGCATTACTCCAAATAAAGTATCTGATAAATGTTAGTAATATTATATCTTATTTAACGGGTGAATTTACTGACTCTGAAATATTACACATGGTAAATCAGAAACTGTCCTCAAAAAAAATCAATAAACATTTTCTAAAAGATTTTTGTAATCAATTATTTTGCGATGGATTAATAGTATATAAGTCCTTGAAAAATAATTATGAACTATTAGATAGGGAAAATAATTATTTGAATATGTATCCTAATAAAAACAAATTTACTGATGAGTTTTTAAAAAAGCTAATGAATAAGCATATAACTGTTATTGGCTGTGGAGGATTAGGATCAAATTTACTTGAGCAATTATTTAGAATAGGTGTTCAAAATTATACTATAGTTGATTTTGACAAAGTAGAACCAGAAAACCTAGCCAATCAAGCAATTTTTACATCTAAAGATATTAATAAATCAAAGGTTGATGTTATTAAAAAATTTGGTAAAACTGTTAATCCTGCAATAAATATAAATAACATTAGCTTAAAAGTTGATCAGACTAATATTAACCAAGTAATTGCAGGGACAGATTTTGTTTTTTCGTGTGCTGATTATCCAAGTATAAAAAATGTATCACTGTTGGTTTCAAATGAATGCTTAAAAAAGGGAGTACCACATATTGTTGGTGGAGGTTATTCAGGACATGAGGCCTCTTTAGGAACTATGGTAATTCCTAAAAAAACATTTACGTGGAAAGATTATCTTGAAACATCAAAACTAGGACGAAACAAAAATCAGGAAATTATACCTCCTGTGGTGAACATGTCGTTTTTGCCAATAATAAAAATTATTGCTGCTATTCAGATAAATGAGTTTTTTAAATTGTTTAATAATAATGATAACTTGTTATTGATAAACTCTTTTAATGAGTTTGATATGAACTTGTATCAAATAAGAAAGACTATGATAAGAAAAGAGTCAACAGAATGATTTATGATTTTTCTATGTATTTGAGTGATCTAGATGATCAACGTCTTTTCCAAGTATTAAAAAAAAGTAATCAACTTGATTTGATTTGGAAAGAAATTTCTTTAATTAGACAAATTGAAATAAACGAAAAAAAAGAAAATATTCAAGACCTTGTGACAATTGCAAGTAAAGCCATGAAGTTTACTAATTTAAAAAACCAAGAGTCACTGAGCAAAAAATGGGCTAACTATATTTTGTTTCAAGAAACTGATGCTATATTTGTTTATTTATTTTCTCAGACAAAGTGTTTTCTAAAAAATAATTTAATTATTATAAATGAAGAAAAATTAAATGATATTAAGAGAGGAAATACGATAATTTTTAGTCCACATTGGGGAGATTTTTATTCTATACCAATAATATTGGCGAGTTTAAGAATTCAAAATGTTCCATTAGCTAATGGTGATGAAGGGGAGCATATGCGGTCCATTTTAGATGTAATGTTATCGAGCTTAAAAAAGCACATAACAGAAGTTTTAGACACATCTAACCCAGTTAATGCTCTTTTTAAGTTGGATAATTTATTAAAAAATTCAAAAAATATACTTGAATTTCCAGAATATACATTAGGTCCTAAACCCAAGTATCGTACTAAGTATTTAGATAATTTCTTTCCCGTAGCGTACGGATTAGCAGCCTTAGCTAAACGAAATAATTCAAATATACAACCAGTTACTTTTACAAGAATAGATGATTTTCCTCATTATGAATTAAGATTTTATTCCAAGATAAATATAAAAGATATGACAGTAGGACAGATTAATAATAATATTCACAGACTGATAAACAGTATAATAGTTAAGACTCCTGAAAAGTGGTGGTATTGGTATTTGTTTTCCAAAAATAGAATATCAATCAATTAAGTATTATATATTAATTTAATATACAACGGTGATAAAAATGAAAATAAAAAACATAATTAGATGGTTACCTAATTGGCTCGTATTTTCAATAATAATAACAACAATTATTTCATCATTTGATGGAGTAGTTTTGGCACAGGTACTTTCTTCTATAGCAAATTTTAATCATAACTCAACATTTTTAGAAGTAATGTTTTATGCTGTCAAAAGCTTTTCAGCAATGGCTATTGTGTATTTTTCAATGACTTTAAGAAAAATGTTAATAAATTTAGCAATAAAAAAGCTTAATGTAAAGCTCAAAAGTAATTTTATTTATGGGCAAATTAATACTTCAACTTTTAGTAGTGATACTGCGGATAATGTCTCAAAAATATTTAATGATTTTAAATTGGTTGAAACAGATTACTTTAGTCTGATGTTTGAAGTATTTGCGTCTTTGTTAATGGCATTAATCTCTGGAATTTATATTTTAAGTTTAAGCATACCTATTGGAATTTTGTTTATTTTATTTTCTTTATTACCTATGATAACTCCAAAGATTTTTGGTAAAAAATTAACTGCCACTTCTTCAAAGTGGCAGGAAGATAGTAGTAGATTTTTAAGTAAGGTAACTGATTTATTTAATGGAGCCAATACTATCAAAACTTATTTAGCTGAAAAGTATATGTACAATGATACAGATAAGTATTTAAATGAATCCGAAAATTCTTATTTACTTATGAATAACTGGCAAGCTGTTACTTTTTTTGTCGCTTCAATTCTTTCAGTTGTTAGTTATATTTTACCTATTGGTATTGGCTTGCTTTTAGTTATTCAAAGAAAGATATCTTCTGCAGCTTTGATTGGTATTTTTATGGCTAGTGACAGAGTCGTAGGTCCATTAGGAACAGTTTCAGAGTATCTTAGTAAGATAAAAACTACTCAAGAAATTCGAAAATCTTATAGTGAACATATGATTGAATTTAAAGCTCCTAAAAAAATATCGAAAGATATTAAGCCAAAAATTTGTTTTGAAAATGTTTATTTTACGTACTCAAATGGTAAACAGATTATCAATAATTTGAATTTAAATATTACTTTTGGAGAAAAAATTTTGATTACAGGAGCTTCTGGTGTTGGTAAATCGACAATACTTAATTTGATTCAGGGTTCTATTAAACCAAGTAGCGGAAAAATTTATTTGAGGGAAAAGAATAGTAAAATAAACAATATTCTCGAATCTGGTAGGATTGCTTATATAAGACAAAATCCCAACTTATTTAATGATACTTTGCGTTTTAATCTAACTTTAGGCGAGGATTTCTCAACTAAAGATTGTTTATTTGTTCTTGAAAAAGTAGGATTGATTAATGAACTAGGTAACGATGCTTTAAATAGATATTATGGTGAAAGTGGGAAAAACTTATCTGGTGGACAACGGCAGCGAATCGAAATTGCTAGAGCTCTTCTTTTTAATAAAAAAATTATTTTAATTGATGAAGCAACTTCTAGTTTAGATCCAAAAATGTCGGACAAAATAAATAAAATTATTCAAAATTTAGATTGTACAGTGATTGAGGTTGCTCATTATTATGACGATATTGAATTTAAACATGCACATTTTACACACTATGTACTTGAAAATAAAACTTTAAGATTAAATTGTTAAGTACAGTGAAAATCAAAAGTAAAAATATGAAGTATGTCAAGAATTAAGTATAAATTTTTTTGATGATAGTTAACACAAGTTTCACACTTAGGTTATTGATTAGGTTTTGATAGCAGTGTGGTCTTTACCAGTTAAACGGTTCTCTTGCACACTAGTCTCATTATGATTTTTTATATATAAACATTCTAACGTTAGTGATGGAGATGAGGCTAGCTCAATTTTGCCTTTACCACTTTTGTTTTGTGCTAAAGTGGGTTTGAGTTGTAAGCATTTTTTACGCTTTATCCTAATAGTAATTAACGTCGTTATAAAAATTGGCAGCTTCGTTATTTCCTTGCTTAAATCTGTTTGAAAAGTATTGGACACTTAGGGTCCATGTGTTGAAAAAGTGCATTAACAAGGAAGTCAGTTATATGAAATAAGTGATTGTCAAGCTAACTTTTTATTTTAGATCAAAAATTAATAACCAACAAGTTCATGTGTCAGGACACAATAACTGATAAGTAAATATTTGAGAGTATGCATAATTAATAGATTTGGGCTATATTAAATAATTGGACAGCTAGACAATATTGATAAACCCAGAAAAGACAACAAAGGTAAGTATATTTTAAATACGCAAACTATTGCTTATCAGTGCTTTGCTTTTTTGCTTTAAGGTAAAGAAAATTTCGTATATTATGAGCAGTCCCAAGCAAATTTTTACGGAAGCAGTTAAGACACGTTACTGGATTAGGGAATTATTAATAGCGGGCAGATATTAAAGCTATCTGAGCAAATAATTTAAAAATGAAAACTATAAACAGCAGCAGGTAAGGGCTGAAAGCTTATTATCCACAAAAATTTGGCACTAACTAAATTGTAGATCGGTATTTGACAGTTAGTCAAGATTGCAATATTATATTGCTGCAAAATACTTTGATAATTAAAGTATTTATAAAGAGGTTTATAAATAAACTAAGAACATTTTCAACTATAGGAAGTGATGCAATGAAAATTGATTTCAAACCAATTAGCAATATATTGATATCAGTATACAATGATATTATTCACGCTTAAGAATATGTGTTACGTTTAAGAATATGTGTTAGTTAATTTGCAGGCATTTCTTGAGTTTCCACTACATCCTTATAAAAAGTAAAAATGTTCAATAGGAGATAATTCCTATTGAACATTTTTTATTATTTTATTTTGTCTAGTTGAATTCTTTGCTTTTCTACTTCAGTCTGTTGAATATATTGATCTGTAGCAGAGATACCTGTATGTCCTAGTTGAGTTGCTACAGTCATAACATCTTTACTTTCATCGTAAAGTTCAGTGCCTAATGAGTGACGCAATTTATGGGGTGTTGTTCTATTTCCATCAGGAAAGGCAGTAGAATATTTGCTAACAAAGCATTCTACTGTATTCGTTGCAATACGCTTGGCTTTGCCGGCATATTTAGTTAAGAATAATGCTTGTTCTTTTTTTTCAGGGTTATAGCGCTGCTTTCTTATAGTTAAATAATCTTTAATATAGGGCATTGCCCAATCAGCAATTAATGGTGCATCTTTTTTATTTCCTTTTCGTATAACGATTATGCTTCGCTGAGTCACGTTTAAATCTTTTAAATTTAAATGCACAAGCTCTGATACTCTAATACCTGATCCTAACAATAAAGCTATAACGGCTACATCTCTTTCTTTGTTAAATAAAAAAGAAGAACGCTTTCTATTGCTTAATTCTTTTTCATAATCGTTTTTGATATAGCTTAACCACTCATGTTTTTTGCTTCCAGTGTAAAGCATAGGAGAAAATTTAGCATTACGATAAGAAATAGATTCACGTGATCCTTTTACCAAAGGGATTTTAAGCATTACATTTCGATAAAAGTAAGGCTCTCCATTTTTTAAATCCGCAGTAACAGTAAGGTAATGAAATAATGATCTAAGTGCATTGATTGTTCTATTAATTGTTTTTTTGCTGTCTCTTGTAGATTGTTTATTTTGCTTTACACTTAATTCTTTTAAGAACATTTGAATTTGAGCAGATTGAAGATGCTCTAAAGTAGATAATTGAATATCCTTATTGTTCTTTGCATTACTAATGTACCCCTTACCTGGATTTTCTACATCAGCAGGTGTAATTCTAAGCCAATCAAAGAATCGTCTGTATTCAGTTAAATATTGGTAAACAGTAGTCAAAGAAAGATTAGGTTGTTGTGAATAATAAAACACATAAATTGGTAAATTTTGTAATTCCTTATCAATTAATTTTGAATATTGTTTTGCATCCAAGTAGTTTCATCTCCAAATCTTTATATGTCTATTATAAATGATAATAAAGATGCTATAAAGGAAGTATAATACCATTTTAATTATTAAAGGTAGCAAACTTTGTTAGTTCATATTCTTTATCGTAGAGGTTCTTAAAACAATTACGACTTAAAAATGGGCATTATGTTATGACACATGGTTTTAATAAAAAAGACAAAAAACACCAATCAAAGAAATAAGTAAGGCAAAGAAAAGAAGATTGAATTTGAAAAGAGGTAAAAATTTATGAATATGCACGTGAACGTAGTATGCGTGATCCTGAATTTGCCAAAGAAGTTAGTCAAAATAATATAAATTTTGAAATTGCTGTTCAGGTAAGGAATTTACGAAGTAATCTTGGCTTAAGCCAAAGAGAATTTGCAAAACTAATAGATAAGCCACAATCAACAATTGTACGGATAAAGAGTGGTTCAATGAATACTTCCACAAAGTTATTGAGTAAAATTGCCCAAGCAACTAAGCAAAAGGTAAGGATAGGATAGAATTCATACCGTCTTAATATCAGCAAGTCTAAATACGTAAAAAAGAGAGCTTTAAGCTCTCTTTTTGTTTCGACTACCTAATAGTTTTTAAAAACAAATTAAGCCTGCTGTTAGATAAATTCAAATGGTAAATGACTGATAACAGGTAAGGTGTATGTTCCAGGACGCCAACGATTAATTAAATTGCGGTAAAGCTCTAATGATATTTCGTTTGACTAAAGCTGGTTTGAAAAATTTTTCTTAGGTAAGTATTGTGCTAAGTTATAAAGTTCTTGACAACTTCTCTTAGGTTGAATGATGGCTCTATTCAATGGATGCACGTAAACATCCCTCTAACTGCTTTTTAGTATTCTAGGATTAATGAAGTGGCTAGTGACTAAAAGACGCTAACTAATTTATTTGTTGTTTACACGTGTAATACGTGTTACAATTAAAAACGTAAGGAGGTAAGTATACATGCCACTTACAGGAAAGGAGATGCTCAAGCTATTACTCGAAAATGGCTGGATTGAACGTCGAGTTGCTGGCTCACATCATCATTTATATAAAGATGGTGTAAGAATAACGGTACCTATTCATGGCAATCAAGATCTTGGTAATGGCCTTGAGCGTAAAATTCTTAAGGAAGCAGGGCTTAAAAAGCCCTGAAATTTTACGCAAAGTTGATAATTTAATCACTTTGCGTTTTTCAAAGGAGAATGCTTTATGAGTAAAAAAACTAAGCTTTATTTAGTTTATCCTGCAATTTTTACACCAGAAACTAATGGCGGTTATTTAATCGAATTTCCTGACATTCAAGGTGCTTTTACTGGAATCAATACTGATAATATTTCTTATGGAATTGAGATGGCTGAGGAAGCACTAGGATTAACTTTGGCGGACTATATTGAAAGTGGTGACTCAATTAACTCTCCTTCAAAAATAGATAAGCTGAAAGTCCCGGATGGTTCTTTTGCAACTTTGATTAGAGCAAATGTATCAAAGTACTTAGACAACGATAAGTTGGTAAAAAAGACTTTAACCATTCCCCAGTGGGCTGATCGTAAAGCGAAAAAATTAAAATTGAATTTTTCATCTTTATTGACTAATGCAATTTTGCAAGAAAAATAATATTTATGTTTGGTTAATAGTCCTTGGAAGGTTATACCAATTTTTATAAAAGATTATGATCCTTATAACTTAAAAGATATTGTACTTTTTCGGAAAAAGGTTTCTACAGATTAAATATACAGAAGTAAGTTTATACCTTGCTTCTGTTTTTTGTTATGCTGAGAGAGCGATTCTAAGGCCTAGTTCATCTTTTTTGACTATTAATTAATAAACTTAGCCGTATATTTTGTTTTGATTAAACATCTTCAAATTTAAACTATGTAGAAAAAGATACTTTTTCTACATAGTATGCTAAAAGGTGCATTCTTACTGATAGTAAAATTTTGAGCTATTTAACTATGTAGAATAAATAAATATAATAGAATTATTCTACTTAATACGTTAAAATAACCATATAGCAAGGCTTTAAAAGATAACATAAAGTAAGGAACAAAAAATGCCGAGAAAACATAAAGATACACGACCAATTACGGACTCAATTATGCTAAAAAAGTTTTTAGACAAATTAAAAAGCGAAGGAGAAATGGGAGAAAGGAACTATGCCATTTTTCAGACAGGTAAAGTTACGTGCTTAAGAGTAAGTGATGTTTTGGCTTTAAAAAAAGATCAAGTTTTCGATAAGAGGGGCAGAGTAAAAAAAGAAGTCTTTACCAAAGATAAGAAAACAAAAAAGCAGAACAGACTATATCTCACTCCAGTAAGAGATGTATTGGAAGACTACTATGAGTGGTTGCAAGACTATGAAAAAAAGCATCCCTATAAAAAATTAGCATCTAGTGAATGGTTATTTCCAAGTTCAAGATACTTAGGTGAAAATAAGCCGATTGCAGAGAACACTTATTATCGTATCTGTCACAAAATTGGACTTAAATTAGGTGTTGATTGGATTGGTTCACATACTATGAGAAAGACTGGAGCATTCATTATTTACGAACAGACAGGACATAATATTGGTTTCGTATCTCACTTGTTGAATCATAGTAGCGAAGCAATGACTTTCAGATACTTAGGTTTTGAAGAAGAACGTAAGGAAGCATTACTAGATCAAATTAACTTTAATAGAGTTTAATTTTCTAAATTTATAAAGGCTCTTTTCATTCAAAAAAGGGCTTTTTTCTTTTGCTATTTTTAAGCATTCTGTGTCATTGTTAATTAAATTAACTGAACTTGGTCTTAAAATCGCCTTCTCAGCATCGAAAAAATTATGCTTTTAAAGATAAATATTTAATAATTCTTGGATGTTTAACTTTCGTTTTGGGCAAATAAATTTTTGTACAATTGAAAGTGAATCAGAAATTAATTATAGATCAGATGGAGAACAACATGAAAATTAACGAAATTAAAAACATGGTAGAAAAATTAGATGATATAACTTGTTACTCAGGATTAATCACAGTATATTATAAAGACCAAGCTGTATCCAATTTTACTTGTGGTAATTCTATGCAGGGACAATCAGATTTGATTTTTAACTTGCTACTACAATCTCAATTAAAAAAAGATTACCTATTTGAGAGAATAACTAGTGGCATTAAAGATATTTGCTATCGAAAAAATCCTGTAGAGAAAATTAATGAAGATTTTGATTATATTCAGCTTACTGATACTTTTACTCACATCGGTAAATATATGAATATTTCTAAAATTGAATCAATTGAAAAGGAACTTGAGGATTTAAATCTTAGTCTTAAGACTCTAAAAAAGAATGATGAAATTCTTGATTATACTTTATTTGTAAATTATGACAATAATACTATGTATTACGAATCATCATTCAATAATATATCTGAATATGCTAATTTAGTCTTTAGCTTTTGTTGTACTTATAATTTGGATCCTATTAAATATTTGGAAGCTATTGAAAAAAAAGCAAGAACGTTGCGGACACATTTATTATTTAGGAGTGCAGATTGGCGAAGCCAAACTAATTCCTTATTATTAAGATTATCTACTTTTGGCACTTATGATTGTGATAGGTCTCTAAGTGAACACAAAGTGGAACAAGACGTGATAGATGTTGCACAATACATTCAGAATGAGTCATATGATTGGCATTGCCTTTTCGTGGGTACTAGACACACCAATTTCTTATCTCTAACTTATTCAAATTATGATGATACTTTTAAAGGTCTCAAATCATTAAATCAAGCAATTTATACTAAATATCCAGAACAGTTACCTGGTGCAATTAAGTTCTATAATAAGTTCTTTGAAAATGTTAAAGGTGAAGAACTTAATTATTTCTTTTATCCAAGCCAAAAATGGGATGCCTTCTCCAATACAGTCTATTTAACAAAAAAAAATACAGTTAAAGAAAAAAAAGTTCTACCTATTGATAGTCTTATTCAAGAAAAGATCAATTATTCTAACATTCGTTGCTTATTTGCAGAAGCTGCTAATGGCCCTGCTCGGTTAGTTAGAGTAAGCACTGATGAAAAGCGCTCTGTTTCAAATTATTTCATACAATTACTTGGAACTTTATTAAGTGTATATCCCGATCATATTGATGATATTTCTAATTGGTCAGAGGTTTTAAAAGACCAATTTGGAAATCCTGATAGTTTTAATATGTAGGAAAATCTTGGAATATTATCAAGTACGATATAATATTTCAAGATAATCTAGGGTTACTATTGGATAAAAATTTTGTATAATAATCATGTGAATAAATTTTATTTTTATTCATTTAATTTTGCTTGATTTTTTGATTTATCATTAAGCGTTGGTGTTGAATTTCATTGTTGAAATTCGTCTATTGTTTATCACTATCGTAAGATATTTTTATTGTTTATCGCTAACTAAAATTAAGGTTTTAAGTATGTACTTAAAGCCTTTTTTGCGTTGAGTTAAATAAGAAAATTGAATACTACAAGTGAGGATCAGCATAACTGATCTTTTTTAGTATGGAGGTTTTATTATGATAAGACTTTAAAAAAGTTGTTTTAGATTAGATGATTGGATAAAATCAATATTTATTGTATTTTTTTGATTTTATCTTTCAATCAAATTATTGTTGTTTTAGAAGAATTAGTAATTATTTTATTATATTTGTTTATGATCAATTCACAAGATCAAAATTTTTTCGCTCAAAGAAAAAGTCCAGTTTAAATAACTGGGCTTTTTTATTTGATAAATATTAAAAATATTATAATACATCACCTGTTTTTAGTTTTTTTAAAATTTTTACATTTTATTCTAGCTAAAAAGCAAATGCTAAATTGTGACTAATTAGAAAGGAAAAACAGATGGAAGAAAAGACTTTAAATACGGCTATTATGGAATATAAAGAAATAAAGGAAAAGCTTCAAAGAATTCCTTTGAAGAAAGATTTATCTACTAGTTCTCAAACCATTATTATCAAAAAATATGGCTTATATCGTTACTTTTTACAGTCAATGGATGACTACAAGGTAGGTGTAATCAAACACTGTGATCGTGGAATTTCAACCATACAACTGATTTCAGAAATTCAAGACTTATATCATAGACTAGGTTATCCTCCTAAAGAAAATCAATATGAACATTCACGTACTGCAGCCAGAAGATTAGGTGGATCATGGAGGGCTGCCTTAAAAAGCTGTCACATAAATGCTACTTTTGTTGGAAATTCAATTATTAGCAAACAAGAGGTCATTTATAAAGGCAGAAAAGAAATTGAGAAGTATCATCGTATGCCAACTTGGAAAGAAATGTATAAAGATCATTTCCCAGCTAATCAAATAATGAAGTACTGGAAAGGTATTGATGATTTTGCTAAAGAATTTGATCTGCAGACGGAACGTGAAAATCGAAAAAAAAAGGTCGAAAAAGATATTATCTTAGCTGCTCAAAAATTAATCAAAGAACGTAAAACAATAAGCTTTAAAAATGTTGTTGCTGCATCCAATGATAAAAGCCTAACTATTTCACGTATTAATAATTTTTTGATCAACCAAAGTAATCAAAAGGTTATTAATCGTCCATCATTAACTGAATTTTTAGATAAAAAAGGCATAAAAATTGATTCAACTAAATCTCATCAAATAGTAATTGCTGGCAAAAAATATTCTAGTTGGTTAGAAGCCGAACAGAAAACAGGCATAAAAATTGGTACATTGCAAAATGAAGTGCAACTAAAAAGTTAGACATTTTAATATTATGCAAGACTCAATGCACGATTTCGATATTTGATCGGGGTCGTGTATTTTAGTTTGTTTGATCTTCTAATATGATTGAACCAGTAAACGTAA
>NZ_BTTV01000009.1:0-42987 GCF_036246345.1 Lactobacillus rizhaonensis | reverse complement strand
A
Organism: Lactobacillus rizhaonensis; assembly: GCF_036246345.1. Classification (NCBI taxonomy): domain Bacteria; kingdom Bacillati; phylum Bacillota; class Bacilli; order Lactobacillales; family Lactobacillaceae; genus Lactobacillus; species Lactobacillus rizhaonensis. The sequence continues at coordinate 42,986 of NZ_BTTV01000009.1, read as the reverse complement.
ACAAGCTGTACGTCAATAAAGGTTAACTGCTAAACAAATATTTAACTCTCAAAAAGGCGCCTTTTTGAAGTACCTTTAGTATACCCATTTTTAAATCTTTTTGATACTTGACATTCTATAAGAAATTCTGTTGATAATAGAGTAAATGAATAGAACCAAGCAGCAAGTAAACTACTTGGTTCTTTTGTGTTAATTAAGAAGTGAAATAAGTCCGCGATAGCAGCTTTGGTGAATTAGTTGAGCGACTTTAGCTGGGGCAACCTTGGGATGTTTGGCCCACCATTTTTGTGTTTCTAATAAACTGACAAAATAAAGACTGGCAAAGTATTCTAAAATATCGGGAGCAATTTTTTCCTTTTGTAATATCTGCCTGATTTCTTTTTTTACACTATTTTCGATTTCGCGACTGGGATTAAATGTTGCGGTTTTGATGCTAAGTAGAAGTGGCAGAAATTTAATTTGTGGCGCTATATCATTCAGTGCAGCAATAGTTCTGGTCATGTTGTCTTTAGGTTTAAGATTAAGTGAGTTGCGCAAACCGGCTACAAACGGAATCATATACCGGTTAATAGAAAAGCGCAGCAATTCATCTTTATTGTCAAAACAAATGTAAAAAGTTGTTCTGGCCACTTTAGTTTTTTTGGTGATATCTGTGATTGTGATTTGTTCATAATCTTTATCATTCAACAAGCTAAATAACGCGTTACTTAGGCGTAACTCTAAACTGGGATTTTGTTTTTCCATTAAGTAATGCCTTCTTCTGACTCGACAAAATTTAAATATTTGTCATTACACCTTAACGAAAGAATCGTTATGCTAATTTTAGCAAATTTATAAGTGATGGAGGTAAAAACTAAATGGTTAATAGAGTAAAAGAAGTATTAGGAATTGAAAAGCCAGTAATTCAGGGTGCAATGGCGTTTACTTCACTTTCTCCTTTAGTGTCTGCGGTCTCAAATGCTGGTGGTTTGGGAGTATTGGGCTTAGGTTATATGCCCAAAGACGCCAGCATTGCAGAAATTAACAAAACTAAAAAATTGACTGAAAAACCATTTGCCGTTAACGCAATCACGCAAGAGGGAATTGTTCAGCAAGCAGATGAAGTATTGATAGCAACTAAACCGCCGGTAGTTTATGCTGATGCTATGCGACTTAATGGTGCTTTGTGCCAAAAATATTTTCCCCGCTGGCATAAACTGGGCATGAAAATAATTGTCAAGGCCAGTTATTTGGCCGATGCGGTCACTGCAGAAAAAGCGGGAGCTGATTTGGTAGTCGTCAAAGGCTGGGAAGGAGGCGGTCATGTTTCTTTTGAGTCCACAATGGCTTTAGTGCCACAAGTGGTAGCAGCAGTTAATATCCCTGTAGTAGCTGCCGGTGGTATTGTAGATGGTCATAGTGGTGCTGCAGCATTTGCTTTAGGAGCCGAAGGGATAGAAATGGGCACTGCTTTTTTAGTAGCAGATGAGTTACCGATTAATGATAAAGCAAAACAAGCAATTATTGCTGCAGGAGATATGGCCACTGCCGAAGTTTCTTATGCTAATGACGCGCCTTTTAGAATGATTGCTAATAACCTTTCTGATCAAATCAAAGATTTAGAAGCTACTCATTTGAAGGCTGAAGCTGCTCAAAAAGAAGCTGGCCTTGATGCTAAAACTATCAAAATGGGCATGTATCAAGGTGATACGCAAAATGGCGCAATTATGGTTGGCCAAGATTTAAGTCTAATTAAAGAAACAAAATCTGTTAAACAGATTATTGCTGATGTGTTACAAGATACTGAAAGCGTTCTGCAATCATTGCAAAATGTCGAGTTGTAATTCATCTGCTAATTATCCTCGCAGAAATGAGGAAATATTTGCAGTACAGGTGATGACGCTGTTAAGTACATTGCGAATTTAATAAAAGTTGAAATATATCTAGCCGTGACGCTGCCTTTAAGTTTTTAGCTAAACAAATAAAACTGAAAAAAGATCTTAATAAAGATGATGATTAAGAACTATTGCTTTAAAAATTGGTAATTCTCTTTTTGCAACAATTTTATGCTAGAATATAAATATATAAATGGTTTAGCGATTCCATTGGAATCACACAAAAAGCTCTATCCCATCAATAGAGCTTTTTTACGTGCTAGTTATTAAAGAGTTAGCTCTCAGTTAGAATCCAAAAGGCATTCCAACTTAAGAATTCATATTATATTTATGATTGCATTGAGGCACCGGAATCTACATCGGTTGCCTTTTTGCTTTCATCAGGAACCAGTTTCTGTCCCGTTTGTTTTAAGTACCAGTTAATGATTGGCAATAGATCAACAATCCATTCGGTTACTCCAGCATATTGATCATTTTTGTCAATCATATTCTTAAAAGAGGCAACCATATATTCGTTATCACTTGGTTTAATAAGTTTATAGGTTTTACCAGTCTTGGCGTAATCCATTATTTCTTGAACATGAGGCATTGAGGTCTTTTTATGAACTTCAGATAAAGTTTGACCAAGTTTTTCAGGCCAACGCGGTGAAAGTAACATTTCCTTAGGAATTTCATTATTGCAATAGACATATCGATCGTTTTTGTCAATAGTAATTAATTCAAGTGGCAGACAATTGAGCAATGCATCGATTTGGTCAACTGTTAATAATCCTTGATCTAATTCTACATAATCTGAGCCCTTAGCAGCATTAACTTGTTTAGCTGTTTCGGCAATCCAGTCACTGGTAGCTTCTTCTGTATGTTTAACCATTTTAATCTCCTTATTTATTATATAATCCGCTTACAAAGCTAGTATATTTTATTTATACTTATAAGTGAAATTAATATCAGTTATTAATAATAAAAATAAATTATAAGGAATAAGATATGGATATAAAGAAACTTGTTACTTTTGTTAATTTAGTTGAAACAAAAAATTTTACAAAAACTGCTAAGGCAATTCATGCTACCCAGCCAACTGTCACACATGATATTAATGCTATTGAAGATGAGATTGGTGTCAAATTATTTAATCGCAACAAGCGCTATGTTAATGTAACGAAAAATGGTGAAGTTTTTTATCAAAAAATCAGGCCGTTAATTAATAACTATAATTCTGCAGTACAGGAGGTTCAGGAAAAAGATAAGAAAGAAAGATTGCAAATAAATTTTGGCTATTCATATAATCCTTTTAATGATAAATATATTCCCCTTTGGCTAAGTTCATTTCAAAAAAAGTTTCCTCAAGTTAAATTTGCATTGGTAAATTTGAATCGCAACGAATTAAAGCAGCAATTAGTGTCTAACAATTTGGATGTTATGTTGACAACAGGATTGGAAGCTGAAGATTTAAGTAATATTAAGGTCTATCCAATTGAAACAGAGCCGTTTAAAGTAATTATCCCGCAAAATAACCCTTTGAGTAAAAAAAGTATAATTAAATTGACAGATTTTCAGGGTGAAAAACTGGTATTTTTAGATAATAGATGGGCAGCGGCAGATATCATTAATCTACAAAATAAGATTATTCATCTGAATAGAGATTTAAATATTACTTATGCTGATGAGATATCTTCTTTAAATGTTTTGCTTAAGGCAAATCAAGGTATGGGATTAGGCCTCTACTGTATTTATCCGGAACTTGATAGTAGTTTAACTTATGTTCCCCTTAAATGGGAACCACAAGTTAATTTAGTGGCTATTACACAGAAAAACAATGAGAAAAGAATTGTCTATCAATTTATCAAGTTTATTCAAAATTTTAATTTTGATTTTGAATAGAGAGAAGTCCCTTTGTTTTTATATATTAAACGTTTTTGTGAATTAAGTAGGAACAAGCTGCTATATCGAGAGTTATCCAAAAAGCACTTTTGGAGAGATTTTCTTAAAAAACAAGAAAATGTTTTTTCGTTACTAGTTTTTCTTGTTAAAAAGTATATATTTGTTAATAGTTAGAAAGCTAAAATTGTAATAAAGTGTGAAATTAATTACTTAAGGTTAATGAAAGTAGAAGGTTAAGAGAATGTTTAAGTGGTTTGGTAAGAAACAAGAGAAGCCGGAAAATTTTACTGTCACTGCACCGATTAGTGGGAAACTTGAAAAAATTGAAAAGGTAAACGATCCGGCTTTCGCACAAAAAATGCTGGGAGATGGTTTTGCCATTATTCCTGATGAGGATAAAGTAACCGTTTATGCGCCTGTAGCAGGTAAAATTGAGGCTCTTCCCAAGACAAAACATGCCGTGGGTATTAAAACTGCGCAAGGTGTCGAAATTCTTATTCATATTGGTATTGATACTGTGAACTTAAAAGGAGAGGGCTTTGAAGTGATGGTACACCAAGATGACGAAGTAACTCAAGGTCAAAAATTAGAAGTATTTGATAAGAATGTTGTAACTGATAACAAGTTGGACCCTACTGTCATTGTTGTGTTCACCAGTGGATATGAAAAAGAAATCAAACTGAACCAGGATGATGGTGCAGAAGTTAAAGCCAATGATTTACTTATTGGATAGGTATTTTTGATAAACAAAAACAGATTAAGTCTTCCAAAGATAATACCTCCAAATTTGTCCTAAATTTGGAGGTATTTTTGCGTTAATCTATATTAACAAGGCCAGTGATTCATAAGGATGTAAAGCTAAAGTTTTTGGTACCTCCTGTAAGTTTTTATGATAATTGCTAATCAATGTTTGCGCTTGTCGTCCTTGATAAGCGTCGGGTAAGCTATAAGTAATTTTTTTACCATAAAAGTTATTAATTACCAGTAAAGTTTGTCCCTGATAAAGTCTGCAATAAGCAAAAATTTGTGGATGATCCAAGTCAATCGCTTCATAACTTCCCTTGGCGATAATGGGATAATGTTTTCTCAAGTAAATCAGTTTTTGATAATAAGAAAAAATTTCACCATGATCCAATTCAGCTGCAACATTAATTTTATCTTGATCTTTAGGCTTAAGCCAAGGAATTCCTGTAGTAAAACCGGCATTAGCAGTATCATCCCAGTGCATTGGGGTTCTGCTATTATCACGAGATTTAGCCTGAATAATTGCCAGAGCCTTTGCATCACTTAAGCCTTCTTTTTTAAGCTCGTCATAAGCGTTAAGCGTTTCTACATCTACATAGTCAGTGATTGTCTGGTAATTAGGATTGATCATGCCGATTTCTTCGCCTTGATAAATATAAGGTGTACCACGTAATAAATGCATTACGGTAGCCAGCATTTCTGCAGATTTTTCGCGAAAATTAACAGGATCACCAAAACGACTTAAGGCCCAGGGTTGATCATGGTTGTTCCAAAAGAGAGCATTCCAGCCGCCACCTTGACTCATGCCAATCTGCCACTCGTTAAGAGCATTTTTTAAAGCGAAAAAGTCAAAAGGTATCCTGGTCCATTTTTGGCCATTTTGGTAATCAACTTTTAGATGATGAAAAGTGAAAACCATTGATAGCTCATGATTATCTTTTCTAGTGTAAGCAACAGAATTAGCAATAGTCGTTGATGACATTTCCCCGACAGTAATTGCATCTGGCTGCTGACCAAAAGTTTTTTTATTTAATTCTTTTAGATATTGATGCACTATGGGTTGATCAGTATACATTAACTTACTGGCGGTGTTCTGGGGTGCGTCAGTAAGTTTTTCATCTTTACCAATAACATTAATTACATCAAAGCGAAAGCCTTTGACACCTTTATCGCGCCAAAAGTTAACTACTTTAAACAGTTCTTTTCTGACTTCAGGATTGTGCCAGTCCAAATCAGCTTGAGTTTTGTCGTATAAATGAAGATAATATTTACCACTATTTCCAAAAGGTGCCCAAGCTGAGCCACCGAATTTAGATGTCCAATTGTTGGGCATACTGCCATCTGGTTTAGGATTTCTAATGTAGAAAAATTTTTGATAATGCTTATCTCCGGCTAAAGCTTTTTTAAACCAAATGTGGTCAGTAGAACAATGGTTTAAGACCATATCAAGCATCACACCAATATGATTTTGTCCAAGCTTTGTGACTAATTCTTCAAAGTCAGCCATTGTACCAAATAACGGATCAATACCATAATAATCGGCTATATCATAACCATTATCATTTTGGGGAGATACAAAAAAAGGATTGAACCAAATCATATCAATATTTAATTTCTTTAAGTAAGGAATTTTTTCAATAATCCCCCTTAAGTCTCCGATACCATCACCATTGCTGTCATAAAATGATTTGGGATATATTTGATAAATCACTTTGTCAGCTAAACTCATAATATAAGTCCTCCATTTTGTGCTTTTCTATGTGCGAAGTCTACAAACTTAAATTTATCAGGCCGGTGTTGAGAAATAGTATATTGAAAAAAAGATGTATCTTTTAAATAGGTTAAACTGCGCACTACTACAACTAAATTGGTATTGGTAAGTTGCAACTGCTGCATTACGTTTTGACTAGCTGGTTCTACGGTAATGGTTTTAGTTGCATAATCAATTTCAAGTCCTAAATTATGTTCAAAATACTGATATAAAGAGCTTTGAGCTTGCTCAACCGAGATTTTAGGTACATATTTTTTTAAAATATAATCTTCATCAACCACAATTGGTTCATTATTGATTAATCGTAAACGGGACACATAAGTTGCAGCAGTTTCTGTTAAGGATAAATGTTTACTAATAGTCAAAGGCACCTGCGTGTCTTTTAATTCCAATATTTTGGTTGCAGCATGCATTTGTTTTTGTTTATTAAGTTCATCAAAGGATTCAATATTAGAAATTGGAAAGGCGATACGCGCTGCATTAATAACTACTGAACCTTTACCTTTTATTTTTTGAATTAGGCCAGCATCTAAGAGTTCATTTAAAGATTTTCTTACTGTTTCACGTGAAACATTATATAGTTCTGATAGTGCTGGTTCACTTGGCAAAAAATCACCGGCAGCATATTGTTCGTGCTTAATTTTATTTGTTAAATCTGCCGCAATTTGTAAATATTTAGCTCTCATTATTTGTTATCCACCTTTTAACATTAATCATACCACCTTAAGTTAAATTTTAACCTGTCTAGTCTGGAAAATAATATATAATTATTTATTACAACAATATAATAAGCAATTTGTTGACACCTGTCTATACAAGAACTATAATCTTAAGGAAAGCGTTATCAATATATATGACGACCTTTTATGTGGTAGTTTCATGGAGGCGTAATTATGAGTAATACGATAAAAATACTGGCACCTGTTGCTGGTGAGGTCATTAACCTCGAGGATGTTAATGATCCGGTTTTTTCTCAGAAGAAGTTAGGTGAAGGTTTTGCCGTTAAACCTAGCTCTGGGAAAATTGTCTCGCCTGTAACAGGTAAAGTGATAATGGTGGCCGAAACTAAGCACGCACTTGGCCTGCAGACTGCAGACGGTGTGGAAGTTATGCTTCACTTGGGCATAGATACTGTCGAACTTGACGGTAAACCATTTGATTTGCAAGTAACAGCAAACTCTGAGGTGAAAGCAGGACAGCAATTAGGGACAATGGATCTTCAAGCTATCAAAGATGCTCAAAAGGATGATACCGTCATCTTGGCAATTACAAATACTCAAGATGTTTTAGCTGGTATTGACCTTTCCCTTGGCACTAAAGCTGCTGGCGAATCAGCTGCTACTATTACTTTAAAACAGACTAAATCAGCACCAGCTGCAGTTAACAAAAATGAAAATAAATACCAAACTACGGCGCGTGAAATTGTTAAGGCTGTTGGTGGCGCTGATAATGTTAAAAACGTTATGCACTGTTTTACTCGTCTGCGGTTTACTTTAAACGATAATAGCATTCCGAATGATGATGAAGTTAATAACATTAAAGGAGTAATAGATGTTACTCGTGCTAATAACCAATATCAGATAGTAATTGGGCAAACGGTAGAGGACGTTTATGACGAGCTAATTAAACTACTCGGACCTGAATATGCTGGGCAAGGAGAAGCTACACCTGCAACTCCGGCTCCAGAGGCTAACCAAACTATTGGTGGCAAGATTAAAAATGGTTTCTTCCAGTTAATAGGCGTAATTACCGGCTCTATGATGCCTGTAATTGGTTTACTGGCCGCCAGTGGTATGTTAAAAGGTATTCTTAACATTTTAACCAACTTTTGCCACATGTCTACGGCTTCGCCAACATACACCATTATTAATGCAATGGGAGATGCATCTTTTTATTTCCTACCATTAATTGTTGGCTTTACGGCTGCTCAAAGGTTAGGTTCTAATCCTGTAATTGTTTCTATTATCGGCGGTTTTCTAATTTATCCTGACTTAGTAAAGATTTATGCCAGTGGTAAATTTAGTTACTACTTAGCTGGTGTTGGTATTAACGCCAACTTTTTCGGTATTCCAATTCATATTCCGCAATATACTTATTCAATTTTCCCTATGATTTTCGCGGCTTGGATGGCTGCTAAAATTGAACCGTGGATTAAGAAGTGGATGCCAGTCACATTAAGACAAATTTTTACTCCTCTAGTGGAAATCTTTTTAGTAGGGATGACAGTCTTAATTATCGTAGGACCTGTAATTTCATTTATTTCTACGGGAATTGCCAAAGTATTGCAATGGCTGTTAACTGTCAACACCGCACTTTCCGGTTTAATCATCGGTGGTCTTTACCAGATACTGGTTATCTTCGGACTGCACTGGGCAGTAGTTCCAATTATTGCGAATGATATTGCTGCCACGGGACACAGTATTTTAAACGGTATTGTTTCAGTAACTATGATTGCACAAGGTGCTGGTGCCCTTGCCGTCTGGTTTAAGACCAAGCACAATCCTGACCTAAAGGGACTATCTTTAAGTGCTGCTATTTCTGCAGCTGTAGGTATTACTGAGCCGGCAATGTATGGTGTTAACTTAAAGTACGGTCGTGTATTCATGACTTCCAGTCTTGGTGCTGCCATTGGCGGTTTGGTAAACGGTCTGCTTAAAGTTGATATGTATGGCTTTACTGGCAGTTTGATTGGATTCCCATCCTTTGTTCCTAAAGCCGGACAAGGCAATCCTAATAACCTGCTGAACTTTTGGATTGCTTCTATTGTGACTATTGTTGCTGCTTTTGCTTTGACTTACTTCTTTGGTTATAAGGAGAATGATGCTGATAGTCCTAAAACTGCACCCAAGAAAAAGAATTTAGCTGATTTATAATAGGTGGGGTTGTTTAATAGATTAATTTTTAAAAAATATTGAATTATATAAAAGGGTTCTAAAACTAATAGTGATTAGTCAAGAGCCCTTTTATAATGTATTTTGAAATATTCGGTTAAACTATAATAAAATGAATTATTGTGGATGGAGTGATTGAAAATGAAAGTTCTGATAATTGGTGCTCACGGACAGATTGGGCAATTATTGGTAAAAATTCTACAAGAAAGTACGAATTGCCAGGTCATTGCAGGCTTGCGTTCACATGAGCAGGAAAAAGCATATCAAGAAAAGGGAATTACTACTGCATTTGTTGATCTATCAGGGCCGCAAGGGCAATTGGCAAAGGCTATGCAGACGGCCGATACAGTAGTGTTTGCGGCCGGTTCAGGTGGCAAAACAGGTGCTGATGCAACAATGATGATTGACCTTGATGGTGCAGTCAAAGCAATTAATGCGGCAAAAGAAACTGACATTCAGCGTTTTATCATGATTAGTGCGATTAAATCTGACGATCGCAGTTTTTGGTCGGATAATGCACCAGCAGCAGGTCCACAAAATTATTACTATGCGGCAAAATATTATGCTGATCAATGGTTGTTACACAGTTCACTGGACTACACAATTTTACGACCAGTTGCACTGACTAATCAAAAGGCAATAGGGAAAATAAAAGTAGCAAGTCATTTTACTGATTCCATTGCAGATATGACAATTACTCGTCAAGATGTGGCCCAAACGATTGCTGATATTATTTTAACGGGAAAATTACACCAAAAGGAATTTGATATTGCTAATGGGTCAGTACCTATTAAACAGGCAATTACAAACTTCCACTAAAAATATTTGTTCATAAACTTTAACAGGCTAATAAATTAATGTTTCATTAACATGATTTATTAGCCTTTTACTTTGGGCTAAAACCCAGTAAAAGATGAATGACAGAGTACAGCAATTATTGCTGCTTTAAGTTTGATTAAATTAAAAAAGTATTGCTTTTACATAAATGCATATAGTAAAATCAACTTATGTTATTATTAGAATAAAGGAGGGGCCATGCTAAAAGTAGAACATTTAAGTAAGCGCTTTGGTGATTTTCAGGCTCTTAAAGATGTTAACTTTACCATTCAGCCTGGTGAAATCATGGGTTTGATTGGTCAAAATGGAGCGGGGAAAACTACCACTTTTCACAGTATTTTAAACTTTCTGCACTATGAAGGAAAAATCACCTGGGAAGACCAGCCCATTACTGAAAAAACTTTTGATACTATCGGCTATTTGCCGGAAGAACGCAGTTTACTACCCAAAATGACTATTGAACAACAAATTGTTTATTTGGCGGAGCTAAAAAGCCGTCCAGCAAAAGAAATAAAGCCGCAAATTGATGACTGGCTAAAACGCTTTGATGTGCAGGGTAAGAAAAGTGACAAAATAAAAACACTTTCGAAGGGTAATCAGCAGAAGGTGCAATTAATTTGTACTTTGATTCACCAGCCAAAATTAATTATTTTGGATGAACCATTTAGTGGGTTGGATCCGGTAAATGCAGATTTGCTTAAAAACGCAGTTTTGGATGCTAAAAAGCGTAATGCGACAATTATTTTTTCCAGTCATGATATGTCAAATGTTGAAGAAATCTGCGATAGTTTGATCATGTTGAAAAAGGGACAAGTTGTTTTAAGTGGTACAGTTGACGCTGTTCGTGACTCATTTGGTAAAACGGAAATTTACTGCAAAACTACTAAGTCGCTTGCAGAATTACAGCAGCTCCCTCACGTTAAAAAAGTGGAAAAGAAAGCTCATGGCCAATATCTCTTGCGGATTGACGATGAAAACAGCGGTCCGGAAGTCTTTGACGCTTTGACCGACGGTGAATATGTTGAGGAATTCCGGCAACAACCACCAACACTTGATGAAATATTTAAAATGGAAGCTGGTGAACAACATGAATAAATTATGGACCGTAACGCTACAAACTTATTGGCATCAAGTTAAATCTTGGTCTTTTCTGCTTTTGATTTTGGGACCGTTTTTCATAATTGGCTGTAGTGCTTTAGGAGGAGCTATCGGTGCTAGTTCTGGTTCAGATAGTCAGATTGCAGTTATCAGTTCCAATGAGCAGGTTCGCCAAAACTTTATTAAAAATAATGATAAATATGTTGATGCTAAAATTAAAACCGCTGAATCTGCTAAAAAAGCTGTCAAAAAAGAAAAAGTTGATGGCTACTTGGTATTTGAAACACAAAAAAACCAGGTTAAGGCAGTTTATCACGGAGCGTCACCTATTGATGATGAATTGAAACCCAAAGTAAAAAGCTATTTACAAGTCTTGCAGGGTCAGCTTAATTTGCAGCAAGCGCAATTAGCGCCACATCAAATTAAAGCCTTACAGCAGCAGCCAAAATATCGCGAAGTACTCCAGAAAAATCATCAGAGAGATAAATTGGTTAAAATGGTGTCTTTAATTATTGTGATTATGGTCGTTTACATGGTTTTGATGTCCTACAGTAGCATTACAGCTCAAGAAATAGCTTCTGAAAAGGGCACGAAGATTATGGAAATCATTTTTTCCAGTACAACTGCTGCTAAATATTTCTTAGGCAAAATTTTGGGTATTTTCGGCGTAATTATTACTCAACTCGTAATCTATATTGTTGGCGGCTGGGCAACTTACCGTTGGGCATTGCATGCAAAAATTACGGCTTCTTTCATGCATAACAACCAGGTAGTAATAAATAAAATTTTGGGCAATTTGTTAAATGTCAATCTCATTTTTCTGATTCTTGGTGTAATTATTTACACGATATTAGCAGCCTTTTCGGGAGCTTTAGTAGCCAAGCCTGAAGATTCTTCAAAAGCTGCTCAAGGTACTACAATGCTTTCCTTGCTTGCATTTTTCCTGTCATTTGCGCTTATTACTAACCCAGAACAAATTCTGCCGCAAGTATTATCCTACGTGCCATTCTTTTCCTCATTCATGATGCCAATTCGTATAATTAATGGCCATGTTGGTAATATGGAAGTTATTTTGTCGCTGGTAATTTTAATAGTAAGTATTGTTGGTTTAACAGTATACATTAGTAAAATCTATCAAGGCGTAATTTTACAAACAGAAGATACCAGTTTTTGGAAGAGACTAAAACGAGGGCTGGCATATAGTAAAGCATAAGTAATAAAAAAGACTAGGATAGAAAAAGTCCTAGTCTTTTTATGTAAAACTAAATTGCTCTTAATTGGTTAGTCCGGCAATAATTTGTTTTTTAATCAAACTATAATCGCTAGTAGTGTCTCCTTGATAGTTAAAGAAGTCCGTTTGCAAGGCAAAGGCTCCAATGGGTCCAATAATTACCCTAATTATTTCAATTGAGGTTAAATGGGGGTCAATTTCAGAAAATTTTTGTTTCCAACTGTTGAACACATTAATAAAATCAGTTTCTTTACTGATTAAGTCTTTAAAATATTGCAGTAATTTGGGGTCAGTCAGTATTTCTTGTAAAAGCAGCTTGATAAAATCAAAGTTGGCTTTAATAAATTCAAGTCGGTCTTTGACAATAAAAGTGACCAATGCGTCCAAAGTTTGATATTGGGAAAGACTGCCAATAAAGTCTTGCTGTAATTCAATAAATAAGGGACTGAGTAGTTTTTTAAGCAAATCATCTTTTGATTGAAAATACTTGTAAATTGTGGCTTCGCTCACTCCAGCCGCTTTTGCGATTTTAGAGGTGGTAGTAGCATGAAAGCCTTGATTTGAAAATAAATCAAGTGCTGCTAACAATACCTTCTTTTTCCCGGCTGGAATTTTTTCATTGTTTAGTTCTTTTTCATATGCGGAAATAACTTGGACCAAAAATATCACCTTTTTCTGCTTTTAGCTTAATTATACTTTGCGGTACCGTTTTAAGCCAACAATGTTTAATGCTACTAAAACAACGATAAACATTAATAAAGCTAACATATCACCAGCAAATGATTCAAATCCGCGGCCATAAAGTATTACTTGATTTAATGCGTCACCAGCATAAGTTAGTGGCAGTATTTTACCCAGATAAGATACCCAGTTGGCCATTGAATCGAGGGGAATAATACCTGAGAAGAATATTTGTGGCACAACTACAAGTGGGATGAACTGCATCATTTGAAATTCTGATTCTGCAATAGTTGATAGCAAAAAGCCAAAGGCTAAAGCGACCATTGCTACTAGAATACTAATTAAAATTACCCACAATACATTTCCTGCTACTTCAATATTTAATAACCAGATTGTGACACCAATAATGATTATTGATTGAATGATAGCAATTATGCCATAACTGATCATATAACCATAGATAATCTCACTTCTTTTAACGGGAGTGGCTAATAATCTGTCCAAAGTGCCTGTCGTTCTTTCTTTTAACAGTGCCATTCCTGAAATAAGAAAAACAAACAGGAAGATAAAGAAGGCAACTAAGATGGGCTCAATCTTATTAAAAAAGCCTGTATCACTGTTACCGTAGTAATACTTATTGATAATCTTAGCTTTTTTTGCCTTCTTTTGTGTACCTGGTTTAGTCGGCACGTGCATACCATTTCTTTGCGCTACAATAGTTAATTGTTTAGACAATTTAACTAACTGCTTCTGACTCTGGGTTAGTGCTGTTTTCATTTTAGTAATTGACTGCCCTGTGATTGCCGCTTTCAAAGCTTGTTTGGTCAGAGCAGTTTTGCTCGAATCCGTATTAGCATAATCTACATAGTATTTATTGTGGTGGTGGTAGTAGATCACACCATCGATTTTATTTTGTTTTAGTTTCTTTCTTGCTTGAGTTCTGTCGGTATATTTTTTTATGGAAACGTGATCCACTTTGTCTAAGTTTTTGTTTACTTGATGAGGGACATCAACCACCGCCAGCTTAGCACTGGTTGATGAATTGGAAGCAAACATTACATTCATCAACCACAAAACTAAAATAGGTGCCAGAAAAATCATTGCTAAAGTTCTTTTATCACGAAAAAGTTCTTTTAAAACTTTTTTGACAATTGCTGTTACTCTCATTATTTTTATCCTTCCTTCTGTTCTGCTTTTAAAAAGACATCTTCAATGGTTGGTACGCCATAATTCTGTTCAAGAACTTGCGGGTGATCAAAAGCAATAATTTCACCATGAAGAAGCAAGGCAACGCGGTCAGTTTTTTCAGCCTCATCCATAACATGAGTGGTGATTAATACACTGCAGCCTTGACTACGTAAATTATTTAATTCATGCCATATTTTTCTACGTAAAGCGGGATCAATTCCGACAGTGGGCTCATCTAGAACAAGTAATTTAGGATAAGAAAGTAGGGCAATTGCTAGCGACAGGCGGCGCATCATGCCACCGGAATACTCTTTAACATATTTATCTAATGCATCTGTTAAATCAACTACTTCAGCGACATATTCAATTTGTTCTGCTATATCTTTTTTAGCAACACCCTTCATTTCACCAAAAAATTCCAGGTTTTCTGCTCCTGTTAGTGAAGTATATAGGGCGTCTGATTGTGCCATGTAGCCAATTTCACCTAAAATTTTCCTATTCGGCATCTGCTTTCCTAAAACTAAGGCAGATCCCGAGTCCGCCTTTTCCATTCCTAAAGCAGTTTTAATTGTGGTAGTTTTTCCTGCACCAGAGGGACCAATTAGACCGATGATTTCGCCTTTTTTAAGTGTTAGATCGACATTGTTTAAAATGGTTTGTTTACCATATTTTTTAACTAAGTTATGAATTTCAATAAAATTGTTCATATTTCCTCCTAAAGTGAGTAATCACTCACAAAGAAATATTATAGTAAGTAGTTACTCACTTGTAAAGAACAATGAGTTAGAAAAATGAATTTTGGTCAACGCAACTCAATTTTTTAAATAATTAAGACTCACAGTCACTTTTTTGAATTTTTAACTTGGTGTATAATAAAATAATCTTTAAGTTAAATACTGTATTTTTATGATTAGTCTTTAGTGGATATCATTTGAATATATTTAAACTTTGTATGTCCAATGGCTGGATTTTAGTAACGGAACAACTCATAGTTACTGGTAATAAATATTTCTATGACTTTTTAATTGTGGTTGCAAAGACCAAAATATTAGTAATAGTTTTAGACTATGTTTGTTATATGGAGGAACCATGATTATCAGTAATATTTGGTTGATTATTTTTGCCACTATTTCTTCATTTTCTAGAGGAATAATATCAGTTATTGACCGTTACCAAATGGGGTATCGGAAGCAAAGTTCAATTGATGTGAACTTCTTAAATAATATATGCAGTTCGGTTTTAGTAACTTTCTTTCTGATTTACGTCCTGCACAGTTTTCCCAGTCCTAGGATAACCAACAATTACATTATCAAAGTCCTTTTATATGCTTTTCTGGCTCAAGTAGTTGCCTACGGCTACAGCTATGTCTTTAAAAAAGTTTCAATCATGCAGTCTGTGCTATTGAGTAAAGTGACCGATCTTTTCATTCCTTGGGCCATTTTGCTGACTATGGGTTACTTTAGCAAATCCTCATATTTAGTTTCTATTATTTCCACTGTGATCGTGGTTATTTATATTATTTTTGAGCAGCGCCATAATAATTTAAATTTGAAAAACCTGTTGACGACTTTTGCCGTAATTGCGCCCTTGTTGATTATTCAAGCAGCACTTTCACCGTTATTAACTAAAGGCTTAATCAAACCGATTGATCTGGTCTTTTTTACTATTATGACAATTTATGTGCGCTGCTTAATTACCTTAATTACTTTTATTTATAAAAACAAAACTCTCAAAATCAGCGCTGAAAATCTCAAAGGTAAGGTTTATCTAATTTATGGTTCCCGGGCGGTTCTAACGCTTTTAGCGCAAGTAACTTATACTTTGGCAACATCTTCTCCCAATTCAAGCATTGCCTGGATCTTTTTAAACATGACCTCTTTATATAGTGTCATCTTTGGCGATATATTCCTTAAAGAAAAGATGAAGTTTGCAGATATCTTGGTAATTGTGGCCATTTTTATCTTGGCTTTATTTTCAAAGTAACTGCAAGAGTTTGGAAAAATAAAAATTAAGCGCTATAATGGCGCTATGATTTGGAAACGCCGGTTCAAGGTAAGTGCTGGTTTTTATTTGGGGATGAAACCTGCACTCTGAATTAAGTATTGGGGAATAATTAATGATAATTGAAACCAAGAACCTGGCGAAACGGTATCGTAAGGTGAAAGCAGCTAAGCTGTTTCACAAAGAATATCGCACTTTTTATGCACTAAAAAACGTTTCTCTAGAAATTCATCAAGGAGATCATGTTGGCTTGGTGGGGCTGAATGGTTCCGGTAAGTCGACTTTGATCAAAATGATTTTAGGTATTTTGCAGCCTGATGGCGGCAGTATCAAGACTTTTGACAAAGATCCGCTTAATAACAGACAAAAGAATGCAGCCAAAATAGGGGTTGTGTTTGGTCAAAGAAGTCAGTTGCGCTGGGATTTGCCCGCAATGGACACTTTTAAACTCAACCGTGAAATATATCAAGTACCTGAAAGAGTTTTTATCAAACGGGTAACCAAGCTAGCGCAAATGCTGCAGGCTACTGAATTTTTAGAGCAGCCTGTGCGGACACTTAGTTTAGGTCAACGGATGAAGACTGAATTTATTGCAGCTCTTATTCACGATCCTGAACTGCTTATTTTAGATGAACCTACAATCGGTCTTGACGTTCTTACTAAAAATAATATTACGCAATTTTTACAACAATTAACTGATAAAACGATCATTTTCACTTCACATGATCTCGATGAAGTAGCCAAAGTATGCTCGCGCATTTTAATCTTGAATCAAGGTCAGTTGGTATTAGATCAAAGTATTCAAGAACTCGCGGAACTAGATGTACCTGCATCCATCACTTTTACTAGTGCGGATAAATTAAGCGCTGATTTAATAAAGCAGTGGCCTAACATGGTGCAGCTTGAAAACGGCTCATATCAGATTGCCAAGATTAAGCAGGCAAATCTCAAAGAAGTGTTAAGCACAATTACTGCCCGCATCCCAGTTGCCAATATTGAAGTTAAGAGTAATAAATTGGAATATTTATTAGCGCACCTCACGCGACAGGGGGTGCAATAATGAGATATAGAATGATGCTTATTAAAATAGGCATAAAAAAAGGACTAGCTTCAAAATATGCCTTAATTTTCTGGCTCTTTTCTACTTTAATCTCGCTTACCGTGCAGTATTTTTTGTGGCAAGCTGTTCTAACAGGCAAGCCGACCAGTGAATTTCAACAAACAATTAGTTATCTGGTATTAATGCAGCTTTTAACCGTGCTTTTTCCTAAAACCAGTTACGAAGTGAACGATAAAATTCGTTCTGGTGATATTGCACTTGATTTGTTAAAGCCAGTAGCAATTGCAACGCAGCTATTGTGGGAAAGCATCGGCTATTCAATTGTCAAATTTGCCTTGATTGGCACAGTAGATTTATTAATTTGTTTGTTGATTTTGCATTTTAAAATTGCACTCAGCACCATTTTAATGGTCTTAGTGACAGCAATTTTAGCTTATCTATTATATTTTGAGCTGGAACTACTCCTAGGGACATTTTCTTTTTACACTTATAGTATTTGGGGCATCTCCACCTTTAAAGAGGCAATATTACTTGTTTTAGCTGGCAACATTTTTCCAACCAATTTTTATCCTGCCATAATTAAAAAGGTGGCATCTTTTCTGCCATTTCAGTATTCTTTTGGTGCAGTGGGAATGTTGGCGCAAAAACCATCATGGGCGCTATTTGTTCAAGTGGTCCTGATCCAGCTTTTCTACATTATCCTGTTCAACGTACTCTTTAAATTCTTGTTTAAACGCTCCGTTGTTTCGACTGTGATTCAAGGAGGTTAATAATAAATGAGATATTTAAAGCTATTAGGTATGTATTTGAAAGTGAATTTAAAAGCACTTGCTGTTTATGATCTGGACTTTTATTTTGCACTAGCAGGTATAATTATTCAAAATGTGCTTAATATTGTGGCTTTGAGATTTATTTTCAATATAGTGCCCCGCATTAAAGGCTATAGTTTTGCACAATTGCTTTTAACTTACGCTTTAGCAACTTTAGCTTTTGCTATTTTTCGCTGCTTTTTTGTCAATGCGCTCAATATTTCTGATTATATTCATGACGGGCGCTTAGATACAATCTTAATTAAACCCGTCAATCCTTTATTTCAACTTGTTAATGAACGTGTGGATGAGGACGCATGGGGTGACTTAATTGTTGCGCTTTTGCTGTTGATAATTGTGGATATTCAGTTACATAATCCGTGGTATATCACAGCCATGTTTATTTTTATCTCACTTTTTACTTCGCTTATCTTTTTGGGATTGGCCTTATTAGGTAATATAGTTGCACTACTTTCTAATGGTTTAGCCAACTTGGCAGAAACAACGTTTGATTTTTTTGATATGAGTAAATATCCGTTAGCGATCTATTCGTCGGCTTTAAGGATAATTATGACCTTTATCTTGCCAATCGGTTGGGTTGCTTCAATTCCACAGGAAAAAATTGCAGTCGAACATGAGTGGATATGGTTGTTGCTAATTCCTGCCGCGTGTGTATTCTTTTTTATCCTAATTTATCAGTTATGGCGAGTATTTTTACAAAAATACCAAAGTACTGGCAGTTAACACTAAAAAAGCCCTGTAGCTTATGGCTACAGGGCTTTTTAAATTTCAGTTACTCTTTTGCCTTCATTTGTTCTGCTGCTTGGTGAATAACTTGTACGCTGTTAATCACAAAAGGAAAACCAATGTAGGGCAGTAATTGAATTGTTGACCAAATCAGTTCACTTTCACTGTTGCCGGCTTTCAGACTGCCACGTGCATGTGCCTTAATCTGAAAATCTACATTCATGGTGATTAATGCCAGCAACTCATAGCGTTCTCTGTCGCGAACATTTAATTCTTGGCGCTTGTAAAAATCGTTGAAAAAGTGTTCCGTTAAAGCATGCGGAATAAAACTGCCGGCTTCATCAGGCAAGTCATGCAATAATGTTTTTATTTCAGTACCATAAAGCTTTTCCTGCACTTTTGCCCCATAATTTGGATCTGAATCAATCTGCGGGAAGTTTAATACTATCTTTCGTTGGTCGAAAACGGTTTGTACTTGCTCTAAGGCTTGTTCAACTTTTAGTGTTCCGATCACAGGAGCTAATTGGAATAACATTTCTAGTAAAATTTCTGGTTTTATTTTAGCATCCAAAATTTTTGTAACTTGGTCGGGAAAAACAGTTGTTACTCCTTGCACCGTGCTGGCAATTAACGGTATTAGCACGCGGTCTTTTTGCAAATGCTTTTTACAATTATGTTCTACATCTGTTGCATAATTTTCTATCAAGTCTTGAAATTGACTTTTAATATTATTAGTCATCAAAAAACCTCTTTTTTGCGTAGTTTAAATTGATTTCTGTAATAGTTTTAAAAACAGTTCAGCAACTGGTGATAAGTTAACTTCACGTTTCCAAACCACCCTGATAGCTTGGTGCAGCGCTGGCTGTAATTTTCTAAATGTAATGCCTGAGCTTTTAGAGGTATCAGCTAATTTATCTAGAGTGAGCATTAATGCTGCATGATTTTTAACCATTAAAGTACCATTGAAGTTCAGGTTAAAGCTGCCAATAAAATTGACGGAGTCATAATAATTTCCCAGCCAGTTTTGAAAAAGGTGCATTTTTTCTGCTTGCTGTGAATTTAGTAAAGAGCGGCCTTGTAAGTCTGCTGGTCTGATCACTGCTTTTTGCGCTAAGGGATCATTAGCAGGCATTAAAACTCCCCAAGTATCTCTTTCGGGTAAAGTTAAAGAAGCGTAATTAGCTAAAGGAACATCCCCGATAATGACTGCAAAGTCAACTGTTCCGTTATCTAACTTGCGCTCAGCATAGCAGTAATCTCCACTTAATAAGTGAATTTTAACAGTAGGATGCTCTTTAATAATTACGCTGACCACATTCATAATCCTTTGCATCCCCATGCTTTCTCCCGCAGCAATTGTCAAATCGCCACTAATAAAAGAAGCTTTTGCCAGATTTCTTTTCGTTTTAGTAGTTAAATCTAAAATTTCTTGTGCCTGTTCAAGTAAATAATGACCTGCAGGCGTAAGAGATAAATGACGCGACTTACGATTGAATAATTTAACGCCGAGTTCAGCTTCCAGATCAGCAATTTGCCTTGATAACGCTGGCTGAGAAATAAGTAACTTTCTAGCAGCACGAGTCATATTGCCTTCTTGAGCCACGGCTACAAAGTAATTTAAAACTCTTAGTTCCATGTTAGCTTCCTTTTTGACTAATGCTTTTAGTATAACGGAAAGTCTTTATGCAAGCAGGTTATACTACATCATGTTTAATAAGTATTTTACATAAAAAAGTGTTGTAATAGAATTTTAATTACTAAGTAAAATAAGATAATTTTTTACTCATAATAAAAAATGCAATATAGAAAAAGCGCCTATAACTATTAATTATAGGCTACTTTTCAATCAATATTAGGTAAAACAAGCTAGAAAGACAGCTGAGTGTAACTTAATATAATTTAGCTAATACTTAAACTTAGATCTAAGTTTAAGTAGCCAGAAAGAAGAATAGTGATGAAAATCTCAGAAGTAGCTGAAAGAGTAGATTTGACTCCTGTAACTCTTAGATATTATGAAAAAATGGGTCTGATACCTGAAGTCAAAAAAGAGCATGGGGTCAGGAATTACGAAGAAAAAGATCTTACTTGGATTAGTTTTATTAAATGCATGCGTCAGGTGAAAATTCCCGTGAAAGACTTGCTGGAGTATACAGAATTATTGCAACAGGGGAGTGATACCAAGAAGCCCAGACGGCAAATTTTAGTTAAAGAATTACATAGGCTAGAAAAGCAAGACCAAAATATTCAAGTTACCATTGCTCGGTTAAAAAACAAAATAAGTTTATACGATCAAGGTAAGATACAGTAAATCCAGTTGTAATTTACCATAAAAAGTTAACTAGCAAGCGATCAACTTGTCTGTTTTCATGTAATTTACTGTGCTGAGCGCGAGGACCCCGTATTTCTTTTTCCTGATATGAGTAGGCGCGCTTGCTGACTAAATAACGGTAAGAACGGGCAGAGTTAACATTGACATCACCATCGCTGCCGCTTCCCGTATCACCGTAAATATTTAAAACTGCGGCATTTCTGGGGAATTTTTTTCTTAAACTTAAAAGTGCGCGATACCCCGCACTCATTTGCCGGGGTTTGCCAGCGCGACTTAAGACAGTTTTATTTGGTGCTCCTTGTTCTCCAATATAACCATTATAATGACCGGCGATTGAAACTTGTTTATTTAAATGAGGCATGTGCGCATTAGCGGCATTGTTACGCAAGTAATAGGCAATTTGTAAATTACCCATTGAATGTCCTACTAAATTAATTCGGTTAAAACGGTATCTTTTTTGCAGTGCAGTGATTACATCTTTAATATAATTGCTGCTTTTGTTCATAGCAGTGATTTGATTATTTATTCCGGTAAAAATGCTCTTATTATTTTGGAGATTGACTTCAACTATTGGGTTCTTGGCCCGGTTTTTAATTATTCCTAGTAAAGTGACTTTACCGTTAGGGTCAACATCAGCACGTATGACAGAATTAGTAGCATGCTGCTTTTGGGCATAAGTCACCATACTTTCTTCGGCATGATAACTGCTGCCCCAGCCGTGAATAAAAAGTGTTGGTGTATCAATGCGGATGCGGGAGCTGTTTTTCTGCTGGTAATTATTATTTTTGAAAAAATAAACGCCTAATAGCAACATGACTATTATTAATGTACTAAAAAGGATAGTTTTATGTTTTCTGGTCATTATTAGTCAGTCCTTGGTGAAGCCTGATTCTTGCCGTTTATAAGTTCTGTTGCACATCCGCCACAATTTGGTCAGTAGTTAGATGATTTTGACGGTAAATTTCTGCAATTGGGGTTTGATCGGTATAAACCCGTTTTTGGCCGTAATTGAGTACTTTAACTTTTTCTTTACCCAGATAAGAAGCTACTTTTTGGCCAAAGCCGCCATCTAACGAATTATCCTCAAGCGTAACAATTACTCGATGATTGGCTGCTAATTCATCTAGTGCTTGTTTGTTCAAAATATTGGCAGAAAGTGGATTAACTAGGGTTGCTCCTAACTTATTTGCTACGTCTTTTCCTAATTGGTAAAAGTCACCTAGTGCCAAAATAGCTACATCTTTACCTGAAGTAACCTGATACTTAATTTCTGAGTAATCGGTTGCTACAGTTTGTTCATCTGAATCTGGCACATTGGCCGGCATTTTAATGGCAACTGGGTGTTTTCTTTGATTAATTGCCCACTTAATCATTGCCTTTTCTTCTTCTAGCGTAGTAGGAGCCAGATAAATCCAGTTAGGTAGGTTAGAAATCATTACTTGGTCAAAGATGCCCAAATGAGTTTTTGATTGGTTAGAAATTCGTCCGCCCGCTACTAACATTACAACTGGCAAGTCATTGGCAGCTGTATCATGAGAAAGCTGGTCAAAAGCACGCTGTAAGAAGGTAGAATTTTCCATTAGAACTGGAATGCCACCTTCTTTAGCAAACCCTGTGGCAAAAGCAACAGATTCTTGTTCAGCAATGCCCACGTCAGTGTAATTATTGGGATATTCTTTTTTGAATTCTTCCAGGTCAAAAACGCCAGGGATGGCTGCATCGATAGCCATGACATTTTTTCCTGCTTTAATTTCATCTTTAATCACATCAAGTGCCACTGAGTTAGGAGTAGGTTTCTGACTTTCTGCGGCAAGTGGCTGATCATTTTGTAAATTAAACGGTGATACCCAGTGATGTGCTTCTTCATCAAGAACAGCCGGTTCATAACCCTTGCCCTTAAGCGTATTAATGTGTAATAAAATTGGGTGGTCAACGTCTTTGACTGCTTTAAAAGCGGCAATCATATCAGTTAGGTTATTACCGTCTGCAACATAGCGGTAATCAAAACCCATAGCTGTAAACGGATTTTCGGCAGCCTGGCCATTTGAATCGCGTAATTTTTTCAGAGCAGTCACTAAGCCACCAACATTTTCATCAATTGACCATTGATTATCATTAACTACAACTACCAAGTTGTGTTTTTCAATTGCGGCATTGTTTAAACCTTCAAAGGCCAGTCCGCCAGTCATGGAACCATCACCAATTAAAGCCATGATATTTTCATGCTTACCCATTAAGTCCCGGGCTTTAGCCATACCGGTTGCTAAAGCAATAGATGTTGAAGTATGACCGATTGAATAGTAATCATAAGGACTTTCATCGGGGTTAGTATAAGGCGTGACATCCTCGTAATGGTCGGGATCAAGCCAAGCTTGTGCACGCCCCGTTAACATTTTATGGGGATATGTTTGGTGCGAAACGTCCCATATAATTTTATCTTGGGGTGCATTAAAGACGTAATGATAAGCAATTGTGGCTTCCACAATCCCTAAGTCGGGACCAAGATGCCCACCTTCAGCCGCATCTTTTTCTAAGATTAATGTTCTGATTTCCTGGGCTAATTTTTCCATTTCAGGGATGCTTAATTTTTTAAGATCCTGGGGTTCGGCAATTTGGTTTAATAAGAAGTCTTCGTGTTTGTTCATGTAAAAGTGCCTCCCTGCACTAATTTATTTAATGTTTATTAATTATAATTATAAAATACTTTATTGTGGTAGCGAGCTGACAATTATATAAATTGGAATGTTCAGCAGGATAAATTTTATAATTATCAAAATTGTAGTACTTAATGTTAAGGTTAAGTCAAATAGTAAACTGATTTTTATATTAAAAGAGCTTGATATCATTTAAACTATAATTACTAGGTGCGTTTGAAATTGATTTAATCCCGATTTATGATTTGAAGAGCAATTTGCTAATAGGAAAATAGGTAGTTGAAAAGTTAAAGGACGTATCAAAGACGCGTCAGTAAGAAGAATTATTAGGAATGATTTGCAATCTCTTAATGATCTGCATTGAACGGCAGGCTTATAATGAAGCACGTTATTTTGTCTAAGCTGTTAAAAACGTTAAGACGAGACCCGAACTGTTTTTAAAAAATGTATTAGCATTGTTGGAAACTATGATCAACTATCATTTTGAGCATAAGTTAGAGTACACATCTAAGTGCAAGTGGGCCATTAAAAATTTTATTTTATTAGGAATTTTGGGAATATAGTGAACAGGCAGAACCATTTGTTAATGAAAACATCAAAATCTAAATGTCTAAATATCTGCTTATTAAAGATAAGTTAGTGGTATGATTAAATTGCCTAGAAAACGTTTTAATAAGGGAGATGTTGATTATGAAAATAGGTTTTATTGGAACTGGCGTAATGGGTAATGCGATTTGCCTTAACTTATTAAAAGCTGGCCACGAGCTGTGGGTCTATAACAGGACAAAGAGTAAGACTGATAATCTAGTTGCTAAAGGTGCTACTTGGTGTGACAATCCTAAAGCTGTAGTTGAACAAACTGACACAATTTTTACGATTGTTGGTTTTCCAACTGATGTTGAGCAAGTTTATTTTGGTGATAACGGTATTTTACAGGCTGAAGTTAAGGGTAAAAATTTGGTAGACATGACAACTTCCAAGCCTGCTTTAGCGCAAAAGATTTTCGCCGCGGGTGAAAAACAAGGAGCAAAAGTCCTCGATGCTCCCGTTTCAGGCGGTGATCTGGGCGCAAAGAACGGTACACTGACAATTATGGTTGGTGGTGATGAGTCCGCATACCAAAACTTGGAACCTGTTTTTAAGGATTTCGGAAAGCAAGTTCATTATTTTGGACCAGCTGGCGCGGGTCAGAATACTAAAATGGCTAACCAGATCATGATTGCAGGCACGATGACCGGTATGACGGAAATGCTAGTCTATGCTAAAAAAGCAGGGCTTGACCTTGAAGCCGTCCTTAAAACTGTTGGTGCTGGGAGCGCTGCTAATTGGAGTTTAAGCAATTACGGTCCGCGTGTCTTAAAGGGTGATTATACTCCAGGCTTTTTCAGTAAACATTTTTTGAAAGACCTGCGTATTGCTTTAGAGACTGCGAAAGAAATGAAAATTGACTTGCCGGCTACTGCAGAAGCTAAGAAGTTATATGAGATACTAGTTGATGAAAAGCACTTAGGCGATTTGGGCACACAAGGCTTAATTAAACTCTGGTGGCAGTAAAATACTAATTTAAAACAAGCAAAAAGTGAAGCAGTCCTTAGTTGAAACTACTTCACTTTTTTAAATGCTAGTAAACTTATTTGATTTTACTTTTGACTTCAGGAACGCCATCCAGAACGTTAGCATAACGAGCTAGAATAAAAAGATAATCTGATAAGCGGTTGATATACTTTAAACAAGCAGGAGCTAACTCTTGCTCTTCAGCATTCAACTTAACCAGTGAACGTTCAGCGCGCCTGGCAACTGTACGAGCATAATGTAAGTGAGTTGCTGTAATGGAACCGCCAGGCAAAATGAAATGAGTTGTTTGGGGTATTTTATTATTAAGTTCGTCGATTTCCTTTTCCAGCTTTGTTACTGTTTCAGATGTAATCTCTTTGTGCCTTTTGACAACAATATCGCTTTCGAGTTCATATAAGTCACGCTGTAAGTTTTGTATAGGGTCATGCAGTTCTTGACATTTGGCAGACAAATTGGCAATTACGACACCTAAGTAAGAATCAAGTTCATCAATATCGCCGACAGCAACAATTTGCAGGTCATATTTAGGAACCATTTTACCGGTAACCTGTTTGGTAAAGCCTTGATCGCCTACCTTAGTATAAATTTTAATCGTCATAAAAGCCTCCGTTTGTAATGATCAAGCGCAATATTCAGTGGTTTGTAGAGAATAGGATAGAATACCAAATTACCAACAGCATGGTAGGTATCAAAGACTAAACTTCCAGCCCAGTAGGCTAGGAACGCGTTAAAGCCGCCGAAGATGGACATACCAAAGTCGACAAAGCAGCCATATTCCCAGCCGAGAAAAACGGCAAGAATTAGTTGCAGAGTAAAATGCTTTTTCAATGGCGTGAATTTATCTAGCAAAGCAACGGTTAAAACGCAGCCGCCAAAGGCTAAAACTTGTGCCACAGTCCAAATGCCAAAACCTAAGTAAATATTGGAGACGACCATGGTCAAAAGAGCTAAGGCAAAACCAAAGCCGAAGCCGATATTTAACGTTACAATCATTAAAATATCGGTTACCGGCTGGACATTAGGCACAGGAATTATTTTAAAAATTCTTAGCGCTACGCACATGGCTGTTAAAATTGCTAGTAATGCTAATTTCTTAGTTGAATTACGTGCCATAGTAATTTAGAAGTTAACTTTTGCTAAAGTAAATTTAATTTTATCTTTGTTAGCAAGCTTCTGTATTGCGGCACCTTTTTGTGCAAATTTGCCGTTAATTTTGTAGGTCCAATAGATTTTTTTACTTGGATTTTGGCTCTTGCCAGCAATAGAAGTAATCAAACCCCTATCACTCTTTATTTTCCAGCACTTTTTCAAGCCGCGCATTACTGTTGAATGCTTAGGCAATTTAACAGTTTTCTTCTTGTAAGTCTTATTATGTACTTTTAGAGTATAAGTAACTTTAATCTTACTGCTGGCATCAACCTGTTGAACATTTTGAGTTGTTTCATAACCTGCAAAGGTAAAGGTAAAAATGGTGGCTATTCCAGTCAAAACTGATAATTTGCTTTTTTTCATATATAAACTCCCAATCTATTAATATTTTTGTGCAAGCACTAAAATAGTTCGTACTTAGTCACTTGCACGGCCAATAGTTTTACTTCATTTTGGCTAAAGTAAACTTGACTTTGTCTTTATTTGCGACTTTTTGCTGGTTAGCGCCCTTGGTAGCATATTTGCCATTAATAGTGTAAGTCCAGTAAATCTTCTTTTTAGCATTTTGTTTTTTACCGTCAATTGCTGTGATAAAGCCTTTGTTACTATCAACTTTCCACGCTTTTTTCAAGCCAGTCATTACAGTAGATTTTTGCGGCACTTTAACTGTCTTTTTTTCAGTATCATTTTTAGCAGCTAAAACATAGCTAACGGAAATATTATTTGTCTTAGATTTTGGCTTTGTCTGGTTATTCTCACAGCCGGATAGGCTAAAGGCAAAAATAGCAGCTACGCTGGCAATTACTGGTAATTTACTTTTTTTCATGACTAAGATTTCGCCTACTTAATTTATTTAACAGGACATGCACCAGATTCACAGTCGGTTTGATCGACTAACTCCAAATCTTTTTGATCATCATTTTGCTCGGCAAATACTTGAGCAACATCACCGGTGATCTCAGCTTTCCTTTCTTCATATTTTTCTTTGTCAATGGGTTCTTTTGGCGCTTGTTTCAGTGAACCGCCATAATATGGCAATAAAGAAGTTGACTTAATTACGTGCCGGTATTGTTTAAACAGCGGTGTAATCTTGTCACCTTCATCGCTTTGGAAGGTAACAGTACAACTGACTGCGTTATCTGACCAGTAAGTTTGCAGGAATGCTTGTGTTGCAAATTGTTCTTCAATTGAAACCGTGCCAGCCGATGCAAAGTTCTTGCTGTCAGCGTGAGCAGCACGCAATGGGAATTCGACACAAGTTGTGTTTGGTGAGTAAATATCTGGTTCTGAGTAGTAACCACAGGCATCGAGCGCTTTAAGCAGTGGGTCAGAAGCTTGGAACCGAATCCGTTGAATGAGGTAGCCGGCGTAGTGGAAATGCATCCCTTCAGAAGCTCCCGCTAATTTGGCCACAGTACCTGAAGGTTTAACAGTAGTGTGTTTAATCGACTCGTTGCAGCTTAAGGTCTTGCTGTATTCTTTATCAGCATCAACGACGGCTTGGTAAGCGGAAGTGACCATTTTAATTCCTTGAGGATCGTAAATTGGCTTCTTGATTTTTTCTCCGGTTTCTTCATCAACGCTGTCTTCAAAGCCGGTAACAACGCGGTGACCTAAATCATTTAAGAGCCAGTCTTGAATACCTGACATTGAAACACCAATTCTCCTGTTCTTGGAAATGATGTTGCGGGATATTTCCCAGTCATAGTCACTAAAGGTTACTCGTTTAGCAAAGCGAGTTGCCAATCTGAAAACATCTTTTAAATCCCAGTTTTCTTGCTCGGCAATATACGGGAATACTTCAAATAGGTTGCATGGTTCACCATTACCTAAGGAAATCTCTCCACAAGGGTTGGTACCTTCAACATCACCATCAATATCTTTTTGATAGCCGTCAATGATTCGGCCATAATTGCGAGATAAATCCAGGTTAACTATTCCCGGCTCACCATTTTCTCTAATACCGTCAGCAATTGGCTCATATTCATCAAAGTTAGAATCAATGGCCACACTGTTGTTTGAGGCCCAGCGGTGGTGGTAAAGTTTATCTTTATCTTGTTTCATAGTGATAAAGTCTTGGTCGGTGCTTGTACCTAAAGCTAGTTCCGCTGATCTTCTTACGTTACCAGCAACGACTGTTTTACCAATCAGGTTGCAGATATCTGTACAATCAACAGAAGTTAAGTTGCTATCAGCCCGGTTGTTAATAATGTTGTTAATATCGAAAAACATTTCCACTAATGGCATAGGACCAGAAGCTGTACCACCAAAGCCGTGAATTTTAGCTCCATAAGGACGAATTCTACTGATGTCAAGTACAAGCTTGGTCTTATTCTCGGGATTAGTTTGACTGAAGTGCATATCAATTAAACGAGCATTAGCTAAAACCCAACCTTCACGGGTATCAGGCAAGTTGTAATAAACGTAATCTGATTTGTCCTTGCTCTGCTTGGCCCACTCATCTTTATCCGTTGCACCAAGTTTAATTGAATCGGCGTAAGAAGCGCTCTGTTTGTCAATTACAACCGTTAAATCAACTTTATTATCAACTGCAGGAATCTTTTTAATATTGTCTTGCACAACAGAAAAGCCAACACCGCCACCTTTCATTGATTCGTCAAAAAGAAATGAAAATGGCATTGAAACTGCTTCTTGTGTCTGGCCTAAATAGTCGGGAACTATATGGCTATCACCGTATTTTTGCGGCCGAATAGCAATAAACCAGCAATTGTTTAATGAGTCACCATTGCGCTTTTGGTAGTCAGTGCCGGAAACCCACAAATTACGTCCAGAAGGTGTTGCTCCTAAACCGTAAACTAATTTAAATAAATCCTTGGCTTCGTTTGTTAGTTCAGCGACTACCTCTTTTGAAGGAGTGCCTTTGAGTCGAGGATCAAGGTTAATGTTGCCCTCAATTACGCGTTTAACCGTTTCGTCCCAATTTTCGGAACGATTTTTTTCAGGAAGCCATCTTGCATAGGTTCGTTTATAAGTAACCCAGCCAAGTTCTCCCCAATGGGGGGTGACATTTTGTTTCACTTGATCAATGTAACCCTGATCCAACGTTATGCTCGTATTTTTCATATTCAAAGTCACTCCTTAAAATTGATTATTGTTCCACAGACACATCATCTATGGCTACAAGTAGAACTATACCACAATATCTTGTGCTTGCGAGATAAAGATTTGCTTTGAGACACAAGAAAAAGTCATAAAGTGATGTGCGAGTAAGTTATCGAGGTTAATAAAAAATCATATAGCATTCGCAGATATAAAAAAAGCATAATAAGTTAAAAATAATACTTATTATGCTTGAATATATGTTTAATTTTTGGGATAAACTAGCGTCTAACTAGGGTAAATATGAGAAAAATAACGCCAAGAAAGATAGCTACCGGAATCAGTAATTGAACAAAGAAAAAGAAAGTCAGAGCACAGACCAGAAGGAAAAATAGAATTTTAAAAACACCAATACCCATTTTGACAAAAAGCCAAATGAGAAATAAAACCAATAATAGTGTAAACATGCTCAATCACCCCTTTTACTTAAATTAAAGGATATTATAGCTTATTTTGTGAAATCGCAGTAGCAATGTAAACAAAATTTAAAAATAGTTAATTATGTTCTTTAGCTGTGAAATATTGTTATAATAAATCTCCACACTAATTTTTAGTGAATACGCATTATATTCTGAGGAATAGTTGGAGAGGAAGAACATGCTTGCGTTATAAACAAATAATTTTTGATGTTGATGATACCTTAATTGACTTTGCTGCTACAGAAAGTTTTGCTCTGCAGAGTCTTTTTAAAGCGCATCAATGGCCGTTAACCGATGAGCTGCAGCGGGACTATCATGCATATAATCAAGGTCAGTGGCGTGAGCTTGAGCAAGGCAAGATCGATTATGAGCAGCTGAGTAAAATGGCTTTTACCAATTTTATTAAAGCTAAGTTCGGGATTGAAATTGACGGCTTAGCAGTAATGAACGAATATCGCTCTTATTTTGGCGAAGCACATAAACTGCTGCCGGGTGTAGTTGATACTTTACGCTATGCCAAAAAGCAAAATTATGCATTGACTATTTTGAGTAATGGCGAAGCATATATGCAGAGACATCGGTTACAATTAGCCGGAATTGCTAACTATTTTTCATTGATTGTGACATCAGAAGAAGCAGGATTTTCTAAACCTGATGCCCGTATCTTTGATTACTTTTTTGCTCATACTAAAATCGGCCCGGAACAAACAGTTTTCTTTGGTGACGGCTTGCAGTCAGACATATTGGGTGCAGAAAAATATGGCTTTGATAGTATTTGGTATAACCATAGAAAACGGAAAAATACGATGAACTTGCATCCGTTATATGAAGTAACTACTTATCCTGAATTTGTAGCCTTACTTAAAAGCGACTTCCAAAAGCAGCCGCAATAATTGCTATCTTTTGCTGTACTTTTGCTGTAGAAGTATAGTTCAATCCGGTATAATGATGGGAGAGGTGAAAAATTATGACTAGCGAAATTCATTCTTTAAACGATACTTATGAACTAAATAATGGCGTCAAAATACCGGTTATCGGACTAGGAACCTGGCAAACTCCTGATGGTGAAGTTGCCCAAAAAACCGTTGAGGATGCACTGGACATTGGCTACCGGCTAATTGATACTGCAGCCGCATATGGTAACGAAGAAAGTATTGGTCGGGGAATCAAACTAAGTGGAGTTAACAGACATGACTTATTTGTGACCACTAAGTTGTGGAATGACCACCACGGCTATCAAAAAACTAAAGCTGCCATTGACGAAAGCTTGACCAAATTAGACTTGGATTATCTTGATTTGTACCTAATTCATTGGCCTAACCCGGCTCCTGTGCGTGACCACTGGGCTGAATTAAATGCAGAGAGCTGGCAAGCAATGGAAGAAGCAGTGCAAGCAGGAAAAATTCGTGCAATTGGAGTCTCTAATTTTAGACGCAAGCATTTGGATGAATTACTGAAAACTGCCAAAATTCGTCCGGCCGTCAATCAAATTTACTTGAATCCTAGTGATATGGAGGAAGACGTAACAGCTTATAACAAAGAACTGGGTATTCTGAGTGAGGCTTACTCACCACTGGGCAGAGGAGATTTATTTGCCAACGAGACGGTAGTTTCTGTAGCCCAACACTATGATAAAAGTCCAGCACAAGTCCTGTTACGCTGGTCGTTGCAACACGGTTTTGTTCCATTACCCAAGTCGGTTCACCGCGAGCGTCTTGAATCTAATTTACAAGTCTTTGACTTTACTATATCTGAAGATGATATGGCTAAACTTGATGGACTGCATGGAGCAGGTAAGTTAGCAAATGATCCAGATCAAACAGACTTTTAAAAAGGTGATAAGCGATGAAAATTGGCTTTATTGGGGCTGGTAAGATTGGCTCCGCAATTATTAAGGGCTTGCTAAATGCTGAAAATCCTAGTGATGATATCTATGTTTTTAACGGTGGACAGCATCACACGGCGCAAAAGCTTGCAGCTGAGCTGCATTTAACTTTGATTAATGATTATGATGACTTTAAGGACTGCCAAGCAGTGATAGTTGCAGTGGGCGGTTCAATTACTGCAACAATCATCAAAAATTTAAGTCAAAAATATCAAGGTATAATTCTGTCAACTGGTGGCGGTGACCTTACTCAGATTAATGAAAATCTTCCGCAAGGCTCTACCTTTGCCAAGGTTGTACCCAACACGCCGGTTCAAATTGGTGCTGGCATTACTGTTATTAGTTTTCTGCCAGATGAAAAGCCGGAAATAATTGCTGCTGTGAAAAAGATTTTTACTCAAATGGGAGCAGTATATGTCGTACCCGAAAACTTACTGGGCATCTATGGTACAGTAGCCGGATGCACACCTGCTTACGTTGATTTGATGGTTGCAGCTCTTAGTGATGCCGCTGTACAAAATGGCGTTAAGCGGGCAGAATCATACGAAATAGTTAACCAAATGCTTTTGGGTACCAGTAAATTGGCATTAGCTAGTAAAAAGCTGCCTGAAGAATTAAAAGATGAGGTCACTACGCCAGGTGGCTCTACTATTAGAGGCGTTACCAAACTGGAAGAAATGGGCTTTAGAAACGCATTAATTCAAGCTGTAAATGCTTCTGCTAATTAAATTTAGCCTAAAAAAAGACATCAGATATAATTTTATCTGGTGTCTTTTTATATTATTTGAAATGTTAAAAGTGTATTTAAGAAGGGAAATAAGTTTAGAAATTAAAACTCTTTATCTAAATCAACTGGAGTATCAGCTTTTTCACCCTTAATTAACTTCAAGTTGTTGTCAAAGGCCTTAATAACCATGTTGCGTACAGCGTGAGTTGTGTAGAAGGCTGTGTGTGGAGTAACCAAAACATTTGGCCGTGCGATTAAGTCAGCTAAACGCTTGTCAGGAAATTCTTTGCCACTAAAGTCACTGTTGAAAATACCAACTTCGTTTTCGTAAGTATCCATTACGAAGCCAAAAACCTTACCTGAATCAAGGCCGCGCACAACTGCATCTGTATCAACTAATGGTCCACGAGAAACGTTGACGATCACAACGCCGTCCTTCATCTTTTTGATTGAATCATCGTTAATCATGTGAACATTTTCTGGAGTATCAGGAACGTGAAGTGAAATAACGTCAGACTTAGCGTAAAGCTCATCTAAGTCGTCAACGTAGTAGCCCTTCTTTTCCAATTCTGGGTTCTTGAAAATATCGTAAGCAATAACTTTAGCGCCAAAGCCTTCCATAATTCTCATGAATACTTGACCAATATGACCAGTACCAACAACACCAACTGTTTGGTCACGTACTTCACGACCAATTGTAGGTGCCCAGCGAAGATCATGCTTAGCAATTTTTTCATCCATTGCCTTATCTTGACGTAGAACTCTGGCAGCCTGAATGGCAGCATGTTCAGCAATGGCATCTGGTGAATAAACAGGAACATTAGTGATCTTAAAGCCTAATTCTTTAGCTTTCTTTAGGTCGATGTTGTCAATACCAACGTTACGGATTGACCAGTTATGAATACCTAATTTATCCAAAGCTTCAATTGTATCAGCTTTATAATCAAGTTGCTGGTAAGTTACGACACCATCAGCACCCTTAGCTAATTCAGCTGTTTCAGGGGTAAGAAGTTGATCAGTGTAATCAACATCAACATCCTTGTGAGCTTCCTTCCATTCATGAACATACGGTTCCTCGTCTTTACGAATGGCATAAGCATAAATTTTAGTCATAAAATCTAACCTCCAAAGATTATTATTGTTATCTCTTGTGCTATTATACACTTGCTTAAAATGATTTAAAAATATAAAATTGTGAAAAATCAATTTTTGCAAAAACCGCGTCGCAGTAGTAATCGCTTACAATATTGTGTATCAAGGGATTAAGCAATATTAAAAAAATTACCAATTTTTTTGCTGAGGTCGTGAAAAAAATAACAGCATTTTTGAGCAAATCATATAAAAATTTATGTCAAAATAGTACTGGTAAAATTATTGAAATTTTGAGTCCCCGTGAAAAAACTATATAATGAAAGAAATGAATAATAAGGAGAAGAATATGATCTTAATTTCGTGGAATATCGACTCATTAAATGCTGCTTTGACCGGAACTTCCTCACGTGCAGTGGAGACACGTAAGGTTTTAGAAAAAATACATGACCAAAATGCAGATATTGTTGCCATTCAAGAAACAAAATTACGCTCCACGGGCCCTACTAAAAAACATTTGGAAATATTAACTAAGGAATTCCCTGAATATGATATAGTCTGGCGTTCCTCAGAAGAACCAGCTCGTAAAGGTTATGCCGGGACGATGTTTTTATATAAAAAAGAACTTAATCCTAAAGTAACTTATCCTATTATTGGAGCGCCGGAGCCAATGGATCACGAAGGCAGAATTATTACTTTGGAGTTTCCTACATATTTTGTGACGCAAGTTTATACTCCAAATTCTGGTAATGGACTTAAGCGCCTAGATGACCGGCAAGTGTGGGATGAAAAATACATCGCATATTTGCAGCAATTAGATCAAGAAAAGCCGGTCTTGGCTAGTGGTGATTATAATTGTGCGCACCATGAAATCGACCTGAAGCATCCTGATACTAATCATCATTCTGCCGGCTTTACTGATGAAGAACGGGCAGATTTTACCAAAATGCTTAAAGCCGGTTTTACAGATACTTTTAGAAAACTTCACGGTAACGTTGAAGGAGTCTATTCTTGGTGGGCTCAAAGGGTAAGAACTGCTAAAGCCAACAACTCAGGCTGGAGAATTGATTACTGGCTGACAAGCAATAGAGTTGCTGACAAGGTCAAGCGTTCTGAAATGATGGATACGGGAGAGCGCGCTGATCATTGCCCAATTTTACTGGAAATAGACTTATAAATAGCTATCAAAAGAGATCCAAAGGATTGAAGTGATCCCTAAAATTAGGGCAAATTGGGGGTCATATCAGGTTGGGTTTCTTTTTCTTTTGTGTAAAATAATTTTGAGGTGATGTGAATGAATGAGCCTCTGCAAGATGCTATTCTTAACGGTTTGTATGATCCCAGTTATCCTGGACATGAAGTATTAGGACCAAAGCTCCTGCAAAATAATAAACAGGAGAACATTTGGTTGACTTTGCGGCAAGAGTTGCTCAGCTGCAACACTTTTACTTGGGCAGTGGCTTTTGTCACTCAGGATATGCTTGTCCCCTTTAAAGTAGTCATGGCCGATTTGGCTAAAAGAAACGTTACGGGTACGCTAATTACAGGCGACTATTTAGGATTTAACAATCCCAAAGTTTTCCGTGAATTAATGAAGATTAGCAACTTAACGGTAAAAATTACGCCGCAAGCAGGTTTTCATGCTAAAGGTTATCTCTTTGACCATGATGATTGGCAAACTTTGGTTATTGGCAGTGCTAATTTTACCCGTGCGGCACTTTTAAGTAATTATGAATGGGCTTTGAAAATTAGTTCCAAGAATAATGCGACACTGACAACACAAATTGCTAAACAGCTGCATGAATTAAAAAAGACGAGCACGCCATTATCCGAAAGCTGGATAAGAGAATATGAACAAAATTGGGTAAAGCCACAACCGCAATCACAGGTTCATGTTAATGAAGCAGCTAAAATTGTACCAAATAAGATGCAAGAAGAAGCTCTGCATGAACTAAAAGGACTAGTTGCAGATGGTCAAAGACGTGGCCTGGTAGTTTCAGCAACTGGAACAGGTAAAACGTATTTAGGAGCTTTTGCGGTTAAAGATTTTAAACCGCATAAGTTTCTTTATGTAGTTCATCGTGAGCAAATTGCCAAAAAAGCTTTAAAAAGTTTTTACCAGGTAATTGGCGGCAATCCAACTGATTATGGCTTGTTAACCGGACATAAGCACCAACTTGAACGCAAATATGTTTTTGCCACCGTGCAGACTTTAAGTCAGCCGGATATCCTTGCCAGCCTAGGTGCAACAGCCTTTGACTATATTCTGATTGATGAGGCTCATAGAGCAGCTGCACCAAGTTACCAGAGAATTTTTGCCAAGTTTAAGCCGCAATTTTGGTTGGGGATGACTGCCACGCCAGAAAGAATGGACGATCAGGATGTCTATAGATTGTTTGATTATAATCTAGCTTATGAAATCCGCTTGCGAGAAGCGTTGGAAGAAAAAATGCTGACTCCTTTTCATTATGTGGGAGTTGCAGACTATGAAGTTGATGGTGCAAGCATTGATGAGACTGCCAACTTACGCAGACTGCTGGCGCCAGAGCGTGTTGACTATGTCTTAAAGCAGCTGGATTATTACGGCTACTGTGGCTCTCAAGCTAAAGGTCTGGTTTTTTGCAGCCGCCAAGAAGAAGCGCGCGAATTAGCACAGGCTTTTTCAGAGCGCAAGCATCCGGCAGTAGCCTTAACTAATGAAGATAGTGAAAAAAGAAGACTACAAGTGGTCAGGCAGCTGGAACAAGGTAAAATTGATTACATCATTACCGTTGATCTCTTTAATGAGGGCATTGATATTCCGGCTTTAAATCAGATAATTATGTTGCGTAATACGCAGTCCAGTATTGTTTTTATCCAGCAACTGGGTCGCGGTTTGCGTAAATATCCGGGCAAAGATTATGTTACGGTCATTGACTTTATTGGTAACTATAAAAATAACTATTTAATTCCGATCGCTTTGAATCAGGATGACAGTCGTTCGCAGGATAAGGCACGTGAAGAAAGTGTGCTCCCGAGCTTTATTGATGTTTCAACGATTAACTTTAGCCAAATTGCTTCTGCCAAAATTTTGGCTTCGCTAGATAAGATTAAATTAGACAGCATTAAAGAATTACGGCAGTCTTACCAAGAATTAGCTGAAAAGATAGGTCGTCCGCCCTTGCTATTTGATTTTTATCGGTACGGTTCAACTTCACCAATGGTCTTCGCGAATAATCATAGTCTTGGGCACTATGGCGATTTTCTAGCCAAGATGGGTGAGCCTGTAAAATTGAATGGTTATGAGAGTGCGGTTTTATCTTTTGTTACTAAAGAATTATTGAATGGCAAAAGGCCACATGAACTGTTACTTTTGCAACTACTTTTAGAAAAAGAACAGGTTAGTCAGGAAGAATTTGAGAAAAAACTGCATGATTATGGTGCTTATGTTAATGAGAAAGTGCTGACATCAGTAGAAGACATTCTTTCATTAAGCTTTTTTGACATTAAGCAGGGCAAGACAACCAAAAAAGAACAATATGGCAGCCAGCCGCTTGTAGTTAAAGCTGATTTATTAGATTATTCATTAGCTCCTCAGTTGACACAGTCTCTTCAACAAAATAATACTTTTAAAAAATTGTTTGTTGATGTGATTAAAACAGGTTTGGCAATGAATCAAAAATATGATAATCAAAAGCAATTCACGCTTTACGAGCAATACGATCGTAAAGATGCTTGTCGATTGCTCAATTGGCCCTTAGATGTTTCTGCACCAATGTATGGTTACCGTGTGGACGAGCATGAAACTCCTATTTTTGTCACTTATCAAAAAGACTCTGCTAAAAAACGCAATGCTTTATACCATAATACGCTAGAAGACGGCCGCTGTTTGCGCTGGTATACGCGATCGCCACGTCATTTAGAATCAGATGAGGTGCAGAGATTGCTTAATACGCCGCAAATGAAGCTGTTGCTTTTTGTTAAAAAGAGCGATGCTATTGGCAAGCAGTTTTACTATTTAGGACAGGTAGATATTCAAAAAGACACGGTCAAAGAAGAACTGCTAGGGCCGAAGAAAAAAGCAGCGGTAGGGATGAATTTATTATTAGAAAAGCCGTTGAATACAAAAATGTATGAGTTATTATTTGATGAATAAGAAAAAGTCTAAGAATTAATCTTCTTAGACTTTTTGTGTGAGCTGCAACGTTTCAAGAGTCGCCATTCTAGAATTTTTACTTGATAACACAGATAAAAAATATTAAATAAATATTAATAAAATTATCTATTTTACCAATATTATGTTAAAATAGCATAAAATTTAAATAAGTAGGCCATAAAAGGAGGTAACAAAATGGCAGAACGTAACCTTAAAGATGCAGATCAAAATAAAGCTATCCATGCTATGCGTCAAGAACATCGAATTAATCGAGTTGTTTTACCAATTGCGGCTCTATATGTAGTCTTTTTAATGTGGACAGCATTAACTAATTTTAGTTTGGCTCTTAAAATTGCTACAGTTGCATTTTTTATTACACTTGTCTATTTCGCTATCTCTGATACGATGTATCTGTATGACAAAATCAAAAAGAAACGTGAAAAATAATTTTAACTTTTAAATATTAAAAACTTAAACATAAAGTAAAAAGTTGATAAATTACCTTGTGATTAAAAGCCCCGAAATTGTTTCAATTTCGGGGCTTTTATTATATCTAAATTATTTCTGCATAAGTAAATCTTTTTAACACAAGCACTAATAACGTGAAATGTAGCTGCTATCTTATTATTCAAGGATCATATAAGCCAGTCATAGTCTGATATGAATTCCGAATAGTTATATTTAAGTACAAAATTATTTGGATATGGTGAATTAAAATCTGATACTAAAGACCTTACCAGTCTCTTGTTCTGTGTAGGAGAACCCTATTCGAATAATAAAAATTGGCTCGTAACTGTTATTACTTTTAAAATATTTCTAGCAATATACGGTTTTTTTACTCTTAAAATGGTATTATTACTTTATCCTTATGTTTTATTTCTTTAATTTGTGAAAGGTTTAATTATGGTTTGACAATGAACTCTAAATCCAACTGCCGCCATCGGGGCAAATTAATACTTACTAGTGTAGCGGCTGCTACTTTAGGCTTAATTATTATGTCTCCTGACATGGCTAAAGCTGATACTTTAGTTGATGCCTCTGCTAAAAAGCAAGTGGCTCAAAGCAGCTCCTTACCAGCTAGCAATAATAATCAGACAGCAGCTTCAACTGATAGTGCTGCTGCTAATAATAATCAAGCAAGTACTACTTCTGAAGCTGCAGCTAGCAATGTAGCGCAGCCCTCAACATCTCCTAGCAGTGAGGCTCAAGACGCTAATGAACCGCCAGCTGCGGGCGAAGAAGCTAAAGGAATTGCCCCGCGTTCTGTTTTGACAGTTTCCTGGAACGGACTTAATGTAACTGTTGATACTGCTACTGGTATAGTAACTATACCAGGCGGTACAATTAAAGATCCTCGACACCTTTATCAACTTTTATATAATTATAAATATATTAAAAAAATCAAGATTACAGGGCCATTGAAGCTTGTTGGTACCGCTAGTTATATGTTCGCTTTTTTTGAAAACTTAACTGAAATTGAGGGCTTAAATCAAGTTGATACTTCTGAAGTGACTAGTATGGAAGATATGTTTTTTGGCTGTCAAAATTTAAGTTCTTTAGATTTAAGCAGTTTTAATACCTCTAATGTTACTGATATGTCATGGATGTTTTATAAATGTTATAGTTTAACCAGTCTAGACTTGCGCAATTTTAATACTGCTAAAGTTACTACTATATATTATATGTTTACTTATTGTTCCAAATTATCCAGTTTAGACTTAAGCAATTTTGATACTGCTAAAGTTACTAATATGAATGGTATGTTTCAGAATTGTACAAACTTAAAAACTCTAAGTATCAGTAGTTTCGAGATGGCGCAGGTGACTAGTAAAAGTGGAATGTTAAAAAGTCTACCTAATTTGTCTACTTTAGTTCTGGGTCCTAAGAACTATTTACAGGGAACTGATCTTGATGCATCCGGCACGTGGTTGAATGTAGGCAATGGCACAGTAGATAAACCCCAGGGAAATAAGAGCTGGACTTCTAGTCAATTAATGAGTAACTATTCCGGGAGCAGCGACCAAGATACGTATGTCAGGTTAGGCGGTGCAGTTACAGTCCACTACCTCGATGAAGCTGGGAAAAAACTGGCAGAAGACAAAATTTTAAATGGAAGAATCGGTGACTCCTATAGCAGCGAACCCCAAGATATTGCTGGTTATGTGGTAAAAGCCACTCCTGCAAATGCTAAAGGAACTTATACAGATAAGGCCCAGGAAGTCACCTATGTTTACACTAACCAGGTCAAGGTGCTGGTCCATTACGTTGATCAAGACGGCAAGCCAATTGCGGGTGCGCCTGACCAGACGATAAGCGGCATCATCGGTCAGCCTTATCCAGATAATGTTGTTAAAGATATTAAAGGTTATATTTTGAAGTCCAAACCGAGCGGTAAATTCTCTGGTACCGAAACCGAAGTTACCTATGTTTACACCAATCAGGTTAAGGTGCTGGCGCATTACGTTGACCAGGATGGCAAGCCGGTTGCCGAAGATGAAACTTTGAATGGCAAGATTGGTGATGACTATCCCGCAAAGGAAATTGCCGGCTACGTGATTCAAACAAAGCCAAGCGGCAAGTTTTCTGGCACGGAAACAGAGGTAACTTATGTTTACACTAACCAGGTTAAAGTGCTGGCGCACTATGTTGACCAAGATGGTAAACCAATTGCTGGTGATGAAACAATAAGCGGCAAGATAGGCGATGACTATCCCGCAAAGGAAATTGCCGGTTATGTAATTCAAACAAAGCCAGCTGGCAAGTTTTCTGGTACTGAAACGGAAGTTACCTATGTTTACACTAACCAGGTTAAGGTGCTGGCGCATTACGTTGACCAGGATGGCAAGCCGGTTGCCGAAGATGAAACTTTGAATGGCAAGATTGGTGATGACTATCCCGCAAAGGAAATTGCCGGCTACGTGATTCAAACAAAGCCAAGTGGCAAATTCTCCGGCACGGAAACGGAGGTAACTTATGTTTACACTAACCAGGTTAAGGTGCTGGCCCACTACGTTGACCAGGACGGTAACTCAATTGCCGATGACGACACTTTAACTGGCAAGATAGGTGATCCTTATCCGGACAGTGCTGTTAAAGATATCAAAGGTTATACTTTGAAAACAAAACCAGCTGGTAAATTCTCTAGTACCGAAACTGAAGTCACCTATGTTTACACTAACCAGGTCAAAGTGCTGGCCCACTATGTTGACCAGGACGGCAAGCCAATTGCTGGTGATGAAACAATAAGCGGCAAGATAGGCGATGATTATCCAGATAAAACGATTGAAGGTTATATAATCCAAACAAAACCAAGTGGCAAATTCTCCGGCATGGAAACCGAAATTACTTATGTTTACACCAACCAAGTCAAGGTGTTGGCCCACTACGTTGACCAGGACGGTAACTCAATTGCCGATGACGACACTTTAACTGGCAAGATAGGTGATCCTTATCCGGACAGTGCTGTTAAAGATATCAAAGGTTATACTTTGAAAACAAAACCAGCTGGTAAATTCTCTAGTACCGAAACTGAAGTCACCTATGTTTACACTAACCAGGTCAAAGTGCTGGCCCACTATGTTGACCAGGACGGCAAGCCAATTGCTGGTGATGAAACAATAAGCGGCAAGATAGGCGATGATTATCCAGATAAAACGATTGAAGGTTATATAATCCAAACAAAACCAAGTGGCAAATTCTCCGGCACGGAAACCGAAATTACTTATGTTTACACCAACCAAGTCAAGGTGTTGGCCCATTACGTTGACCAAGATGGCAAGCCAGTTGCCGAAGATGAAACTTTAACTGGCAAGATAGGTAATGACTATCCAGATAAAACGATTGCCGGCTACGTAATTCAAACAAAACCGACTGGTAAATTTTCTGGTACCGAAACAGAGGTAACTTATGTTTACACCAATCAAATCAAGGTGCTGGCGCATTACGTCGATCAGGACGGCAAGCCGATTGCTGGTGATGAAACAATAAGCGGCAAGATTGGTGATGACTATCCCGCAAAAGAAATTGCCGGCTACGTGATTCAAACAAAACCGGCTGGCAAGTTCTCTGGCACGGAAACCGAAGTAACCTATGTTTACACCAACCAAGTCAAGGTGCTGGCGCATTACGTTGACCAGAACGGCAAGCCAATTGCTGGTGATGACACTTTAACTGGCAAGATTGGTGATGACTATCCCGTAAAAGAAATTGCCGGCTACGTAATTCAAACAAAGCCAAGTGGCAAATTCTCTGGTACTGAAACGGAAGTCACTTATGTTTACACCAATCAGATCAAGGTGCTGGCCCATTACTTTGATCAGGACGGCAAACCAATTGCCGCTGATGACACTTTAACTGGCAAGATTGGTGATGATTATCCGGATAAAACGCTTGAAGGTTATGTAATCCAAACAAAGCCAAGTGGCAAGTTTTCAGCGACAGTAACCGAAGTCACCTATGTTTACACTAATCAGGTTAAGGTGCTGGCGCACTACGTTGACCAAGACGGCAAGCCAATTGCTGGTGATGAAACAATAAGCGGCAAGATAGGCGATGATTATCCTGCAAAGGAAATTGCCGGCTATGTAATCCAAACAAAACCGGCTGGCAAGTTCTCTGGTACCGAAACGGAAGTCACTTATGTTTACACTAACCAGGTTAAGGTGCTGGCGCACTATGTTGACCAGGATGGCAAGCCGATTGCCGATGATGAAACTCTAAGTGGCAAGATTGGTGACCCCTATCCGGACAGTGCTGTTAAAGATATCCCGGGTTATACTTTGAAGACTAAACCGACAGGCAAATTCTCCAGCACGGAAACGGAAGTCACCTATGTTTACGCTAAATTAGTCACGGTCGTAGCTCATTATGTTGACCAAGATGGTAAGCCAATTGCCGGTGTAACCGATGAACAACTAACAGGTGCTATTGGCGACCCTTATCCAGACAGTGCTGTTAATGCCATTCCGGGTTATACTTTGAAGACTAAGCCAACTGGCAAATTCTCTGGCACGGAAACGGAAGTCACCTATGTTTACACTAAAAATGCCTCGGTTAACCCTGGCGGTACTGCTGGTTGGCAACCAATTGTGG
>NZ_BTTV01000008.1:0-80943 GCF_036246345.1 Lactobacillus rizhaonensis | reverse complement strand
CTTGCGAAATTGACTTCGCTCTTTTGTTTTGGGTTCTTGATAACCCGCACATTTTTGCGAAAACATTGTTCAGTTTTCAAGGTACTACCTGCTGCTCTAAAGCAGCTTTTTTATTTTGCCAGATTCATCTGCTTTTGTCAAGCACTTTTTTCTGACTTATTTTTGCCGTCTTACCGGACAGCGTTTATTATCTTACTAAAACATCTGACTTTTGTCAACTGCTTTTGCTTGATTTTTTTAACCCTGTCTTCGTGCTCCCGCCTTGCGGCTCATTGCCCGACGACAGTTATTAATACTAGCAATTATTTTCTCTTTTTGCAAGTCTTTTTTGCAAATTATTCGAGTGACTATCTTCTTTATTCATGATAAAGTTGTCATATCAACGTTTAGAGGGGAGTTTTCAAAATAAAAAAATTTGATTTAGCAATTATAGGAGCAGGTCCTGTAGGATTATTCTGTGCCAATTTTGCTCATCTTCATGGTCTAAATACAATAATTTTTGATTCACTAGCTGAGGTTGGAGGGCAACCAAAATTACTTTATCCCTTTAAAGAAATTTTGGATATACCAGCTTACAGTTCTATATTGGCCCATGAACTAATTACAAAATTACAAAATGATGCCGGACAACATACAACATTCGTTTTAAATCATCCAGTTAGAGCCATTAAACAAAGTAACACCGAGTTTGTTATCGATGACGATTATTCTGTTCGAAGCGTCGTCATTGCTACTGGGACTGGGTTTTTCAGTCCTAAAAAATTTCCACTAAAAACGAATGAGGAAATTGAAAAAAGGATTCACTATTATGTTAAAGACCCCCAGGATTTTGCTCATCAGAAAATAGGCGTCTTCGGTGGTGGTGATTCGGCTCTTGACTGGGCAATTGAATTAGCAAATCAACCGGCTGCAAAGATCAAACTAGTTCATAGAAGAAATGAATTTCGTGGTCTCGAATCAAGTGTCACCAAACTAAAAAGTTTAAAAAATGTTGAAATAAAGACCCCTTATCTTCCTAAATCAATTGAAATTAGAGATAATCAACTTGATATTAGCTTGAAAAAAATCGGAAACAACGATGTCATTCATGAACAATTTGACCAAATAGTCGTTGGCTACGGTTTTCGAGCTAATAACCAGTTTGTAAAAGAATGGGGTGTTAATTTAGTTAATAACCAAATAGAAGTTTCTCGCTCTATGGAAACCAATGTCCCAGGTATCTACGCAATAGGCGATGTCACTACTTATTCTGGCCGAGTCCCACTTATTGGACTGGGCTTTGGAGAAGCACAAATTGCAATTACTACAGTTATGCGTAAGCTTTTTCCTGAAAAGACTTTAACAATACATTCAACCAGCATTTAGGAGATGTTTATGACAATAATCAATTTTATCTTGCATATC
This sequence comes from Lactobacillus rizhaonensis, assembly GCF_036246345.1. Lineage (NCBI taxonomy): Bacteria > Bacillati > Bacillota > Bacilli > Lactobacillales > Lactobacillaceae > Lactobacillus > Lactobacillus rizhaonensis. Next base: position 79,539 of record NZ_BTTV01000008.1, on the reverse strand, counting down.
GATCACCATCTGATTGAAATAGTCAATCAGTTTGGCAATTGGACATATTTGATTATCTTTGCCATTATTTTTATCGAAACTGGATTAGTTATATTTCCCTTTTTACCAGGTGATTCATTAATTTTTGCTGCTAGTTCTTTAGCAGTTAATCCTGCATACAATTTAAATATCTGGTGGATCTATTTTGCAGTGCTGCTGGCAGCAATACTAGGCGATGCTTGTAATTATGAAATAGGTGCTTGGTCGGTTAGACAAGGCTCTAAGCATACTTGGTTTAATAGATTAATCAATCAAAAAAATCGCACGGCAGCTGAAAACTTTTTTGAGCGGCACGGACCGATTACTATTGTTATTGGCAGATTTATCCCTTTTATCAGAACTTTTGTCCCTTTCATTTCGGGTGGAAGTAAAATGCATTATGGTAAGTTTGCCTTATATAACGTAGTTGGCGGAATATTTTGGAGTGGTTTGTTCACAATACTCGGTGCCTTCTTTGGCAACATTCCTTTTGTCAAAGATCATTTCTCAATGTTAATACTTGCAATAATTATAATCTCGGTTTTGCCGATATTTATAGTATCGTTAAAAAAACGGATTAAAAACAAGAAGGAGTCCCATTAAGGACTCCTTTTTATTTTTGTAATAATTTATCAGCAAAATACAATTCATAGACAATACCGGCAATTGCAAAACAGGAAGCAAAAAAGCCTTCAGTGAGCACATTAATAATCGGGTCTGTAGCGGGATCAAATAGCCAGGTATTGCTGCCGGCAAAAAACAAATGATGAAAAGTAATAAAAAAATTATCAAAATTTGCCAAGGCAAATGGTAAAACAGCAATCGGTAATAGCAAAAATAATAACGCCCAAACCTTATCTAAGCGCAAAAATTTTTTGTTTTGTCTTTTACACCAAAAATATATGACCAAACAGCACAAGAAGGCAACGATCGCCAAAACAAATAATTTTTTGACATCAGCAAAGTGCCTGGCAGCCATTGCAGATGTATGAAAATCACTCATGTGCAGCTTGCGCTTAAATGGCCAAATGAGGTACCACAACAACTGATTATAACTATTCATCACTTGTTCAATTGATAAATTGACTGTTTTATTTGTTTTTTGCACTAATACAAATACAAATAACAGTGGCCAGCTTGCAACGAGGGCTGTCACCACACTTGTAGAAATAGCAAAAATAAAATGATAAATAATAGTTAATATATTATTTCTTTTGCTCATAATTTAACCTGATCCAAGCTGTCAACTAAAATTGTTGGCTGCCTTTTTCCTTCAATGTCTGTCAATTTTGTAATACCTGTCGTCACCAATAATTGGTCAACACGACTGTTAAAACCCGCCTTGATATCAGTATCGTAGTTATCACCTACTAAAAGCGCATCTTTTTTAGAAAACTTTAGTTTATCTAACAACATATCAATAATCACGGGAGAAGGCTTGCCGATAAAAAAAGGTTTATGGCCACTAGAAGCCGCAATCATTGCACACTGAGAACCATTACCGGGCAATAAACCATTTTCACTAGGCAAATTTAAATCAGCATTAGTCCCAATAAAAGTAGCACCGTTCCTAATTGCAGTAGCGGCCACTTGAATCTTATGATAAGTCAAGTCCGTATCCATCCCCACAATCACGTATTCAGGATTAAAATTAGTGACTTCAAAAGCAGAATTTTGCAAAAATTCACGCCATAAACCAATTTGACCTATTATATAAACACCGATTTTACTTTTCCGCTTTTTCTCACGCTTTAAAATATAACTTACAGTTGCCATACAGGGAGTATAAACGTGCGCAATATCGGTTTTAATGCCATGCGTTTTAAGCTTATCCACCACCATTTGTGGTGTACGAGTAGTATTATTAGTCAAAAAAATATAGCTTTTATGTGCTTGTTCTAGGCGCTTAACAAAGCGAACACCTGCAGCAATAGTTTCCTTGCCCCGATAAATAGTGCCATCAAGATCAATTAAAAATAAACGGTAATCCTTCACTTATTTGCTGCCCTTCCTTTTTTTGATTACAAAAGAATGGTTATTTGCACGCTCTTTTTTTATTGCTATGGTTTCGGGTTTCTTTATTTTGGGTTGGCGAACATGGTAGCTCTTAAACGACTTGTAAAGCTTCTTTCTGTGTATATTTTGTCCCCGATATTTAAACGAATTTAATCGTCTTTTTCTTTTATTATTACGATAATGATGTACTGGACTTAGCAATTGTAAGATAAAATACGGACTGCCAGGATTGCAGTATTCTAGTAAATAATCCGCAATAGTTTGTTTCTTACGATCTATTGCAGCCTGAGCATTATCTTGGTAGAAACCTTTCAAACGCAGATGATCACTAGACAAATCTCCCACAATAAAATCATATTGATCAAGATAGGGGTCATATTTTTGCCGCAAAAGTTCAAGATCCAGAGCATTATCCTTATTAACTATTACCTGGTACAATTGCTTGTTAATTTTTAACTGATCATTATCCAAAGCCACTGCTGCCAGGGGATGGCGCAAAGGCTGCTCTTGGTTAAATTTATTTTCTTGTGGTTGCTTACTGTTTGTTTTTTCCACTCTTAATTTCACTTCCAGTTAAAGGGTATTTTTTTGCCAAATAGTCTCCAATTACTTCACGCAAGAACTGTGGAAACAAAAAATCATTGTCGCCAACGATCGCCAAAGTTGGAAAAAACGGCACCAAAACATAATGATCCAAAACAGCAATTTGATATTCCTGATATGGATCAATTTCTTTACCGTTGACAAAGACTATTCTACTCATAGGGTCAAATTTTATGCCCTTATAATACATTTGACCAAAAATTTTCCCCCGAAAACTCATTCCTTGCAAAGGGAATTGATCTAAAAAATGCCGGTTTTTTTCAATTTCCATAACCAGTCGCCATAAATCACTCCCTCTTAAAGTGGAACGCACTACATGCATTGAATGCGGTAAAGACTTTTGCAAATCATATTTAGTAATAACGCCTTTTTTAAAAGGGGTTAAGAAAAGCCCCGAGCTGAGCATAGCCAAATCTGTTCCTGCAAAATGAGCAATTGCATTCATTGAAACTTGGATAGCAGCTTCACGATCACCATCATATTTTTCAGGCAAATCAGCAATAAGTTCTCGACTCAAAATTTCTTTACCTTTTTGCCTGTATCCTAAAATAGTATCTTCATCAGCTATGTGAGACTTCATCAAACTAGTTGGCTCAACATGTGGTGTAATCTTGCGCACGTGGTGATTGTCATCAATTTCCATATACGTACTGCCTACATAGTTGCCCCATTTACCGGTTTGAGTAATCCAAACACCCTTAACTTCTTTACCATGGGGAAGCAAGTCATGGCTATGTCCTCCAACAATTAAATCAATTTCCGGGTAATTCTTGGCTAAAAAGGTATCCATATTTAAGCCAATATGAGTTATTAAAATTAACACGTCATATTGACCTTTCATCTGTGGTAAAACCTTATCCATTGTTTCTTTCAGCATTTTGACATGCCAATGATTGGGTTCGTAAGAAAGCGGATATGCGGCAGTTAGACCGATAAGACCGATACGTGTTCCCTTTTTTGTAGTTAAGATTTTATACTGAACTGCCCAGTGAGGCATAGATTCATCTTCTTCACGCAAATTGGCTAAAATAACGGGAAAATCAGCATGATCAAATAGTTTTTCTACTACAGCGTGGGAATTAGAAATACCTTCATTGTTACCAATAGTAATTGCATCGTAATGAAAAGAATTCATTAACTGAATATTAGCCTGCCCATAAGTTGCATCAGTCAAAGGATGCGAGCGGTCCATGAAGTCTCCGGCATCAAAAGTAAACACTTGATCAACAGTCTGATCTTTTTGAGCTTCCCGCAAGTACCGGCCAATTTTGGGAAAATGTTCGAAATGTGAGTGTAAGTCATTAGTATGTAAAATGCGAATTTTTTCCATTATCCTGCTCTCTATCCAATTTGATTCGACTTCAAAACCATGTTATAAGCATCTAGAACTTTTCCCTTAGGCTTTTTCCATTCTACCCAATCCGGATTTTTCCAATCATCTTCGTTTGTCAAAGTCTCAAGCTTATAGTTCTTATTGATATATTCTTCATAAGTAACAAGGGCTTTAGTACGTGGAATATTTAATTGTAAAATACGAACACTTTTAATTTTTCCTCTGTCAGCTGCAAGTTCCGCTATCCCATTCTGATCAATATTAGAAATTTCAAAATACTTGCTGCCGTCATTGCGTACAATTTCTTCAATTAAATCTAATTCTTCATATTGTTGCTCATTCATCAATATTCCCCGTATAAATTAAATCTGTGACATATAGCAAAAAATGTGCAACCATGCTATTGTAATTAACAACAGAGGTATACACATGAAATATCAAAGCCAACTGTTTAAGGCTCTCATTTTTAGCATCATATTTATTACAACTAGTGGTTTCACTGTGGTCGGCCACCGCGGTGACCCCAGCAAATATCCTGAAGAAACTATTCAAAGTGACAACTCTGCCTTTAACTCAGGTGCGGACTACGTTGAACTTGACCTGCGCCTTTCTGCAGATGGTGAACTAGTTGTATCGCATGATGATGACCTATTTCGAGTGACCCATACACATGCAATTGTATCACAAAATTATTGGCAGGCACTTAGCCAATTGACCTATGACAATGGTGAACATGTGCTGAGCTTACCAGAGCTATTTGATTATTATCAAAAAAAACCTAATACCAAATTTATTCTTGAAACTAAAATTGATCATGGACTTGATCCCTCTTATGAATTAGAAGATCAGATTGCCGCCACTGTGAAGAAATATCATATGGAAAAAAGAGTAATGATCCATTCATTTTCTGCTGCCAGTTTGTTTCATTTTCGCAAAATTATGCCCGATGCCTACTTAATTCTAATTGTCGGCAGTCTTAAACGAATAAATTTTAGTAATTTACCGCAAGTAAATGCTGTTAATGTTTCCTCTGACCTAATTTTAAATCACTCTTGGCTTATACATTGGTTACACCAGTTAAATAAACAGGTTTATGTGTGGACAGAAATGGACGAATCGCCCGATCTATGGCAATGGTTGATTAATAAAAATGTCGATGGCGTGGTAACCAATTTTCCCAGCACCGGATTTAAGTACAAGCTGGCTAAGGAAGGCACCAAGAAGTATAGTATCCACCGCAAAGGCAGCTATTTTGGCAAAAAGAAAGCCAAGACAATGATGAACCCTTATGTACGGAAAATGCAAAATAAATATGTTTATCCGGGACAAAAATTTGAAGTCATGTACGGAGTCAGAGCACATAATCAGCTTTATTATCAGATTGCTAACCAAACATTTATTTCATCTGAGTTTGTTAACATGGATCTGAGGCCAGAAGATATTGCACCTTACCAAAATAAGCAAATTATTGCTAAACCGCAAAAAGACGTTCGCATTTATCGTTACCCGGATAATCAAGCTAAAACCACTAAGCTACTCCCAGCAAACACTCTCTTTAAAATTCAGAATTTTAATGGTAGTCCTAAAAGTTTATGGTTATTTACATCACAGGGTTGGATCAAAGCACGTGATATTCTTTTCTATGGTTTCTTTGACGACGCAAATTGGCAAAATTATCGTCACCTGCCTCGAATGAGCCGCTATTCAAATATTGCTTTAACTCCTTATTTGCAGTTGCAACCAGCAAAGACGTTAAACACATGGCAGAAGATAAAGCAAATTAAAAAAATAACTACTAAAAAAGTGCTGCATAATTAAATGCAACACTTTTTGTGTGAATAATATTATTCATTTGTAGTACTTTGCTTTTTCAGTATCTCATAAGAGAGCTCAATTTGCTTTTCTGGCACTTCTTCGTTATTCATCAATTTAGTCAGCATTCTCATTGCAACTGCACCAATATCATAAAGTGGCTGACGAATGGCTGTTAGCGCTGGACGCACAACGGAAGCAATTTGAGTTGCATTTGCTGTAATTATTTCTAAATCTTCCGGTACTTTTTTACCAGCATCAATAGCGGAATTTAAAATACCTACTGCAGTGACATCACGACTGACAATCACACCATCAATGCCGTCCTGCTCCAGTTGAGATAATAAATTATAACCATCAGAATGGTCTTTGATATTAGTATAGATATGACCTTCACCTAAACCATGATCAGCCATAAATTTTTTGTAAGCCGGAATTCTGTTTTCAGCACTAACCACAGTGTCTGGATTGCCTAAGACTAAGGCCAAATTTCTCCTGCCATCATTATACAGAAGGTTTAAAGCTTCTGTATCGGCTTTTTGATAATCAATAGCAACTGACGGAAATTCACTGTGACTATCTTTAGTACCAGCTAAAACCACTGGCGTATCTGTCCGTTTAAAGGCTTCAATAGCTTCTTCTGGCAAATTATCTGACATGTAAATCACACCATCGACCTGCTTATTAAGCAATCCCTGAATTGCCTGATCTTCTCTCATTAAGCGGTTTTCAATACTGGTGATAATAATGTTGTACTTATATAAAAGCGCAATATCATCAATTCCTTTTGACAATTCCGCAAAATAAAGATTAGTTAAATCCGGCACGATTAAACCAACCGTGGTGGTTCTTTTAGATGCCAGGCCTTGTGCTACCGCGTTTGGCTGGTAATGCAACCGGTTGATTACTTTCATTACCCGTTCGCGAGTGTCTTTACGCACATTTGTATTGCCGTTAACAACTCGTGAGACTGTAGCCATTGAAACTTTAGCCTCACGAGCAACATCATAAATTGTAATATCCTGTTTTCGCATTTTGGTTCCCCCATCTTAAAATTACTAGTATAAAATTTATCATTCTTTTTCATAAATTGCAAACGTTTACAACTATTCTTTCATTTTTTCAAGTCTAGAACATGATATACTGATTTTAATCATAAAATCAAGATGGAAGGAAGAAGCTATGAACTTAACTAAATTACAAGAATGGCTGCAAAGTACCAATAACGATGTTGCCTACATTTCTAATCCAACGACAATTGCTTATTTTACAGGATATGATATGGAGCCACATGAACGAATCTTTGCCCTTTTAGCATTTAAAGATCAAGATCCGTTCGTCTTTGTTCCAGCTTTAAATGTTGAAGAAGCTAAAAATTCAGCTTGGGACGGTGATGTATACGGTTATCTTGACTCCGAAGATCCGTGGGCAATCATTGCTGACAAAGTAAAAAGCAGAACCAAAGATTACCAAAAATGGGCTTTAGAAAAAAATAACCTCTCTGTTTCCCACTATCAACTCATCCATGAACAATTTCCAGATGCTAATTTTGACGGTGATGTTTCTAATTTTGTCGCGAAAATTCGCTTATATAAAACACCGGAGGAAATTAAGCAATTGCAAGCCGCTGGCCGTGAGGCAGATTTTGCTTTTCAAATTGGTTTTGACGCTATTAAGGAAGGCGTTACTGAAAGGTATATTGCCGGCCAAATTGAATATCAGCTAAAGGTACAAAAAGGCGTAATGCATGAAAGTTTTGAAACCATTGTACAAGCCGGTGCCAACGCTGCTAATCCTCATTTAGGTCCTACCATGAATAAAGTCAAACCAAATGAATTGGTTTTATTTGACCTTGGTACTATGCACAACGGTTATGCTTCAGATTCCAGCAGAACAGTTGCTTATGGCGAACCAACAGCCAAAGAAAAAGAAATTTACGAAATTGATCGTGAAGCTCAACAAGCTGCAATTGACGCGGTGAGACCGGGAATGACAGCCTCTGAGCTAGATAGTGTTGCACGTGATATTATTACTAAAGCGGGCTATGGTGAATACTTTATCCACCGCTTGGGTCACGGCATTGGTAAAGAAGTACATGAATACCCCTCAATTGTTCAAGGCAACGATTTGATCATTGAAGAAGGTATGTGTTTTTCAATTGAACCTGGTATCTATATTCCTAATGTAGCAGGGGTCAGAATTGAAGACTGTGGTGTTGTTACTAAAGATGGCTATGAGCCATTTACTCACACTAGCAAAGAACTAAAAGTTTTACCTCTTTAAATAAACTTTACTTTATTTATTGCAAAAAAATGGCACTGACAGAAAATAAAAATCTGTCAGTGCCATTTTACTAAAATTGCGTTTATGGTCTAGAATATGGATCAGCAGGTGCATCTGCAGGACCTTCAGGCCTTGGGTCTGAAGGTTCCGGGTGATTAAAATCATCTGGAGCCTCTGCATGGTGCAAATCATCAGCTACATCTTCAGCATGATCTTTTTGCTGTGCATCAGTATCTTTTGAACTATCAATAACGATATCGTCAAAATCTTTCAGTTCAGAATCATCTTCTACATTCTTTGGGAATGAGGCCAGTTGATTCTTTACAATTTCTGTGCCGTTATCATACTTTTTCTTTAAGTCTTGAACAGTTTCATTGTTCTTAACTTTTTTCTTCAGTTCGTCAATTTGTTCATCACTGACTAATAAGGAACCAGCTAGGAACCCTACAGCACTTCCGACAATAGTACCTAAAACAAAATTTGCAAAATTTTTCATAAAAGTAACTCCTTTTACTAATCTTCACCTTTACGCCGCTTATGCCGTGCAAACACTGATGCTAAAGCAGATGACATCAACCCGTTACGTTTCCAATGAAAATTATTGAAACGCTTTGCCATATTTCTGGTAGATGTATTGACATCTGAAACGCTTTCGCCTAAATCAGCTGCTGCTTGCACAACAGGATCAATAGTTTTCATTTTAACATTAACATCTGCTAGCAAGACATTAGTTTTATCAAGCAAATCACTGGTCTGATGAAGTAAATCATTTACATCTCCAGTAACCTGTTGAATTGACTCGTTAGCACTCTGGATCGTTTTTTCTGCTTCTTTAGTCGCTTTTGCGGCACGTATAAGCACTGGAATTGTGAAAAGTACTAAAATTAATAATGCAATGGCGGCTATTAAACCTGCTAATGCACCATAAGAAAATTTCATCTTTTACCTCCAATTCTATACCTAAAAAAAGTCTAGCATTAAAATGCTTCAATCTCAATCTATATGTAATATTTTGTTATAGTTAATATGCATATACGAAAGGTAATCATTATGGATAAAATATTTCAAATCAATAAAAACGTGCTCAAGTTTAACTGGGACAGGCTGGGAGAACAAGTTCTGACAATTATTTGGCAGCTCCTAGTTTCAGCTTTGGTTTTTTATCTGATCGACCATGTTGGCAAAAAAATAATTAAACATTATTTAGAGCATAGTAAAAGAAAACAAAATAAGAGAACTCAAACAGTTACTGCATTAATTAATAGTATCTTTGAATACACTGTGATTTTCTTCTACTTGTTTGCTGTTTTATCTATCCTAGGTATTCCAATTGGTACGCTACTTGCGAGTGCTGGTATCTTTTCTCTGGCTTTAGGGATGGGAGCTCAAGGCTTTGTCAGCGATTTAGTTAATGGCTTTTTTATCTTAAGTGAAGATCAGTTTGATGTAGGAGATATTGTCTCAATCAACAATCAGACTGGGGTTGTGGTTCAGTTGGGTTTAAGGACTACAAGGCTTAAAGGGTCTGATGGTTCTCTAATCTACATCCCTAATCGTAATATTTCAATCGTACAAAATTTAGCCCACGGTGGCATTGGCCTAGACATTGAAATTCAACTAAAAGCTAACAACGATTTTGCAAAAGTTCATAGTCTTGTTGAACAGGTAAATAATAAATTGAGTACTGACCTTAACTTTTTAGTGCAAGAACCTAAAATTATTGGCATCGCTGAGCAAACAGCGCAAACTGTTAATTATGTGGTTCATTTTCAAGTTAAACCCGGTCATGAAAAAGAAGTACAAGATAAATATTTAACGCAGTATTTAAAGGTAATGCAAAACAATCAAGTTCTTTTAGCAGAGTAAAATAAAAACTGATAAATGTTTTTAATACTTTTCCAGTAAAAGTATTAAAAATAATATTTATCAGTTTTTTAGATATTTATTCAAATTGAGCGAGCCAATTTGGTAAACACTTCAGTAATTCAGCAATTGCTTTTCCCCGGTGAGAAAGACTATTTTTTTCTGCAGTTGTCATTTCTGCAAAGGTTTTCTGCTTTTCCGGTACATAAAAAAGCGGGTCATAGCCAAAGCCGTCTTCACCTTCAGGTGCTGGTAAAATTAAGCCTTCACATTGACCTGAGACAACCAAATCTTTCTCAAAATGACCTGGCATTGATACCACAATTGTAGTATTAAATCTAGCTGTTCTTTTTGCTAACGGCACGCCTCCAAGCTCGGCTAGTAATTTAGCATTATTCTTTTGATCATTATGCTCAGGACCGGCAAAACGCGCAGAATGGACTCCAGGAGCGCCATCAAGTGCATCAACCATTAAGCCGGAATCATCGGCTATTGTCAGCATCTGGCTGTAGTCAGCTAATTCGTGGGCCTTTAATTTAGCATTTTGCTCAAACGTTGTACCATACTCATCAACAATTGGCGGCCTATCTAAATCGGCATTAGTTTTAACTCTGAGGTTAAGCGCAGCTTTTTTAAAAGCTGCTCTCAATTCTTTTACCTTGCCCTGATTAGTTGTTGCAAATAAAACTTCCATTTTTATCCTTTCTTCTTAAAGGTGTTTTGCATTAACATGTTGCTTATCTAATACTATTTTACCCAATTCGTTAAACATTCTGACGTCCCCCGTTGTGTAATACTCATGCGCACCTTCATGAGAATTAGTGCAAAAAAGGCCATCACGTTTCATTACATTATACGTATATTGCGCTACCTGATCGGCTGGATCAATAATTTGAACATTGGGTTTTAAACATTGTGCAAATTCACTACGGATAATAGGATAGTGTGTACATCCTAAAACAAGAGTATCTATGTCAAGCTTGTTGATTGGTACCAAAAGCCCTTGCAGTGCAGATACATAAGCCTGGTGACCCGCATCAGCTTCAATTAGGGGTACAATTTGTGGAGCAGCTATTTCATTCACAACTATTTTGGGATCACGCTTTTGAATTTCTTTTTGGTATGCATTTAAACTAACAGTCATTTTAGTCGCCACAACGGCCACCTTTTTGTTTTTAGTAGCTTGTGCTGCCGCTAGAGCACCTGATTGAATTACGCCGATAATTTGCGGCTCAATCTCTTTTTGAATAGCATTCATAGCTACTGCCGTGGCAGTATTACAGGCAAAGATAATTAGTTTAACGTTTTTACTTAATAAAAAGTTAACACTTTGCTTTGTTAGCGCAATAATTTCCGCCTTAGACTTATCACCATAGGGAACATGAGCATTGTCACCAATGAAAACAGTCGATTCATGAGGCATTTTAGCGATTATTTTTTTGACTACCGTTAAACCGCCAACACCTGAATCTAATAAGCCAATTGGTCGATTATCCATTTTTAAAGACTCCCTAAATATTTTATACTTCAGTCAATTTTACGGTAAAATAAAAGAAAATAAAAGGGATGAATTTCTTTATGCAAAACAATAACCAGCAACATGAACATGTTTATTTTGTAAATCAGCTTTATCGTGACTTTTTACTGCCAACAATCTTAGGCGAAGACAATGATGTAATTCTATATTGGGGTGGCAAGAGAATAGCCCGTAAATATGACTTAGCGTCCTTTGAAGATGTAGCCAGCTTTTTTGTAACTACTGAATTTGGCAATATTGAAAAAGCGAAAACCCATCATAGTGAAGAAATCTTCAAATTAACGGGACAAAATGTAGCCGATCGGATTAGCAGCGGTAACCGGGAATTTTCCCTTGAAGCCGGAATAATTGCAGAAGCAGTTGAAAGAGAAACCGGTCGCACAACTGAATGCGAAATTAAGATTGATGAACACAAAAAAATAGTAAAACTAATCGCTAAATTTGATTAAGTATTTTGAAACAAATAATTTAGTTTTTTACCATTTTTGCAATATTATTAAAGTAAGAATGGAGGAAGCAAAATGCTTAGAGAGTTTAAAGAATTTATTCAACGGGGCAACGTCATTGATCTGGCTGTTGGTGTAATTATAGGCGGAGCTTTTACCAACATTGTTAATTCATTGGTAAACAATTTAATTAATCCCCTTTTGGGTTTATTTATCGGACGAATTGATCTTTCCAATCTGGTATTCAAGGCCGGGGGTGCGACATTTAAATACGGTGAATTTATCAATACTGTGATTAACTTTTTGATTATTGCATTCATCGTCTTTTTGCTAGTTAAAGCTGTCAATAAAGTAATAAGACATAACGACCAGCAACAACCAGCTGGTCCATCCGCTGAAGATTACCTTAAAGAAATTCGCGATCTATTAAAAGAAAAAAGCAATTAAAAAAATTCCTGCAGTTGCAGGAATTTTTTAATTTGTGTATTGATCCAAAATTTGACTCAATTTTGCTTTAGGTGTGTAACCAGTAATGCGATCTACGATTTCACCGTTTTTCTTGATTAGCAAAGTCGGAATAGCCATAACTCCTAAAGAACTTGGTACTTCTTTATTTTGATCAACATCCATTTTGGTAAATTTAACGTCTTGTCTCTCTTCGGCCAATTCATCAACAACTGGAGATTGCATTTTACATGGACCACACCAAGTTGCCCAAAAGTCTGTTAACACGACACCATCTTTTGTTTCTTCTTCAAAGTTTTGATCTGTAAGCTCATCAACCATTGAAAAAACCTCCTTTAGGGAAAAACATTATTCTATTGATATTTTCATTATAGCAACCAGACTTACTTTTTACAAGTAAAGTAAATTATTGTAAATGAACAATGGTTGCACCATTTCCGCCCTCGTTTGCTGGAGCGTAATTATAGCTTTTAACATGTTTATTTGACCGTAAATATTGCCAAACGCCTTTTCTAATTGCACCAGTACCTATGCCATGAATAATGGTAACAACATCCAAACCAGACAATAGAACTGAGTCAATATAGCGATCTAAATTAGTCATTGCTTCATCATAACGCTGACCGCGCAAATCTAGCTCACTTTTAGCATTACTGCGCCTGTTTGCACTAACTGCACGTACTTTAGGGTGTGTTTGCGCCTTTTCATGCTGAATGCTTTTCTCAATATCACGATCACTGACTTTAACTTTAATAATACCCATTTGGACCTCATATTCATGTTCGGACAGTTTTTTGGTAATCGTACCAGTTTGTCCGTACGACAGTACCTTTACCTGATCACCTACATTAACATGATGCCTTCTTTTTTCGCGCTGTAAAACTCGATTATGAGCCAGATTCTCATTTTGTCGTTCAAGCTGATTAAATTCACCCTTGGCTGCAATGAGTTCGTTTTGTTTAACATTCCCTTTTTGCTGCTCAAGTTGTGCAATGATCTTATCAGCTTTTTTACGGCTTTTAGCAACTACTTCATTAGCTCTTTCCTGAGCAAATTCCAACTGTTTTTGCACACGTTGATTATACCAGTCGAGCGCTTGTTGCAATTTCTTTTCCAGCTTTTTAGCACGATCAAGACTGGTAGTCAAATGACTGCGGGCATCTGAGGCAGCCTTAGTTTGCTTCGTTAACTCAGTAATCATTTGGTTAATATCGACGTTTTCATCACTCATTAGCCCTTGAGCTTTTTTAACTACATCTTCGCGCATTCCCAGCCTGCGGGCAATTGCAAATGCATTACTATGACCGGGAATACCAATTTGTAAACGGTATGTTGGCGACAATGTCTTAAGATCGAACTCCATTGATGCATTAGTTGTTCTTTCACGATTATAGCCATATAGTTTCAGTTCTGGGTAATGGGTAGTGACGATAATTTTAGCTTTCTTTTGCCGTAAAAAATCCAAAATGCTGATTGCAAGACTTGCACCTTCCTCTGGGTCCGTTCCCGCACCAATTTCGTCAATCAAAACCAGTGTCTTGGCATCGACCTTTTTCATTATTTTGACAATGCCATTAATATGTGAAGAAAAGGTACTGAGAGATTGCTCAATAGATTGTTCATCCCCAATATCAGCACAAATGTCTTCAAAAACACCGGCTTTGCTTCCCTCTGCTGCTGGAATAAACAGGCCTGATTGCACCATTAACTGTAAAATACCCACTGTTTTTAATGTAATCGTTTTTCCACCAGTATTAGGACCAGTAATCAACATGGTATCGTAGTCTTCACCCAGACGAATATCATTGGCAATAACTGTCTCCGGATTAATTAAAGGATGTCTTGCTTGTAAAAATACCAGTGACTGATTGTCAGTTAGCTTAGGTTCAGTCGCTTTCATAGCATGAGCTAGTTTCGCTTTTGCCTGAATAAAATCGAGTTTAACTAAAGCGCCAGCAATCGTATCAATGCTACCAGCTTCCGGCCGCACCAAATCAGACAAGTTACGGAGAATATGACTGATCTCTCTTCTTTCTTGTGCCAAAAGGTTTTGTTGACGATTATTAAGATTTAAAACTGCACTGGGTTCAACAAAAAGCGTTTGTCCACTTGCACTTTGATCATGAACGACACCACCAAATTTATTGCGATATTCTTGTTTGACCGGAATAACATAACGTTCATCACGAATTGTCACAATCTGCTCTGACAAATACTTGCTGGTGCCGCCCTTTATATAGCCATCCATTTTCTCTTTAATTTCTGCATCATTGCTTTTGATTTCATGACGTAAACGAGCTAGTTCACTAGAAGCAGTATCAAGCACTTCTCCATCAAAATCCAGTGAAAGTTTAAGTTTTTGATACAGACTTTGAGGTACATCTAATTGTGCCAAAATAGAATCTATTGCTGTTAAATCTAGTTTCTCCTCATCAACTTCGCCAAAAAATTCATTTGTTTCATTTGCAAGTGCCAAAACTAACAATAAATTACCTAATTCCTTAGCGTTTAAGTTTGCCCTGATCCGCAAACGCTTGGTACTTGGCTTAACATCAGCAAAATCTGTCAGTGGCAGCTGCCCTTTAACCCGCAAAATATCAGCACCAGCAAGGGTTTGCTTCAAGGCAAGTTCGACTTGAGCAAAATCATTACTCGGCAGTAAGTTAAAAGCTGCCATTTTGGCTGGTGTAGTAACTGCCATTTGTTGCAATTGTTCAGTAATTTTGGCAAATTCTAAAGTTTTTAATATTTTATCATTCATTATTTTTCTAAATTATTAATCTTTAATAAAAAAGGCTGGCCTAGCCAGTCTTTTTTATTCACCACTTAAACGGTCATCGTCCAAAAATGTATTTAAAACTCCTTGGACCATGTTCCATTCATCATCCGCTTCAATCTCGTGTAAATCACTACTGGTAACATCACCTGCGGAATCAGAGTCATAACTAAATGCCAAGACCTCAATTTCGTCATCATCACTAGCAGCTGCCGGATAGAGCAAAACATATGATTTATCATAGTCATCTGAATGAAATGTAAATAAAATTTCGTATAATTCCTCATTACCCTGATCATCAATCAAGGTAATCTGACGGTCATCACCGTTAACTTCTTGTGCCATATTAATCCTTTCGGTTTAGATCCAAATAATTCTGTAAAATCAAAACAGCAGCCATTTGGTCAATAACTTCTTTGCGCTTATGACGATCGTGCATTTCTGCCTCTTCAACTAAAACTCTTTCAGATTCTACTGTCGTTAGTCTCTCATCTAAATAATGCACTGGCAAACCAAACTTTTTTTCAAGTCTTTCACCATATGCTTTACTGCGAGTAACTGAAGCACCTGAAGAGCCGTTCATGTTTTTAGGCAGACCCAGCACAAATCCTTCTGGTTCATATTGGCGTACAATTTTTTTAATTGCACGCATACCAAAATTATAACGCGTTTCATCGATTGGAATGGTTTCAACCATCTGCGCAGTTATTCCTAATTCATCACTAACAGCAACGCCTACTGTCTTTGATCCAACATCTAAACCAACTAGTCGCATTATTTATCTTTTCCAAGATAATTTTTGACAAGCTCTTCAATAATTTCATCGCGTTCATGCTTCAAAATTAAATTACGAGCATCATTATGCCGTGGAATATAAGCCGGATCGCCAGACAATAAGTAACCGACAATTTGGTTAACTGGATTATAACCTTTTTCTTCTAAAGCATTATAAACGTCCTGCAAAGTATCATGTACATTTTTGCCTTTATTTTCGTTAAAGTCAAAATGCATTGTCTTATCTAGCGAACTCATAATTATTCCTCCTAGCATAATTTTACTTGAAAAACAGCACAAACTCAATTAATTATTTTTTGGAAATCATTGTAACCACTGTCTGAATAGCCTTTTCAAGACCTTCGGGTTTTTTGCCACCAGCTTGAGCCATGTTTGGTCGGCCGCCGCCGCCACCACCAAAGATTGGTGCGACTTGTTTAATTAGAGCGCCTGCCTTAAGCCCCTTTGCCAAAGCTTTATCACCCAAGCTAATAATCATATTGGCTTTGCCATCACTGGCAGTTCCTAAAACAAGCACATCAGACTTCTGACCACTCTTCCAAGTATCCGCGAACTCACGCAAATCATTCATCCCACCGGCATCAACTTTTTGGGCAATAATGGACAAATCTCCTGCTTGTTTTACATCATTAAAAATTGTATTTGCTTTACTCTGATTAATTTGCAGATTCAGATCTTCAACCTGCTTTTGACTATCATGTAATTCTTGTTCAAGGGAATCAACCTTATCAATAATATCTTCGGGCTTGGTTGATTTTACTTCCGCTTGAATTTCATCCAATAGTTCAGACCTATTAGCCAGATATTCATAAGCCTTTTTAGAAACAACTGCTTCAATTCTTCTCATACCTGCACCAATGGCAGATTCAGAAATGATTTTAAAAATACCTATTTGGTTAGTGTTGGCACAATGAGTACCACCACAGAACTCAATAGAGAAATCTTGCATTTGCACAACTCTAACTTTATCACCGTATTTCCCGTCAAACAAAGCCAAAGCTCCCATTTTTCTACCAGTATCAGGATCAGTAATAGTAGTTTTGACATCAATAGCTGCCCAAATCTTTTGATTTACCAAGTTTTCAACTGATTTAATTTCCTTAGCAGTCATTGGTTCAAGTGCAGTAAAGTCAAAGCGCAAATAATCAGGTTCCACCAAACTGCCGGCTTGATGCGTATGTTCACCCAGAACGCTTCTCAAAGCCGCATGCAACAAGTGTGTAGCTGTATGTGAGTGGCGTAGGCCTTCGCGGCGAACCCGGTCGATTTTTAATGTGTATTCTTCACCCTTTTTCAATGGCAAAATCACATCGACAAAGTGCATATTTTGATCATTTGGAGCGTGCTGTACGTCAGTTACCTGAGCAACCAGTTCGCCTTCCTGATTATAGATATTACCGTGATCGGCTACCTGACCACCACGTTCACCGTAAAAAGGAGTCCGGTCAAAAATCAAAACTGCATTGTCGCCATCCGCTCTATCAACTAATTGATCATTAACTATAATATCAATTAATTTGGCATGTTTTTCTTCATAAACACCATACTCAAACTCTGATTTATCCTTTAAGTTCATCAAAGTTTCATCCTGTGCACCCATTGATTGCAGATTACCGCGAGCTTTACGCGCACGTTCTTTTTGGGCCTTCATCTCAGCATCAAAGCCTTTTTGATCAACTTTCAAGCCAGCATCCTGTGCAGTTTCAAAAGTCAACTCATAAGGAAAACCATAAGTATCAAATAACTTGAACGCATCTTTACCGGTAATTGTTTTATCTTCCGATTTTTGGGCCTTGGCAATTAAGTCATCAAGTAAAGTTAGTCCAGATTCAAGAGTTAGCTGGAATCTTTCTTCTTCATTTTTGATTACTTTGGCAATGAAGTCCTTTTGATCTGTAACCTCTGGGTAATGGCTCTCCATAATTTTACCGACCACTGGAACAAGTTTATAAAGAAATGCACCTTTAATGCCCAACCTTTGACCATTTAAATCTGCCCGCCGGATCAAGCGCCGTAAAACATAGCCTCTACCTGTATTTGATGGCAGTGCACCATCAGCAATGGCAAAACTGACAGTCCGCACATGATCAGCAATAATCTTAAAGGCTGTTGTATCCGCTTTATTTGTACCGTACTTTTTAGCAGCAGTCATTTTTTCAGTTTCATGAATAATTGGCAAGAAGAGGTCAGTTTCAAAGTTAGTTGGTGCATCTTGTAAAATAGACAAAACACGCTCCAAGCCCATACCGGTATCAATATTCTTATGCGGTTGATCTACATATTTGCCATTTGCCAAATGATTATATTGTGAAAAGACAATATTCCAAATTTCCAAGTAACGGGCATTTTCACCGCCAGGGAAGTTTTCAGGATCATCTTCTGCCACATCGTTATTTTCTTGACCACGATCATAGAAAATTTCAGAGTCAGGTCCACAGGGGCCTTCACCAATATCCCAGAAATTTTCTTCCAGTTTAACAATATGATCTTCAGGCATACCAACCTCAAGCCAAATTTTATGTGCTTCTGTATCTTTAGGATAAACCGTACAGTAAAGTTTTTCTTTATCTAAATCGAGCCAGTCAGGACTGGTTAAAAATTCCCAAGCCCAGGTAATCGCTTCTTTTTTGAAATAATCACCCACAGAAAAGTTGCCCAGCATCTCAAAAAAGGTCTGGTGCCTGGCAGTTTTACCAACATTTTCAATATCATTGGTTCTGATTGACTTTTGTGAGCTCGTAATACGATGGTTCTTGGGCACTACTGAACCGTCAAAATACTTTTTCATCGTTGCCACACCAGAATTAATCCACAGCAATGTTGGGTCATCTTGCGGAATCAAAGATTGACTGGGCAATACCATGTGGCCATGCTGCTTGAAGAAATCCAAAAACATCTGTCTAAATTCTGAACTTGTCAGTTTCTTCATCAAATATATCTCCCTTTTTGCCAAAATAAAAACACCGTTGCTTATCTTAAGGACGCCTTTAAACGCGGTACCACCTCAATTGCAACAGTGCTTGTTACCTCTTAATTATTTTTATTTATTTGAACTGTAAGGAGCATCTTTTAAGTAACAGTAAGCCATTTTCACCAGGTGGCTCTCTCTTTAAACTGTTATTCTTAAAAAACATATCTTAAGTTAACAGTAATTGTACTACTTGCACAGTTTTTGTCAATAACAGGCCTATTAAGGCAAAATTTAAAGTCTAAATGCCCTAGTCCTTATTTACGATAAAAATCATCAAAAACAGTTACAGGCAAATGCCGTTTGTGTTCACTCTTACGCCATAAAGATTCAATTTTTTCAGCGACTTCTTCAGAAACTTCGTGCCCTTCTAAATAATCATCAACATCCTGATAGCTGACGCCAAGTGCAACTTCATCGGGTAAGCCTGGTTTATTTTCTTCCAAGTCTGCTGTTGGCACTTTTTGGTATAGATGCTCCGGACAATTTAACACTTTGAGCATCTGTTTTCCTTGGCGCTTGTCTAAACGAAACAGCGGTGTCAAATCTGCTGCACCATCACCATATTTGGTATAAAAGCCGCTGAAGTTTTCAGCTGCATGATCTGTACCCACCACTGCACCATTATGGGCACCAGCAATAGCATACTGCACCACCATGCGCTCGCGCGCCTTAATATTGCCCTTATTAAAATCAGTAATTTTCTGCCCAGCTTCATTTAAAGTAGAAACTAAGGCATCAACAGCCGGTTTAATATTAACTACCAAGTCTCGATCAGGCTTCTGAAAGGCAACAGCATCTGCCGCATCCTGTGCATCAGCTTGAACTCCATAAGGCAAGCGCACTGCAATAAATTGGTATGATTTATCGCCTGTTTCACTCCTCATTTCAGAAATTGCCATTTGACACAGTTTTCCTGCTAACGTAGAGTCTTGCCCACCAGAAATACCTAACACATAAGACTTTAAGAAGGTATTTGCTTTGAGATAATCTTTTAAGAAATCAACTGACCGTCTAATTTCTTTTTGCGGATCAATTTGAGGCAAAACATGCTCATATTTTATAATCTCTTTTTGTAAAGGTCTCATTGTGCAGTATCTCCTTTATTGATTTTAGTGCGAATATCCTGAATAATGGTCATTTTACTGTCATATAAATCTTGAGACAGGTCAACAGGGTATTCCTGCGGATTCAAACTACGCTTATATTCATCCCATAGTCCGTCTAGATTGGCTGCACAAAAGTTCTTAATATCTATTAGTTTAGGCTTTTGGTATGTCAATTTGCCTTTAACAAAAATGTCTTTTAAAAGTGGTTCAGCAGTATAATCAGTCACCACTTTATTAATATAAGAATATTGTGGATGAAACATATACAGCGAATCAAATTTGCGCGGATCTATGCCAGCTCGTGCAATCCAGTCACCTTCATTTTTCTTAGCAGTATTAGCTGAGATACGCCAGACTTGTTTTTTACCTGGAGTTGATACCTTTTCTACATTCGAAGAAATTTTTAAAGTGTCACGCATACGGTGCTGACTATCTTCAATTGAAACTAATTTGTAAACAGCTCCTAATGCAGGCTGGTCATAAGCCGTAATATATTTAGTCCCTATTCCCCAAACATCAATTTTTGCTCCCTGCATCTTTAAACTGGTAATCGTAGTTTCATCCAAATCATTTGATGCAAAAATTTTAGCGTCAGTGTAACCAGCATTATCCAGTTCCCGGCGTACCTGCTTTGAAATATAGGCCATATCGCCTGAATCAATCCGCACGCCTTGGAAGTTAATCTTGTCACCCATTTCGTCGGCAACTCGGATTGCATTTGGTACACCGCTTCTAACCGTATCATATGTATCTACTAGAAAGACACAATCTTTATGTGTTTCCGCATATGCCTTAAATGCTTCATATTCGCTGCCAAAAGCTTCCACCAAGGAATGGGCATGTGTACCAGAAACTGGGATACCAAACAATTTACCTGCACGAACATTACTGGTAGAATCAAAGCCACCAATATAAGCGGCACGGGTGCCCCAAATAGCTGCATCCGCTTCCTGCGCACGCCTGGTACCAAATTCCATAACTCCGTCGCCTTGAACGGCCAGCTTGACTCTGGCAGCTTTAGTTGCCAGTAAAGTCTGGTAATTAATAATATTTAAGATGGTGGTCTCAACCAATTGACATTGCGCAAGTGGACCCTCAACTTGCAATAAGGGTTCATTTGCAAAAGCAATCTCTCCTTCAGGCATCGATCGTACAGTAAGCTGCATTTTCAAATGACGTAAATAATCAATAAAATCGTCATCATAGCCAATTTCTTCTTTTAAATATTTAAAGTCACTTTCTTTAAATTTCAGGTTTTGTAAATATAAAATGACGTGTTCTAAGCCTGCATATACGGAATAGCCATTGCCAAAAGGCTCTTTACGATAGTAAACTTCAAAAACAGCATTGCGTTCAGAAATACCTTTTTTAAAGTAGGTATACATCATATTAATTTCATACAAATCTGTATGAAGGGTTAATGAATCGTCTTCATCCAATTCTTGGTAAAACATTCTGTCCTCTTAACTAAATCCACTAATATTTTTGTTTTATTATAAACATTTGTGGCCTTTTTAACAAACTTACCAATTTAAACGATATTATGGTATACCCGTAAAATACTACTTAGCTGCTGGTGTAACGAAAAATGCCGCTCAACATAATTTTTCTCAATTTGTGCCATTTCTCTAAGCTGAGTTTTAGACGTATTCACAGCTTGCTTTAAAACTGAACAAATTGAATCTATATCACCGATTTTTGCAACAAAGCCATGTTTGTTATCCGGTATCATCATGCTAATATCACCAACGGCAGTTGACAAAAGTGGTAACAGATTATCGCTTGCTTCCAGCAACACTAGAGGAAAACTCTCAGAATAAGATGTCAGAACAGCCAAATCCATTCTACGATAAAGATTTTTTAACTGTTTATGTGTCATGAAACCTTGAAAAGTTACTTGTGGGCCTAAGTTTAATTTTTGCGTCAGGTCCTTTAGTGATCTTAATTGAGAACCGTCTCCAGCAATAAACAAATGAACATTAGCATTATTTAACTGTTTTAGAGCCTGCAGTAACAAGTCTTGACCCTTAACTTTTTCAGCTCTAGCTACGTTTACAATATTAAAGTTGGGATGCTCGTATTTAGCAGGGATTTGACTGTCTGCATGAAAAAAAGTACCGTTATAAATCACGTGAACTTTTTGCTGCTTGATTCTGGCTTTTTTAACTAGCAAATCGGCAAATCTTTTAGTAACAGCAAAAACGCAATCAGCTTTACGAATGGCCTGAATGTTTAATTTTGTAAAAATTTTTCCTGTAACGCCGCGATCAGTAAAATCAAGATAAGGATTGGAATGAACGGTTACACACCATTTAGCGGTAATTTTGTGCCTAATTAAGGAGACAAATAAGTTAGCCCGCGCACCATGTGTGTGCACAATACTAAAGTCAGCATTATTAATAAAATTAGCCAGCTTATTTAAGCCGCCCAAGTCATAGCGACTATTGATGCCTAAAACTTGCACTTTTAATTGTGCAGTTCGTGCAGCTTGGGCAACTGGGCCATCGGCTAAACATAATAACGTAAAATCCTGCTGTTCATTTTTTGCCTGTTTTAGCAAGTTAATAATATGAGTTAAGCCACCACCATTTTCAAGCCCGGCATTAACATGCAATACCTTCATAATTAGATTTTTTCCTTTTTTGATTGATAGACTTCATGCACAAAATGAGGTAAAATCGTCATTCGCTTCAAGCGTGATGGATTTTTAAGCAGACGGTAAAGCCATTCTAAATGGATATTTTGCCATGTTTGAGGAGCACGTTTCACTTTACCTGAAAAGACATCAAAGCTTCCCCCTACTCCCATCATTAAAGCTGGCAGGAGATTTCTTCGAAGAATAGATAGAAGCTGTTCTTGACGAGGCGAACCCAAAGCAGCAAAAACTAAATCAGGTTCTGTCCGTTCGATTTGGTAAGCAATCAGTTCTAGATCTTCTTTAAAATAACCATTTTCAGCTCCTACTAGCTGTATATCAGAATATTCACGCGCAATTTTAGCCTGTATTGTATGCATCACTTCTGAGCGAGCGCCAATTAGATAAACTCTGAGACCCCGATCATTTGCCAGCTTCATTAGCCAAGTAAATAAATCATAACCTGTTACCCGTTCTTTAAGTGGCTGACCTAAAATATGACTCGCTTTGACAATACCTATACCGTCAGCAGTAATATAGTCAGCATCATAAGTTAGGATCTTCATAAATTCAGGGTTTTCATTTGCTGACATGACAATTTCAGGATTGGCAGTAACAATAAAAGTTGATTGGTGGGTATTAATTCTGCCAATAAATTCATTTTGAAATTGATTAAAACTTTTATTATCGAAATTTACACCTAAAACATTTACCTTAGCCATAGCTATATCTCCTAATCCGCAATTTACCTTAATTTTACCAAAATAATAACCAGTTCAGAATACGCTTTACCTTTTCTATAAATATGATACTATTAACTCGTCAAAATGATAGGAGTACGGGAATTATGAAAAAAATAATCACTTATGGCACATTTGATTTACTGCATTACGGTCATGTTCGTTTACTAAAAAGGGCTCGTGAACTAGGCGATTATCTCATTGTGGGTCTGTCTACTGATGAATTTAACCAGTTGCAAAAGCACAAGGAATCCTATAATAATTATGCCGAACGCAAATATATTCTTGAAGCAATCCGCTATGTAGACCAAGTTATCCCAGAAAAAGGATGGGAGCAAAAAGTTAGCGACATTCAAAAATACGATATTGATACTTTTGTTATGGGTAATGATTGGAAAGGCAAGTTCGACTTTTTAAAGCCATACTGTCAAGTAGTTTATTTGCCACGCACACCAGGAATTTCCACCACTAAAATCAAAGATGATTTAAAATAAAAAACTCTGAACTAACTAAACACAGTTAATTCGGAGTTTTTATTTGGCAAAGGTAAATTCAAAGCGATCTGCAACATAGTTTGCCCTTGTATATTCAAATGGCATACCATTTGATAATTCTGTTACCTGCAAGCGAGTGATTAATGCTTCACCTTTTTTGGCATCAAGAAGTCTAGCTGAGTTTTCATTTGCAACAGCTGCAGAAATATATTCTGTTACACGTCCTACTTTATAGCCATTTTTTTCCAATGTTTGGTATAAATGTGAAGAAATATCAGCTTTCGACATATTTTTAACCAAGTTTTGCGGAATAGAAACGACTTCATAACAAATTGGCACATCATCCGCATAACGAATACGTTCCATCCGTAGCACTTCCTGTTTGTCATCCAAATTAAGACGCTCCATCTCTGATAAGGAGGGCTTACCAAAACGATAGGATATTAGCTTACTTGAAGGTGTTTGACCATTTGCATGAGTTATATCAGTAAAAGACATAACACCTGACATTTTTTCCTGCACTTTTTGATTGGCAACATAGGTACCACTACCAACTCGCTGCTCTAAAATGCCTTCATCTTCTAAAGTTTTAATTGCTTGACGCAAAGTCATCCGCGAGACGCCAAATTTTTGAGCCAACTGTCTTTCCGCTGGAATTTTACTACCAACTTGATAGTCGTGATTTTCAATTTCACGTTTGATTTGATTATGAATTTTGATGTACATTGGTTCTTCCATAAATACACCCCCATTACACATCTTATTATAATACAAATTGGTCTACTTCGCATGATATGCTACAAATTATAATAAAGCAAGCTATTTATTTTTTAGTGGTCCACTTCATGCCCCACAAACGAAACTCCGCATTTTGTCCACACTCCACCATAATGGAATCATCACTTGTTGCGATCACACTAGCATGCATGTGAGCTTGATTTTCAACAGCTAAAGTAGCACCATTAGAATTAAAAATTAGATCATGGCCCTCAAATTCTGCTTGATCACTAAGAACTAAAAAATACTCATACTCATTTCCGCCATTAAAAGTTGCTCGTCTAGAATTGCAATTAACTTTATTTTGAAAATCGGCATGATTAACAATAACAGAATTATTCAGGGTGATTTGGGCTTCTCCTGTAGCAATCAAGCGGTCAATTCTACTATTTTGGATAATCACATGCGGCTCTTTTTCAAAATAAATACCACCTTTAAACTCACTGCCGATAATATTAATCCAAGTTTTATCCGTGATGAACATTGCCGTATCTTCTTTTGACAAAAGCATACTGTTTAGCATGTTTAGCCAAGCTTGTCCCTGAATAAGCAGTGCATTTACAACAGTATTATTAATATCTAATTCCACATTTGACTTGCTAAAAGTATCAATACTGCCATGAATACGTGAATTATTAATAACAGCAGTGCCATGACCCTCAAGTGCTAAAGCACCGATATCTTTCACAGTATTTTTAATAGTTGAGTCATTCATCTCTAAGCGAAAATTAGAATCAGCAAATAATGACACGGAGCCATTCATAACCACAGTTGAGAATAATTCCAAGGTGACTTTGCCATTGGCAGCAATAACCGCTGTATCACCACCAAAACCCTTGACAATACAGTTACGCAATGACAAAAAAGTATTAGCTTCGGCCGGAACGAACAAGCTATTCGCATCAGTTACTGTATTGATGCACAAATTCTCTAAATTAACAAACTGGCTGCCGGAATCAATATTGACAAAGCCTAATATTGTTGTGTCTTCTGGAAGATTACCTGTCCCCTTAATAGTAATATCAGATAAGAAAATTCCTGCTGGTAATTCATAAAATCCCGGCTCCAGAAGCAAAACATCATCTGCACGTAAATCATTTAAGGCATTGTGCCAGCTAATTTCCTTACCTCCAGCACCAACGCGCACAAGTCTTGACATATATTTCCCTTCTTAATAAAAGTTAGCTCTTACTATTGTACTATCATTGAAATGAAAATAGGTAAACTTTAACAACCAAATTTTTAAGATTTAAAAAATCATTTGCAATAATTTAAGATAAAACGCTGAATTACCATTAATTATTTATTGAAAACAGATATGCAAATAACAAATCTGAGCCAATAAAAAAGACGGCTCTTGTAAGCCGTCTTTTTTATTGGGTTAGCTGGATTCGAACCAGCGCATACTAGTACCAAAAACTAGTGCCTTACCGCTTGGCTATAACCCAATGACGATGGAGGAGGGTGGATTCGAACCGCCGAACTCAGAGAGAGCGGTTTTACAGACCGCCGCGTTTAGCCACTTCGCTACTCCTCCGTCACGCACGATAATTATAATACCGAAAAACGTGCGCGATTGCAAGCAAAATTTGCCTAAAATTATTTCTTATTTTCTTTAACAAACTTTTCTAGTCGTTGAAGCCCCTTTTCAATTTGATCCATTGAAACAGCATAGGAGAATCTAATATAACCCTCTCCGCCTTCACTAAAGCTGGATCCGGCAGATACAGCAACGTGTGCTTTGTCAACCAGCTCATAAATGAACTTATTATCATCTTGCTCAAAACCATCTGGTATTTTAGCAAAAATGTAGAATGCACCTTGGGGTTTAGCACATTCAAAACCTATTTTGGTCAATCCGGTATATAAAGCGTCACGCCTTTTTTGGAATTCTTCTTTCATTGGCAAAGAATCATCCATGCCGTTTTTAAAAGCTTCTTCAGCTGCATCTTGCATAGGAGTTGGTTCAGTAGTCGTTATTGCTTGGTGAATTTTTGCAATTTGTTGCAAAATATCTTTTGGCGCACAGACAATACCAATCCGGTAACCAGTCATGGCCCATGACTTGGAAACGCCGTTCATTAAAATTACTTGGTCATGCAATGATTTTTCCATTGACGCATGAGGTTGATCATAGTTCAATTCACTATAAATTTCATCACATAGTGCAAAAATTGGTTTATCGCGAATAACATCCGCTAAAGCATCCAATTCATCTTGACTATACATTACCCCAGTTGGATTAGTAGGATAATTCAAAACCAGCATGCGAACTCGGTCACCATATTTGTCAATTACCTTTTGCAATTTTTCAGGAGTCAATTTGAAACCATCATTTGATGTGTTTACTTTAACTATTTCAATGCCTGCACTAATTAAACCTGCATCACTCATATAAAGTGGGAACAACGGAGTAGGAACAACCATAATATCGCCAGGATTCAGAGTTGCCATAACTGAATCAAAAATTGACTCAGTAACACCATTTGTAACCAAAACCTCAGTTTCGGGATCATAATTTTGACCATATTTTTTACTTAAAAATTGACTTGCTGCTTTACGCAAACCAATTGTTCCGTTTGAAGGAGCATAGTGAGAGTGGTTCTCATCAATTCCTCTTTTTGCTGCTTCCTTAACGTGATCTGGTGTATTAAAATCAGGCTCACCTAGAGTAAATTTCACAACATCCGGTATTTTACTGGCATAATCCGCAAATTTCAAAATCGGATTAGAAGGGGATTCAGCCAGACCTTTTCGTACATATTTAATTAAATCTGCCATGTTTTCACCTAACTTTCTTTTTAGTTATAAAAATTATACCTTTTACAAAATTATTTTTCTACAATATTTTTTTAATTTTAAACTAATTTAGCAAAAAAAGCCTTATAACTAGATAAGTTAAGGCCCTTCTACAAATATTGATTTTAATATTTAGTTATCCTTTTCCCTGTATTTGATCTCGTAATTTAATCATTAAAGGATAATTATTAGTAAAAATTCCCGCAACATGCTCTTGAAAATACTTCTTAGCTATTTGCGGATCATCAACTGTCCAAATTCGCTCGGTAACCGCTTCGCGCGTTGGAAGCAATTTACCTGGATGGATACCAGCAAAATGATTATCTTTGACCAGCTTAGCTGAATTAACTACTTCTTCATCCGTTAAGTAGCAATAAATTTGATTAGGATCAATTTCTTGACAGTTCTTCAGAGTAACATAGTCAAAGGATGAATAAATAATAGGATGTACAAAATGATATAGATAAGCCAAACTTAAAACAGTTTTTTCGATACCATGATAGTGAATGATTCCAGTTTTAAATTCCAAATTTATTTGAATATCTTGATTTTCAAGAAGCTCAAATAATTCCTGCAAAGTTGGCACGGGTTCGCCATTTGATAAATGTAATTTTCTCAGTCTTTTAAGGGTGAAGTCCTTGATATAACCGGTACCATCTGTTGTACGGTCAACTTTTTCATCATGCATAACTACGGGAACACCATCTTGTGTCAAGTGAACATCAAATTCAACACCTTCAGCACCATTTGCAACAGCATTACGAAAGCCTTCCATAGAGTTCTCTGCAAACTTAGCAGGGTAGCCTCTATGTCCAAATACAATTGTCTTACTTTTACCACTATTCATATTTTTGTATTAGTTAAACCTCATCAAAAAGATAAACATTACAAACAAAACATAATGAGTATAATAAACCCATTTAGTTATTTTTTAAATATGAAAGACTAAAAAAAGTAAAGAAATTTTGCAATGCATTTTTTGGCAAAAAAAGACAGATCTTTCACAGATCTGCCATTTTTCGGGTTGGGTGTTCGTAAGAACAATTGGGTTAGCTGGATTCGAACCAGCGCATACTAGTACCAAAAACTAGTGCCTTACCACTTGGCTATAACCCAATACCATTTGAGCTTTTACTTGATTGCCCAACATTAAATAGTATAGGAAATTGTGTCTTGCAAGTCAAGTGTAAAATGACTTTTTTATCGCTATAAATTTAATTCATAAGCGTTTCTGGCGCCATTTTCAGTTTGGTCAACCTGAACAATCCCCCGATATTCGAAGCCTAAACCTTTTATTAAGCCCTGCATCCGCTTATTGACCGCGTGGGTATCAATACGAAAGTTATGAATGCCAAGCATGAGACCGCGAGAAATTAAATTAGACATCATAAATTGGCTGAGGTGTTGCCCGCGAAATTTTGAACTAATGGCAATCCTGTGGATTGTGGCATATTGCTCCTTGTTATTAGCCCAGGCTCCAGCTATTTCTGCATAGTTAGGATCGGGGGACGTGAGCAATACTGCGACACCAGCTATTTCCTTATTTGCTACGAGACAGTATGCGCGCTTAAGATTTATATCCTCCGCTAGCATTTCACGATTAGGAGTACCATTCTGCCATTGAGGATTACCGTCTTTTTTTAGTAACACTTTTGCTTCATCAATAATGGTCATAATCCGATTAAGATCTTCTTTTTCAGCCATTCGCATATAAATTAACATTATTTTACCCTACTTAAAAATATATAGAAATAATTGTAAAACAAAAGCAGCCCAATTACTAGGCTGCTTTTTACGGTTTAAAACCTTTATTATACTTTTTGCTGTTAACTACATATGTGGGAACGCTAATAAAATGCAGAGAACAAACATTGTCATTATGGGAAATACTAAAGCCATAATAATTGTAATCTCCATCATGGAGCGACCCCTGTGTATTAAACAAATCTCCAGCATGCTCCCATTCTTGATAGTAGCTTCTGTTAGATCGTCCCTCTTCACCACTGCCAACATAACCAAAAATCATTTGTTTTAAGCCAAAATAAACGCTTTTCTTTAATTCGGTCATAGACATTGTCTGACTGATATTATAAAAGCCGGCCATATCTTCGACAAAATTATCATCAAGGTTAAGACCATTAGCATGGCAAGCACGAATAATTCCCGGAAC
Source organism: Lactobacillus rizhaonensis (assembly GCF_036246345.1). Taxonomy (NCBI): domain Bacteria; kingdom Bacillati; phylum Bacillota; class Bacilli; order Lactobacillales; family Lactobacillaceae; genus Lactobacillus; species Lactobacillus rizhaonensis. The sequence goes on along the minus strand of NZ_BTTV01000008.1, from coordinate 49,900 downwards.
ATAGTGACTATCTTTAATAGTCTTATTATTTTTACTATATTCCAAGGCAATATCAGCTGCTAATTTACCGGTTCCATTACTTTCAACCCAAGGTGACAAATTCAAGTCATTCCTAGCTTCATTAATAAGACGAAGTGAAAAAGCAGTTAGATCGCCAATTTGCTTAGGTGTAAGCTGATTTAAGTCAACTTGAGTCATATCATCAGCTTTACTTTCAGATACTTTAAGACGGCTAAAATCATTAGATTTCATCCCTTGTATTGAAGCATTGACAAAATTTTTAGTAGGTTTGCCCTGATAAGCAAGTAGCAATTGGCTCTTGGTATAACCCTTTGGCAATTTCATTTTTGCCTGAGTATATACTCTGGGTGAACTTTTCTTAACGACTTTAACGTCTTTAGCTAAAATCCAGTGAGAATTGTTACCGATCTTATAAGCAGATCTTTTTTTCTTACCAATTTTTTTCTTCGCACTATATGGATAGCTATATTTAGCTTTTGCATAAAAATTAGAATGCTTTCCAGATATTTTATATAGGCGAACTTTCTTCTGCTTTTTAACTTTAACATAGCCCTTAATAGTGGCTGCTGCTACTTGTTCAGTCCCGCCTAGAGTTAATCCTGGAATGGTAATTAAAAAAATAATATTAACTACGGCAATAGCAAATTTGCTTTTCTTCATATTCTTCCTCGAGAGTTACTCTTAAATTGGCTCTTTATGGTACAAACTCAATTCTAAACTTATTATTAAAAATTGCCAATTAAATTATTTTTTCAATTAAGAAACAGTCTGTAATATTTATTATATTGACAAGAAATGAAGCCAAGTTCCTAAAATACTAAATGCTACAATTGATACTAAAATCCATACCACCTTTACTTTCTTTTTCAACATAGCAAAAATGATAAAAGTAGCCAATAATGGCAGCATGTTAGGCATAATAGTATTTAATATGCTTATTAAAGACTGGGCATTCTTACCAATACCTATTTTAAGAGGTGTATTGACAACAACAAGACTGGGAACCATAGAACCAATTACAAACATCCCTAAAATGGAAGCTTTATCTGAAATATTTTGAATAATATTGGTATCACTAAGTTTATTTAAAAAACTTGATCCCTGTTTATAACCAATTTTCAAACCAAAATAGCGAATTAATGTAGCCGGAATATTGTAAGCAAGTAAAAATAGAATAGGTCCCAGAATATTTCCAGCCTGACACAGAGAAATTGCAAGTCCAGTACAAATAATTCTCCAAGTAGATAGGAATAGTGAGTCACCAATCGCAGACAGAGGTCCCATCAAACTTATTTTAATGTTATTAATTAAGTCGGGTGAAAAATCAGCTGAAGAAGCATTCTTCTCTTCCATTGCTATCGAAGTCCCTAAAACAAGGGGTGCAAAAATGTTGGTAATGTTAAAAAATTGCATATGCCTTTCTAAAGCAATTTCCATTTGCCTTTTATCACCTTGATAAATTGACTTTAGAGCAGGTACCATTGCGTAACAATATCCCGTACCCATTTGTCTGGTGTATTCCCAAGAGGCACCCATGGTAAAAGTCCGCCAAAACGTCTTATGTAGGACTTTATTCATTTTGATATTAGAACTCATCGACATTGTCATCATCTCCTATCTGGCTGTTAGCCATATTGGGTTGATATTTTTTCTCATAAAAATACATGATTGCAATGACTGATGCGCCAAACAAAGCAACACCAATTATTGGTACTTTAAGATAAGTTGTTAACAAAAATCCAATAACAAAGAAAGGAATTATTTCTTTACGTAATATTTGTTCCAATAACATTGCAAAACCAAAAGCAGGTAAAATACCACTAGCAACAACTAATCCATCTTGAACGAACTGTGGAATGGCAGCAACTATTTCTTTGGAAAAACTATTACCAAAATAGAAGGCTAACATAATTAATATTACTGAGGGAACAAAATTAATTATGGTTCCACCCCAAAATGACATTCTACTTAATTTATCTGGCTCCCCAGCTTTGGCATAATCATCACATTTTTTGACGTACCAAGGACAAACGGCAACATAAGCAAAGTTTTGCACTAATAAAACCAACATGGAAAGAGGCAAGCCAAAAGCCAATGCCGCCGAAGTACCTTTTCCAGTTGAAATAGCAAAGACGGTTCCTAATACCCCAGCGGAGACCATATCCTGCGGCACGGATGCTCCAACTTCCACTACTCCAATATAAGCTAATTCTAAAGCCGCACCTATTTTAATACCGGTAGATAAGTCTCCTAATACTAGTCCGGTTAAAGGACCCATGACGATAGGCCTGGCCACCATACCACGTCCAGTCAAAAAATACTCACCATAACCAAATAGTGCGACTAATCCAATTAGAATTGTTTTTAAAAACATGAGCACACTATTCCTTTCTAAAATTTACGACTTTTTTTGCTTCTGATGGAACCTGTTGAATGAATATTTCCATTCCCTTTTCTTGTAGCTCCAGTAAATCTTTTCTATCTTGTGGCGTAACACCAACAGCAGCAGACAATGATTCTGCTTCAGCAGACGGGCTTGTACCGCCTAAATTTAATTCGTTTATCTTGATAGTTAATTTCTTCAATAGCCGATATGCATCATGAATACTGGCGACGACTACAAAAACATGATATTTATCTGTAACCCCGCTGTTAATAGAGTTTGCACTTTTAGCAATTGATTGAATCACTAATTTTGCACCTGCCGGCTTGGCAAGCTTCATTACGTTTTTTCTTAATTGATCACCAGCAACTTCATCATTTGCAATTAAAATACAATTAGCTCCAGTAGCACCGTACCATGCTTGTGCTACTTGACCATGAAGTAAGCGGTGATCTACTCTAAAAAAATTAATCACTTTTTCTTTCCTCATACGTGAAATTCATACCTGTCGGAAATTATGTAGTGCTTTCCGGCGTGTACTATATTGTTATTTTCATCTTCAACACACACTTGTAATAACAACAAAGGAAAGCCAACAGATTTTTTTAAGACTCTAGCTTCGCTGAGACTCGCTAAAGCAACACTAATAACCATATCACGTGACTTTAATTCTTTAATATGATATTGCCTGCGTAAAATTTGGTATAGAGATTTACTTAGATCGGCTTTCTCCAGTCCAGTAAATCGTGGTAAAGGAAAATAATTACATTCAAGCATTACGGGTTCATCTTCTACTGCATATACCCGTTCAACATAGAGAGCAACTTTAGTTTTCAAAGTAGTTTTCAAATTTTCAGGTGTTTCAACCTTTTTAATTTTAATTACTTTTGCATTAGCTTTAAACCCAGCGTTAGCAGCTGTTTGTGAAAAACTTTCGGCTGAAGGAGAACTAATAATCCTTTTTACCTTGCGTGGCTTACGGACAAATGTACCCACACCATGAATTTTTTCAATTAAGCCATCTTCAGCCAGGCCTGCGATAGCTTTGCGTAATGTTACACGACTAACATTAAATTGCTTACTTAATTCAAATTCGTTTGGCAATTTACTATTTGTTGGGTACTCACCTGTAATAATTTTTTGCTTGATTTTTTCCATTACTTGAGAATATAAAGAACCTGTTGCTGCCAAATGTCATCACTATCCTTAATATTTAACTTTGCCCATGTACCTTCTAACATCCAATGAATGATTATGCACATCAGCTAATTTTGATCTATATTCACAAAGAATAGTATAGAACAAAATTGGATTAAAGTACTCTGAAACCTTGTCATCTATCATGTCCAAGCCAAGTTCCTTAGCGTCAACAATTTCTATTTTTTCTGCGTATTTCTCTAAGAAAGTTTGTGCTCTTTCATCGAGAGCACGAGTGCGACCTAAACTCTTAATTAGAATATAAGGGGTGTTCTTATCTGTGACTTCAAATGGACCATGGAAGTATTCTCCAGAATGAATTGCTGAAGCATTTAACCATTGCATTTCCATCAAAGAACAGATAGCAAAACCATATGCATGACCAAAAGAAGGACCACTACCCAATACGTAAAACATTTCCTCATCTTTATACTTTTGCGCAAAAGCTTTTGTCCGTGGTTGAACCTGATCAATGGCATTAGCAACAACTGTATCTATTTTCTTAAAGCCGTCCTCAAATTGATCGACATAAGGGTAGTCTTCAATTCCATGTAATAATTTTGCAGTGGCATGCAACGTTATTGCCATCGGATTATTGACTACTTCAGCTTCATTACCCCATTCATAAATTATTTTAGCGTCAGAATAAGTAAGTAAATCTGCCTGTTTATTAAATGTTAATCCAATAGTAAAAGCTCCACGTTCTTGTGCAACCTTAGCTGCTTCGACTGTTTCGGGTGTGTTGCCACTGTGTGAGCAAACGAATACGATCGAATCTTTACCTAATTTTGCAGGAGTCACATGTACAAATTCGTTTGCAGTATACCAACCTGTAGATACTTTCTTTGCCTCTGCTTCTAGAAAATATTTTGAAACATATAAATCAACTAACGAACCACCACAAGCTGTAAAATAAATACTATTTATTTTTCCTTGATTATGATTTAAAGCATCTTTAACAACTTTGTTTACTGTATTGCTATCCATATTTTTGAACTCCTAATTTATGTTAAATTTTAGTATGACTATTTAATATAAAAGGATTCTACTTTCATAGAATCCTTTTAAAACTCTTTTCTATTAATAAGTAAGTTTCCACATATAACGACGCTTGGTTAACGGATGCTTTCTAGCCTTAGCAAGCTCTTCAGCATAAACACGCATTACACCAGTATGAATCATTGGATTAAAGTAATCAATTACATTTTCACTAGCAACTTCATTAAGACCGTAATCCTTAGCATCAATATTTGTTACTTGTGCATCAAATCTTTGTAAGAATGTCAAAGCACGGGCATCAAGATGACGAGTACTACCATCATTCATGAACAATAGATACGGCGCATCCTTTTCAGTAAGTTCAAATGGTCCATGGAAATATTCACCGGAATGAACTGTTGGAGCAGCAATCCATTGCATTTCCATAAACAAAAATGATGCTGTTGAATATGCAACACCAAGTGATGCACCACTGCTTAGTACAAAGATTTTCTTTTCATCTTTGTACTTTTCACCAAATTCTTTTGCAGAAGGCCCAACTGATTTCACTGCATTTTCAATTAAATCAGGCATGCCATTGAAAGCTGCAACAGCTTCATCGTAAAACTGATAACCTTCAAATTGCTTAACAATTTCAATAGCAAAGGCTAAGCAATATGACATTTTTTCAGTTTTAGCAGCATAATTTTCGTGGAAGCCATGAATAACTTTATATTCTGTTTCTTTAATAATAGGTGAATCATCTGCCATTGATAAAGTAATCAAGTGAGTACCTAATTCTCTAGCCTTTTTAGTTGCAGCTACTGATTCAGGAGTTGTACCTCCAAGAGAAGCAGTTATTACAATAGTATGCTCTCCCACTCCTTTTGGAGTATCATAGTTAAATTCATTTGCAGTATGAATTGAGGAAAGCAGTTTAGTACTTTCATGTGAAACGAAGTAATAACCTGGATACAAGTCGGCCATTGAAGCACCACAACCAACAAACATTACACGATCAATATCAGGTTGTTTTTCCTTAATATCACTTACAATAGATTTAACTTTTTCAAAATCCATAATTTATATAATCTCCTTATTTATTATAAAAATTTACTAACAACTAATTAAAAATACCTAATACGCTAAGTAGGATACCGCCAAAAATGCAGACAACCATGATCCAAGCAGTATTAACCTTCTTTTTGATTAGGTAAAACATACCTAATGTGAATGCTAAAGATAACATCTGTGGGAAAATTGAATCTAATGTCTTCTGTAAAACAAAAGTTTTACCAAATTTAATTGGTGTCGTTATCCCAATCATTGTTGCCACCATTGCTCCAATAACCATTAGCCCGATTACGTTCATCAAAGACATGATTCTGTTAATGGTACCGTTACTAATAAGACGCTGAATATTCTTTTTACCTTGGAGGTAACCCCATTTACCGCCCCAATAAGTAACAATAACTGAAGGGATGATGGAAATAATCATTGCCAAAATTGGCCCAAATATGTTTCCTTGTTGAGCCATGTTGATTCCCAGACCAAAGGCAATAATTTTAATTGTCCCTTGGAAGAAGGAATCACCAATACCTGATAAAGGACCCATTAATGAAGTTTTCACACCATTAATTGAATCAGGATCGAATGTATCTGGGTTGGCTGCATATTCTTCTTCCATTGCAGAAGATAATCCCAGAACAAACGAGGTTAACTGTGGTGTACAGTTGAAGAAGGCCATATGACGATGGTATGCCTCTTTTTTCTTCTGGAGTTTTTCAGGTGTATCTGGCTTCTCACCATAAATTTCATCTATTGTTGGTGCCATACCATACATGAAACCCATGTTCATTTGACTTTCATAATTCCAAGATGTCTGAATAGCCCACGATCTCCAGAAGAATTGCCAAAATCTATGACGTAGCTGTTTATCTGTATGCTTTTGTTCAGTCATAATTTGTCCTCCTATAACTCTTCTAAATCATCAAGATCATCACTACCTGATGAATTTGATCCAGAACTATTATTGCCGTTATTAGTCATAAATTTGTTAAGAATAATAGCGAAAATAACTGCAAAAATAGCTACACTAATAACTGTCATCTTACCGTAGGCGGCAATAAAGAATCCTAGGAACAAATAAACTGCATTCTTTTTATCAATCATAGTTGACATCAAAAGTGCAAATCCATATGCTGGTAAAATCTTACTTGCCAAAGTTAAACCATTAGTTAGCCAATCTGGAATCATCTTGACAAAACTGGTAACAACATTTGTACCTAAGAAAATTGCCAAAAATACTGGAACAAAATATAACAAGCCATAAATAATTGGTCCATATACTATGTGGTAGCTTCGCGCTTTTCTGAATTTGCCTGCATCAATTGCATTTTCAACTAACTGATTAAAAGATGAAAATAGCATTCTGATAACTATGGCTACCAGTTGCCCCAAAACGGCTACTGGTAAAGCTACAGTTAACGCAGCTTGCGCACTGGTATGTGACAAAATAGCAAAAGCTGAAGCTACTACTGACCCCAAAACCATATCTGGGGGAACTGCAGCGCCTACTTGAACTATTCCCATTGAAACCAGTTCTAGCGTCGCACCAACCAGCAATCCCTTTGAAACATCTCCCAGTACTAAGCCAACAAGTGTACTCACTATTAATGGCTGCTCAAAGTTTTCACGCCCAAGCAGTCTTGAGTCGAACATGGCGAATACACCGACCAAGCCGACTACTAATGCTTTCCAAAACATTTTTTACCTCCTTTTCTAAATAATATTATTTAGAAGTTCTTTATTAGCTGAAGGAACTTGTTGCATGGTGATCTTGATACCCTTATCACACATTTCTTTAGTAAGTTTAACTTCTTCTGGAGTTAAATAAATAGCATTACTAAAGCGTTTTGCATCCGGTTTAGAAGGAATTAAGCCGTAATTAATTTCAGCTACAGATCCGTATGCTGCAATAAATTTACTCAATTCCGCTACGTTTTCAAAAAGCAACATAATATTATCTTTTAATGCCTTAATTTGGTCAATTTTACTAATTGCTTTATCGACGCTAAAAACGTTTAGACGGACATCTTCTGGCTTAGCCAGTTTCAAGGACATTTTCTTAAAATCATCATTTGCTGTAGCTGTATCAATTACAATTACTCTTTCGATATTCGCAAATTTGGTCCATGAAAAAATGACTTGTCCGTGCAATAATCGGTGATCAACTCTAATTACTTTTATCATAATAAATCTCCTTCATCGTCATCTTCAGTCATTAACTTATTTATCGACAAAACTCCTTTCTGTCCTTCGTTAATAGCCTCTAATATATCCTCTTGGGTTAGGCCGGAATCTGCTGTAGTAACTAAAGTTATAACCAAAGGCAGATTCATGCCTGTTAACACCGTCAAATTTTGATGGTCTTTTAACAGTTGGGTCATCTCATTATTAACTGAGCCACCTAAAACATCAGTAATAATTACCGCTTTCTCATCACCAACCTTATCAAGCGATTTTTTTATATCACCAATAAAGCTATCATCACTAGTACCATTTTTATAGGCTTCATATGCTTCAAGATTATCCTGATTGCCAGCGATCATTTCAACAGTATTTTTCATTCCCTTAGCAAGCTTGCCATGGCTAACTAAAATTATTTTCACTAAACTTCACCCCTAATCCAAACACTCACTAGCATATTAATAAGATGTATTAACATGTATACATGACATAATAATATAAAAACTAGATCACGTAAAGGCTTTCTTCAAAAATAATTAAATTTTGTTTTAAAAAACATTTAGTTAAAGTGATTTAGTTAAGTTTTTTATTAAAAAACAAAAAATTAAAGTATCTAAAATTATTTCACGTCTAAAAAACTACTTATAATCTTCTTTCCACATATACCTACGAGTTTCATAGCTTTCGTGAGTAGTACAAGAAAGCTCCCTCATATAAACATTATTTAGAATAGATGAAAAAATCGGGTGATTAAAATATGGAGAAACTTCAGGCTTGATATCATCCAAACCTATTTCCTTACCGTCAAGTACATACAATTTTTTCCCGCCAAATCTTTGCTCGAATTTTAACGCCCGTTCATCCTCTGGTCTGGTTTTACCTGTGGCCAACAGTTGAAAAATTGACTTACTCTTATCTGTAACTTCAAATGGACCATTAAAATATTCATAACTATGAATGGTTGGCGAATTCAATTGCAGCATTTCTTCTATATTGCAAATTGAAAAAACGTAAGCTGCACCATATGCTGGACCACTAGCAATAACATAAATAGTTTTTTGATCTTTATTTTGCTCTGCCCATTCTTTTGCCAAAGGAGTGGTATAATCAACTGCTTTGCGATAAATAGGATCAAGTAAATCAAAAGTCTTCATTGCTGTTTCAAAATTATCATAGCCTTCAACTTCTTGGAGCAAATTCATTGCTATGCATAATCCAATACTACCATTTACACGTTCAAGCCTGCTTTCATCTAAAGCTAAACTTTCATATTTTATTTTAAAATCACAAACTTTTACTAAGTCGGATTCATCAACATACAGAGCAATTGTGGTTGCACCATGTTCTTTAGCAACTTTCGCAGAATCAATGGTCTCGCTGGTTCCTCTCATAGAACATAAAACTACTAATGAATTTTGGTCTAAATTCTTTGGTGGAGCATAAACGAATTCCCCACTAGTATGCATACTGGAAAATAGCGTTTTTGACTCTTGATGTAAAAAATAGTTAGCACCATAAAAGCCACCGAACGAACCACCAGCACCTATCCAAATTACTTGCTTAATACCTCCTTCATGTTCCATTTTGTTAACAGCTTTTTTGACAATCTGTTTAACTTCATCTTGTATCTTCATTTTTGTCTCCTGTATTAAAAAATGATACATGTATCTTCATTTACAAATTATAAAGCGCTTTATTTACAAAGTAAAGGGGATATTTAAAATACCAGTATCTTTATTTGATATAAAAAGATACTGGTGCTTAATCAATCAGCTTTTGTTATAATACAAATAATAATATTCAAGAAAGAAAAAAATATGTTAAAAAAATCAGAAGATCATATGCCATTATATATTGACCTGGCAAAAATCATAAAAAACAGAATTGCAGAAAATAAATATCAAATAGGAAAAAAAATACCTTCTGAAATGGAGCTGCAAAAAGAATTTTCTGTCAGTCGTACCACTGTTCGAAAAGCTCTTAAAGTATTAAGTGATGAGAATTATTTAATTAAGCTTCCTGGCAAAGGAACTTTTGTGTCCGACAAAAGAAATGAAATTGAAACTCAGAATCATAAGTTTTCTAGCTTGACAGACAGAGCTGCAAAAACTGGTAAAAAAATCTCCAATCGTTTAATTAGTATCAAGAGTATTACGGGTAATGATGAGCAAAATGCATTTTTGCAAACTAATGCCAAACAGCAAATAATTGAAATTAAACGTTTGAGGTATATCGACGATATTCCTTTCTGTCTTGAATGGATTTGGCTGGCTCCTAAATATAGTGCTATTAAAGATGAAAACCTTGATATGCCACTATACAGGATTTTACAAAAGAAATTTCACATTAATCCTGGAAAAGGAAAGAAGACCTTTAAAATTGCATTCGCTAATAGAGAAGAATCCTTCCTACTTAATGTTGACGAAAAAACGCCATTAATGCGAATTAAAGATTTGGTTTATGATGATCATAATTTTCCGCTACATATTACTCAAGAAATTATCCGCAGCGATAAATTTACTTATGCAGTTAACCATTAATTTCAAATCAAAAAAGCAGATACTAGTATTTTTTACTAGTGTCTGCTTACTTTTATATATATTTTGTTTTAACTTTTGACTAACTAATTAGTACCAACCATTAGCAAGCCAGAATTGTTTAGCGGCTGCCCATGAGCCATAGCGTCCAGCAACATAGTTGTTAGCAACACGCTCTTGATTAGCAGCTGAATAGTCGCCATTAAGATATGCGGCAGATAGTTGGTATTTACCAATGTACTGACCATTTTGTGCACTGTATGAGCCACCAGATTCACGACTGGCAATCCACGCCTTTGCCCCTGCTTCTGAGTCAGTTGAAGCAGTGGTGTAATTAATATTAGTAGCGTATGTAGACTCAGTGTTATTTGCAACAGTACTGTTTTCAGTCTGACTGCTGGTTATCGCTGTATTTTGAGATTCATTTGCCGGATGATAGCCTTTATTGACGTATTTGGCCTTAACCCATTGGTTCTTGCCTAAGTCGTACCACTTATGACCCTTTTTGTCATAAGCAGTCTTAATGACTTTCCAAGAAGAATTACTTGGTAAAATTTGACCAGTAGCCTTAGGGTGTTTATAACTGTTCCAAACATGAATTGAATTACCATCAACATAGTTAACAGTTACAACTGCTGCATCATTTTCAACGGTAGCTGCTTGAACATCGCTGGTTGCAACGCTGCCTATAACTGCAACTCCAGAAGCAGATAATGCTGCTACTGCTGCTGATTTAACTAAAATAGATTTTACCTTCAAAAAAATTCTCTCCTTAAATAAAAATCCATAATATGTTTTTCAAATCAAAAATAGTAAACTAATAATCAATTTGATGTTATATATACTACAACGGTAAAATTGCAGAACGATAACAGGAATATCACTCAACCTTTAAGAATTAGTTACCATTTTTATAAAAAATGTCATAGTTGTAACACAAAGTTAACTGTTATTTAATTTGACAAAAAGCCATAATAGCAAGGTAAAATGCAAAGTTGTAAGTAGCAAGAACATGCGTTTGTGCACTTAGATTTGAGCGAGTATAGATTATTTTTGCAACATAAATGAAAAACAATAGCCAGCTTTGAATATTTTTGTTGCAAAAGTGATATAGTTAATTTAATATTCAGCTGAAAGGAAAAGAAAAATGAGTAAATATGAAGTTAAATTAGATGAAAAAAATTTACAGATGCTTGAGGATTGTCATTCAAAAAATCCTTCAATTATGAAGGCATTGAATGAAGCTAAAAAGATTGAAGATTAAAAGTTAATACGAATAGAAAGTAGATATTAACTGCCCCAAAGTCTGAGAAATATTTTATGGCTAAATTGTCTAAGCAAGATAAAATTGAATTTGTTAGTCTTAAAAGATTTTCATTAGTAAAATTTTGGCGGTATCACATTATCAAATCTATCTCAGCAGCAAACACATTTGTAAGATAGCGCAATTATAACTGTAAATAAAAAACACAAGATTTTTAGTCTTGTGTTTTTTAGTATATTAATAATTATTTTCAAACAAAGCTTGAATTTCTTCAGGAGTGTTAGCCTTTTTAAGGCTTGCAATGAAGTCTTCATGAGTCAACAATTTAGCAGTATTTGACAAGTATTGCAGATGAGCACTACTATCAGTTTCTGGTATTAAAAAAGAAATAACTATATCAATTTTCTTACCATCTAAAGATTGCCAATCAATTGGCTCTTTGAGTTTTAAGACTATCATTGAAGACTTGGTAATTGCTGCTGACTGAGCATGGGGAATTGCAAAGCCATCAGTCATACCAGTTGAGCCTTCTTTTTCACGTTTAAGATAGCTATCGTAAACCGCATCACTATCATTAGCCAATTTATTTTTGACGGCAAAATCCGCCAGATATTTGAGCGCATCATTACGACTAGTAACATCAACACCAACCTGAATGTTCCTTAATTCAAGAATATCACTCGGCTCAAATGTTTCTGTCTTAGCTTCAGTATTCTGATTAGTTACATTGACAACGCTAGGTGCGACAGTAGTTTCTGCTTCTACAGCTAGTTTATCTTTTTTATTAAATCTACCGGCAATTAATGCTAATAACGCACCCGAAATAGCAGCTCCAATTAGAATCCACAATACCCATAAGAAAGGTTTATTAACTAATGGTAAAACAATAAAGCCACCGTGAGGAGCAGGCACACTAATTTTCGTTATGTAAGTTAAAACTGATGCTACTGCAGATCCAACCATAAAGGCCGGAATATTCCATAATGGGTGTTTAGCTGCAAAAGGAATCGCGCCTTCAGTAATATGAGTTGATCCCAGTAAAAAGTTTACATACCCAGCAGCTCTTTCACTCTTTGAATATGCTTTGCGATTCATTAAGACGGCAAAGCCTGTAGCTAGCGATGGAGCTATACAAGCCGCAGAAACACCAGCCATAAAGTAATAGTTTCCTTGTGCCAACAGCACGGTTCCCGTAACATATGCCGCTTTATTAATTGGTCCACCAAAGTCTGCCGCACACATAATACCAATTATGATACCCAATAATACAGGATTAGTATTTTCAAATCCTTTTAGCCATGACATTAAACCAACGTTAAGAGCTTCAATTGGAGTATTCAACAGGTACATAATTGAGCCGGTTATTAAAACCCCGAGAACAGGAAAAAGAAAGATCGATTTCAAGCCCCTGAATTTATCATCAGGCAATGGTTGAAACAATTTTTGTAAGCCAAAAACTATAATTGCTGCTAAGTAGCCACCAACTATTGCTCCTAAAAAGCCACCACCACCATTAAAAGTGATGAAGCCAGCGGCTAAACCAACCACAAAACCAGTCCGTTGAGCCAAAGCTTCAGCAATATAAGCTCCTAAAACTGGAGCCATCAAGTTCATAGTAGTACTGCCTACTGTATTCAGCATAGCAGCAAATTGATTGTATTCACTGCTCTTAGGATTTGCCGAATCAATTCCCCAGAAGAAGGAGATGGCCATTAGCACACCACCGGCAACGACAAACGGCAACATATGAGAGACACCATTCATCAAAGAGGTATAAATTTTATTACCTAGTTTTTGATTCCCTACACTATCATTATTTGAATCCTTAGCGGCTTGTCCCTCTTTATAAATAGGAGCTGCTAGTGCTTTTTTGATTAAAGCATCCGGTTCTTTTACACCTCTGGCAACGGGAACAACAACCAGACGCTTTCCTGCGAAGCGCTCTAAGCCAACATCAATGTCAGAAGCAACTATCACTGCTTGAGCATCTGCAATTTCCGTACTAGTCAGATTATTTTCGATGCCAGTTTGACCATGTGTTTCAATTTTGATAGTATAACCAAGCTTTTCAGCTGCTTTTTCTAAGGCCTCTTCTGCCATAAATGTATGAGCGACACCGGTTGCACAACCAGTAGCACCCACTAAATCATAATTAGCCACTTTATTTCATCCTTTCTTCCACTGAAATTTGCGGTAATAATTTATCTAAAGAAAAATCTGTCAGTCCTGTGCGACTAGCAGTATCACTACCAGCTGCAACAGCCATTCTAAGAGCTTCACTAACTGGTTTTTCCTTTTCCAAAAAGGCAATAAAAGTACCAAGCATTGTATCCCCGGCACAAGCTGAATTAACCACTTGTATTTTCGGAGCATTCGCAAATAGAACATGATGTTTATTAATAAAAGCAGCACCATCAGCACCTAGAGAAACTAGAACATTTTGGCAACCCAATTCAATTAATTTCTGAGATAATTTTACTGTTTTTGCGACGGTCATCTCACCCTCATAATTGAAGAAGGCAGCAAGTTCACTGTCATTAGGTTTAAGTAGAAACGGTCGATATTTTAAAGTATCAATTACTTCTAGGTAACTACTGTCAATCACAAATTTAGCCCCCTGTTTTTGGACTAACTGAGCTAGTTGGACTAAAAAGTTTGGTTTTATACCCCGAGAAAAACTGCCGGAAACAACTACCATATCATCCTTAGTTACTGTGCTTTCAAGATAATCCAAAAATTGATCTTGCTTATCTGAACTTACTACCGGTCCAGGATTAACTTGTTTGTATTCTGTACCTTCGTCTAAAACATCCGTAAAGACATTAACTCTAGTAGGCTCTTTTACCTTTAAGAAATTAGTTTTAATACCCTTTTCTGTTAAACCAGAAATGACATAATCCAGTGTAAAGCCACCACCAATTCCTGTGGCCACACTATCTATACCCAACTTCTTTAAGATAAATGAAACATTGACTCCTTTGCCATTAGGTTGTAATTCAAATTTTTCAGTTCTATTAACTACCTTTGGTTCCAGCTTTTTAGTGACAATTACTAAATCAATTGCTGGATTCAACGTTACTGTATAAATCAAAGATTTCTCTCCCTTTTTTTGCCTTTTGTATTATTATTATAAAGACAAATATGTGTAACGTTTTTCTGAATTGATAGCGTTTACTATAATTAATAGAAAAATATTTACAAAAGGAGCACTTAAATGTCAACAAAAGAACTTTCAGCGGCAGAATTGCATCTTTGGAATATAGTCGAAAATAATCCCCAAAAGATTGCCAAAATGTCAATAGTAAAGCTAAGTCAATTTGCCAACGTGTCAACTGCTACAATTGTGCGCACTATGCAAAAGATGGGATATAGTGGTTACACCTCTTACCGCGAAGCACTAAAATTAAAAAGCAATTCAAATTCTACTTTTAGTGTTTTAAATGACGCTGATGACAAGATCAGAAGCGTCATTACTAAAAACGAAATTGAAATGAACAATACGCTGCACAATTTGAGTTATAGCACAATTGAAGACAGTATTTCGCTCACTAAACAAGCTAAAATGGTTTTTATTTTTGCTCGTGGTTTGTCTGAGTCAATTGCTCACGAAATGATGGTCAAATTACAATTAACCGGAAAATACTGTGAATTCCACTCAGATCCAAATATTATTAAAACAATTGCCAGCAAGATTAAGAAGGATTCGCTAGCAATTTTTATTACTTTGAATGGAGAAACTGAGGAATTAGTAACTGCAGCCAAAGCTTTAAATAAAAATGATGTTCCTATCTTGACATTTACCACTAATTCGTCCGGCAGTATTTTGCCTTTTACAACTTTAACTTTCATTGGCTACAAATCAAAAACTAATTACTTTCCCGAGTATGAAGTTAGATCCCGTCTGCCACTGCAAATAATGACGCGCATCTTTTGTGACGCTTATTCGGTTAGATGTGATTTTTATAAGAGCAAATAAAAAGCTTCCTATACTTTAAATTTGTATAGAAAGCTTTTTTATTTAGCTAATTCAGTTATTCAGCAACTTCCAGCTTATCACGCCAGGATTTTGCTCCTTTAAGAGCTTCATTTAAGTTTTCGATATTCTCTTTACCATGAGTAGCTAGCCATTTTCTACCTGCTTTTTCGCTTTCCGCAGCGAACGGTTTAATGGCTGGCTTCCAAGTAGCACGACCACAAAGAACACCATTAAAGTCAGCTCCAGCTGCTTCAGCCATTTTAATTTCAGCGATAAATTCTTCACTAGTTACACCGGCTGATAAGAAAATATAAGGCAAGTCGGTTATTTCAGATTGCTTTTTAAGCAAATTCTTGGCTTCTTCTTGAGTATAAACAACATTGTTGTCACCGTTAAAGCCTTCGACAAATTTAATGTTAAACGGAATTTCAACTTTAAGAACAGTTACACCATATTCAGGCTTTGAAAATTCTTTCATTGTCTTCAAAACTTTGTCAGCTTTAACTTTGGCAAATTCTTCGCTCTTAGCATCAGGAATGTTAGCATCATATGTCAAAACTTCCAAGAATAATGGTAATTCATTGGCCTTAGCTTCTGCACCAACTCTTTCAACAAAAGCTTGCTTTTTATCATTAATTTCTTGGCCCTCATCAGGATCATAATAAACTAAAAACTTAATGGCGTCTCCGCCTTCATTTTTAATTCTTAATCCGGACTGATTAGCAATTAAATCAGGCATTCTTCCAGGTTCGGTGGTATCATAGCCGGTTTTTTCATAAGAAAGTAACAATCCACAATTCTTATCTCTAACTTTGGTTGCCGGCAAGCCATACTCTGGATCTGTCAAAATAGATGAAGCATACGGGGTCAGCTCACTAGATATTGCTTTTTTAAAATCAACGATAGTTGTTTCATCAGCAGGTTTATTGGCTGCATCAGCTAACATCTTTTTCAAAGAACCACGTTGGTCAATTGCCAAAGCACTGATTACACCATCAGTAGTTGACAAGTTTTCCATATGTTTGGCAACTGCTGCAGAAATTGTTTTCATTATATATCTCCTTTAACATTATCTTTAATCGCACAATTATTATTATATACTGATAGTTTAGCCTTTTAAAGAAAAGCAGAAGTTTTAGTAAACTTTTTCACAATTACAAATAATTCAGAAAAAGTTTACTGTAAATACCAAATTATTTCTTGGCAGAGTTAACAGCTTTCTTGGTCTTACAAATAATTTTTGTTCCCCAAGAAGAAGCTGTCATTTTTTGGATTTCTCTAACTTGAAAAGTATGTGTCGTTTCAGGTTTCAGGTTATTTAACGTAAAATCAGTTTTTTTAATATTAGAATATAACAAGCCGTCAATTTTTAGCTGATAACTATCACAACCAGATACTGGTTGCCAAGATACCGTAATGGAATCTGAAGTAGTTTCTTGAACATTTTGTGTTAAATTAGCCGGAACTATTAGAGCATCATTATTTACCGGCAGTTCATTAACCTGTACTGATGTCGTAGCAATACCTGCAACTTTAACAGTGATTTCATTTTGACACACATCCGTCTGTTGCAGCTTTATCCTTAAAAATGTTTGCTCCAAATTCGAACCAAATTCTGCTAAATATGGATTTGTCAGATAATGCGGGTCGAAATAGTAACAGTTATCATGCTTCTGAAAATCTGCTAAATTTTCTGCTGCAGTTAAATGAACTTCTTTATTACCGATTAAAACTTCAATTGTCCCTGGTGCTTTATTAGTTTTAATGCTTAATTCAGTAGATTTATAAGGTTCAAAATTTGCATAAGTACCTTGAGCTTTATTAATTTTAATAGTTAAATCAGAATCCCGCAAACTACTGGTAATTTCAGTTTGGACATATTTACCTTGCTTATATTGGGCAGAAAACCCATCATCTTCATAGATATTAAAATTGCCAGTGCCACGAGGATAAATCACAAATTGCCGCTGCTTTTTTAGTTTCAGGTATTCATCCGGAGTATTAGTTGCTGGTGCTACAGGTATAATAGCTCCTGCTTTAACAAATACCGGTAGTTTCCACAATGGGGCAGCAAAATTATTAATTACTTGTCCACCTTGATATTCTTGACCAGTGAAGTAATCAATCCAGATTTGTTTTTTATCGGGCAAATAGATTTCGTTTCTGACATCATTCCCCTTTTCATCGCTGGCAGTGTTTTGATAAATTGGAGCAACTAAGAAATTGTCTCCCCATAAATATTGGTACCTGACCAAATTAGTATAAAATTCTGGAACATTTGGGTACTCCAGAAACATGGCACGTACCATTGGCTTACTATTAAAGGTTGCCTCAGCTGCAATACTATAAATATACGGCATCAACATTGTTTTTTGCTTTAAATAGGCACGGTTCAGTTTGGTTGTGATGCCGCCAAATACAAACGGATTCTTGGGATTTTTACCCCAGCCATCCATATTCAGCTGAATTGGTGTAAAGGCCTTCCATTGATAATCTCTAGTATTAACAATCAGATTGTGACCACCAAAAATACCATCCATATCTGAGGCAACATTAGGTTGGCCAGATAATCCTTCACCGATATAAGTCGGTATTTGAAAGCGAATATACTCCCATTCGCCACCAACTTCATCTCCAGTCCAAACTGTGCTAGTATTTTGCGTTCCTGCCCAACCATCAACTGTAATAATAAAGGGTCGCAACTGATCACCTTTAATTTTAGCAATCATTTTAGCTGTACTTTGGGTGGCATTTAACCCAAATGAATAACCATGACCTACCCACGCTTCATCAGTCTTAAGTGCGGTGACACCAGCAACCAGCTCTTTTTCAAAATCACGATCATCCGGTTTAGGGTTTTCTGGATCGACGGGTGCAAGATTTTGCTGCGTCCATAATCCTACTTGCACGCCTTTGCTATTAGCGTATTTGACAAATTCCGCCAAATTTTCAAGATTTCCTGCTAAAGTATCCGTTTGTCCATAACCAGCACCATAACCATCATTAGGCAGGAACCAGCCTATCGGCATATCATGATCAAGGTACTGTTCAAGCATTGCCCGGGCACTGAATTGATAAGAAAGCCCGCCATGTTCGCCGTTTAGGGTTTCCCTAATTGACTTTGGTTTTAATTCTGCAGGTAAATCTTTTGGTTGGTACTCGCGGTAATATTTACCATCCGGATATTTAATAGCACCCTTTTCTTCAGAATTTACTTCTACCCAATAATCTCGGTTATAAGCATTTAAATGAGCTTCATAGAAACCAAAAACTGGTGTCAAAGCTGGCCGCCCAGTTAACTGATGATAAGCCTTAATCAGTTCATATGCTGAATCCGCAAAGAAATAGACAGCATCGAAGCGTTTTTCTTCATGTGCAGTAGTAATTTCATTATTAGAAGTACTGTCAAAATCGTAATGTCCTGGTTTAAAAGTATTGCGGATCACGCCATAGCCAGCGGTTGACCAGTAAAAAGGATTAGGAGATGCTACACCTTGATCAACCCAATTATTGGTATTAACAATTTCAATTTTTTCTCCTGCCAGTGTGAAACGCCCGTTTTGCGTACCCCCACCAAAGTAATTACTATTACAATCAACTAGGGTTTGAACTGTTAATGAATCTGTCAATTCAACTGACTTGGCTTCTTGAAAAATCGTCTTGCCGTTTTTAGTAACGCTTAAAGTAGCTGAATTTCTGTTTAAATTAATTTCAATTATGCCCGTATCAATTTGCCAGCCGGTATTGGTCGCACGTATACTTGCACCATCCATGCCGCAAGAATCGTAAATATTTTTCACAAAAATTTGAGCATGTAATCCAGCTTCAGATTGTTCTGGTTCTTGAAACTTTTGAGTTGGATCAATATATAATCTGAAAGTTGTTGAATCCAAGATATAAAGACGAGCTGTCAGCCCGTTTTGATAGTCAATTTCAAAATAACCTGATTGCTTAGTCACATCAGTGATAGCTTGCAATTTCAATTTACTAAAATTGGTTACCTGGTTGGTGTCATTTTTATTAATAGTGCTCTCCTCCTTCATATTAAAAGAAAATTAATCTTAATTAGAACGTTTGATAGGATTGATTATATGCTAAATCAGAGTGAGGATAAATAGCTATATACAAAATTATTGTCCAACCACTTATTTGTCTTTCTCTTTAAATATCAAGGTATACAGCATTAAATTATGCTAGAATTAAGACAAGATATATAGTTATTTTTATATAGGAACAATAATATGACATTTATTTATACATTAAGATATATGCTGGATCCTAGAAAAAATACTCCAGCAAAAGACGAAAAATTAATCGAATTTGTTAAAAAAGGCCAAATTGATGATGTTGCTTTTTTCATAAATGGCGAAGAATTAAACCACAGTCACTTAACCAAAGCTGAAACGCAAGTCTGGCTGGACGCCATTAAACCTTTACAAAAGAAATTATCTGATATAGGTGTAACTACTAGCTTAAACCCATGGACAACCATTATGCACTCCGATCGAGGGTATCAAGTTAATCCTGAGATTGGTTTCAATACTTTTGTTGACATTGATGGTAATAAGGCTAAGGATATGGCTTGTCCTGCTGATCCTACATGGCGAAAATATTTAGCCGCTACTTATGCCCAATATGCCAGCATACATCCCCGTCGATTATGGTTAGAAGACGATTTTCGCCACTATAATCACACCCCTTTAAAATTGATGTGTTTCTGTGATTATCATATGCAACTATATAATGAAAAATTGGGCAAAAAAGAAACACGTGCTGAATTTGTTAACAAGATGTTGCAACCCGGCAAACCCACTAAGGAGCGTCAAGTTTACCTGGATCAAGCACGTCAAGAAATGATTGAAAATGAACATCTAATTGAACAAGCTGTTCATGAAATCAGTCCCAAAACAGACCTGGCACAGATGACTTCATACCCTGATTGGCATGCTCTTGAAGGCCGTGATTGGGATAAATTGTTTAAAGCCCAAGCTGGAGAAGGCCATCCAAAGGTTGCTCGGCCCCACCTACCTGCATATAACGAAGTTGCGCCACTAGCATATGGTAGAAATTTTGAAGAGTATACTCGTATTACCGCTGCTTTTTTAGGAGAAAATGCTGAACTTTATCCTGAATTAGAAAGTTATATGTATTCTCCTTTAGTCAAATCAAATGCATTTACTGCCTTTCAAATTATCACTGCTGCTTTAATCGGAAGTCAGGGAATTCTACTCAACCTATTCGACATGATGGGTAATGGTATCAATGAAAGCTGGCATTACGCTGAAATGCTTGCTGAAATCAAACCATTTGTTAATCAGCTATTAGAAAATCGCCTCCCGCTAGATCATTTAAGAGGGATTAAGGTTCTAGTCGATCAAGATTCCAGTTATCACTTGCAAACTACTGCCGGCAAAAATGTGGAAGAACTTTTGCCCCATGAAAAAAACTGGGCTAGTCTACTAGGTGCTTTTAGCTTTGCTACAAGTATTTTCCCTTTTGATCAAAAAACTTCATTAGAAAACGAAATAATAGCTATTTCTGGGCAACTTTTACGTAATTTGACAAATGACCAAATTACAAAATTGATTAAAAATAATTTTGTTTTGCTTGATGGCGAGAGCGTGCAGGTTTTGCTTGACCGAAATCTGGGTAACTTGTTACACGTTGAGAATGCTGAGTGGCACCCAGTTCGCACAAATTATCAATCCTTTGAGCAAGCCGATGGACACATTGTTGATGGCGTCAAAAATCCACGAATAACAATGTTGCAACATACTGGTAATTATTTGAAAATAGAATATCAACCCCAAAGTGATGTAAAGGTGTGGTCGTTTGCATATAACTCAATTGATGAAAAACTAGGTAACGTTATGGCAATTATTGATCAACATATCATTGTTTTACCCATGGATCAGGATCAGCGTCACGGTTGGGATTCCCAATTTACCACATATAAGCAAGGGCTGCTCCAGCAAATGCTTGACAGTATTAAGCCTGTAGACTACTTAGTGGAAATGCCTAATGTTAAGCTTTCTGTTGAAAGCAATGGTCAAAAAGTTTGGTTTGCCAACTTTACATTAGATGGTTACCAGCAAATAAAATGGCATTTAGCAGCACCTCTTGTAAGTAATGATGCAACAATTGTGAGAAAAGTTGGTAATTCAGTTAAGAAGACAAAAATTCAGATTAATGTTGAAAATGGTATTGCTATCATTGATGAGCCTCTAGCACCACTTGAAACTATTCAAATACTGTTTTAAATTTAATAAAAGCCAAAAATAGCGCCTAGTCTCTTTGTTTAGACTAGACGCTATTTTTGGTTTATTTAAATGCTATTTTTTCATTTTAGCCAACATTTCAGTGACATCAACTATACCAGCTTTCCCAGCTGTCACATAGTCGGATTCTGCACCGCTCATTTGACTGTTGAGCCATTCAATTACCAGTGGTAAATTCATTCCCGAGATCAAGTGAATTTTTTGACCACCCATAATCAGACGACTAACTACATTTGCTGGAGTTCCGCCCATTAAATCAGCAAAAACAGTAACATCCTCAATATTCATTCCTGAAATCTGATCTTCAAATTTTTTCTTAAAATCATCAGGACCTTCAGATGGAAGCAAACATACCGTATGTACGTGCTCTTGCTCGCCCATAATTAATTCGGCACTGGCTTTTACACCTTCTGCCATTTTACCATGACTAATTAAAATTAATTCCTTTTCTGCCATACTTTATCTTTCCATTTAATACTTAACTATCTAGATTTACTTAAAGCAATTACTATATCTAATTATATCTTAGCGATAACTCCAAGGCCACCTAAAACAATACAAAGTATTAAAACAATAAAGATTGCTTTGGTTGAAGTCATACCTTTCTTACCAAGAAGCCAGTAAACAAAGCCTACGACAGCTGCTGGTAACAACTTAGGAAGAATCATGTCCAAATTATTTTGAACATTCATGGTAACTTTACCAATTTGAGGTGCCCAGGCAAACTTAATGTTAACCATAGTGGCAACAAGGGCACCAACCATGAATACGCCCAAAACAGTAGCGGAATCAGTTAAAGCGTTTAAACGGTCTCTCATGTCAGTAACAAGAGAAACACCTTTATCATAAGCAAAATGAAGTTGCTTCCACCGGAAGACACAGATCAAAAGGCAGGCAATAACCCAAATGATAACACCAACTGGGTTTCCTTGTGTTGCCATTGAAGCAGCTAAAGCACCAAAAATAGTTGGAATCAAAGAAGCAAAGATAGAGTCACCGATTGCGGCAAAAGAGCCCATCAGTCCAACTTTAATACCGGTAACAGTGTCTTTTCCTTCAATACCTTCATTTTCCTCTACGGCAAGGTCAAGACCGGTAATGATTGTATTGAAGAAGTTAGAAGTGTTAAAGAACTGCATATGAGTCTTCATCATTTCCTTTAACTCAGGGGTATCATCACCATAAATTTTTCTCAATTGTGGCAAAATAGTGTATAAATAGCCACTATTTTGCATTCTTTCATAGTTCCAGCCTAACTGGAAACCAAACAAAGATCTACGGTTAATTTGATTGAAGTCTTGTTCAGTTAATTTATATTTAGGTTTAGAGTTCGTCATCAGTAATCTCTCCTTCATCGTCATCAGAGCTTGAACTTGCACTATTACTTTGACTTTCAGTATTTTGTGCTTGCGCAGTACCTTTATTTATTGGAATATTCTTGTAATGCAAAATTGCAAGAGCTAATCCCAGCATTGCAATTGCAAGCATTGGCAAGCCGTTGAAAATAGTAGTGAAGCCTTTGTTAACAGCTGATAAGCCTGTACCCAAAGCTTGCATACCACTAAAGAGAACTGAGAACAATGTCGTAATTGTAAAGCCCAAAATCAAATATGCTGCATGTCTCTTAACTGGTAAGTACCGCAATAAAACCGCAAAACCGACGGCTGGCAATGTGGCACCAGCAACAGTTAAACCATTACCAAGCCATAACAGATCTCCATTTAAAGCATTTGCGATCTGTTGTACTAATCCCTGACCAAAGGCCAATGCGATAAAGACAGGAACTGCACGTGAAAGTGACCACGGAATTGCACCGTATAAAACATTTCTCTCAACAGCCTTATAGTTAATCTTGTCTTGATCAATCAAGTGATCAATTCTGTGTGAAAAGTAAGTATTGGCGAATCTTGCCAAAACGTCCAATTCAATCATAATAGCAGCAACTGGAACAGCAATTGAAGAAATAGCTGTTTGAGGACTCATACCTTTAATACTAGTTGAAAATGCTGTAGCCAAAACTGTACCGGTAGTAGCGTCAATTCTTGAAGCACCACCAAAAGTACCGATACCTAAAACTGTCAACTGCATTGATGCACCGATAAACAAACCGGTAGGCAGATCTCCCATAATCAGACCGGCGATCAATCCAGCACCAACTGGTGTGTTTAATGATGAATAAATTTGCAATTCATCTAAAATTTCTAATCCTGCATACAAAGTAAGCAGTAATATTTGCCACCAAGCCATTTTTCTCCTCCTACTTCATCTTTTCATTAATCAATTTCATTAAATCCCGTGACTCAACACTAGGATTTAATTGGGCAATTAAGTTAACGCCTTTGCCAGAAATCTCTCTGAAAACATCGGCTTCATGCTCATTGATATTAACTTGCTTAGTCAATTCAGTAGTATCATCTTGCTTAGACATATTACCAACATTGATTGTATCAAGTTTGATACCCATGTTGAGCAAATCAAGAAACTTATCCGGTTTCTTAGCTACCAAAAACACCCTCTGCTTTCTATAGCGATCTTTCTTAAGATGATCAGCAGCAATTTCAGTTGGTAAAACACTTAGCTTAGTAGACATAGGTGTAGCCATTCTCAAACCGCTTTTTTGGATGTCATCCTTAGCTGCCTTCTCATCAAGAACAATAATTCGTTCTACTTGCAACTGAGGTGTCCACAAGTTTGCCACCTGACCATGAACCAAGCGTTCATCAACTCTCGCTCCTACAATATTCATATTTCTTCCTCCATATCTTTTAAGGAAATCTAAATATTAACAAAAACGCTTTCAACCCTAATATTAAGGTACCAACCAATTTTTGTCAATATATATTTTGGTATATTTAAAAGGCCTTTTTTTAATAACATAATTATACTTTTTTTAATAACAAAAAAGTACATTAGTTAAATTCGTGAATTGTTACACCTTTAACTACACGATTAACCGTGCCTGTTGGAGAAGGTGTATCCGGCTTATTATTAACCTTAATTGAGGTTAACAAAGCGATTGTTTGACCAAACATTACATCAGGTAAAGCCAAATATGCATCTGGCAACAATTCTTTTTCAGCAAACGTAAACGATTTACCTGAGAAGTTTTGTCCTTCTTTCTCCTGCCCCACGGCCATTACTAGCGGTACAATTTTGTCATCTTTAATTTCGTTTAAAATGTCTAAATCATATTGTCTGGTATAAGTATCATTTGAAACAAAATCAAAAACAATTGTCTTTTTGTCCAAAAATGATTTAGGACCATGACGTAAGCCCATTGATGTATCAAATAGTGCTGCCACTTCTCCTGCAGTTAATTCCAAAATCTTAAGCCGAGTTTCTTCGGCAAGACCTCCTAAACTGCCACTTCCTATATAAGTAATTCGATCAAAGTCAGTATCAACTAAAGATTGAATTTCATCTTCACGTTCAATTACACTTTTACCCATCTGAGCAATTTGCTTAACAATCTGCTCTTTTTTCTCATCTGATAATGTATCAAAAACAAGCAGTGCCATTAAGCTCATGCAAGAAAACGAACCGGTCATGGCAAATCCCTGATCTAGAGATTTTTCCGGCATTAATAAAACTAATCCAGATGGGTCACCTTTTAAGTCTTGTGCCAAGTGTCCTTCTGGTGCACAAGTAATTGCTATTTGATATAAGTTTTTAACTAACTTTTTGGCTAACTCGACAGTCGCCACAGATTCCGGTGAGTTACCACTGCGAGCAAATGATACCAGGATTGTTGGAGTATCTTTTTCTAAGTAATCTTCTGGAGTAGAGACAATTTTAGTAGTATCAATTGCTTCAAAGTCATATCTTGTTCTGTCACCATGCTTTTGTAAATATGGCATAATCGTATTACCAACATATGCACTAGTGCCAGCACCTGTGAAAACAACTCTGACTTTGCCGCATTCTTGCTTTATTTCGTCTAAAAATTCGGTTATTTTCGCTTTATTATTCTGATAAATTGACCATGTTTGTCCCCATAATTCAGGCTGCTGCTCAATTTCACGAGTAGTAATTTTAGCGCCCATTTTTTCTAACTCTGCATCTGTTTTTGAAAACATTATTATTTTTCCTTCCTTATATAACTAAGATAAATCATTATATTGACGTGAACGATAAACAAATTTATCGCCTCTAGCCAAAGAAATTGTAAATTCTACTGGCACATTTTTATCGTTAATAGTTTTTCGAAATATTTTTAGACTCGGTGAACCGACTTCCTCAGCCAAATTCTTACTCTCTTCAGAATTAAGACAAACCGCTTCAACATCTTCAAAAGCCATTACACTAATTTGGTTGTATTTTTCTTTCATAACAGTATAAAGTGGCTTAGATTTTAAATCATCAATAACTAGTTCAGGAAATATTTTTTCCGGTAAATAGGATGTACTGAAAATTCGCGGTTCGTTATTAGCAAGACGCAAACGTACCAGCTTATATGCTTTTTCTGTCGGTTTCAAATTTAGCTGTGCTGCAATATTTTTATCTGGGGTAATCAAGTCTAAACTTTGATTTTCAGTTGAAGCCTTCTGGCCAGTCCGCTTTAATTCTTCTGAAAAAGAGTACATCCCACCAATATTAGGCTGATTAAGAAAAGTACTTGAAACAAAGGTGCCCTTACCATGAAGGCGATAAATCAGTCCCCGTTCTTCAAGATCCTGTAATGCCAGCCTAACTGTATTACGGCTAACCCCATATTTAACCAGTAGTTGTCGTTCACTTGGTAATTTGGCATTAGGTTTCATATTTTTTATTTGTTTTTCTAAGTCTAAAATTACTTGTCGATAAAGTGGTTTTTCCATTAATTCCCCCTCCTCAGTTAACTGGTTGATACCACTTAAAGTTTATCAGAGAAAGCGGTTCATTGCAATTTGATTTTGGTGATTTACTGATAATAAAAAATGAAATATAAGATCAAAAAATACCATTAAGAGAAAAACCCTTAATGGCATTTTTTAAATTTATTTACTTAACTTATTGCCTTTCCAATCATAGTATTTTTGACTAAGGCGATTCTTAGGATTATCAAAAACAACGATTCGATATAAAGCATAAATTGTACCAACCATGGCAATTAAGTTTGTTATCCAGTTTTTAAGTAAAATCTGTAACAAGTTGACCACAATCACAACAACTGTCCAAAAAAGGATACGATTCCTTCTTGCTTTTTCCTTAGCCGTTACTTTTGTCTTTTTCAATTCGATCACCTTTATGCAAAAATATTATTAATGATTAGTTATTTTTCTTAGCTGCAGCATATTCTGCATTTCTCTTCTTCATTTGTTTTGCATACCAGATGAACAAGAGAAGGTATACTGCTAAAGCAATCAACGCATAAACAATAAACATTCCTTGTTGTTTCCAAGCATTTCCAACTAAGTAAGCCAAGAATTTTTCAACTGGTCCTTCCATAGTAGTGTCTGAAACTAATGTATGTGCAGGTATAGCAGCTCCTACTGAGTGAGCCATGTTGGTAACAAATGGACCAACCATGGTACCAGCCCAAAGGAAGACAGGTAATTCAACTGCTCCAATGATAATCATCCGAATTATTTTACCGCGAGTAACTACTAGCAAAGCTGGAGTAACACCCATAGCAATAATACCGCCTAAAGGCATTAATCTGTTGCCAGGTAAAACCATTGCTTCAAGCATCATAATTGGAGCCAAAACATTTGCGGCTGCCCATATTTCAGAACGACCAGCTAAGAATGGCCAGTCAAGTCCAATATTAAAGGTACGACCAGAAAACTTCTTAGTAGCAAAATCAGCGATACCTTGTGATAAAGGCTCTACGGAAGCGATGAACCATGAACCAATTACAGAGAATAATTCAATACATGAACCACCAATAAATGATAGTGTAAACATGTCTTTCCATCCCTGCTCAGTCGCAAAGTTATTACCGGCTAGTAAGGAAACAAACACACCAAGGTAAACACCAATAGCAAATCTACTGCCCCAGAAACCGATTTTTTCGTTCAACTTAGTGGAGTCAAAGTCAAACTTATCAAGCCAAGGTAGACATTTGTCAAAGAACTTGTTAAACACCATGATAATCGGGTTCATCATATAGTTCATATGAGTAGTAGTCATAGGGTTGCTGTCAGGAGCATCTAGTAAGTCGTTAAATGTCGGTTTCATTAAGTCAGAGTTAATAATTTTCATTGTTCCAATGAAAAGAACTAACAAAGTTGATAGCCAAAGAGGCGCACCGACATATACACAGAACAAACCATCAAATGCTAAATGCCATACATCAAAGATATCTACATCAAGAGTGTTAGTCTTATTTAATACAAGTAGAACAACGTTTAATATAATTAAAACTAGCAGATAAAACAAGGTATACGGTGAACCCCAAGTTATAGTGGCAAGTGGTGCCCAACCCATATCCTGCATATCCATGTGGATGCCAGTATGCTTAACGAATTGCATCATTGGCTTTTGAAATGCCGTAGTCAGCATGTTCATAACATTACCTATCGCCGTAATAGCAATAGCTAATTTCAAGCCACCTTCTAAGGCCTTAGTAAACTTGACACGAAACAATACTGCAATTAATGTTAAAACTATTAACATTATTGTAGCCGCACCCATATCAATTAAAGGTTTAAAAAGTGAGTTAGCGAAACTAATTATCCCATTCATTTTTATTTCCTCTTGAAATCTTATTTAGCATTAATTTCTTTAACAACTTTTTCAACATTGTCATAAACTGGTTTGGCCATGGCTGGTATACGGTATAAAATTGCTCCAGCATCAATCAACGGAATTTTCGGTTTAAAAGAAAGATCGGTCTTAGCAATTGTCAAGTAGCCATCATAATGTGATAAAAGATCTTCGTTAACATCCTTAATCATATAGGCATCAACCTTAACGTTATAACCCCGCTTTCTCATTTCTTCCTCAACTGCATTCTTAATTTGGTGAGATGAATTTACCCCAGCACCACATGCAGCTATAAATTTTACTTCTCTGCTCATAAAAAGCCCTCCTACTTTTGACTAAAATTCTTACTTAAGAACTGATAAATCTTATCAGTTTCAGTAAGATTAAATAATGCTTGTAACTTTGAAACTGGTGTGAGTCTAAGAAAGTCCATAATCTGTGCTAAAATATTTGCTTGTCCTTCGGGGTTGTTATTCAAAATCATAAACAGAAATTTTACCGGTAAACTTTGATCAGGTGCAATCATGTTTTTAAATTGTACTGGTGCTTTTAAAGCAACCGGTACTATCAAACAAGTATTGACAAACTCTCCTTCAGTATGCGGTACAGCAATATTAGGCAATTCCTTTGCAATAGGTGAAGTATCTATTCCCGTCGGGTATTGTTGTTCACGCTGGCTAATTCCATTGAAAAAGCCATCGTTGACCAAATCAAGAGTAAGTAATTTATCTGAAACTTCCTTAAAAATTGTGGTTGGATCCGATGCATCACTTACAAACACTGCATTCGCAGAAAACAAGTTATTTTCTTTCACAAATTAGGCCCTCCTTAACAATAGACAAGTTTTCGCTTTTGTTTGAATATGTTAATTTTTGTTCGCTTGTCTATTGCTATTATATTTAATGGCAAAGAAAAATGCAAACGCTTTTTCAAAAAATAAACTGAAAGTTTCGTTTAAATCATTGTATTTTCAGCCATTTCTAAGAAAATTAACTTGCTGTGAATAGTTAATTTAAAAATATCTTTGCAAAACCTTCATGTTTATGAATTAAATAAAAAATACTTTTTTATAAGAAAAAGCCATGACCTTTTTAAGTCATGGCTTTTGTGTGCGATTAAAATTTTAAATTATTATTTAACTATATTAGTATTAATCGTGGTATACGCCTTCAGCCCACTTCTTATTTTCTTCATCAAAGAAGTGTACATTATCTTTTTGATCAGGATTTGGTTTAGCAATACCGTCTATTTTGGCAATTAGTTTTTGTCTTTCTGGAGTAGACTCATATTTAGCATTCAAGAATGAATCGACAATGTCAAAAATAAAGTCACGTCCTAAAACAATGCCACCAAAACCTAAGATATTGGCATTTAATTCACGCCGAGCATATTCGGCTTGGGCAACATCGCCTACCATTGCTGCACGAACTCCCTCGTTTTTATCAGCAGCAGTAGAAATGCCGATACCAGTACCACAAAGAACAATACCTAAATCTGCACGACCATCGGCAACATCTTCGGCTACGCGTTTACCATAGATTGGGTAGTGAGTTCTAGTATTGTCATGAGTACCTTCATCAATAACTTGGTATCCTTCTTCTTTTAAATGATCAGAAATGGCCATTTTAACAGAGGTTACAATATGATCGTTTCCTAAGGCAATAACAGTATGCTTGTCAACTTTGGGATCAACAAATTCTGGTTGTGGTCTATCATTATCTAACATTAGTAAGCCTCCTTAAATCATTTCTTCAAGCATATTCAAGCGAACCTGATGCCGTCCGCCAGCATATTCTGTATCCAGGTAATGCTGCACGATTGAATAAGCCAGTTTTTCGCCTACGATGCCGCTACCTAACGCAATTGCTTTTGCACCATTGTGCATAGCGGTCATATGTGCAGTTCTTTCTTCATTGACGTTTGCTGTAACCATGCCCTTAACTTTATTTGAAGCCATAGCTGAGCCTACACCGTATTCGTCAAACATAATGGCCTTTTTGATGCCATTATCTAAGACTTCGTGAGTCACCTTTAAACTCGATTCTACAAAGTCCTCTGCAGCCTCCGGCGTAACATCCAAAACATCATAATGGTGTGCTTCCAAGTATTGTTTTACTTTTTCCTTTAAAGCAAAACCTGCCTTGTCACTACCAATGACAACCTTCATAGTCAAATCTCCTCTCAAAAAACTATTTATATATAGTCGTAAATTGACTGTAATGCTTTTCCAACTCAGGTTCAATTCCATGGTTAGTAATTAGTCCATCCACTTTGCGCAAATCATAAAATTGGTGAAAATCACTATGATCCAACTTGGTATAATCTGCAACAACAAATTTGATTTGAGAATGGTCTAATCCAATACCCTCGGTTTGACCTTCTTCTAGGTTAGCAGTTGTCAAAGAAGTATCATTAATGCCATTGACGCCAACAAACCCAATAGAAAATGACATAGTTTTCAATTGGTTATTAGCCAAAGCACCCACAAATGCGCCACTAATTCTTCTATATGAGCCACCAATCATAATTAATTCGTAATCATTCATATTATTTTTTGCGGCTTCGAATACAGGTAATGAATTAGTCACAATTCTCAAATGCTTAATCTTTAGATTAGCAACGAGTAATTCTAAAGTTGTTCCCGGACCAACATAAATTGAATCATTTTCGTGGATTAAGTTACAAGCTCTTTTAGCTACTTCATACTTTTCTTTACTATGAATTTCCCGCTTTTGCTGGTAGCTTTTTTCGGTCCGAATCTGGTCAGACAATAATTGAGCACCACCATGAATACGCAAAATTTTATTTGCTTTATGTAATTCATTGAGGTCCCGTCTAATTGTCATATCCGAAACTTTTAAAGCCCGTGCCAATTCATCAACTGTGACAAACTTCTGAGTTTTTACTACTTGTAAAATAGTTTTCAGTCTTTCACTCTTTAACATTAGTAACCTACTTCTTAACTAAATTAAGCAACTAACTTAGTTCATTTTTATTATAGTTGTTAGCTTTTGTTTGTCAATGTTTGAAATTGTTCGAAAGCTATTATTTGAACTAAAAAGTTTGCAAATTACATTTAAGTTTATTAAAACAATCTGTAGCTTTTTTACAAAATTACGATTGCAATTAGTTAAAAACTTATATTTATCTGAATTTAGTTTATATTTTCTCCACAAAAAATGCATCTTTTTCACTTTTAGTTGAAAAGATGCATTTAATATTATCTAATAGCCAGATTATTTAGAAATCGACTGGGAAATTTTTTCATATTTGCGCACAGTGTCATAGTCACTATCTTTGGCTTTGACATATCCTTCATGTGAGTAAACACGTTCGATTACTTTCTTACCTTCCTTAGACTTGCCAATCGCAATAAACGCGTTAGCTAATTTTTCCCGGAAGGATTTTGACAAACTAGGAATAACTGAGATAGTGTCGTTTGGAATAGCACGAGTATAGTAAATTGGCACAACTTCGGACTTAATCTTAGGATTATCCTTGATTACATTGTTGCGGGCATCTTCAAAAACAAAAGCTGCATCAGTGTCTTTATTTAAAACATTTAGTACGGCTTGATCGTGCCCAGTGGTAGTAACTAATTTGCAACTACGAGGAACATCGAATCCCTTTTGCTTTAACTCAGCAATTGGGAAAATATAACCAGATGTTGAGGTTGGGCTTTGAATTGAGATCTTCTTTCCTTTAAGATCCTTCCAGCTCTTAATGCCAGAGTCCTTTCTAACTAAAATCTCGGAATGGAAAGTATGAACTAATTTTTTAGTCCAGTTGCCGTCTGGCCTGCTCAAGCCAAAACGCTCTGACTGTAATAAAACGTCAGCTGCATGCTGTTTATGAGCCTGCACATAGTCATCCCCTGGTAAAAAGCCAACATCTACTTTTTTAGACTTCATTGCTTCTACCAATGCATTACCACTGGTTGAAACTGAAACATGAACTGGGATTCCCAGACGCTTGGATAACATTTTTTCTAATGGCTTTGCCTTAGTTTCTAGCGTATTCGCAGAAACGCTGGGTACGAACTGCACATTGAGAGACTTTGGTGTACCACCATCAGCTTGCTTTTTAGCTGAATTAGAACATCCAGCAAGTAGAGCTGTACCTAAAACTGCAATAGCACCAACTAAAAACTTTTTAAATTTCGGCATAATTTCCTCCTAATCTGGAAATATAGCAATCAAAAAAGACTTAGCATAATAGTAATGTATCAAGCTAAGTCTATTATTGATCATATTAAAAAACAGCAGCAACAATTTATATAGATAAGAAAGCCGCACTTTCCCCATTGCAAAAGGCTCATCAATTTGAGTTAATACATGCATATGAAGAAAACTACCTCTCTTTCTTATTATATAAAAAATAATAGCACAATATTGATGGTTATAACAGATGTTTTTCTTTAAAAAATTGTTCTTTTATTCATTCAAAAAGGAAAGCGCTTTATTAATAAAACTATTTTAAATAAACTAGTTCTTGAAAAATTATGTTAATTATCATACTTTTTATCACTAATTATTTTGCCATTTCCGATTGATTTAATCTTTTGACTACCATCGTCACTATCTCCAGTTTGCTTAAAAAGGCCACCAGTATAGAGCAGAACCTGTTTATGTTCAAAATCATCATGTTCAAAAGTATAAGTAATCTTATAAGTGACGCTACTACAATTATTTGGAGCTGGTGTAATCGAAACTACAGAACACTCCATATTGTAATCAATAATATCGTCATCATTATTAAAGCCAGAATTTTGAGAGTGCAATTCTTGATAGCCTTTGTTTTCGGCACCACCAACAAAGTCATCTTCGTCTGGTGAATTAAAATCATTTTCTAAAATTTCTTCAGCATCATCTTTATTAATTAAACCTGGCCATTCAGGTTTAATTACATTATTGCTGCTGTCATCATCATCTTCAAATCCCATTTCATCATAGTCAACAGTTTTCGATTTAATCGATTTGCCATCAATTTTAGTAACCACATAAATTTTCATATCATCAGTTATCGGATAATCTTTAAATACCTTATTTCCTCTTTTATCAAGATTTCCAACATTTTTATCATTAATGTAGACATCAGCGCCAGGAATACTTTTAATGGTAAAGTTAACTGTTTTAATATTCATATCAATTTCTTTATTGGAAAAAATACTAGTACTTTTATCAGCAGTTAACTGATGGCCTGATGCAATGGATTTGACTGCAATATGATATTTGCCAGGAAATAATGGCGTAATCTTTTTATAATAATCTTCACCACTACCATCAACTCCACCAAATTTTTTGTTATTAATATAGATAGTAGAGTTGGCGTGATTGGTTCTTATCTGCGGTGAATAAGTTTTTAACTGCAAACAATATTTAGGAAATAAAAGTAAATAGCGGCCGTTTTGAACTAAACTGACATTTTCATATTGATCGCCATATTTAAAGGCTTCTGCCATCTTGTCAGCTTCAACATAATGTTCAGCGTAATACTCTTGGGTAGGCTTTAGAGCTGCTGTTGTTACTCGTGCATTTGGATTTTCAGAGACAACATATTGGGCTAAATCGGCATGCGGGTTTTTTAAGCTTGCCGTAATCTGATTAATTTGGTTATTTTTTTGATAGTGGTTAGAACCCCACGCGTAAAATGCAGCAAATGCTATCACTAAAACCCCTAAGCAAATTAGTAAGATTTTATTTCTTTTTTTCATGGGACGATGAACCGAATTTGCCGTGACTTGTTGTTTAACAGCTGTTTGCTCCGAAAAATTAGTTTCCTGGGAATGATATTCTTTTCGACTAAGCTTGGTTTGAGAAAGCTTATGACCACAATTAGGACAAAATTCTGCATCTGGTTTTTTTATTTGTTGACCACAATTAGGACAAAATTTAGAATCACTCATTTTACTCACACTATCTACATTGATCCGTTCTGCATTGACATAATTTCGCTAATAATTGAATTAATCATAGAACTATAAATAATAGAATCTAAAATCATTAGGCACAAAAATATAATAGCAAAGGCAATTAAAAATCCGTAAATTTTATCACGAACGGCTCCTTGATCGCCAAACAAGATAACATGTTGGCTTGCCATAAATAGACCCAGCATGATCACAAGCAAAGTAATAACAAACTTAATACTATTAAGTCCTAAAATCATTAACAAAAAGAATGCGGCTGAAAGAATTAGATTTAAATTACAAGCATGTACACTGCGGTTAACAAATTCCAAAAAGCTAAGTTGTCTATCATACACATATCTATAGCCAGCATAAAAGCCGCCGATTACTACTACTTCAAAGATTACCATCACGAGAAATATTTCAAGCATGATATTAAAAGGGACATGAAAATTTTCCCAGCCACTAATGTTACTACCCCGATGGTTAGCCCAGCCAATTACAGTATTAATAATAGTATTAGCACAAAAATACAGTCCTAAAACTATTAAAGCGTCCTTAATCAAAATTGTTAACCAACCATACCAGCTTGCTACATTAACACTACTTGTACCTGGATTACGCCAAGAATCAATACACCATTGCCAATAACTTAAATATTGTCCTTTCGAATTATTTATATTGTTGGCAACTGTTAATTGAAACTTAGGTTGCTTTGCCTTTATTTTTGGAGAATCTTTTATCTCAGAGGTAGAAACAGTTTCTTCTTTTTGCACACTAATGTTGCGCAAGTCATAACCACAAGACGTACAAAAATTGACGTCTTTATCCATGATGGCGCCACATTGAGGACATTTTTTCATTGATAACTCCTTCTTAATTCCACTAACTTCTATATTTATTTACTAAACTTATTTAAACCACTATTTAAAAAATGTAACTTATTTTAAAATCTAGAAGTCGCATGTTATAAGCTTTTTATTTCAACCTAATTAATAATATTTTAGTATTACTAAAAAAGCAGAATACTCGTTAAGTTTAGATTTATTTATAAATACTGTCAAATATGGTTTCAGTTACTACATTAATACTATCAAAGTTTTTTAATTATCCGCGCTATATATGTAGTAAACTTAAGAAGTACAGATATAATAATGTGAGGTTCAAATTATGAAAATTGTTAATTTAGACAGCTATGCCTTGAATCCTGGTGATTTAGACTGGACATCCCTTGAAAAACTAGGCGAATGCACTTTTTATGATCGGACACCAGTTGACGATGATACTGAAATTTTGAAACGTATTGGAGACGCAGAAATAGTTTTAACTAATAAAACTCCACTTGATGAAAAAGTGCTAAAAATGGCACCCAACATTAAATATATTGGTGTGACTGCTACTGGTTACAATATTGTCGATACCAAAGCGGCTCATGAAGCTGGTATTCCCGTGACTAACATTCCTACTTATGGTACTGATGCCGTTGCGCAATTTACTTTTGCATTGTTACTTGAAATTACTAGTCAAGTAGGTTTACATAATCAGTTAGTCCATGAAGGGCGCTGGAGCAGCAATCCTGATTTTACTTTTTGGGCAAAGCCGTTAATGGAACTAAAGGGCAAAACTTTAGGATTAATTGGCTTTGGCAATATAGCTAAAAAAGTAGCAGAAATTGCACATGCTTTTTCTATGAATATAATTTTTTGGAATCATCGGCCAAAATCAGATTTACCGGATTACGTTGAACAGGTTAAACTTGACGAACTTTATCACAAAGCAGATATCGTCAGTTTACACGTGCCACAAACGCCGGCAACCACTGAAATGATTAATCAAGAAGCAATTAGTCAAATGAAAGATGGCGTCATTTTAATTAATACTGCTCGTGGTGGTTTAATTAATGAAAAAGACGTCGCAGACGCCTTAAATGAAGGCAAGATCGCTGCAGCGGGGATTGACGTTGCCCAAAAAGAGCCCATTCCTGCTGACAGTCCACTTCTTTCTGCTAAAAACTGCTATATCACCCCCCCACATTGCTTGGGCACCGCGCGAAACCCGTAATCGTTTGCTTGGTGTAGTCGTTGATAATCTGCAAGCATTTCTAAAAGGTGAAAAATTAAACGTCGTAAACTAAATATCATAGTAAAAAACCAGTAATCTTGATTGAGTTACTGGCTTTTTTATTCTCAAAAATCATTTTCCGTGCTTGACCTTGACACTACGTCAACCAATATACTTAATTTGCAAGTGAGGAGATTTTAAACATGTCATATTCTATCAATGAACTAGCAAAACTAGCCGGCATTTCAACACGAACTTTACGCTATTACGATAAACAGGGACTTTTAAAAGCGCGCAGGAATCCCGAAAATAATTATCGCTATTATGAGGAAAGCGAAGTTGATCAATTGCAAAAAATTCTATTTTTAAAGCTATTTGACTTGCCACTAGCTCAGATAAAACAGGTGATGCAGACTTCACCGAAAACTCAATATCAAGTTTTACGAAACCAGCGGAGCAAATTAGTAGCTCAAAAGCAATATCTAGATGATTTGATTAAGAACTTAGACAAGACACTTGCAACAATGAAGGGAGAAACACAAATGACTGACACGGAAAAATTTGCCGCATTAAAAAAAGAAATGATTAACAAAAATGAAAAACAATATGGCGCAGAAATCAGGAAAAAATATGGGGATACTAAAATAGATTTTAGTAATCAAAAATTTAGTTCTTTATCTGAAAATGAATTAGCACATTTCAAAAAACTGAGTGCTGAAATTTTAACTGAATTAAAAGACTTTGATAAGACTGCTGGTGTCAAACAATCTGCTGCCAAGCACATTTTTGACTTACACAAAGAATGTTTATTGACAATATGGCCTAAAGGTCAGTATTCGGGAGAAGCCCACAAGAATCTTGCCCGAATGTATGTCTGCGACACACGCTTTAACAAATATTATGCAGAAGGCACTGGTAATCCTGACGCTGCGAAAACGTTGAAAGCAATTATTGATTATTACGCGTAAGCTTTTTTAATCATTAAAAGTACAATTCCAAAATAAAACCTTTCAGATACAGATTCGTTAAGAATTGTTTTGAAAGGTTTTTTGTTTAAAGTAATTTTATTTAAACGTTTTTAATAAAAAAGATGTTATTTATATTTAATTTTTCCTTGCATTAGAAGCAGTCAGATTTTTAAAATCATTCCTGCTCCACAACCATAATGGATTTTGCAGGTCGGTTGGGACAAATTCAGTGCCCTGTAATTCTTTTGCCCAAGCATTAATTACATAGGTTTGCACTTTAGAACTTTCCATTTGTTCTTTGGTAATCAAGCCCAATTTATAACTTGCCCTTATTATATGCCTATCTGCAGCAATATAAATATCATTGGTATTTTTCAAAGGAATTACTGTGTAGTTGCTAAGAACATATAGCCAATAATTGCAAAGCTTATTACCAGACAAGTATGGAAACTTTTTCTTGGCATCTTTTTGCATAAAATTCCTAATCTTATTCACATCATTATCCAAGTTGTTAGTGAATTTAATAACACTACCATCAGAAAGCTCTGTAAACGTCTGACAGAGTTTAAGCCAAATATCTGTTTGCTTGTTCTGTTGCAAAGCAAGCCGATACTTAGTCAAACCTTTTTGCACTGCTTCATACCCAGCAGTAATAACTTTTGCCGGTATAAAAACAAAACTAGTTTCGGGATCTTTATACGTCTTCAAGGCATTTTCCCACAAAGTATATGAATTTCTCTGATAATTTAAAGCCATTGGCAACGTGAAATAAAGCGCATTTTCGTTAGTGCTTGGATCTAGGTGCGGATTACTATCCTCAGGTAAAGTAGTATCACCTAAATCACCATTTTGGTACATTTGATAAATTGTTTTTACTTTTTCAAGGATTACATCGGACATAAATTGATGACCTCACTTATCTTTAAAAACTAATGATTATTATTTATACGTCAAAGCATTGAGATACTTAGTCAGATATTTTTCTTCATCTTCAGGATGATATTGTGTAACAAAACGCGGATGTTCAAGTGGAATTATTTTTTGAAACACATGTAATTTCTTATTAATTTTGCTTAGTTCTTGATAATTTTGACCACTGCCGATGCAGTAACAAACAGAAGTATCAATTCCAAAGTTAATTTGCGTTTTAAGTGCAGAAACCATAAAAGGAGTTAACATTTCTTCAACTCGCTTATTTTCATAATAATTGCAGTTTACTTGGTTACCCTTAGAATTAGTCTTGCAAATGCCTAAAGGACAAACAAAATTGAGGTAAAAATCATGATAAAATTTGTTCCTTCCACCATATTTATCTATGACTTTTGTCAAAAAACTAGAAGAGGCATTACTGATATGAAAATTTGCTATTGAGATTCCTGTTTCTTTTTGGAGATTGGAAGCATCTTCAAAAGGAACTCCAGTTATAGCTGAACCTCTTCTTGCCGGTGAACTACCTAATATTAAACAACGCTTGTTGTTGTCATTGAAATATTTCTGATAGAAAGTTTGGACCACTTGCAAAACTTGCTTTTTGTTTCTGCCACTATAAGGATTAATTAATTTATAAGGAGCGTGTAAATCAATTTTTACATTACCTAATTCCTGATCAAATTGAAAAACTTTATCTGAAAAAGTTTGTTTTTGTTTCATAAATGCTTACTATCCTATATTCTACGAAATCATATAAGCAAATTATAGTACATATGTTCGTAGCAATGCTAATTTTTTAGGAAATTGAATAAAAATGAAGAATTGGTTCTCCAATTTTTGAAAAAACCTTTATATTAATTAAATTCTTCATTTATCACTGCTCTTACTCTATTTCTACTTCTACTTCGATGTTTTCTAATGATATATTATTTAGCAATACTACCTGTTGGAATAACTTCAAATTCTAATAATTCCCCTTAAAGAATCGGAAGAAGATCTACGTTAGCATTTGGACAACCACTTGGTTTGAAAGTATGTAAATAATCTCCATTCTTCCAGGTACCAAGAAAAAAGATTGGAGCTCTTACAATTTTGTTGTAAACAAAAATGTTCTATATAATGGCCTGCTTTCTTTAATCAGCCTAGCAGTATGCATTGTGTTATTGATTGGAGTAACAATCCATCCATACATATTTTTTCGACACAACTCATACAATGCTAATCCAGCTTCTGGAATAAAAGCTACCAGTAAGCTAATGCCAAAATTTCCATTGTTACTTATTGATAATCTCTAATATTCTTTGGCTTTTGATTTTCTTTAGCAAATAAAACTTTTTCCAATCAAAATGAGCATTACGGAGCTGACTAAGTCCTACAGTGATGAATGGTTTAGTTGTGTTTTCCACCAACGTTGATTGAGCATTATTATTCCATTGATCAGCAGAGGATACAAGTAGCCTAATAAAATAAACGTCTTTTCCTGTCTCCGCTATAAAAGAATCAATACAAACTTTATACTTACTTTGCCTTTAAAGATTTTGGTTTGGACCGCTGTTGAATTTCCATCATAGTCCTTAGCTACAATATCTACACCTGTATCTTTTTTAGATATACGGTATTTTGCAGAAACTTCATTAAGTATCCAAACATCTTCAAATTTTTTCTTATAAGCTGGTTCATTTTTTAGATCAGCAACTACAATTTTTTCAAATGCAGTTTTTTTATCTCTTTGCTTATCCAAATTTTCATCTATCTGATTAATTAGTTCATCAAAAGTACCATCTTTTTCTCATAAAATGTATAAACTTTTAATTATATTATAAACTTCAGTCTAAAAAGTCATTTGTTTATTTTTAACTAAAATGCCCTTTTGTGATAATCTAACACATAAAAAAACAGGCTCTAAAGCCTGTTATAACTATTATTTATTTTTTACTTAAATAGATGTCCAAATAAACTCCCAAATAAGTTGCCTATCAAATCCTTAATGGAGCTCCTCTTTTGTTTTGAATTATTATTTCCTTGTTGAATTTGACTATTATTTACATTACCTGAGATATTATAATTGTTTATTGTTTGCGAATTTGTTTTCACATTTTTACTTACTTCTTCTAGTGTTTCTGGTTTAAGATGCATCCCCCAATTAATAATCTTTTCTTTAACTTTATCTTCTATACCAGATAACTGACTAATAGCGGCTTGTTGTTTAAAAGTATAATCTAAAGGGCAATTATATAATTTACATAAATCTCTGTTAATTTTGTTATCAAACTCAAAAGATACTGCTTGATGCTCAGTTTGCTGTGTAAATTTTATTAACGAAAATATAGAATTTGTAACTTTATGATAACCTAAAAAATCATAATCAGTAGGTATTTCAGCAGGAATATTCTTTCTAAATGTACCATCTACTACAAATCTAACAGAAATTTTTCTATACTCTGGCACATTATCAACATTATCGTATCCTGATATTTCACAATGGCACCATTTTTCCATTTCCTTATCTTTTATTTTAATTGAAATAGCATATGCTTCATTTAGTAAACGACTTAAATCAATTCCATTTAAAATATCTTGTTGAAATTTTCTCACACTAGTTGCCATCTATTCTCCTTTACAACAACCTAAAAAGTACTATTTTAAATTTATTATATACCAATAAAGCACACAAAAAAACAGGCTCTAAGGCCTGTTAAATCAACATATCTAATACTCATAAAATTTACTTAAACACATTATAAATACACATATTTTCCTATGTATTTGAATTGTGCTATTTAAAAAATCGTATTATTAAGAACTTCGCATTATTTTAAAGTAATGAAAAAGTCTTTCAAATCAAGTTACAGTTAACTTTTTCGAAAGACTTGGAAATACTTATTAACTTTATCTATGCTGATTGCCAGAATCGAACTGGCGACCTTTTCTTTACGAGGGAAACGCTCTACCAACTGAGCTAAATCAGCAACTTTCACAACGTTTAAATTATACCAAAACAAAAAAAATCGTGCAATCGAATGTACGACTTTTATTTTATTTCCAATCTAGACAAAGCTCTTGCTTGTGCAACAATTCTGGCAACTTATCACGGTTGATTCTTTTGTCATTTAATTTATCACCTGTTATTTGTTTAGTAAAAGAATCAATGCGCCTATTGGCATCCCGCAAATCATAGTAAGTTGTAACTACTTGATCATATTCTTTTAAGTCTCCCACTTTAAAATCACGCGGATACTCATTTTCAAAAGTCGTAAATTCGAGTGGCAAACGCGGCTTTAATTGTGGCTCTTGATCGGGAATACCTACTTGCATCCCTAAAGCTGGAAACGTTAATTTAGGCAAGTCTAGCACTTCCAACATTTTTAAAGGGTGATCATTAATGGTTCCTAGTGGCACATAACCTAAATCCATGCTTTCAACAGCATTAGCCACGTTTTGCCAAGCAAGTAATGTGTCGTCCAGCCCTTGAAAGAAAATATCAGTGGTATGAACGCGGCCGTCATCTTTACCTAACTGACGGCGAATTTGTTGGTTGCGGTATAAATCTACCACAAAGATAAACAAATCTCCTTCCGCTCCGACATATTTTTGTCCGCATAATTCCCTGATTTTAGCCCTTTTACCTTCATCAGTAATATGAAGCATTGTCGCATTTTGCATAAACATGCTGGTCGCTGTATGTTGAAAAACGGTGTACAAAGTATTTAATTGTTCTGCGCTTAAAGTTTTATCTTTAAATTTACGGATGGAGCGATGATTAATTTGATGGTTGATGGTTGAATTATGAATCATTTTGATACTTCTTTCTTACTATCTTACTAAAAGTAACTTTATTGCAAATTTATTTTACTGTCAATAAATTATCTTTTAAATGGCCAGAATGTGCTAAAATTTAGACGGAATACAAAATTACTAATCCAGTGGAGGAAATTATGCGCGTTTTAGTTATCGGCGGTGCCGGGTATATTGGCTCAGTAGCTGTTAAAAAATTAATCGAACAAAATAATGATGTTGTTGTTTTGGATGCTTTATATACAGGACACAGAAAGGCAGTTAATCCTAAAGCCAAGTTTTACCAAGGAGATATTGAAAACAAGTTTTTAGTCAGTCAAATTTTGCGTAAAGAAAAGATTGAGGCAGTCATGCACTTTGCTGCTTATTCTTTAGTACCAGAATCTGTGCAAAAGCCACTCAAATATTATGATAATAATGTTTCTGGCATGATTTCTTTATTGGAAGCAATGAAAGATGCCGGTGTAAATTATCTGGTCTTTTCTTCCAGCGCTGCCACATATGGCATCCCTAAGAAGTTACCAATTACTGAAGATTCACCTCTTAATCCAATCAGCCCTTATGGCGAAACCAAAGTAATAATGGAAAAAATTATGCACTGGGCAGACAAAGCTGATGGTATCAAGTCAATTGCATTGCGCTACTTTAACGTAGCCGGGGCCGCAAGTGATGGGTCAATCGGAGAAGATCACTCTCCGGAAACGCACTTAATCCCCAACATTCTAAAAAGTGCTGTCAGTGGCGATGGCAAATTTACCATTTTTGGTAACGACTACGACACTAAAGATGGTACTAACGTAAGAGATTACGTTCAAATCGAAGATCTAATTGACGCGCACCTATTAGCATTAAAGCACTTAGTTACAACTAATAAATCTGATGTTTTCAACCTCGGGACTGCTCACGGCTACTCCAACTTGGAAATCTTACAAGCGGCTCGTAAAGTTACCAATGTTGAAATTCCATATACTATGGGACCACGCCGTGCAGGTGATCCT
Source organism: Lactobacillus rizhaonensis (assembly GCF_036246345.1). Classification (NCBI taxonomy): domain Bacteria; kingdom Bacillati; phylum Bacillota; class Bacilli; order Lactobacillales; family Lactobacillaceae; genus Lactobacillus; species Lactobacillus rizhaonensis. Next base: position 6,670 of record NZ_BTTV01000008.1, on the reverse strand, counting down.
GACAGTTTAGTTGCCGATTCAGCTAAGGCCAGAACTATTTTAGGCTGGGAGCCACAACATGAGAACGCTGAAGATATGATGACAAGTGCATGGAAATGGCACCAAAGTCATCCTCAAGGATATGCAGATAAATAACAAAATTGCTGGTAAAACTTACCAGCAATTTTTTTGATTAGTTTTTAGGATTAAATGTGATATATAACTCCATATCACAGAACTTGCCGTGATACTTGACTTCATCTTTGAGCCTGGCCACATGTTCAAAGTGCAGTCTTTCTGCAATGGCTCTACTAGGTTTATTATTATGATCTGCCAGTAATTTAATGCTGTGCAACCCAAATTGGTTAAATGATACATCTACTAACTTTTTAACGGCCTGGGTCATGATTCCGTTACCCTGATATTTTTGTCCCAGCCAATAGCCTATTTCGCCGCTTTCATTTTTTAGCTTAATATTGTGCAGATCAACCATTCCAGCTGGTTTGCCATTGACAAGAACAACCAGAACCAGTTTCTTATAATTTGCGGTGTCAACTCGCATTGCCTTAATAAAATCAACCTCATCTTTGACACTTGTAATCTTACCGGCCCAGGGTAAGAAGTGTGCCAGCTGATCACGGTCATGAACAATAATTTCATATAAAGCTTCCGCATGACTGACTTCCGGTAATACTAAACTAATCTCCAAGTTGTTAACAGTAAATTGGCCAATGGTAAACATTAAATCTTCCTCCTTAATTTATTTTTAATAAAGTATATGATACTACAATTTGTCTTTAAATAAAGCCTTTTTTAGCATAACAAAATTTACAATTTGTTCAAATTTTGGTTTGGTTAAAAACATACGCTTATGTATAATGCTATAATTTAATAATGTAACTAATTTTTAAGTATTTGGAGTGATTTAATGAGCGAAGAAGAGGAAAATAACGGTTCTGGTTACGAACGAACCTTGACTAACGCGCATATTCAATTGATTGCCCTGGGTGGCACAATTGGGACTGGTTTATTTCTAGGTGTAGGTAATAGCATTAGACGAGCCGGTCCCAGTGTCATTCTGATTTATGTCGTCGTTGGTATTTTCTTATTTCTACTAATGCGAGCTTTGGGTGAGCTAATTGTTTCAGATTTATCTAAGCATACCTATATTGACTTTATTGAAAAATATTTGGGTAAAAATACTGGTTTTATCTCCGGGTATCTTTACTGGATTAGTTGGGTTACCTTGGGTATGGCAGAAATGACAGCCTTAGGCATATACTTTCAATACTGGTTCCCCCATTTACCCACATGGGTGCCTGGATTAATCACGATCGCAATTTTACTATTTATCAATTTACTTTCTGCGCGGCTTTTCGGTAATTTGGAGTTTAGTTTTGCCATTATTAAAATTGTGACAGTTATTGCCTTTGTGATTTTAGTAGCCTATTTGTTAATAACTGGTGGAAAAACCACTTTTGGACCTGTTACTTTAGCCAACTTATCCACTCACGGTGGTTTTTTTGCTAAAGGGAGTACTGGCTTTTTCTCCGGTTTCCAAATGGTTATCTTTAGCTTTGTTGGAGTTGAATTAGTAGGTTTGACTGCTGCCGAAGCCCAAAATCCTAAAGTAACTATTAGAAAGGCCATTAACGAAGTACCAATGAGGATAATACTATTTTATGTTCTCGCTATTATCGCTATCCTAGTCGTTATTCCCTGGGATAAGGTGGCTACAAATTCCAGTCCGTTTGTGCAGACTTTAGCGGCAACCGGTATTCGCAATGCTGGTTCAATTATCAACTTTGTTGTCATTTCTGCAGCTGTTTCTTCAACTAATAGTATTCTTTATAGTGCTGGCCGGTTGCTATTTTCTGTCACCTTTAACGGCAAAGGCAAATGGAATCAGACATTTGGTCACCTAAGAAGACAATTACCACAAAATGCTTTAATTCTATCAGCCTGCTTAATGGCCTTAGCACCATTTGTTATTATTATTATTGGCAATGAAGCCTTTAATTTTATTTCCTCTACCTCTACCAGTATGTTTTTAATTATCTGGTGTCTGATGCTTTTAACTCATATAGCCTACCGAAAAAAGACACCTGAACAAGAACTAACTGATTTCAAAATGCCAGGATTTCCTTTTTTAGATTACATTACTTTAATCTTTTTTATTTTAATGATAATTTTATTATTAATTTTACCTGCAAACAGAATAGCAATGATTTCAGCCCTGTTAACCTTCATAGTTTTGTCAACCGTGTCTAAAATTTGGCATAAAGAAAAGACGACATGATTATACTTGCATTTGAAAATCTTTTATATTAAAATTTTAGAAAATTAAGAAATATCGCCACCGGGCGACAGCACTTAGCAAACTCTTTAGTTCTTAGTAGAGTTTGCTAGGTGCTTTTATTTTGGGAGGTAACTCATGCAAGAACTAATTGTTGATAATACTTTTTGGTCAATTTTTCCCCAGGCAAAAATTTACACATTAATTGTTAATGGCATTAATAATCATATTCCTGACATTTCAGACAACTATCAAACTATGCTCAATCAAGCTGAAGAAGAAGCAAAACAGTATTTAACGGCTAAAGATTTTAAAGACAACATTGTTATTGCCGAATGGCGTGAGGTCCTTACGAAATTTAAAAAGAAAAAGGGTGCTCGTTCTTCAATTGAGGCCCTCTTAAAAAGAGTCTCTCAAGCTAAAACCTTTAATCCCATTAATCCTTTAGTGGATATTTATAATAGTGTCTCTTTAGAGTACGCCGTTCCATGTGGTGGTGAAGATCTTGATCAAATTGCCGGTCAAATGCACCTCGGCGTAGCAACTGGAAATGAAGATTTTTATCCTTTAGGTGCCGAAAAAAGTGATCCGCCTAGAGCAGGTGAAGTAATATATTATGATCAAAAGGGTGCTGTATGTCGTTCACTTAATTGGCGTGATGGCAAGAGGACGATGCTCACAGAAGATACTACCTATGCAATATTAATCATGGAAGCAGTAACTGATAGTCAAAAGGAAAGGGCTGACAAAGCAATTCAAGCTTTGAAACAGAAAATTGTTGTAGAATTAGGTGTTGTGGGAGACATAAGTATTAAAACCAATAATTAACAAAAAAAATTCCTAGACAATTGCTTTTGTCTAGGAACTTTTTTAATTATGCCTTATTCTTCTTTTGATTTTTTGCCATAATCCCAGCGCTTGTCGCATATGTTCAGCGGGAACATATTGACGAATAGCACGTAAAGTTTTCTTATTATCTCGCGTAGTAAAAATAAACTTACCATTTGCACGAGTGCGAATTTCAAAACGAGGTATATAGCGTCCATGAAAATAAACATCCGCTACCACGTAGGTAACTTCTTGCCACGGAATTTGGACATAATCAGAGACATTGCGATCATTATAAAATTCAAACGCCTTATCTCCAACCATTACTTTACCGTATGTTGATAACGCACGAAACCAAGTTGCATTTGCTGTTAAATCAACTTTAGTATTTTTTGATTCAACCATTTTTGATTAAAGCACATGCAAAACGTGTAAAACAACACCGACAATAAAGATGGCAATAATGATCAAAATTGGTGAAACTTTCTTCTTTAATAGCCACATGCAAAGGAAAGTAAGTAGCAGACCGGCTAATCCCGGAATTAAGCTATCCAAGTTGTTTTGTAAAGTAGTTACTTTAAACTTAGTTAGTGATAAGCCGTTAGCTTGATCTATTAAAGCTTGCTGAATTCCTTTGGCACCAGCAGGAAGTGATCCCCAATCAATATAGCCACCTTTTTGAACAGGTGTCTTTGAGACAATCGGAGTGAACTTAATGTTAACCCAGCGTTCAATTAAGGAGCCTAAAACAAACATACCCATCATGGAGGCGCCACGAGTTACTTTTTGTAAAAGACCACCAGACATATCATTGGTAATCGCAGAACCGGCCTTGTAACCAAATTCCTGTGTATACCACATGAAGGCCAATCTAATTACATTCCAAATAACGAAGAACAAAATTGGTCCTAAAACGTTACCCTGAATAGCCATTGAAGCACCTAAGGCACCAACAATTGGTCTTACCGTGTACCAGAATACAGGGTCACCAACGCCAGCCAAAGGTCCCATCATTCCGACCTTAACACCTTGAATAGCTTCATCTTCAACTTTAGCACCATTAGCCTTGTCTTCCTCTAAAGCTAAAGTAACACCTAAAATTGGTGATACTAGATAAGGGTGAACGTTGAAGAATACCAGGTGTCTTTGCAAAGCAGCTGCCATGTCTTCCTTTTTAGGATAAAGTTTTCTTAAAGCAGGAATAAGCGAATATGCATAACCACCGTTCTGCATTCTTTCATAGTTCCATGAAGCTTGCAAAAATTGTGAGTGCCACATAACTTTGAAGCGGTCGGCTTTAGTTAATTTTATTTTTTTATCAGCCATTATAAAATCCTCCTCTTAAATATCACTCTAATAGTCATCTATGATATCGCCGAGTGGATCGCCGGTACCGTCATTATCAGAATTTGAGCTACCGCCATTGCCACCTTTTGACTCTAAAGATAAGTACATCAGTGCTAAAGCTAAGCCAATTGCACCTAAAGCAATCAAAGTTAAATCTTTTATTGCTGCCAGAGCAAATCCGATGGCAAAGAATGGCCAAACTTCACGACTGGCCATCATGTTGATAACCATTGCATAACCAACAGCAACGACCATAGCACCACCAATTGACATACCGTCGCTCAGCCATGCTGGCATTAAGCCCAGCCAGTATCTAACTTGTGAAGCAGGAATAGCTAACAGCAGTGCAGCCGGAATAGCGATTCTTAATCCCTGTAGACAAACATCAAGCCATTGCCACATATTAATTTTACGCCAATCGCCCCTTTTAGCATCAGCATCCATAATGTGAACAATACCAGTAGAAATTGTCCTTACGATCATAGTTAAAAAGAGTCCGGCAACGGCCAGAGGCATAGCAATACCAGTAGCCATACCAATACCTTTTGTTCCTTGACCACTTTGAACCAAAATGATAGCGGAAGCTACTGAGGCCAAGGCGGCATCAGGAGCAACAGCAGCACCAATGTTAGCCCAGCCTAGGGCAATCATTTGTAAATATCCACCTAGGATAACACCTAAAACCAGATTACCAGTTACAAGACCAATTAATGTACAAGCAACCAATGGTTGGTGAAATTCCCATTGGTCTAAGATGCCTTCCATACCTGCAAGAAAGGCAACTATGACAACTAAAATCATTTGAATAGCGTTCATTTTTTACTCCTATTCTCCTACTTGTTCTGTTCGTCAAGCAAACTTTGAGCTTTATTTAAAATAGCTTCCATATTGCCTTCTTTATCTGTTGGAACTTTACGCACATCGTACTTAACTCCCATTTTTTCAAGTTCGTGGAAAGTATCAACATCTTCTTGATTCATAGACAATACGTTGTTTGCATTGACGTCTCCGACTTTGTAAGACATTGAACCGACATTAACAGTCTTAATGTCAACACCTGCTTTGATTACTTTCAAAACATCTTCCGGATTTTCAAAAAGCAGTAAGGCATGTGTATTACCAAAACGGGGATCTTTAGCAATCTCCACCATCTTCTTTAACGGAACAGTATGTGCTTTAACACCTGCAGGAGCGGCTTCACGAATCATGCTTTTACGCATTTCATCTTTAGCCACACTATCGGAAACCACAATTACACGATCTGGGTGCATAGTCGGTATCCAGCCTGTAGCCACCTGACCATGCAAAAGTCGTGAATCAATTCGCGCTAAGACAAACTTAATATGACCATCACCAACAACAGTACCTTCAGGAATAGTTTTCTTATTAGCTGAATTAGCAGGTTGGGACTGTTTTTGGGTTGTTGCAGATTCCTGCGGCATTAAGTCCGCTGGCTTGGTTTTAATACCATCCTTTGCCGGCTTAACAATAGCAGTTGCAATCTGATGAGCAGTGGCATCAGGATTAGTCATTCTCTGTGTCAATGCTTCAACAACCATTGGTAAGTTCATACCAGTAACAATAGACCAATTAGAATGCTTTTCAAGCAGTGCATTGGCTTGATTAAATGGCGTACCTCCCCACAAATCAACTATCAGCAAAACTTCATCTTGATTTTCAAATGAAGCAATTGCTGTTTCCATTTTGCCTCTAATGTCATCTGGACCTTCATCGGGTTTCAAAATGACATGAGCAAAATTATCTTGTTCGCCAAACAGCATTTGCGCAGATTCCGCAATACCGTCAGCAAAACCACCATGGCTGGCTAAAATAATTCCTACCATGAGATTTCCTCCTTTAGATAAAACATATCCAATATTATTTTATCGTTAAAAAGGTTTAATGTCACATTCTTTAAAAATTAGCTCACCTATTTCTAATATAATAGCCATCGCCACTTAAGCATAAATGTACAAAAAAAGAGGACCTCTTGGTCCTCTTCTCTCTTCGCTCCGGCTGTCAGACTCGAACTGACGACATCTTGATTAACAGTCAAGCGCTCTACCAACTGAGCTAAGCCGGAATACTAAAAAGCACGGCAGCGTCCTACCCTCGCAGGCAGTCTCCCACCAACTACTCTCGGCGTGAAGAAGCTTAACTACTGTGTTCGGCATGGTTACAGGTGTTTCCTTCTTGCTCTTGCCACCGTACTTTTTCCTT
>NZ_BTTV01000007.1:0-97195 GCF_036246345.1 Lactobacillus rizhaonensis | reverse complement strand
CCGTTTGACAATCGAATTCAAAGATTCAATCCTGTTGGCGACCTCAACTTCAACTTTAAGTATAAAGAAAAAGCAGATAAAAGTATCGTCATACTTCTATCTGCTTCCTACTTTAGGATGTTTGACAAAGAGCCATTTATTAAGCCACTTCATTTTAATTAGTAATGCATTGCTGATTAATAAACCATGCAAACCAAAATAGTCTGTTCAGCTTAATCAGTTTTATTACTTCTTATAAATCAAAGGATAGTTACTCTTGATTTAACAAGATATTGCCTGATCGCATTTTCTTAAATGCAATATCAATATCATCTGTATCTGCAATGTGTAACATTTCACTGTAGGTACCTTGAAAAACACATTTTTTGTTCCCAACGAATACAATATGCGCCTGCATGGAATTTAATTTATCCAGCTGGTGCAAAGTCATAATAACTTTTTTCTTTTTCTCAACAACTAAAGATACAATTAAGTCTAGAATTAAATTTTCAATATAACTGTCAATTCCACTAAGAGGTTCATCGAATAAATATAATTTCCGCTCTATTATGCTAGTACAATAAACCATAACAGATTGGTATTCTCCACCAGATAAAGACCTTAGTTTGGTATTTATTAATCCTTTTATAATCTCATTATAAAAACTAGTTTGCGCATTAGTACTTGTAGCAGTGTGATCATTCATTGATTTAAAAAAATTTATTACTTGTTTTACCGTCAGCTCATCAAAGAAAGACATATTTTGAAATTTATAAATAATATTGGGCATAGAAGGAAAACCTATCATAGCTGTAGCAGGACTATCAATAAAGCCATAGATAAGATTAAGTAAAGTCGTTTTACCAGCACCATTACTGCCAATGATTATATTTAACTGATCGTCAATAAATTTTGCGTTAAAATCGGCAAAGATTTCTTTATTTTTATAAGAAAAGTTCAAATGCTTAATTTCCATATTGTCTCCTTACAACTATTTTTCAAAAACTGTAGAAATATTTTGTTTCGCAATAAAAATCATCCCAAATAGGACATAAATCAGAATAACGATCAATAAATTAGCAAGGGTTGCCCAATTTACTCTAGAAAACATCATTTGCATTATTACTTCATACCCCTTCATCAGGTATTTAACGGGCGTACATAGTAATAATAAATTTAATAGTTTATTTTTTGCTTCAACAGCTGACACCATGAATGAGGCCAAAATAATCAATGTAATAACAATATTGTAAGTTTGCAACTTTAATTTTGTTGTTAACAAAAAATACAAGCCCATAGTTAAAGGCAAAACCAACACAGTCGCAGCTATGATAGTGGTTAACAGTAAATAACCTAGATAGGCAAAAGACTTAAACATTAGTGCGGTAATTAAGTTAAATAGAAATAATTCTATTATTAAAAACGTCCATTGCGATAAAAATTGACTAATTAATACTAGATATTTTGAATTGGTTACCATGTAAATAACTTTATAATAGCCGTAGTCACGATACTCAACCATTGCCAGAATCACTGAGTTTAGAACAGTTGTTAAAGCAATATAGGCAAAATAGTATGCACTGCCGCTAATTAGTTTACTCTTACTGACAGTATAGTTATTAATCAAGACCGGAGCGTTAGATATAGCAAAATATATAACTGGAAAAACAATGTTAAACATTAAAGCAATTTTGTTGCTAAAAGCATTAATAAGGAAAACCTTGTAGAGCGAATAAAACTTTTTTTTCATATAGAAATCTCCGTGAATATTACCTAACATTTTTGAAATAATTTAAACTTATCGCCTAAAAGGTGTACTCAAATTTAACTAAGAATCAAAATTCAGCTAATTTTCATTTCAAATAGATTCTCAGCTTAGCAACAACAGTCAATTTACTAATAGTCTTCACTGTACGATAATTATGAAAATTATATGTTATTTTTATATAGCAGTCAATTAAATTTCATATTTTTGTTATTTAAAGTTATAAAAATACTCCTTTTAGTCTTTCTAGATTATTTTATATTGCAGTTGCTATTACACAAATTAAATTTTACTACAAAGGCTGCTAAATTAACTTGTAACTTTTCGCCCAAACAAAAAGGACAAGCGGTTAATGCGCCACTAGTCCATAATTATAATAAATTAAATCCTAATCCTTTACCCCATTTTCTTCATTCAGCCAGTAAACTCTGCCGTCATCTGTTCTGTTCAAAAAATGATTCTCAATTAGGTCTCGTCTTCTAGTAACATAGTCTGACACAAAGTGCATTAAAGTCAGGTTCACTTCCTGCTCAGAATATTTTTTAGCTGGTTCAAATTTAGTTGCCAAATATTGTAAAATCAACAGCCGGTTTTTAGCCTTACCAGGCCATACTCTAACAACTCCATCATCATCAATATAGCGTATTAATACTTCTTTATTCTTCATTTTCTCCATTTAAATTAATTATCCGATCAAACAATGATTTTTCAGTGGCAGAAATTTTATGAGCCACTTCAATTACTGCCAAATTAGGCTTTTTTAATAACGTTTTATGAATTGCAAGTGACAGCTCCGGATCAAGGGCACTAGTAGCCTCATCTGCCAGCAATACGGGCCGTTCAGAGAGAAAAGCACGTGCAATTTCAATTCTTTGGATTTGTCCTCCAGATAAATTTGCCCCCTTTTCACCAACCTGATAGTCCCAGCCTTTTTCATCTACGAGCTCTGTTAGTCCCGCCGCTTCGACTGCCTTAGCCAAACTTGCTGCAGAAACTTTTCGTCCCAGTAAAATATTAAATTTGATTGTATCATCAAAGATAAACGGCTTTTGGTTGACGTAACTAAAATTATCGTGAGCTTCAGCCCAATTACCGGTAACATCTTTATCATCAATAAAGACATGCCCCTCGTTGGGCTTAATTTTACCCAACATTAAGTTTAACAGTGTAGTTTTACCCCAGCCACTAGGTGCCATGAGTAAAATTTTTTCGTTAGGTGCTACCGTCAAGTTAAGATGAGCAAAAATTTTTCTTCCACCTTGACTATAAGTGGCATCTTCAACTTTCAAACCAGTAAATTGACCAGTTTTCGCACTTTTAATACTGTCAGCTGAAAAAGACAAAGCCTGCTCTACTTTATCCCACATCGGTTTAGTAGACTTAATAGCATTTAATTGCTGAAAAATATTAACTATCGGATTAATAAATTCATTTGATAGTTGCACTATCATAATTAAGGTACCAACACCGATCTGTCCTTGCAGCATTAAGATAGCACCTACTAAAAATGGTAGTATAAAGCTAAAAATATCTGCAAAAGCCATAATGACTTCTCCCGCTGCAGCTTGTGTGAAGTTTAATGACTTCAATGCCTCTTCCATTCTTTTAGCACTGTTAACGACTTTACTAATAGTCGAACTTTGAGCATCGTACAATCCAACAGTTTGCGCTCCGTTTAGCCCGTCATTCACACTCTGGGTATACGAAACATTATTTGTCTCCCAGACTTTTGCTTTGGCTTGAATAGTTTTAGTAAATGCTCTTTGCACCAGTCCGGGAATTAAAGTAGTTACCATAAAAATTAATGTTAAAATCCAAGAATTGATTAAACCAACCACAACTGAAAGTAGAAAAGAAGCTAATTCTGCAATGATCATTAGTTCATTTGTAGTCTTAGACGTCTCAATTTGTTTAAGATCGTTGGTCATCAGGCTTAAGCCGTCCTTTTGTGAATCACTGCGTTGTTCAATCAGATAACCCATCGTTTTCTCTTTAAGATAAACATTGACATCTTGAATAATAGAACACTTGATATAGCGGTATACAAAATTAGACAACATAATAATTAAGATTGTTGCAGCACCAATGCCAGCAATTTTAATTAAATTACTACTGTCGCCTTGACGATATTGCGCTGCATTTAACATGATCTTGGTGACATAAGCAATCACAACATTGCCAAACGCACTGACTATTGCTAAAAGTGTGTATGCACCTAATTTCCATTTAGGCGCAAATTTTAATGAAGATTGCATTTTTCTACTCCTTTTTCATTATTAAAACAGTTAAAATATTTTTTGATTAAACATATTAAAGCATGAATTATTTTTCTGGCTTTTTTATTTCTCATATATGAGAAAAAAGTGCATAATATCTTAAAAAGGACAAAGCAACATGCAATCAGGAATTGAATTTAAACAATTAAGAAGAAAACAGCATATTACGCTTAAAGAAGCAGCTAAAGGTATTTGTTCCATTCAGATGCTATCCCGGTGGGAAAATGATCAAGGCCAGATGGATTTTAACCGGGTTTTAAAACTATGCGAAAGAATCAGTTTATCAGCAACTGAATATATTGCGCTTGCCAAACTCGACCCACAGGATCATATTGCACTTATTTTAGAAGAATCTTGGAGTAACCACGATAAAGACTATTTGGAAAAACTGGCTCAAGCGGGATTAAATAAATACAAGTTAAGTCAAGACCCTTTTGATCTCGATTATGCAGCAATTGCTTGCAGTTTGTATTATAAAACTTCACAGCACAACATTTTTCCTATAGCTCAACAAAATGAACTAAACCAGCAATTAAGTAAAATAACTGTTTGGGGTCATGAATTTCTTTCACTGTTTGCCAATGTTATCCCGATTATTAGCCCCAGAATCATTTACCAAATTTCTGTTCAGGTTATCAATAATAATTCTTTTATTAAAAAAGCGGGAGATGGTACATTTCATTTTGGTATAGCGGCACTGTTTGAAGCTGTAATTGGCTTAATTACAAATAGTCAGTTTAAATTTGCAGATAAACTGCTCACTCAAATAAATCAGATTGACTTACCAGATAACGAAATGTTGCTAATTGTTGGTCGCAAATTTTTAAATGCAATTCTCACCTTTCACAATACTGCCAATGATGATTTAGCTGTTTCAATTATTCATTTTTTAACCAGTATGAACATGCAAACTACGGCTACTTACTTTTTACAAATATTAAATCGGGTTAAAGCTCTAAACTAATTATAAAATTTGTTAAATAAGTCTTCGATATCAATTCTTTCAACCGAGTACTGAATATCGGCTTTCACTAGGTTTGCTAGCAGCTGAGTCAGCTTGTCTGGGGTAATTTCTGCCAAAGGAACCAGTAGCAGATTATTGGGCAGAGTCTCATAATGATAATCAGACAGCAGCTTAGTAGCTTCAGGACTAGACTGCATTTTTAAATAACGCTTTTTTTGCTTTTTATTGTCTAAATCTTCAATGATATGTCCCTTACCCATAAACAAGACTCTATCAGCGTACTGTTGCAAGTTGGACAAAAGGTGTGAGGCCATAATGATTAGCTTCTTTTCTTCTTTTAATTTAAGAAGTATCTGTGAAATTAAAGCCACATTCTGAGGGTCGAGTCCATTCATTACCTCATCTAAAAGCATTACTGGAGAATCAGCTGCTACTACCATGGCAAAGCAAAGTCTCTGTTTCATTCCCAAAGAATATGTCTGCACTTTCCGATCAACATAACTTTTCATTTGCAAGTCAGCAATAATTTGGTCAACAGGTTTAGCAGAATTGTGCCAAAGATCAGCATATAAATTAAGATGGTCCCGCCCCGTCATGAAAGGAAATAAATCACTTTGTTCGGGAAAAGAGCAGATTTGCTGGTGCAATTTAATCGTATCTTTTTGACTTTGATAACGTGTACCTTCATACTCAACGAATCCTTTTTGCGGTGTTAAATTATGCAAAATAACATTAATCAGGGTTGACTTACCTGTCCCATTAGGAGCAACCAAGCCAACTATTTCTCCTTGTTTAAATTTGAGGTTAATGTCATCCAAAACAACGTTTTTTCCAAAAGCCAATCTGACATCTTTTAGTTCTAACATTTTAATCACCCCGCCTAACTAAAGGAATACTTTTAATTTGGGTAAACAGAAACAGTAATATTTCGATGGCAAGCATAGCTACAAGTAGTGGCCCCAGCCCTGAGTTAAAGCCCCAGCCAGGAGTATCCATTAAATAAGCTAAATTGCCTGTAGTGCTGTCACCAATTGAAAAATATGTCATGGGCAACTTCTCCAAAACCGGGTGAACAAAGCCCATTCCGAACGAGAAGTATAGTACCTTGGCACTGATGGCAAACAAACTACTGAGCATACCTGCTACATATTCATTACGTAGAGTCAAAGACAGCAAAATTGTGAGCCTGATAAAAATAAACGAAACAATGATTGCAAAAATAATGAATTGCAAATAATACATACCCAGCGTTTCCGTTTTAAAGATAAGTTTGAAGTCAATCCGCCCTAAATAGGCGACTGTATTCAATTTTAATGACCCCATACCATATTTAGGTGCGATACAGAGAAGAGCTATTACACTAGCTACAATAAAATCTATTAGTACTCCTACTTCGACAACCCCTGTTTTAAGCCAGAGAATGGTTCGTTTACTTAAGGGAATATTTTCCAGTACCGTATAATATTTCCGGTCATTAGTCACAATATCAGCAGCAAAGAAGCAAACTATTACTACTAATATTAGAACTGTCCAGCCAGAAAGCGAATTTTGCATTACCTGCAAAGCAGTGCGTTCTTCCAGAATATTTTTATTCAGCGGTGTTTGCCTGTTCTTTTTACCAGCTAAAAGTGCATTGTATAAATGACGCGTGCGCTGATAACCAAAATGCCCATCCTGTTGGTAATTATTACTTTTATTATAAGCAGCTGGATACAAGAAATTTTGGTTTCCTTCTGTATGAATCAGATTATCAATATATTGATAACGTCTGCTAGCATACTTAGTATATGTTTGCAAATCATTTTTCTTTAAAGCCCTTAAAAGCTGTTTATCGTATGCTAAAACTTTGGGATATGTACCAACCGCATCTATCGCACCCTTACTGGGAAAATAAAAATAACCCGGTTTATTGGAATAAGCTATCTCTTGCCGTGCTACTTTGAGAAAAGCTGTATCGTCAATATATTCTTTTTGAATTGGTTTAGCATCGACCTGCTCAATTACTTCATGATTGGGCACACTGACCAAACCAAAATAAAGAGACATAATAATAGTAGCAATAAATAGACCAATATTTTTAGGATTGAGCAAAAATGCCTTTAATTGGAAAAGAAAATAGCGCCATCTCATCGTGCAGCCCCCTTTTTATTAACCAAATACCTAAACCAAACTACACAGACAAGTGACCAAATTAACAATATTACTGCTGCGGTGGCAAAATTTAGTCCTGCAAATCCAGTTTTACTTGCCACTGTGCCGTTAAGCACATCATTAACATTTAAGTATACAGACGGTAGCCAAATAATGGCTTTAAGCAACTTGCTAGGTAAATAAGATAAAACATAAAGGGCAATGCCAATAAAGGTACTTAAATAAACATTTTTGGTTAGTTGGTTAAGAAGCAGCGTCAGACTGGTCACAAAGACCACTAAGACCGCTGTATAGAACAAAAAGATTAAGCAATCCAGCCATATAGGAATTGCCCTAATTTTATTAAAATAAAAAACATTAGGATAATTCAAACTGCGAAAGCCGTTAAGAAGGCCAGCAAACAGATACGCGCCAATTAAACCAATAATTAGTGGTACTAAAGTTAAAACCAGATTAATCATTGTCTTACCTTTTACTTCATCTTCCACACGATACGGAATGTTACGTAAAACCGTTTCATGATCTAATTTAACCATCCACACATCATTGGCAATAAGCAAGATATAAAAGAAGATCAGGACAGCTATGAAATTCACAATATAAATTAAATAAGTTACGGATACTTTTGAGCTCATTGCAGGTGGTATATGATGCTGATAAAGATATTTATATGTAACCAATCCCTGACGCAATTGGTATTTAGGGGGTACATTTAAGGTACTGGCACCCAAATAATTATTTTGATAACCATCAAGCATAGTTTGAAATAAGTTAAGTGAACTCTCTAAATATGTTTGTGGCGACTCTAAAACTTCACCATTTTGCAGGCTGGCAATACAACCTTCCTGGGCGTTTAAATTGTCATAAGTTTGTTTATATTTTTGTTTACGTAATAAGTTACCGTTAAAGTAGCTGATATTAATTTCCAGTGAGTCATAGTATGACTGCCACTGACGGTAATTATCGCCCAGATTCTGATTTCCAACCAATAAAACGAAGAAAACCATGAACACAATTAAGGCTCCCATTAGCAGAATGTTTTTCTTAGATTTGCGTGCAATATTGAAATTGGCTTTAAAATATGTGCTCTTCATGAATAATAACACCTGACTTTATGAAACTCACTAGAAACCGGCAAAAGTAATTAATAATGATTTTATCATATTTTAATCAAATTTATTATGGCTTCTAAAGTTATAGTAGCTTAATTTAAAACAAAAACTAATCTCGGCTTTAATTTACATCAAGTAAAAAAAGCCGCTGAACTAACGTTTTAAGACGCAATCCAGCAGCTTTTTAATATTCAATTATAGTAATACGATATCTAATTAAGTGTCAGCAAATAATTATAGCCATCTGCAAAATTAATATTATTGGCCAAGCGGTTTCCCGTATTACTGTAACCAGTAAACTTAAAGGCTAAATACTTTGCCTGGCTAACTAAGGCCTTATCTACCTGCCATTTGATTGGTAAAGTTTGCAAAGACTGTAGGTGAGCAATGCCAGTTACATCCTTAGTAGCCACTACGTTTTTAGCTGCATCCAGTAATACTAGTTCTGCTTTATTCATTAGGACAGGAGCAGCCAGGCCATAATTAGTTAGATTAACTTGATAGTCGATATTCTGTTCATTTACTTGATAGCTGATATCTTTAACTGCTAAGCGGTAGCCCAGATAATCCCTGATATATTCATACCAAGAACGACTTATTTCATTATCATTAGTATCTTTAAACCATGATTTCTGATATGGTAATTTATATTGGTCTAAAAGTGCAGGTGTTACTAATTGACGTTTCCAAGAACTCAGAGAATAGTCCTTGCCATCTTCTTTGTAATTATGAGCTATACTCAATGAAGTAAAATGATGAACTGCTAGACGTTGAGCAATCAGTGGTGCAGAAATTAACTGACCGTTATTGTCTGATGCATTGGCAGAACCCCAAATCATTTCACCGTCAACCGGTACAGTCTGAGATTGTTCTGCCATTGCCTGCCATTCAGCAGAATTAGGATCAGCACCGGCAGTATTCCAAACGTGAGGACGACCAATTAAGTAATCATCATGAAATCCAACTCTTTGCCAGTCAGAACTTTGCGGGTCAATATTTCGTGACTTAATATTGTAATATCTGACTTGGATAAATAAGTCTTTAGGAGTATTAGCTAACAAGGCTTGGAGAATTTCTTTTTCGTTCATACGGCTGCGGGCACCGCTGTCCCATTCTCCCCAAGCTCCAATAAACCCTGCTTGTAAATTCGCTATTTGATCGCGATGCTGGGCAATCCAGGGAGCTAGCTGCTTAATATGTGCAACTACCTGCTCAGTTGTAGGTTCCTGAGACTTTGGCTGAGCATCATCCCAAATGTAAGCAAAACGCAACACAGCCTGCAAATGGTATTGCTTTAACTTTTGGAAATATTGATCCATATTATCAAAGGCCGTTTGATCTAATGGCTTATTTTTATAATCTGTTAGATAAAAGTATACTTGTGCAAGTCGCGGATTATCAGCAGAAAATGTAGCTACCGCATTTTGCATTTGCGCTATCCCGGTTTTATCCGCATTAGCCCATAAGCCCTTGCCGGTCTTAACATTTAAATTTAACTCTAAACGAAAGCCGCGATCAGTATTGTTAGCCATTTCTTGATTTTGTTGTTCGGTTAGGGGCTTTTCGTCATATCCAGTAACGGTTGCGGCCTTTACTGCAAATAAACTTTGCTGGCTTGGTAAAAGAAATAGCCCTAAAAATACAGCTATTAAAGTTAGTTTCTTAAATGCTTTTTTCATGATAATTCCTCGGTCATAATTTAAACCAATTGATGCCATCTGCCCATTGACACTCATTAGCCAGACGTGCCGTATTACCATTAGTAGCAAGCAGTTTGACTCCGATTTTGTCAGGTTGATCAGATTTAGTCAATGGAATAACCGTAGTTATTTCATTATTAGTTTGTAAAGTGCTTTTTTCTACTAAAGCTTTACCAATAACATCCTGCTGCTTATTCACAGCCAGCAATTCTATTTTCGCCAAAGCTAACGGTGCAGCGAAACCCGTGTTTTTCAGTGTCAGGTAAACTGCAGCATTTAAAGCGGAATTATAGCTAATTTGTGTAGTCTCTAGGCGATAGCCTAAATAATCACGTAAATATTCAAAATAATTTCGTTTAATTGGCTGCTTTTTCTGATCCCAAAACCATGAAGATTGATATGGCCAATGCTTTTCATCTAATAAATCCGGTGTAACAGGAACATGCTTCCAATATTCAAATGAACCTGTTTGAGGGAATTTAAGCCCTTCTGGCTTGCCAGTTCTCTTTAATTCATTTTCTAGCGTCACGTTAAAATATGAATTAGTTTCTATTTCATGGTAATTATGCGCAATACTCAAAGTAGTGAAATGATTCTCAACCATTCTTTGCGTCATCAATTCAGGATCGACATATTTTGTTTCTAAATACATAGGATTGGCAAATAACCAAATGCTTTCCCCATCAACAACTGTATTTTTTGATTCTCTTAATAGTTGCTGGTATTCATTAGATTCATGATTTTTACCAGCCGTATTCCATTCGTGGTCAATACCAATTAGAAAATCATCATGAAAGCCAATTCGCTGTTCATTCCATTTTTCAGTAACATTTATATTACGGTTTTTAATATTTAGGTAGCGTACTTGAACCGTCAAATCTTGGGGAGAATTTAACAACAAACTATGAAGAATGGTTGATTCATCAGTAGTATCACGAGCATGTTGCGACCACTCACCCCAAGGGCCAATGATTCCTGCTTGTAAAGCGTGAATCTGCCTGCGGTGTTCCTGCAGCCAACCTGATAACTGCTCCAAATGCTGCTGTACCCTGTGCACACTAGGAGCTTGTCTATAAGGCCTCTTATCTTCAGAAACATATGCAAAACGCAGCAGTGCCTTTAAGTTTAACTTAGCAAGTTCGTCAAAAAAGGCATTCATGTGGTTAAAAGCTTGTGCATCCAGCGGTTTATGTTGATAACCTGTTAAGTAAAAATAAACCTGCACTATTCGCGGCTGATCATCGGTATACAGTGACGCTTCTCTTTTCAAAGCAGCGATAGCATCTTGATCAGCATATTCATAAATACTCTTACCTGTCTTTACATCTAAATAAACTTCAAAGCGAAAGCCACGATCAGGATTTGTTAATAAAGTCTTAGTCTGATCTCCGCTTAACTGCTTGGGATAATAATTTGACATCATTGGCCTCCAATATTAATTGCCAGTACTTTCTCGCAAAATTAGTTTAACTTCTAATAACGTTGTAGCGGCGCGTGCCTTTTTTTCTATTATGTCTTCTCTAATTAAATGGACAGCAGTTATACCTAAGTCTTTTTCAGGAACAGAAACTGATGACAGTCTGGGAATATAATATTGTGCCATTTGAATATTATCAAACCCAATAATGTGATAATCGGTAGGAGCATGAAAACCTTTTGTATGCAATTCCTGCATTATTCCAATTGCCAATTGATCATTTCCAGCTAAAATTCCTTTGGGTAAAGTAGGTAATTGTGCAATTTTTTTACCCGCCTGGACACCATCTTCAATGCTCCAATCCGGAGTAAGAATTGAACACTCATCTTGGTCGTGCAACTTCATCCACTCTCGGTAGCAATTTAAACGAACCTCACCTTTTGCTTGAGTTTTTTCTCCCTGCAAATTAGTCATATAACGGGGACCACCAACATATACAATATTAGTTTGAGCAAATTTTTCTAGTTGCGTTAAAGCTTCTTTTACTCCGGCAGTTAAATTAGCATTAACCAGCTTGACGGAATTATTTTTATATCTTGCTTCAATAATGACGATATTAGAGTTTAATTTTTTTAGTTCGCTAATGGCTGATTCGGATAAGCCGCCGATAACAATCACGCCGTCCCAATAATACACGCCATCCCAAAATGAACTATCCAAAGAGTTATTTAAATAATAGATAGAACTCAATGTCATTTTTTCTCTTTTGAGTTCTTCAATGATTCCCTGTTTTATTTGTTGGTAATACGTATATTCTGCTACTTGATCCAAGTCCATAGTTGTTAATACACCAACAACTGGACATTTTTTACTTTTATTTTTGATATGATAATTTAATTTTTTTGTAGCCGCTAAAACTTTGGTCCGTGTTTGATCAGTAACACTTAAAGAAGTGTCATCATTTAATATTCGTGAGACTGTACTTGCTGAAACACCTGCTAACTTAGCTACCTGTCTGATATTAGCCATCTTATCTTCTCGTCTTTCATATTTGGGTGTTATAACAGGTGCTATTAATATAAATTTCTTAAAAATATAAACTTTTAGAACCTGATATTCTACACATAATTGTTGCTATTACGGCATTTTTGCAATTATGATAACAAATATTTTTTGCAGTTCAAAGAAAAGACGGTTGTATTATTATTGAAAAATACATCCGTTTTTTCTTACTTTACCTGCTTAAATTTAGTAATATGCTTTTTCTCAGCAGATAATCTGATTACTTATTAATTTCTATATTTCATGCTATTAAGCAACAACTTTTAAGTTGAACAAAACAATAGCCAAGATTAGAACAAACCAAGTTGCTCTAGTCGAGTTCATATGCTTACGATCCAGCAGCCAATAAATAAAGGCAACTAGTAAAACTGGCAGAAGCGATGGCATAATTTGGTTAAAAATATCCTGCAGCTTCATCGAAACTTTTCCAGCTCTAAAGATGAACGGAATCTTTAACGTAATAACAGTTGGAATCAAAGCTCCTACAACCGTTACCCCCAGCAAAGTTGCTGAATCAGTCAGTGCATTAAGCTTAGAACTCATTGAAGTAACTAAGTTGACACCTTGCTTGTAGGCAAATGGCATCCAAGTATAAGCCCAAATGTAGAGAACGCCTAGTGCAACCATCCATAAAATAGCACCAAACGGATTACCTTTAAGGGCCATGTATGATGCAATGGCACCAAAAATAGTTGATTGAACGGTACCTAATAAAGTATCACCTACGGCAGCAAATGGTCCCATAAGACCAGTTTTAATACCTCTTACACCGTCAACTGACTTAATCCCCTCTTTTTCTTCAAGAGCAATGTCGACACCTTGGATAATGGAACCCATATGCGGACTGGTGTTAAAGTATTCAGACTGCACCCGCATCATTTTCTTCATATCTTCAGGCTTGTCACCATACAACTTACGTAAAATTGGCATTTGTGAGCCAACATAACCTGGAGCCATCATCGTTTCGTAGTTCCAGCTTAATGCAGAGGTAAAAATCCAGCGTAAGTTAGCGCTACGAATATCTTTTTTAGTTAACTTATGACTTTGTTCCGTCGTAGTTTTTTCTGTAGTATTATTCTTCATCACCGGTAATTACTCCTTTATCATCAATACCCATTTCAGCAGCTTTTTGTGCATCTAAGCCATTACTGTCGCCACCAGATTGGTTCTTATTATGAATGATAGAATTATAATGATTAATGGCAAAGCCGACTCCGATGAGAGCGACACCAAGCATTGGCACATTTAAGTAAGCAGCAGCTACAAAGCCAAAAATCATGTACGCACCAAATTTCTTAATAGGCAGATAATGCATTAAGATGGCAATACCAACAGCTGGTAACATAGTTCCGGCAGATTTTAATCCACCCATTAACCATTGTGGCATGTAATTCAGCACATTTTTAACAAACGCTTCACCAAAAATTAGCACCAATAATACGGGCACTGACCGTGAAAGCCCCCACGGAATAGCCCCATAAAGACTATTTCGTACAACAGCTTTATCATCGTTACGATCGATTGCCTTATCAATTCTGTGTGCAAAGTAGGTATTAGCAAAACGAGCTAAAATATCAAGTTGCACCATCAACAGGCCAACAGGAATAGCAACACCAATACCGTAGTTAATTCCTTTTCCTGAAATATGTGCAATTGCAGTACCTATGATTGCTCCAGTGGCATAATCAGGAATCGAAGCACCACCAAAAGTACCGACACCTAATATCATTAACTGTAATGTTGCTCCTACGGCCAAACCTAATTTCATGTCGCCGACAATCAGTCCTGCAATTAAGCCAGCGTTAACTGGGTTACCAAAACCAATACCAACTGTGACAATTTCATTGATTTGGAAGAAAGCGAACAAAGACAGCAAAATTATTTGAACTACACTCAATGAATTCATTATTATTTCTCCATCCGTTTATTTAATTCAGACATAAAGTCCTCCCTAGGATCGTTCGGGACCATCTGGTGGTAAAGCTTTACTCCCCGAGCATCAAGTTCCTTAAAAGCCTTTATTTCTTCGTCATTTACTCCCACGCTCTTGAACAGTTGCAGTCTGCCTTCACCACTTGGCAAGTTACCAACGTTAACTTCTTTAATTGGTACTCCTGCATCAACCATCTGAACCAGAGCTTCCGGTTCACGTGTTATAATAAATATTTTTTGGTCGGCGTAACGGCCTTGAACAATATTGTTACTTGCACGATCCGGTGGCAAAATACTTAAAGCTGCCTGGGTAGGACGAGCTAATTTCAAAGCGGTTTTTTCCAAGTCATCTTTAGATACTTTATCGCCAACGACCATTAATCTTTCTGCTCCTAATTGCCCAGTCCACACACGAGCAACTTGACCATGAATCAGACGGCTATCAACTCTGACATTTACTAATTGCACAATTCATTACCTCCTTCTTGTTATCGCTTACATCACTTACACTAAAATTATAGTTTATATATTTTGTTTTGTAAACATAATTTTTTTTAGTAAACAACATTGACATTGATTTGTTTTATTAATAAGCTAATCTTAAACAACTATTATTAAAGAAAGTGTACCGGTATGATTACAGTTCAACGATCAAAGAATAATATTTCAATGGGTAAACCAACAACTGTAATAGTCAATGGTTTAAGGGTAGGCAGTATCGCTGCTGGTTATGCTTTAAAACTAAACTTAAAAAAAGGAGACACACTGCAACTTACCCAAGGCGGTCTAAATCGCTCGCCCAAAATGGTTATTAATAAGACTGACGCTCATTATAAAGTTATTCCTAATCCCAAATCCTCAGTCTTAATAGCTGTCATGGTCGCAGCCTTATTATTAATTCCGCCAATGATTAAAAACTATGTTCCTTTTTCACAAAACGTTTCAGCTATTATTATTTTTTTAATCTTTTTACTTATTGAATTAGTTTTCAATTTTCGCTGTGGTTTACTTATCGAAGAAATTTAATAAAAGTGTCAGCAAATGTTGCAGTTTTAACTTTTATATGCAAAAAAGCTTATTTTCTTTTTCAGAAAGTAAGCTTTTTGTTAACTATAGATTTTTTTCGAAATATAAATTCTAGATATAATTATTGAAATCAATCACGGCATCATAACGCTTCAGTTCTGCCGATTCATAGTGGTGAATAACCTCAATGAAAGTAAAGTCTGAGTCAAATAAGTAGTCATGAATTGCTTGAGAAGTAGTCTTATCTAGTGAGGCATTAACCTCATCTAGTAATAAAATTGGTCGTTTAGCTAAAATTGCCCTTGCTAATTCAATTCGAGCTAATTGCCCGCCAGATAATTGGTCGGCATTATCACCTAATTGGTAGTCAAAACCTTTTTCTTTAACCAGCTGCCCCAGTTCTAAACGTTCACAAACTTCTGTTACCTTTTCTCTGGGAATATCCGCACCTAAGGTTAGGTTAAACCATAATGAGTCGGCAAAGATGACTGCGCTTTGACTTGAATATGCAAACAGATTAGTAAAAGTACCGGGTTTAACAGCCTTCTGATTAAGCAACTCTTCTTGTGCCTGACCATAATCACCATACATTAAATATTGGAGCATGGTGGATTTGCCAGAGCCGGACGGTCCAATGACTGCAACCTTTTGTCCTTTGGCGACTGCGAAATTAATTTGACTAGCCAATTCTTTACCTTGTCGTTTTAAAGTCAGATCTTTTATTTCTAGTTGCTTAAACTCATCAGTAGCAACACCATTTTGCTGTTTTTGTTCTCCTTTAGCAATAAACTGCTTGATCTTGTTAACGATACCCTTAGTGGTAGATAGATTGTTTCGTTCATTCAAAATTTGCAGGATAGGATTAACAAATGAGTTAGAAAGCTGGGTAATAGCAAATAAAGCTCCCAAAGTTATTTGACCATTGACTACCAGAAATGACCCAAAAGCAAATGGTAATAAAAAGGCACTGGCAATCGCGATAACATTAAGGTAAGTATTAGTATTATTATTCAGCACATTCATTTTGGCCAGTTTTTCTTCCAAGCGATTAACGGCACGTTTATTTTGCTTGACAGCATTGTCTTGCTTGCCGTATAAGTTAAAAGTACCGGTACCAGCTAAAATATTTTTAGTTTGACTGACATATTTATCGTTGGCCTTAGTCCAATCACCTGATGCCTTTTGAATTGGTTTTTGAAAAAAGTTAGACACAACTGTAGGGATTGCTGAGCCCACGAAATATATTAAGGTAACAAACCAGTTTAGATATAAAGCATAACCCAGCGCCAAAATAACGGTATAGGCATAGATCAGAATTTCAATTTCAGCTTCATAACGATTAGTTTCTAATAACTTAAAGTCGTTAGTTAAAAAACCTAAATCAGAGCTGTCTTCTTCTTTATTTAGCAGCATTCCTTTCAGTACTTTAGATCTAAACTTAGTGTTAATCTGCTTAACTGCATCGGTTTTTAAGTAATTAAATAGTAAGCCTGAAATTAAGATTATAGTCAGCGCTACTATGATCTGCGTTACTAAAGAAGGTAAAGCTGAAAATTGTCTCTTAGTTGCCATATTGATCAAATTACTAAGCATATAAGCGGCAAAGATATTTAAAGTACTGTATATCAAACCGAAAACATTAAGCCAAAAGAATTTTAAATGTGAATAGTTATGGTAAATCATTATTTTTCTCCCTCAGTTTTGTTAATAATTTTTTCATTCATAAAGATGATAAATTAATTAAACTTGAGAAAGACTTTGATTACAATACTATTTGACTAAGAGGTCACTATCAGGAATGTAAGTGGGACAAATTTTATACTAAAATGCAAAACCAGTTTTATAACCCTGTAAATACTTAGACCTTACTAATTTTTAAGTTCATTAGTAATACCCATAATTACCTCAATTAATAATAATAAGTTCCATAAAACACTTAAAGTAGCGGCAATGGTTATCAATATTATGACCAGTGTCGTAAACCCTTGAGCTTCATACATGAACGCCGCCCCAATTAGAAAGACCAGGCTCAGAATATAAATTAACCAGTTAGCTATTTTATACATTTGGTGATCAGTTTTCACTGTAATAAACTCATCACGCTCATCTTCATCATCTTTATCTGTGCCTACAGTTTTAGCCTTATAAAAAAGATAAACAGCAACACTAATAGCAAAAACTGCATAAATAATATTTTTCGGTATATCGGTTTGCCTGCGGTGCTGCAGAATTTCTAAACTGATCAGTGCCAACTCAAGAAGTGCTGATAATGTAAA
Source organism: Lactobacillus rizhaonensis (assembly GCF_036246345.1). Lineage (NCBI taxonomy): Bacteria > Bacillati > Bacillota > Bacilli > Lactobacillales > Lactobacillaceae > Lactobacillus > Lactobacillus rizhaonensis. The sequence goes on along the minus strand of NZ_BTTV01000007.1, from coordinate 79,535 downwards.
AAAGCATGCTGAGAAATAATATTTGAGCTTTCTTTTCTTATTCTTCTTCATTTTCTAAGTACTCCTCTAAACAAAACAAGGTTTCAATATCAGTTCTAAAAACTTGCGCCAGTTTATATGCCAAGACGAGTGAGGGCTTATATTTTTCCTTTTCTACTGAGATGATCGTTCGTTCAGTGACCCCCACTTTAGCGGCAAGCTCACGCTGCGTTAAGTGCAGCTTTTTTCTATTTTCCTTAACTAAATTTTTGATAATCTCACCTTCTCATTAACATGAAGTATATTTCATGTAGTTAGCTTCATATTATATTGCAGTAAAAGAAAAAAATCAAGCAAAAACTTGGTTTTTATTCATACTTATTTTGTGCTAATTAACTTGGTTTAATGGCTTGTGATCCCTTAAATATGAAATGAGATTTTGTGAAGCCTCAGTAGTAATATTTGTGCGGGCAGCGAGCGTCCCTGAACCCGCGTGAGGTGACAAAATTACATTGTCTAATTTGCAGAGTGCTTGTGGCACTTTGGGTTCAGTTTCATAGACATCTAAACCTGCTCCTGCAATATCACCGTTTTGCAATGCGGCAATTAAATCATTTTGTTTAATCAATTTACCCCGGGCAACATTGATAATATAAGCTGTCTTTTTCATTTGTTTAAAAACTTGGGCGTTGAAAACGCCTGCTGTAGCGGGAGTTGCAGGAGCATGCAGAGTGATTACATCAGCTGTTTTAACTAAAGTAGCAAAATCCACGTAATGAACATTCTTCTTTGCTTCTTCTTGAGAACTTAAACGATGTCTATTATGGTAAATAACTTTCATACCAAAAACTTGGGCATACTTTGCTACCTGAGAACCAATGCGGCCCATACCATAAATACCGAGCGTTTTTCCCTGGAGTCCTGTTCCCATATTTTTCGGTTGAGAAACATTAACCCATTTTCCTTCACGAATGGTTTTGTCATAAAAATGCAAGCGTCTTACGGTCGCTAACATTAAGGCAAATGTCATTTCAGCGGTGGGGATGAGGACACTTTTAGGACAATTGGCCACAACAATTCCTTTTTCCTTTGCATAATCAATATCAATGTGATCAAAGCCAACGCCATTAGCAGTAATAATTTTTAAATTAGTGCCGGCATCTATCAGTTCCCGATCGCCTTTCATTCCAGTGAGTATCAAACCATCGTATTCAGCTAAATGAGCTAAAACCCACGCTCTACCAGCTGCTTCTGGTTTACAAGTTACTGTGAAATTCTTTTTCAATTCCGTTAAGCCAGCTTCTGGTACTATTCCCGTTACCAAAATCTTTATCTTACTCATTTTTTAGCCTCCTTTGGTTCGCAAGTATTTTTCTCTTATTTGATCATTATCTAAAAAGTTTTAAATTGAGCCATCATAATTATACTTTAGTATTACTCTCCCATCAAAAACACCTGACAATATTCAAATCTTGTCAGGTGTTTTGTCTTATTTATTTTCTTTTGCTTATTGCAGCGGCAACTTCTTAAGGGTTGTTTCCGTTTAATATAATAAAATATCCCAAAGAAATAATTTGTGAACGTTTATTATGATCATTCGTATTCTTTCGTGCACTAGGTTTCTATGAGCTGGTTCAAAAATAAAACCAGCAGCTTTCCTTTTCTAGTCGCATATTTATTTAGGACAATTTTAATGGCACAATATTCCCTTTTTATTTTATTTATCCCTTGTCAGTTTTAAAATTACACTGACTGCTGTTGCCCCAATAGCAGCTACAATTAACCAGCCAAGAGCGTTTTGCGGTCGGTTATATGCAATAACCGGAGCCATACTCCACAACTGATTGTTAGAGATAGCAACTGCAAAAATACCAATCACAACAAGCCACAAAATAATCGCCAATATAGTAGTTAGTCTTTGAATATTTTTCATTATTATTTTCTCCTGCCTAAAAAATTATTTTTACTATTCTTCTAGCATCACATGCTGGACTTATATCTGTTTTAGCACAAAGCAGGAATTAATTTTCTTAAAAAATACTTAATTTATAGTATCAAATTTTACCAGACTTGTACCCGCTTATCCGGATCAAGCCACATGCCATCTCCTTCTTTAACATTGAAAGCCTGATAGAATTCCTCTTGACATTGAACCTGCACATTTGCTCGAGCCTGGGAAAGTGCATGAACATCAGATGCGGCGACTAATTGCCAAAATTCAGGCTTAGCGTTTGTTGCCCAAATTCGCGCATAGTTTTCAAACAAAGTTTTGGCGTCTCCACCTTCTTGCTTATTAGCTGCAACAGCTACTGTCAAGCCACCCTGATCACCAATGTTTTCTGAAACTGTCAATTTACCGTTGATTTTGCTCGTACCGACCTCAACACCGTCAAATAGCTTAATTTCAGCTTCGACCCTTTTATTAAACTCGGCATAGTCTTCATCAGTCCACCAGTTTTTCATATTACCCAACTCATCAAACTGTGCGCCGTTGTTGTCAAACGCATGTGAAATTTCATGTCCTACCACTGCGCCAAAACCGCCATAATTAGCTGCACGATCTTGGTGTATATCATAAAAAGGCTTTTGCAGTAAAAGTGCTGGGAAGGTAATGTCATTACTTGGCGGATTATAACAAGCATTTGGTTCTACCGCCGACATTATCCAAAGTGTGCGGTCAACGGGTCTGTTAATATCTGCAAAGTTATCCTTAAGTTTAATTTTATTATTTATTTTAACATTACTATATAGGCTGCCACCCTCTAGAGCTGGTGTTACCTTGAATTTGTCATAGAATCCTTGAACATGCTCTGGATAGCCGATTTTTAAGACTAAAGTATCTAGCTTCTTTAATGCCTTTTTCTTAGTAGTATCTGACAGCCAAGTATTCTTTTTTAAATGATCTTGGTAAACAGCAATCATATTCTTAACGATTTTAGTAGCATCAGCTTTGGCTTCAGCACCCAAGTATTTTTCACCATAATATTGACCAATGACATCGCCAAATAATCTGACCGTCTCATCATAAGCAAAACGCTCGTCTGTAACTAAAGAATCTATGCCGTACATTGCTTTTCTTAGTGGCAGTATTGCCTTTCTAAATTTACGTGATAAATATCCAGCTGCTTGATTAATAAAATATCCGATTAGCCAACCCTTTAATTCGAAGAAATGTTGCTCAGTAAACAATTCATCAAATTTAGCTAAATAGCCTGGCTCAGTAACATTAACTTTCTTAGCAGTTTCAAGTCCATTTTCTTTCATCAAATCAGCTAAATGAATATTTTTACTCTGGTTTGCAAATTCTGTCATACCCATTGGATGATAGATATTTTCAATTTTAGAATTATACTCTGCTGATTGGTAAACCTGCGCCAAACGCTGATCCAATTTAACTGCTCCTGTGGCGTATTGTTCAGCTTCAGCCTGCTTAATACCACTCATTACCAGCAAGTTAATGGTTTGCTTTTGCCAAACATCAAGCAAGTCAGCAGTTTTTTCATTACCATAATAACTGGTATCGGCCAAAATCAAATTTTGCCGGTAAAAAGTGACAATATTTAGTTGTGCATCCTTAAAATCTGGTTCCACTTCAAATTTGAAGGGCAAGTTGTCGGCTAGCAACAAATTCGTTAAGTTCTTATTGACATCAGCTAAATTGTTGAGACTGGTTAAAAAAGTCAAGTCTTCCTTAATTGGGGCGGCACCGTCAGCAGCTCTTTTTTCTTCGTCTTCAGCTATCCGGTAAAATTCAACTGCTTTGTTAAAGTTCTTAACTTGGGGAACTGGTTTTTTACCAGCAATAAAAGCAGAAAAATCTTTTAAAAGGTGTTTACGCGTTTGTTTATCTGCTATATCAAAACTACTAATCCACGGCTCACCCGCAGGGACAGGATTGTCCTTTAACCACTTTGAATTTACAGCCAAGTAAAGGTTATCTTGTTCACGAGTATTTACATCTGGCTTAGTAGTATCGCCAAAGCCACCACGAATATTAAATTTAGTCATTTGTTTTTCTCCTTGTTTTTAATTTTTTTCTTATACCGATAATACCTTCAAGGAGTGAGACAAGTTGAAAAGTGTCATATATGAAACAATATTTTTTCGTATGGTGTTTTTTAAACTTTATAACGATTTAACCGAAGACACTAAAAAGTCGTATTTGAATTTTAAGTTTTTTATTAAAAAGTACAAAAGTTGCAGCGCGTGTAAAATTACATACAAAAAAGCCCTATTTTTTTAAAAAAAGAGAGCTTTTTAATGTAGCTAAAACCAACTTTCAACCTGAAATTTACTGAATCAATTGCTTTCTTACAAGAGTACGATTAATTAGCTAAATCTTCACCGTTAGAAGCGATGACCTTTTTATACCAGTAAAAAGAATCCTTTGGGGTACGCTTCAAACTACCGTTTCCTTGATCATCCCGGTCTACGTAAACGAATCCATATCTTTTAGACATCTCACCCGTACCAGCAGAAACCAAGTCAATACAGCCCCACATTTCATAACCCATAAGGTCAATTCCATCTATATCAACGGCTTCTTTCATAGATTTAATATTACTTTGTAAGTAATCAATACGATACGGATCATGAACCTTGCCATCTTCAGTGACTTGATCACGCGCTCCTAAGCCGTTTTCAACAATCCAAAGCGGTTTATGATAACGATCCCACAATACATTAAGAGCATAGCGCAATACGCAAGGGTCGGTTTGCCAGCCCCACTCACTACTCTTTAAGTAGGGATTTTTAACACCTGCTACAAAATTACCACCGGTTGTAGCTGCTTGATCCTTATGAACCGTAGTTGTAGATGAGGAATAGCAGGAAAAGCTTAAAAAGTCGGCTGAATATTCTTTCAGTAAATCGTAGTCTTCTGGGCAATCATCAAGCTTTATACCATTTCTCTTATATTCTGCAATCTTATATTCAGGATACCTGCCACCAGTTTGCACGTCAGAATAAAACAGAGAGCTGTGCATATCATTCATAACTTTTATCTGGTCTGCAGGATCACAAGTATACGGATACTCTGCTGTAAATGCGAGCATTTGACCAACTTGATTGTAAGGATCTATTTCATGACCAGCCTTTACAGTTAAGGCGCTTGCTACAAACTGGTTATGAGCAGCTTGAGCAATATCTTGAGAAGTGGGATTTAAAATTCCACCTGCCATATAACCTGAAAAATTTAAGGCGTTAATTTCATTAAACGTCAACCAGTATTTAACTAGACCTTTATAACGCTTCATTACCGTTTCAGCATATCTAGTAAACAAGTATATTAATTTTCTATTCTTCCAGCCGCCATATTTAATCGTTAAATTCAGTGGCATTTCATAGTGTGACAAAGTTACCAGCGGCTCAATATGGTACTTTTGCAGCTCTTCAAAAACAGACTGGTAGAATTTTAGACCCTTTTCATTAGGCTCTTCATCATCACCATTAGGGAAAATTCTGGTCCAGTTGATAGACATTCTAAAGCATTTAAAGCCCATTTCAGCCATTAATTTGATATCTTCTTGATAATGATGATAAAAATCCGTTGCTTTATGACTAGGATAGTAATACCCATCAAGGACAGCCGGCACAGCATTCTCAGGAAAGTTCATCTGATCAACATCCATGCTTAAAGGTACATAACCTGTTTCCCCAGTTTTAGGGTTTTTCCATGTTATTTTTCTAGGATTTTCATAGGAACCCTGTGTGATCACATCTGCAGCACTAAGCCCTTTACCGTCAACTTCAAAGGCTCCTTCGTATTGGTTAGCGGCAGTCGCGCCACCCCATAAAAAATCTTTCTTAAAACTCATTTTTATACCTCATTTCTAAATTTAATTTTGAGAAACACTTTGTTCTTTTTCATACAATTGCTTGTCATAGGCTTTAAAGAAGGGATACCAATACCCGTAAAATCAAGCCAATAATAATTATTCCAGCGTAGAATTTAATACTTAATTTCTGCTTCAAGCTTGCCATTACTATTTCTGAATTATACTAACTTCTCGCACCACTTTAATTATAATGAAAATTATGCAAAAAATGGCAATGTTACTAAAAATACTTGAGTACTGATGATGTGAACCCTAAAATTAGGTAGTTTATAGCTGTTAGCTAATGACTAATTCTTACTATTTCGAATAAATTGTTTCCACTGACATATACCATAGTAAGAGTTTTTATTTAGCTAATTAATCATAAAAAAGCCCCGAAAGTTGTTTAACTTTTGGGACTTACATCAATTTTTATGTTAAATACGATATTTTTATTTTTGTTTTTCAAAAAATCTAGTTATTTCCTTGCCATATTCAGGCATCCCTAATAAAGAAAAGTTTTCAATTGCCTTATGACAAATCTGTAAATACTTATCCTTAGCGTCATAGTGGTACATAATCATGTTTTCAAGTAATACTATGGCATTTTTATAGAAAAATAATTCTGGTTTAGTTGATATTTGATTTGCTGCCTTAATTAGGAATTTGGTTTCATCATACTTTTTTTCTTCAATGCACTGGATTAACAAATTACCAATAACAGTTAAAATCATTTCTAAAATTTTTACATCATTTGATCCTTGAAATTGTTTAATTATCCCTCTAGAAATTATTACATTACTTTCTACATCATAAAACATCATAAAATTGCAATAAAGGACTAACGTAGATTTATCAAAATTGGGTCTACTAAAGATCTTATCTTTTAAAGCTTGCTTTTCTTTATCATTTAAATCCTCGTTGTTTACATTCGCAATATAAGCATCTAGATAAAGTAGGTCATCTTCTTTATTAGGTAAATCACTTTCGTTAACAATCTCTTTCAATTTTACCAATTCATTTTTGGCATTGCGATAATAAGCATCACATATTACATCCATTAACTCCTGCTCTTGATTGTAACCCTTCTGCTTAGAATTATTTAATTCGCTAAAAAAATCAATTAAAGAAACAGAATTATAATTTAACAAACTTATTAAGTCTTCTGCAGATATACGATGGATTCCCTTCTCTACTTTAGAATAATAAGAAGGGCTTACAATATTTCCTATCCATTCTCGTTGCGTTTTTTCTTTATTTAAGCGATATTTTTTTAACAAGTTACCAATAGTCATGTACTCCTCCTCTTATTTCCAATATAACATTCCCATTTGACAAAAAATTTCGAATACGAAACTTTTATATTTTTTATTATAGTCAAAATATACTGTAAATATCATTACGAAGAAATAATATTTGATGAAGGAGAAACAGAAGTTATGGGTATCTTTTTAAAAAATAAAAATTATAGAAAGTTCACGATTGCTAGCTGGTTATCTGGAGCAGGCAATATTCTTTTTTACCTGGCTCTTATGACCTATGCCAGCAAATTACAAAATTATTCATTAGCATTATCTTTAATAGCTATTACTGAATCTCTCCCAGATTTAATTCAAAGTCTTGGTGGTTACTTGGCCGACAGAACGCATAATAAATATCGTGTTATTGTGTGGCTTGCTATTATTCGTTTTGCATTGTATATGCTAGTTGGCACACTCTTTGCAATCAACATTAACGGTTGGAATCTTGTGCTAATAGTTATTGGACTTAATTTTATATCTGACCTTTCTGGTATGTATTCTGGTGGCTTACAAACTCCCCTAATTGTTGGCTTAGTTGGGGAAAATGAAATGGCAGAAGCACAAGGCTTTACCAGTGGTATCTCGCAGTTAATTACATTAGCTGCACAATTTATTGGATCTGGTCTCCTACTTTTCATGTCTTACTCAGAATTAGCAATTGTCAACGCATTAACCTTCTTGATAGCTGGATTAATCTTTGCCAATATAGGGTCGAAAGTTCGTAAGCAACACATTCAAAAAGAAGATGTCAATGATCAGAACTTTTTTGCAACAATCAAGTCATCACTTAAACAAGTACAACAAGCACATGGACTCTTAACCATCGTTTTAGTTGTGGCTTTACTTAATGGCTTACTTAGTTCAATAGAACCACTAATTTCAATCGTTATAGCTGGTCATAAAAGTATGCTTATTGGCAACTATAGCTTCACAATCGCACTCTTAGGAGCGGCAGCAGCTATTGGATTAGCTTCAGGTAGTGCAATAGGTACTAAACTCTTAAAGAACGTTTCACTTTTCCAGCTTTCTTTATTATCTACTGTTAATAGTGCTGTTATGGCAATTGCTATTTTAAATAAAAATATTATATTTTGCCTTGTCCTAATGTCAACTCTTGGTTTTTTTGCTGGTACAAGTAGTCCTAAATTAATGCAATGGCTAGTTGTTTCAGTGGACCGCAAAATTTTAGCCTCTTCAGCAGGACTTTTAAATACGATCTTAACAATTGCAGGACCAGTAATGACAACGTTTTTTACATCTATTGCTGGAACAATCAATGTTAATTATGCACTTTATGGCGTTTTAGGACTTAGCGTCATAGTTTTCACTACTACTTTGCTTGTAATGATAAAAGTTAACAAGACAAAACAAGCAGAACTTGCATAATAATTTCTAACTAACTTTTCTCATTAAATACCTTATACTAATCGCAATAAGGAGAAGAAACCGCTCAAGTCATTGTTTCATCATTCAAACAAGTAAAAAAATGGTTCATTAAGGTAGTTTATTCCGAAAATTAAAAATAGCAATCACCACTAACTAAGTTAGGGACGATTGCTATAGAATTAGTAATTTTAATTTAAACTAGCTGATTTTACGATCTCTAAGCATGTAGAAAACGCCCAGCAGCATAAACATTACTAGCATTGTAATGAATGGTGGGAATAAACGGTCAAATCCCTGTACTATTCCAAATCCTAAGAAGATTATTACAGAATACGAAAGCAGAAGTATGCCCCGATTTTGTTTCATAAATTTAAAAAAGGGCTTGTTTTTATAGATTTTTGCAAGACAAAATATTGCTATTAGCAAAGCTATGTACCCTACTATTTCAAACATAATCTCATCACTTTCTATTAATTATCATTTAAAGAACTGCTATGGTATAAATTCCTGTAAGGTTGACATCTATATAAATATAATTGTGTAGATGTGTATTATTCATATAGTCCAAATCATTTCTGACTTTCATAAAACAGGCTGAGCCAATGGCACTAGTTGTTCCTGTCTATTCGTTTATGCATTTAGTATACATTAAAATAATAAAAAATTTAAAATAAAAAATTAATGTTTTTAATTTAAATTATATAAAAGCAACCTAACATAATGCACACTAAGCGAAGTTGCTATGAAACCTAGAGCTACACGGCTTAAAACTGCAACAAATAATTGTTTATGAAATTGAAGCCATATAGCAAAAGGAAAGACTGATTTAACAGCCTTCCCTTTTTTCGTTACCTAGTAATTTCACAATTAGACCAATTATAATTCAAACTTTTACCATTTAATATAACTGTACCTAATATTCAAAACAACTACTATATTTATTAATCATTATCGACTTTTATATTTTCATAAAAAAACTTTTCTACCTTTTTACCATACTCTGGCATACCAAGCAAAGCTAGATTTTCAATTCCCTTTTTACATTTAGCTAAATACTTTGGGCTGTTTTCATCATGATAAGCAATTATATTGATAAAAATCAATAGCATGTTTTTATAAAAAAACAGCTCTGGTTTTGACTCCACTCCAACTGCTATCTTAATAAACGGTTTAGTTACTTCATATCTTTTTTGTTCAATGCATAAACTTAGTAAATTAGCTATTATTGCCAATATTATTGATTGAATCTTTGTATCTGCACTATTTTGATACTGTTGCATAATCCTTTGGCAAAGTAAAAGATTACTATCTATATCGTAAAAAGGCATAAACGAACAATACATAGCTAACTTACTTCTATCAAACTTTGTCGTATTAAAAATTTTTTCTTTAATCGCTTCTTTAGTTTTTTTATCCAAACTATCTACATCATCATTTAATAATGCAATATAAGCATCTATAGTAATTATTAAATCATTATTAGCAAAAATATCATTTTCAGTAATTAGGTGTTTTAACCGTAATAATTGCGCTTTAGAATTTTGATAATACGCATCACCTGCCAGCCGCTCAAAGATTGCTTGTTGCTTATGTCGTAATTGCGCTTTACTATTTAATTTACTAAAAAAATCAATTGGCGAAACATTATTAGCCTCTAACAAAGCAATTAAGTCTTCTGCTGAAATACGGTGAATATTTTTTTCAACCTTAGAATAATACGAAGGGCTGATTACGTTGCTAGCCCATTCTTTTTGAGTTTTGCCTTGTTCCAATCTGTATTGTCTCAATAATTCATATATCTTCATTAATTTACCTCCCTCTTTCTTATTTAGCCAAAAAAATTCGAATTCGCCATTTTATCATTTAAAATTATAAACCCAAATATAATAAAAATAGCGTTTATAAAGAAATAGGAGGCACAGTTTTGGATATTTTTTTAAGAAATACAAATTATAGAAAATTTTCTTTAGCCAGCTGGCTATCAAGTGCCGGCAACATACTTTTTTATCTAGCTCTTATGACTTATGCTAGTAGACTTAAAAATTACTCTTTAGCTCTTTCTTTGATTGCAATTACAGAGTCTTTACCTAATCTAATTCAAAGTCTTAGTGGGTATCTAGCTGATCGGACAAAAAACAAGTATCATGTCATTGTTTGGCTAGCAATAATTAGATTCGCACTATATATGTTAGTAGGGTTATTATTTGCAACTAACATATCTGGCTGGAATTTAGTATTACTGGTTATCGGACTTAATTTCATTTCAGATCTTTCGGGTAAATATTCAGGAGGCTTGCAAACTCCACTAATAGATAGTCTAGTTGGTGAAAATGAAATGTCTGAAGCTCAAGGCTTTACTAATGGCATTTCACAGCTAATTACTATGATCGCACAATTCGCTGGGTCTGGCCTTCTACTATTTATGTCATACTCAGGATTAGCAATTGTTAATGCCATTACTTTTTTAGTAGCTGGTATCATCTACGCTAACATTGGTATGAATGTTAAAAAACAAGAAGTAAATAATCAGCCAGAAGAAGTTAACACTCAAAAATTCGGAGCAACCATTGTTTCTTCACTTAAACAAGTTAAACAAGCTAATGGCCTCTTAACGATTGTTTTGGTCATCGCTTTGCTTAATGGCCTTCTTAGCACAGTCGAACCACTAATTTCAATTGTACTTGCTGGCAATAAAAACATGTTAATTGGCAATTATAGTTTTACAATAGCTGTGGTTAGCACTGTTGCAGCTATTGGCATGGCATCTGGCAGTGCAATCGGTACTAAGATATTTAAAAACACTTCATTATTTTTAATTGTCCTTGCAGACACTATTGCTACTATTACTTTAGCTATTGCTATTATTTATGGAAACATTTTTGCTAGTTTATTTTTCTTAACAATATTAGGATTTTTGGCTGGTATTGTAAGCCCTAAATTACTACAGTGGCTTGTTACTACTGTTGATCGTAAAATTTTATCTTCATCTGTTGGTTTGTTAAATACAATTTTAGTGATAGCAGGCCCTTTAACCACTACAGTTTTTACAAGCATTGCTAGTGCAACTGACATTACGTATGCTCTATATGGAATCATTATACTGGGTATTGCAGTTTTTATTGCTATTTCAATTGTATTATTAAAAATCAATAAAGCTGATTAAACTTTGCGCCGAACCAATAAACACCTTTTACCTGCGTCTGGGGCGACCTGAAAGAATCGCTTTTTTGTTTCTTTTTAAAAGATAATCGTGCCCTAAAAGGACTAACTCCGTTTGAATATCGGAATACCGCCTTAGCAAACATGAATTAATGTTAACGTCCAATTCTAGGGGTTAACTTCAGTGGTCAAAATTATTCTAAAGATGATATTATATCTGTAGCACCTAAAAAAGTATTACTTCGCAGAGTAATACTTTGATTTATATTTAGTCTCTAAAACATTATTCTCTTTTGAATAATGTTTTTTGTTAGTGTCGACCCCATCCAACTTGATCGCCAAATACGATACCAATTTTTAAAAACATTTTTTACCATCTCCTTTATAGAGAACCTACTTATCTTTATAAATTTTTCCTGGTCTAAACTTTATAAATAATCCATCCACAAATGCTTCATAAACATGATCATCTACTTTAGACTTTATTTTTAAATCTTTACTTAACTTATTCAAAACATTTTTCCCATGTTTCTAATTAATCTAAATTGAGCCTAATAAGAATTAATTTATGTAATAAATTTTCTTACTCCTTTCTATTTACTCCTAGTTTATTACGATTTTATATAAGCATATAAAAAATGTCATATTTAACTCTTAATGGTTTAATATGACATTTAAAAATCTTATTTATTAGCAAGCATTAATTCTTCAAGCTCTTTACCATAACTGGGCATACCAGCAATTTTTATACATTTAGTTATTGTTTGTACTTCATCAAGATACTTGGAATTTTGATCATAGTGATATTTGATTATATTCTCAAAAGCTGGGGCAATAGTTTTATAGAAAAATATATCTGGTTTTGTTTTGATTTGTTGTTCACTACTAACATAAAATGCTGTTTCTTCAAATTTTTTGTTACGAATACATAAAATCATCATATTAATAATTATAGATAAAACTAACTTCTGAATGTCTATGCTACTCGAGCCAATGAACTGACGTATTACTCTTTTTGAAATCAATAAATTACTATCTAAATCATAAAAACTCATAAGGTTGCAGTACAATCTTAAACTATCAGAATTAAAATGAGAAACATCAAACGTTCTTTCTTTCAATCTATCTATAACAACACTATCAATACTAGAAAGATTTTTGTTAATTATTGCAATAAAGATATCAATTATATCTAATTTATCTTCTTTATTTGGAAAATCACTTTCTGCAACAAAATTTCGTATTTGTTGCAGATCATGCACAGAGTTTTGATAATACGCTTCATTAACCATTCTATCAATCTCTAGGTTCTCGTCATGTACGGTCTTCGCCTGGTGGTTTAACTTACCAAAAAAATCAGTTAATGAAATTTTGTTAACGTTTAATAGTTCAATTAAATTATCTGCTGAAATGCTGCTTAAATTTTTTTCAACTTTTGCATAAAATGACGGGCTTACCACATCATTAACCCATTGCCTTTGTGTTTTCTTTTGCTGAATACGACAGTCTTTTAGTAATTCACCAATTGTCATTTAAATTTCCTCAACTATTTGATTAATTATCAAATATTACACTTTTTAATTTTATTATAATCAAAAAATATAAAAGTATCATTAAATTTAAAATGAAACTTATATAATACTGAGGTAAAAATTGGTTATTACATTCTGTCAATGTCTAATGTCTTATTTTATGTTATTTAATATCGCAACCAAGTAAGTACTCTTAGAACCTTTTACAACTTATTTTTTATCGTCAAATTGGTATTGATTAAAATCAACAACTACATCATACTTTTGCAGTTCTTCTGGATCGTAATGATGAATAACTTCAACAAAAGTAAAGTTTGAATCAAAAATATATTGGTGAATCGCCTTTGACGAAGTTTTATCAAGTGAAGCATTAATCTCATCCAGTAATAAAATTGGTCGATTGGCTAAAATAGCCCGCGCCACCTCAATTCTGGACAATTGGCCACCAGATAGTTGATCTGCATTGTCACCTAATTGATAATCAAATCCCTTTTCTTTAATTAATTGTCCTAACTGTAGTCCTTGACATACCTCAAGAACTTTTTCTTTAGCTATATTGGCTCCTAGAGTTAGATTAAACCAAAGCGTATCAGAAAAAATAACTGCACTCTGGCTGGAATAGGCAAACAACTTAGTAAACGATCCTGCCGCTGCTTCGTTATGATCAAGTATAATTTTTTTAGATTTACCATACTTACCATACATTAGAAACTGTAACATCGTAGATTTCCCTGATCCTGAGGGTCCGATGACCGCAACTTTTTGGCCAGACTTAATATCAAGATTAATATGTTGTGCTAATACCTTATCCTGACGCATTAAATCTAGGTCTTGCACTTGTAGTTCATTAAATGTAGGATTGTTGGTTTGTTCACGCTCCACATTATCTGCTTTTTGTATATATTGCTTTATCTTTCGAACAATTGGCTTTGTAGTAGACAAATTATTTCGTTCTTGCAAAATTTGTAAAATTGGATTTACAAATGAATTAGATAATTGCGTTATTGCAAAAAGAGCACCTAAAGTAGTTTGACCTTTAATTACTAATGCAATACCAATTGCAAACGGCAATAAATAAGTACCCATAATTGCAATTGCATTAAGAAAAGCACTGGTATTAGTATTAAGCACATTCATCTTGGCTAATTTTTCTTCTAATTGGTTAACTTTATACTGATTTTGTTTAACTGCATTATCCTGCTTATCATATAAATTAAAGGTAGCAGTACCAGATAACAAATTTTTAGTTTGATTAACATATTTATCATTAGCATTTGTCCAAGCCTCTGCAGCATTTTGAATAGGCTTTTGGAAAAAGGTGGAAACAATTGTTGGTATAACCGAACCAATAAAGAATATTATTGTAAGCTGCCAATTTAGATACAAAGCGAATGCCATAGCAAATACGACAGTGTATGAATAAATCAAAATTCCTATTTCAGCATCATAGCGATTTGTTTCCAAAAGTTTAAAATCATTAGTTAAGAAACCTAAATTAGAAGCATCTTCTTGCTCATCCGAGAGCATACCCCTCATCACTTTAAGCCTTAACTTAGTATTGACCTGCTTAGCAGCATCTGCTTTAAGATAATCAAAAATTAATGTGGCGATTAAAATTAAGATCAATAACAAAATGTTTTTACCAAAAAAGATTGGAATAGCTGCAAAATTTTTAGCCGTTGCCAAATTAATTAACGAACCAACAATGTATGCTGTAACAATATTCTGCATACTGGAAATTAATCCCAAAATATTTAAACAAAAAAACTTAAAGTGCGAATAGTATTTATAAACCATGATTTTCTTTTCCTTTCAAAAAACCTTCGTTATTTATATAAATAATATAATTGCCTTTTTATTTTTATTAATAAAACTGTCATATTTGACGCAAATAAGGTGGATATGACAAATCCAAAAGCTAACAGAATTTATTTCCTATCGACTTTCACCTATACCAAAGTAGATTAACATAGTATATTAATTGAAGTAGAGCTAAATCCAAGTAGCTAGCAACTTTAAAAGGTACATAAAAAATAAAGCAGTAATCAAAAAGAGGTAGGACAAAAGTCCATTTCTTTCTGATTACTACTTAAATAACCGAAGCATCTTTTCGATTAAATTGGCTAATTTATCAAAATCTTGTCCTAGCTTGCGCAATGCAGGCGTTAGACTGGTTAGTAGTAAACACTTCAGAAGAAATAAAAGTACGACCTTTCCCCTGCAATCACCCCCTTTCGGGGAAGATCGAAAGGCGTAGTTCATTATTCTATCATGTGTTCTTGTGCTATAATTTCAGTAGAAGAAATAAAGTGCGATCTTTGCATGCAAAAGAGGCGTACTAGACGTCTAGGCAATCCAGTAGATTGCCTTTTTGTATATCTCCACTTTGACAAGACAGTCGCTTACTGGACTGCATGAACAATCGTATTTATTTATCTTTAAAACAATTTAAAAGGTGTGACTATAACATGAATACTACTTTAGTAATAATAATTATTATTTTAGCTTTAGAGCTTCTGCCAATTGATACTTGGCTTATTAAGTATAATATGGCGATTGCTAAACCTATATTTTTTAGTTTAGCGTTGATTGCCGTGTTTGTTCTCTCTCTAGTAGGCTTTTCAAAAGCTTTTCATTGGTATGATTATCTAATAGCGGTTATTGCATGTATTTATGAGTGGATAATATTCTTCAGAAATACTCAAAATAAGAAAAAGCAAACTAATTAGTTGTGCCAAAGCAACTTACTATAATGCACATTGAACGAAGCTGTTACAAAGAATAAAAACTTAAAGGCTGATTTAGCAATTGCTTATAAATTTTAACCAATATAGCAAGGTTACGTTATTTCCCCTGCCCGCGGTTGTAGCCACCGAGGTTAACAACTTTTCAAGAAAAACTGTTTTTTATGTTACCTAGGCTCTTTGGCTCTTTACAATAATTTCTTGCACAAGACTAATTTATTCATGTAATTGCCTAGATATAAAGAAAAAGAAGCCTTGTAAACAAGACTTCTTCTCTAAATTTCAAGCAGCTGCTTTAAGGCGGTTAGCTCTGTTATAGGTTAAGCAAAAGACTGACCCTACAACTCAATATATGTATCGAGTCCCACATTAGGATACTTATTATTTATTCTTTCTCAAACTATTCTTCTATTCCTCGATTAAACGAATCAAAAATCAACTGATCTTTAATTATTTCTCTATCCGGAGTTAAATCCCATGGTGACCCGGGCCGATGAGTCTTCTTACTTAATCCAGCAGCATTGTAATTAATGTAATCCTCATTAACCTTATCTAGTAAATCGGCAATTTCACCATCTTTAGAAACCAAGTTATAGTCATTCATGGCCTCTTTGTCTGGTTTATCAATATCTAAAACACGCTTACCATTAAACTTTTTATGTACTTCAGTTATTGCTGGACCGTATTGTAAATGAATAATAGAAGAAGAAAACAGCCTACTTCTAGTTTTAGCTAAAAATCTACCATATGCAAAATAGAGAAGCTTATTGGCTTTCATTTGCGTTAATGGATCAACATTCAAATCATTATCCCGCTCAAAGTAATTCTCAACTCGAAACCAATTGGCTAACTGCACAGCAGTGAACTTAGGTTGCTCAGGTTGTGATTCCACAACACTATCACTATGGTTCAAATAGGAATTAACTTTTGCTATCAATTCATCAGAATATTTATTCTTCTCATCAGAAATATATTGTTCAAGTACATTATCGCTCTTTATGAGAGCTTTTAAAAACCTATTATTAGCCTTTGTTGGAAATGCACCCGCTTCGTAAAGAGCAATCGTATTTGGACTCAATCCGGTTAATTCTGCTAAATTACGTTGTGTTAAACCAACTTTAGCTCGATATTGTTTTATTTCTTTTGGTGACAATAGACCCATTTCGTCACGATATTTTTGACGGGCAATTTCAGCAGCTTGATCATCTAATGCCTTATCTGGAATCAGTTCATTGGTTTTACTGTCAAAAAGAGCTGGTGCTGTTACTGTATACTTATGTCCAGCAATAGTATAAATAGTAGTGAAATCCTTTTGGTAAGCCATATAAACCCCTCCTTTAATAATCAAGATGGAAACTAATAAATACTACTTTTTGATTGCCTTCAGTAAATACGAATTTAATGTAGTAAGTTTGGCCATCGCTTGTTTTAAATACCCAGACAAATTGTAATGGATTACTTCTATTCGGTTCATGTTTGACAAAATCACTGATTGACAACTGCTTAACTATTTCTTTCGCCAAAGTTACTGAAACTGGCATTGCCATTTTGTCTCTTCTTTGAACCATTTGAAAATGATCATGCTTCACCAAGAATTTTAGCCTCGCTAATGCCTCAGCAACTTCCATTACAAACTTCCAAATATCATTTCTACATTATTATAGCTTCTACTACTAATCAGTAGCAACTAGCAAATATTATACTTTGTAGTTCTATACAGATTGGCAGAACAAGGTAAAAGAAAAAAGAGCCAAGCAGTTTATTAGCTACTTGGTTCTTTTCATTTACTCTTTATCATCAGTATTTAGCAAAGAGCTGAATTTGATCGTCTTTTAAAATCTAGAAACTATTTTCTTAGATAAGTTTCATATGACAAGACTAGTTATGAATCAACTATTTTACAAGATGAACTTTATAGAAGTTTACGCTCTTGATGTATTTACCTTGGCCAACTCTATATGTTGTCTTCTTGTATTTCTTTAAAGCCTTATATTGATCACCGTAGACAGTCACAGTTGTACCCTTTTTGAGAAGCTTACGTGATGCCTTCTTACCATTAGACTTGTAAACATATGAGTTTCTCTTCAGCTTAGCCTTGGTACCAGTAACATTTCTTACACGAACATATTCATCCTCATCTACTAGCTTGTAGAAATGTTGCCCATTAAATGTATAAACCTTTAGCTTATCATTTTCAACTACAAGGTTAAGGAAGCTATATGCCTTGGCAATCTTAGAAGTCTTCTTAAGGTCATTAGTGTAAAGAATAGACTTAAACATTACCTTAGTTGATTTACCCTCTTCTTTGGCATCCTTATTTTCCACATTAGTCTTGCTCTTATCTGAAGCAGTTGTATTTGCATTTGCTTGTGAACTAAAGTTATTAGCGATTGGAGTGGTATTAGTTGATGGATTAACCCATGGGGTAAATGATTCAGTGCGCTTAACAGTTAAATGTTTGTCTGCTTCATCCAATGCAGCGCTAGTAGTTTGGACATCTTTTAATGTAGCATTCTTATCTGCTAAAACTTCCTTGGCCTTGTCTAATGCATTTATATAAGTCCTCTTGGATTCATCAGTGTATTTGTTCAAGTTCTTCTTAGAACCAGCGTCAACCTTAGCTTGAAGTTCCTTCTTTGCTTTTGGCAGATTATTATCTGAAGTATCTTTTTCTTTATCAGTCAATGCCCTTTCTG
Organism: Lactobacillus rizhaonensis; assembly: GCF_036246345.1. NCBI lineage: Bacteria > Bacillati > Bacillota > Bacilli > Lactobacillales > Lactobacillaceae > Lactobacillus > Lactobacillus rizhaonensis. The sequence continues at coordinate 60,922 of NZ_BTTV01000007.1, read as the reverse complement.
CTTTAGCTAATGCATCAGTTGCAGCCTGGACATCTTTCAATGTGGCGTCTTTATTTGCTAAGACATCTTTCGCCTTGTTTAAAGCTTCTTCATAAGTCTTCTTGGACTCATCAGTGTATCCACTCAAGTCTTTCGTTTCGCCGGCATTAACACTTTCTTGGAGCTTTTCTTTAGCATCGGATAAATTCTTGTCATCTGCATTAGGTTCGGTTTTCTTATCAAGATCCTTGACCTCTACAGATTTAACATCAGATTCATTGCCATATTTATCAACGGTCTTGAATTCAACAGTTCTATTTTCAGTGACTTTGAGTCCATCAGCTGGCATATCCTTGAATGTCTTGCCAGCATCAACACTGTAAACTACCTTTGCATCAGGTTCCTTGGTAGTAGCTTCAAGGAGAGCAGACTTGCCATCTATTGCTACGGTTTGCTTTACATCAGGCTCATCTAAGGTCTTTTCCGGTTCATTGTAAACAACTAAAGCTTGAGTAGTTTCATTGCCTTGAGAATCAGTTACTTTAACATTAAAAGTATTCTTACCCTTCTTCAATTCAACTTCATACTTAAAGTCCTTCTTGACACCTTCCTTGCTGTTGTAATCTACATCACCCCAGGCAGATTCAATGTTATTATCATTGATTGATAAGTCATAGAACTTGTAATCATCAGCCACAGTACCAGAAATTGTATATTTATCCTTGTTAGTGTAAACAGGACCATCATTATCTAGAGTTAAAGCAGGTGATTCTGCATCTACATAGAAGCTTAATCTCTCTTGAGTAGTTTCTCTAACAGTTGAGTCACCAATCAAAGTAGATATAATCTTAGCACCGTGAGTACCAACATTTAGTGTTACTTCAAATGTTTGATCAGAATTGATCTTGACGTTCTTACCATCGATTTGCAAAGTAGTAGTTGGTCTCTTTACCTTACCCGTAATAGTCAACTCGCCAGTTTTAGGATCATAGTTTTTGGTATCAGCGCTAACGCTGTTAGTACCCCATTGAATGCCGTCATCGAATATAACATCACTGCTTCTTACAGTTGTTTCACCACGATCACTAGACTTAACCTTTTGTTCAACGCTGGATGAATTACCATCTTCATCAGTTGCCACAATATTAAAGTCATTTTCACCAAAGCTTACTGGTAGGTCAATAGAGAAGGTATGATCAGCATTCAGCTCAACCGCTACGTCGCTTTCGCCATCTTGCTTAATTACTAATGACTTAGTATCATCGCTTACCTTACCTGAAAGCTTAACAGTAGCTTCAGAGGTTTGTGCCAATTCAGCTGATGAATTCTTGCTTGCATCATAGGTATCATTCTTATCAACGGTTAAGTTTTCAACCTTAGCCGGGACAAGACTAACTGTAATTTCTTTTTCTTTAATGACGGTCTTATGATCAGCATCAGCATAGAGGGTGACCATTGTCTTGTAATCATCCTTAGTAAGTGGAAGTTCAGCAGCAAATGTCTTGTCGCCATCACTTTCGATATCTAAGTCGTGAGTCTGACCATTCTTATCAGTATAAGTACCATATACCTTGCTTGGATAAGTACCTAAAAAGATAAAGGATCCAGTGGCAGAGTAGTAGTTGTTAGTTGTTGAGGAAATCTTATCTGGTAAACCGCCATCTCTAAGAACCAGGCCAAAGCTAGTTTCACCAGGCTTATTGCTTTCACCTGAAGCAGTTACTGCATTTGAAGCATTATCAAATAGAGCTACAGCAAAGTTATTAGTACCTGCTTGTAAAGTTTTCACCTGTTCAGGAGATAAGACGATTTCAACCCTTTGGAACCCATCCTTATCTGCCTTAGCAGTTGGATCATATGTTAATTGACTGATGACACCGTTTACAGAAACATTTGCGTCACTACTCAAGCCACTAAGATCATCCTTAGCTTCGGCAGACAAGTAGTAGCGAGTCTTTTCTTGACCATTGTCATCCTTTTCTGTACTTGATTCTAGCTTGAGATTCTTTAATACCGGTTTAACACTGTCTACCTTAACGGGCATATCGTAATGCTGCTCCGTGTTTGTGCCATCAACAGTAGCAGAGATTCTGTAAGTGTAAGTTCCATCAGGCACTTTAACTGTCTTGTTAGCTTGTTGGTCAAAGTATGTACCGTCCCACTCAGGAGCTTCATCAAAGTAATTGTATGTTTGAGCTGGTGCGTAATAGTATGACTTAGCAGCATTACTTAACGAAGCTAAAGTATTAATTACTTTACCATCTTTATCCAAAATTTGAACCTTAACGTTATTAGCATTTCTGTATAAGTAATAAACTGGTTTAAACCATTGGAATTGAGCATTATCCGCCGTAGAAATTGCGAATTTTGAAGAATCAAATGCAACATTACCGTTATCATCGATGCCTAAGCCCGGGTAAGCACTATCATAGTCATTACCAACGGTTACAAAAGTACCTAAGATATTATTCTCAAGTTGGAATACATCCGGATCATTTAAGCTAGCAAAGATTGGCAGATCTGAACTTGCCCAGTCGCCAAAGAATCCCATGTATGGTAGACGCAATTGTGAATTATCTGATCCATTAAAGGTCAAAAATCCTTCAACATACTGATTTTCTTTAAAATCAGCAGGTAGCGTTAATGTAATAGTAAGTTCCTTAGTTGAATTTGCAGCTACAACTACTTCACCATCAGCTTGAACTGAAGCACCATCAATTTGCTTGTCATACAAAACCGAACCACTATCAGTAGCAGAAGTATAAACATCTGATTCTTTACCATTATCGGTTAACTTATAAGTTAAATCCTTATTGGTTCTATTGGTAAACTTAACTTGGAATTTGAGAGTTCTATCTGTGAAGCTCTTAAGCTCAACACCTGGATAGCCATTGGTACCAACAACGGTTGAAGGATTTTTAACTAATGCCTGAATAGTAGCTTGTGCATTGATAAATCCAGCACCTTGTCTACGAGGTGAAACGATTACATTATCATGACTAATATCAGTATGAATACTTGCAGTATTCATTTCCAAAGTTTTGATAAATGCTGTTCTTTCATTCGGAGTCATCTTTTGATAAGTTTCATAGAAAGAACCCTTTTTATCATTCATTGCTTGACTAGCAAGAGCTTGCGTACCAGCAATAAATGGAGAAGCCATAGAAGTACCTGACATGTTAGTATAGCCATTATTATTTTGAGTTGACCAAATATTTCCACCTGGAGCTGAGATATCTGGCTTAAAGGCTAAGTTAGAAACAGGGCCATATGAAGTAAAGCTGGACATTAAATCTGTCTTAAGGGCTGAATTATCTAATGGCTGGACAGCAATGCTTACCTTTAACGCTTCATCAGGATTTTTTGCAACATATTCTACTAACTTGTTTCCTGCATCCTCTGATAATCCAACAGTAGGGAAACCAGCATTAAGTTGCATGCTATTTAATGGGCCAGCTTGATTATTAACAATGACTAAACCCGCAGCCCCAGCCTCTTGTGCAAACTTTTGTTTATCTGTAAAAGCAAGGGTCCCACGCTTAACGATGGCAATTTTACCCTTAACATCAGATGTATATTGATTTGCAGAACCTGCACCTAATTGTCCATTTTTATCTTTAACAACATAGAATTGCTTGTCATTAAAGAATGAACGATCAGTACCTGCTGAAAGTTGTGTAGTTTCTGGACCAGCTACTACAGTTTTACCATCAGCTGAAGTAAAAGTTATACCATCAGTAGTAACTTTACTATTCTCCGTTGATGCAACCGTTGTAGCAGTTCTGGCAGTACCCGGACTGTCTATAGTTTCCATGTCTGGATTGCCATAATATGCCTTGTTGTCTCCATCAGCCTTTGAGTTTGAGGTTCCAGAGTTACCAGCAGAAATTACAGCAGCAGTACCTGTCTTAGTAGCACGGTCAACAGCTGCAACTTCTGGATCATCATCGGTTTGCTGACCAGAAATAGAACCTAGAGACATGTTTAAAACATCAGCACCAAGTTTAGCTGAATCATCAATTGCTCCAATAATGCTAGTAGAATCAGTAGAAGCAGAACTAGCTGAATTAGAGAAGGCCTTCATTGCTAATAATTGGGCTTCTGGGGCAACACCTACAACTGAATTAACAGAATCTGAAGTACCATTGGCAGCTACGATACCTGAAACGTGCATACCATGTTGTTCGCTAGAATTATTATCAGTAATATTGTCATTGTTATCTGAATAGTTATGGCCATATGGGACCTTTTCAGTAAAGTAGCGACCATAACCAGCTTCTTTAGTGAAAGCATTAACCTTTGCTCTAGTTAATTTCGCTTTAGATTCATCACTCAAACGTAAATCTTTATGATTAGGATCAATACCTGTATCGATGATAGAAACTACAGTGCCTTCGCCTTTGTATTTATAATTATTCCAAACTGCGGAAACATTAGCCATATTGTCAGCAGAAGAATCATTGGCATAGTAGACTTTTGCCAAAGTAACTGATTTAACGCCTGGAATAGCTCTTAATTTTTGAATATCTTTAACCTTTGCTTTAGTAGCAAAACCGTTAACTACATAACCATAGCTTTTGCCAATTGCTTGGTGGGTAATTGCCTTTACCTTTGTTTTAACTGCAGCCTGTTTTGCAATTACTTTTTTTGTAGCCCGCTCAATTTCTGCACTACTTGAATTTGTGCTTACTGAACCATTTGTAGCTACAGGTGCAGCAGACAATTGAACAATTACATCAACATATACATTTTGCTTTTCGTTAGAAGTTAGATGCTTGAGATTAACTCCCTTTGCAGCTAATTGTGCTTCAATTGCTTTATTTGTTACGCCAGCTGTAGCTGACTCTGCTGCTTTAGAGCTTTTTGCAACAGTTTTTGTTTGACTGTCAACACTAGCTCTAACTTGCTGTTCAGTATTAGAGAATACAGATAGTGCAGCGGCACAAACCAGTACTCCCATATACTTGCTTTTTTTCATAAATAATCCCCCAAACATTAATTAATAATATTATCAATTTAATATTATAGAGTAGTAAATTAAAAAATCAACCAACTTTTTATTAATAATATTATTTATTTTTAATATCTTAATTAATTTATTCTTGTTATTTATGACGACTTTGCCTGCTATTGTGGTACGTTCTTGCTTACTGCTTTTAATCTAATTGAATTAAAAGTTACAATCTGCTTTAATAATTAGATAAAAAAATCTTCATTGGAGGAGATAAAATGGAAAAATTATTAAAAGGTGTAATAACGACTGTAGCTGGTATTTCCTTACTAGGCTTAACAGGCTGTTCAAAATCAAATAATGCAGAAGTTGCTCAATACGGGAAAGATAAAAAAATTACGCAACAAGAATTTTATAGGGAACTCAAGTCAGCCCCTACGAGTAAAAATGTTTTAGCTAATTTGTTAATTTATGATGCTCTAAAAGCCCAATATGGCGGAAAGTTGAATTCTAAAGAAGTTACTCAAGAATACAATAATTATAAAGAGCGCTATGGCTCACAATTTGATGAATTTTTAGCACAAAATTCATACACTAAGTCATCTTTTAAGAGAATGATTCAAATTAACCTACTTAGTGAAATTGCATTGAGGTCTCAAATCAAGCCAACAAATAAGCAATTAAAGGCAGAATGGAAAACATATCAGCCGAAGATTACTGTGCAGCATATTTTAGTAACTAGTCAATCAACAGCCAAAGAAATTATCAATCAATTAGACAATGGGAAAGGTTTTTCAAATTTAGCAAAAACATATTCTGTAGATAGTTCTACCAGCACTAATGGCGGTAAATTAGCACCTTTTAATCAAGAAAATAAAAATTGGGATTCTACTTTCAAAAATGCTGCATATAAGCTTAAAAATGGTGAATATACTAGTACTCCAGTAAAAGTTACTAATGGTTATGAGATAATAAAAATGATTAGTCATCCAGCTAAAGGGAGTTTTGAAAACAATAGAGCAGAACTAACAAATAATCTTTATATCAAATGGGCGGCAAATTCTACTGTGATGAGAAATGTAATCAGCCAAGTTTTAAAAGACCAAAAAGTCAAAATTACAGACAAAGATTTAAAATCTGCATTAGATCAATACAAAGGATCTACAAAATCAGGGTTAAATTAGAATCTAATTGCTTATAAAATCAACTTGAATACTTATTAACAATTCAAAATTTTTTTAAATATCTCATCAATCAGTTCAATATTATATGAACTGATTTTTCTTTTTCTCAAATAACGTTCTTATTACTATTTGTGAAGCATCTGTAAATATAATTACAACTATATTTCTAATTTTAAATACAATTTGCAATATTTACCTATATTCACAATAATGCATTTGATATGCTTACTAGTGATATTTACTAAGGACAGCTATATCAAATTCTTGAATAACAAAAGGCAGTTAGTTCAATGAACTACCTGCCTTCAACTTGCTATATTTGTAATCAATGCTACTTAACAAGAAGCATCATTTTTTCTTTTCTTTAAAAAACGAGTTATTGCTGTATATATAGTAATGACTATAACTATAGATACATAAGCTGTACCTAACATGATTTCTGTGAACCAAAAATCCTTTATTGCGCTCGCCTCATGGACTCCAAAAATCATAGTGCCAAAACTATAATATGCGGAAAAAAGTGTGATTAAAACCAGTCCGACCACTATAATCAGTAATAAACTTGTTAGCCAATCTAAAAACTTTTTAATAGAATTCAAACTTGTCACACTTTCCATTGCGCTATAGTAAACAGCAAATACTTACTTAAAATAGTTTAATTGTAGCAAAAAGCACTTTTTAGACCAACCCAAATTTAGATATAAGTATCCTTTTGCAAATTATACATATTATGATAATCAGCATTACGTCTGATTAATTTTTCGTGTGTATCAAAGCCGAGAATTCTACCATTTTGTAAAAAGAGAATCTTATCTGCATATTTCACCGCAGACAAGCGCTGAGTTACAAAAATAATCGTTTTGCCTTTGTTTTCTTTCGGTAAATTGTAAAATAGAGTTTGAACTTTATGACTGGCCTGAATTCAAGAATTTTTTAGATAAAATGTCTAACTTTTTAGTTGCACTTCAATTGGACCTAAGTACATCTGGAGGGTTTTACTATGGTCAATTTTCCGTTGAACAAAAATTACAGGCACTCAGCTTACATGAGGAGGGCTACAGCACTGTTCTGTGGCTCAAACAATTGACACTGATTCACATCAACTAATTGATGCCTAGACGAATACTTACAATTTCAAACTTAACTAAAAGCCGTGGCATCCACCAGTCCATACCGCGCAAAGGCAACGGACTGATGGTAGGCTTTCTTTGGCACCTTAAAGTGGAATATGTTCTACGGCTTTGAACAGGCCTTCAAGAACTTAACTTCACCGGAACAAGCAAACTGAAAGGACTAACCTCGATTTAATATCGGAAGTTAGTCCTTAACCAGAAATTATTAAACTACTTTAATTTCAAGGGGCATATCTATTTTTAGTCTGAATGCTCAATCAAAACATCGCCAAACTATAGCAACAGAATCTGATGAATAATCATGTTAATGCCATGCGGATTCTTTTTACTTCTTGGCCTTGTGCCTGACCACGCCGAGGTAGTAGACCGCCGCGAGCAGCAGCGTAACACCGTAAATGTACTGCGTGCTGATTGCGCCCAGCCGGTCAACCACCAGTCCGCCCGCCATCGTCCCGAGCGGGATCATGACGGACAGGATGCTGTCGTTGATGGTCTCGATGCGCCCCAGCACCGCAGACGAGAAGCTGACCTGCACCAGGGCCTCAAAGTCCGTGTTCATCATGGTGAGCCACAAAGAGGAGACGGCCGAGTTCAGCAGGATGAGCAGGACGCTCAGGCCCGCCGTCAGCGGAACCAGGAGGCGGAAGACGCCAGCACCCACAAAACAAATTGCGATGAACAATTCCATGCTCTTCTTGCCCAGCTTGAAGTGCTGCACCAGGAAGGCACCAGCGATGCCGCCCAGAGACGAGGCCATCAGCAGGCCACCGTAGCCGATTGCCGAGTCATGAACGTAGTTCTGCCCAAAATACGGCAGGCCCACGTCGAAAATGCCGTAGAAGAAGTTGACCACGCACAGCGGCAGAATCAGTTCCAGGATGTTCTTTTCATCCTTCAGCGTCTGCCAGCCGATGCGTAGGTCCTTCCAGTAGGAGCCGGTGAAGTACTCCTCGCTCTCCAAGACGTCCTTGGCCAGGGCGTTAATCTGCAGGCGCCCGTAGGTCAGCAGGGCCAGCGCAAAAACCACGCCGGAGATGACCACGGTCATGCTGATTGACGTTGTCGCAATCAGAAAGGTGGCAAAACCGTCCAGAACTAAGTCCAAAACGCCGTAGGTCACCTCGAACAGGCCGTTGAAGTGGAGCATATCCTTTTCCGCGACAAACAGCGGCAGCAGTTTGGTTTCGGCCGGGTAAATAATGGTTGAAAGAACCGTGGAGGCCGTGTAAAAAATTAAGACCATGGCGTCAGCCCCGATGCCGCCTTGGCCCAGCTGCAACACCCCCACCACCGCGGCGCTGATTGCGGCCTGGATGATAGTGGAATAGTTCAGCAGCTTCTTCATTGAGATGCGATCAATCAGAGGGCCCAGGCCGAACGAGACCATGTCAACCCCGGAAGTAACGGTCAACAGGACCGCTACCATGAAAGGTGAGTGCCCGGTCTCCTTGAAGTACCAGAGCACCGCCATGTAGAACAGACTGTCTGCGATGTTGGTCGTGACTCGGCCAACTAGCAGCTTATAAACGTTTGCATATTTTTTACATAACATAATACACTTTTTTAATTATAATCCTTTTCTTATTTTTAATAATACTCATAATCGGTTGGCTATAAATCCATAATAAATTTATATTTTTAAATAAACAAAAATTTCACAGTGGCCAATTTTTAACAACTAATGTACACCCCATATCAAGCAGATTCTCTTTAATCTGCTTAGCACGAGTTAAATTACCAGAAAACAATGCCGAATAATATTTAGCTGATATTATATAAATGATAAAATGAGTGGTTGACTCTAAGCTTTGAAGATAATTTATAGCATTCACTACATTAGCTCCAATTATTCCTATTTTTCCATTCAATCCTATTGTTTGAGAATATTTCCAATGTAAATAGTTAACACAAACGATGGCAAATCTTTCTTTCATAATTTCTGAAATGTTTTTAGATCGTGATATTTTATTAAAGAAAAAGACCATCTTTTTTTCAACAAATTCAATTGGTAAAATTTCAAATGATGTAGCAAACAAAAGTAAAGCTTGAATATTAAAAATCCAGTTACTCTCTTTATTTAAATCATCTATAATGGATTTCTTAAACTTATTATCTAAATCATCTGTAGTTTTTGTCAAAAAAGCAACAGCTATCTGTACTCTTTTTTTAAAATGAATACTAACATTAGCCTTTTTAATCTGCTCGAATGTTGTAACTGCTGCTACAATATCATGATTATTAAATGCAAGTCCAAATTGAGAGGATAATTTTTGTTCTAACCTATTGGAGGGAGGCATGTAAGTATCAGATACTTTATCAAAGAAATAAGATAAGTCTATATTGTGTTTTAGTAGTAATTTTATTAATAAATCACTGCTTATTCTTCTAGTACCATGGATCACACGTGAATACGTACCAGTTGTAATAATGCCAGCAGCCATTTCTTTTCCGGTTAGTCCAAGCTCTTTCTGCATTTCTTTCAAGGCTTCGCCAATTGTCATAACTAATCTACCTTTTATGGTTATTCTTCATCAGGCTCTATTTTATGTTGATAGCTATTTGACCAGTTCCTTTCTCTAGGAAGGAAAGGAAATCTACCACTAGGATCAGCAATAGTTGTCTTTTCTAAGAGATGTCCTATATAGAATCCAGTAATCTGTGCAGAATAAATAGCTTCTGGGACTCCAGATATTGGCATTGTTACACTTCCTATAGCAAACAAACCTGGTATTTTTGTTCTACCAAATGAATCTGTAACTATAAATCCATTTGATTGCAAAATCTTCAAATTTTTAAAAAATTAGTAGAACCATTATTTAATTTATACGAGTTATTATCAAATAATAAACCGTCATACCTTTTTTTATACTAATATCAACACCGTCAAATCCGGTAGCCGAAACAATTTTATTATTAAACCGAGCTATTTTTTATATTCTTGTAAAGATGAAACACTGAAGCCGGTCACAAATCTTGATAAAAGCGAAATTACTTTTGAGTTATAACAAGCTTTTATAGAATAAAGTAATTTTGTCTCATTAGTTTTTACTTCCGATAATTGTTTTAACGCTTCATCTATATTAAATCTAATAGCATCTTTTAAATAAATAACTGACGGTGTATCAATTTTCTCACTATTCTTTATACCTTTTATTATTATATCGTTAATTTTCATAGCTTCGTCTTATCTCTTTAGCGTTATTCTTTAATTTTAATTTTAGCATAAACTCATATTATGTTTGCCTATTTTTCCTATAGGAAACTAAAACTTCTGTCCTGACATCGGTCCATGCGCAGATATCCTGGGGGTGTCTGGGCATCTGCGCTTAACTCCTTCCATGTTCAGATAATACGCGCTAACAAAAAAATAAAATGGTAAATTGTAAAATGAAGTTGAACACTTGCCCTGATTAAAAAATAAAAAAAGTCCATTGGACTTCTCTGATAGAATGTAATTAACCCAATCAATTCTAGAAAGAAGTCTCCAATGAACTCGCTTAATTCACCCGTTGCTATAGTTATCGGTGCAAAATAACTAAATTTTGCACCGATAATTTATTTACTGCACTGCTTTAGTCATTAGCAATATAGCGACTTGCTTTTCCTTTGCCTACTAAACCTATTTTTCCTTCTTTGCGCAACCTAGCTAAAGCATGTTTAATAGTACTTTCACCATATTGCGGTACCAAATTCATTAGTTCCTGTCTAGATAACGGCTTTAAACTATTAATAATTTTACTCAATAGCAAAGATTCCGGATCCCTTTCCGTATCACCAGTGATGTCAATTCTTGAATCTAATTCACGGTAAGCTTGCAATACGATACTCAAAAAGTAGTCAACATATGGTCCATAATCGTTTTCATTATTAATCCATGCCTTTCCTGAACTTTCTAACAAAGTCCGGTAATATTGCGCCTTAGTTTTTTCAATTAAACGTTCCAAACTAATATACTTACCAACTCCGAAACCTAATTGTTGTAATTCAAGTAGCATTAACAAGCGTGACATTCTGCCATTACCATCTCTAAATGGGTGAATTGATACAAAATCCAACATAAATGCTGCCGCTAGTATTAATGGTGGGAGGGAATTATCACAAATTGCATTATTATAGGTTTCACATAAACTTTGGACTAATTCAGGTGTGATATATGCTGGTGGTGGAGTAAAGCGAGTTTCTTTATGACCATCTGCAAAGGTAGTAATAATTGCATTATCAATGTCCTTAAATTGACCGCCCCAGCTGCTTTCAGTAAAATTAAATAATTGCTTATGTAATGTTAATATATTATTAGGAGTGATCTTGATATATTTATAATTATCATGAATTATTGCTAAAACATCACGATAGCCAGAAATTTCTTCTTCACTGCGATTTTTCGGAGTCGTTTTTTGCTTCATTAATTTCTTAAGTCGTGCATCACTTGTTGTAATTCCTTCAATTCGATTGGATGAGTCTGTACTCTCAATCTTTGCGACTACCAACAGCTTATCCATTATGTCTTTCGCACTTAAGGAGATATGATCCGTTTTACCTTTTAGCTCACAGATCAGATTGAGTTTTTCAATCATCTTCGTAGTTAATTTCAAACCATTTAAAGTTTGGTAATCAAAAACTTTCAAAGTATTACGTCTCCTTTATAAACTAGTTTCTTCTTACATATTATACCAAGTATCAGTGCATTTAAAAGATTACCGGTGCAAAATTTAATTATTTTACACCGTAAATTTGTTTATTGCACCGAAAAATATTTATTACTACACAAAAAATCAGCCTTAACTTATCTGCGTGAAATGCTGATAAATCAAGGCTAATCAGAGTAAATGATTCTTCTGAATAAGACTATTATTCAAGCTCACATTGCCATATAGTCATCTGGTTTTTATCTTTTTAAAGAAATGAAAGGCAGACATAAAAAATAAGATAAATACCAAATACGAAATTAATATTCCCCATGTTAATGAAAAATTAGTGTTTAAGGAATGCTCATTCATATTCGTAATTATTTTCAGTCCTAATGCGGTAGTCTTGATACCTGAACTGTTAATACTAAACAGCTCTATAATATAATCAATCATAAATGCAACCAGATATATACTACTTCCAGCATCAAAGGCTTTATAATAATTCATGATTTTTCACATCCCTTTTTTAGAACAAAGATTAAAATAATTAACAAAAAGACTGTTAATGTACAGTAATCTGATTTTTGCTATAAGCAATGTCAGAAGAACTATCACACTTGCTATAAGCTAAAAAATATACTTTCATCATACTACCATAAGCTTTCGGTACAAAAATCCTAAAATAAATAAAATGAAAGCCCATTGGCATTATTAACCCATATAACACGTTACTAGTTATAAAATTTGTACCAACTATTATTTATAAATTTATATTTATTTAATAATAGCATTAAACAAGTCTTAAATCAACAAAATAAAATTAACAATAATACTATTTATTCAGCTAGTGACAGCATGTTTTTATTAATATAATTTTCAAACTGAATTACCTTGTTAAACATCGTATTTTCCTCAAGAGTAAGATGATATGCTAATTCAGTAACTGTTCCAGGATATTCCCGCAAAGGGTATTATGAATTTTCCTAGAAAGTACAGGATTAAGTGAAGCTGTTGCTTCATCTGCTAACACAACTGGATGCCTAAAGAATAAGACTCTAGCAATCTTTATACTGAACTCAAAGAATTCCTTGGTATACCGCGTTTTTACCGCACAACGTATATCTTTAATGAACAAAAAATAACCTTAATTTATCAACAGAGAACATTGATATTTCAAGGTTATTTGACTAATTTTATTCTTCTAAATGCGACTAGAAGCATGTAGGTTTGTAATTAATTCTATTATCATACTTGCATTTATCAGTCGTATTATTCAATCTATTTGGCTTTTATTGTGTCTTAATCAATGGTATACCATAATTGTAATTGTTCTTTTTGGAAAACGCATAGTATTAAAAATAAAGAGAAGGAAGAATAGCTAAAGTGAAAAAAATTGCATATACAATGATCTGAAAAATTACATAAACGAGTATACCCATAAAAACACTTGTGACCCTTATATTCGACATAATATAACGTATACCAATAAAGGAGATACTATCTATTTTGACACTGAGAAACTATTTAACTTAGTAACTGAAATTATTGAAGATAGTAACTATGGAAAAAATTTCTCAGGTCGTGCCGAAAATTTTTTAGAAGATAAACTTATGAACATGATCAACGAGCATATATATATCAAAGGAGAAAATACGGAAGATACAGTCCAAAAGATTATTGAAATGCTAAAAACCAAAAAAGTACCTTATACTTTTTTTATACCTACTTATGGAATCAGTGTAAATTCCATCTTTCCTCAAAACTTTAAAAATATAGCTCTATGCTCTAAAAAATATAAAAATAAGATAATTGATCCCTTAACTGATACAAACGATGACAATATAGACCTTAATGACACTGAGAATAATAATGAAGAAAAATCATTTATAATGATTAAAGTATACGCGAATAATGATGAAACTGCTGAACAACTTAGTCTAAGTTACTCAAATGATCTAATATTAGCTCTTCATAGTGTATACAGCGATATGGACAATGCATATATTATTGGCATCGGGGATATAAAAGATACTAATTATTTATTTCGTATTTCATATATAATAAATGATAGTAAAATCGGAAGAAAGTATTTAAGACAAAATAATAAAATAATTCCTCTTCAGATTGATTTATCGCTTAAAAATAATGAAAATATAATTTTTAAAGCATTTGTAAACATACTAAATAAAAAGATTGTTAACGATAAACGGAAAAACAAAAATGACGATGATGACAAACTTTATGATATAGAAAACAGACTTTATGTTGCACTTAAGAGTATCGGTAAAGCTACTATTGATAATAATGAAGATCAATCATTGTTAAACTTAATGACAGCTATTGAAGCCCTCGTTGAAGGAAAAGATTATTATCAAAGTATAACAGATCAAATATGCGAAAGATGTGCAGAATTACTTTGCACAGATCCACAAGAAAAGCTTAAAATATATACCGAGCTACAGAATCTAAATGACAAAAGATCTAAAATAACTCATGGTGAAAAAAGTCCAAAAGTAACTGCTAATGATTTATATTTTTTACGCCAAACAGGACTTGAATTATGCTTATATTTTTTTAAAAATTTAGATCGATTCAAACATTTCACAAAAAATAAAAATTGGAAAGATTACTTTTTAAATTTAAGATTTGAACAGATGCTTTAACCAGATTCAGAAGCCTAAGGAGGTAAGACATCTTTAATTAACTTTCAAATACTATTATCCATTTTCATCACTGTCTTGTTAGTCCATAAAAAAGCTCTAAAAGTCGAAAAATAGTATACTTTTAGAACTAGAATTTTTAATAAATATTATGTATGATTTCTTGCGTTTTTGAGAAAAGCAGATAAATAAAATAGATCATCGTACACTTGGATTACATGTATGAAAATAAGAAAAGACTATGAACAGCGCTGCCCATTATTGAACGTTGAAAACAAAATGTAATCACCTATTTTCTTACAAATTCTAAAAACTCATACACACAGCTTGCCCAGGATATCGAACATGCGCTCAAATTCATAACTCCTATAGATGTGACAACAAAAAGAGTAAAAGACAGGGCTCATGGTGCTTTATCATATGGGCCAGAGCTCAGAGCAATTTCCTTAATTACATACGGAAATCAAGACAAGTGACGAGAATTATACTTTCCACTGAATGTTTTTACTTTACAATTTCTCAAATATATTTCTACTCAGCAAATTAATAAAGTGCTCACCTTCAACAAAATTATCTCCTTTGTAAAAAATAGAAATTTATCTACTATTTATACTGGATTAAGTGATGAGGATGCTAATTTAAACACTTTAACTTCGATCTTAATAACGAAAATTTACTACTTACTATGTAATAAAGATTTAATGACTTCAGCCAAAGAAGAAGATTACAATTTTAAAAGGTATCAAGATAAAATTTTACCTTACATTCAACACCAATTAGATAATTTATCCCCAAATTGTATCTTTATAGAACATGCAACTACAGTTTTGAGAAATACATTAACGAATGATGGTACTAATATACGGCGTAAAGCAATAATTCAGTTAATCAATATTATCTAACCCTTAATTTTTACTTGTCCATTCATCAACAATGGTAAAAGAAAATCACGTAGAGATTTTAGTTGCTGATTTTCTTTTTCACACAACTTGATCTTTTCAAAATATGAATCGACCCTATCGTAGAACTTTTTTACTATATATTCATTATATATGACCGAAATACTTGAGAATTCTTGTTTATTCATATTTGCAAAAGTATTGCCACTTTTAGTCCCCTTAGTATTTTTAAAATATTCACTGATATTAAAATACAGAAAATACTTGTTAATCTTATTATCAAACACAATACTATTAATTTGTTGATTTGTTTGTGAAATATAATTACAGAATCCCACTAGTCCTGGTGTAGCAATACATGAAACACATAAGGAATCTTTCTGAAGATATTTATTCTTCTGGGACTCAGCACCTTTTTTACTAAGTGATAATTGTGTATTTTCAATAAAACAATGTCTTCTAATATCACCTATACATATAAATGGAACATCTTTTCCAAAATTATCCTTAGACTTTGTGGAAGGAGTCTTGCCAGTAATTATATTTGATTCAATTTGTGATAATTTCTTAACTTCCCATCCCTCAGGAATCTCCTGCTTAAGTTGATCATTCCAAACCATTTTGCCACCATTAGACTTATATGGCTTACCATCTTTATCAGGAAATTCGAACTGCAAGAACCAATAATCATAAATAGTTTTAGCCATTGATTCTAGTTCTTTGCAGATTTTGTTGTTATTATCTATTTTTCTTTCTATAGAATATAAAAAATTGCCTATTTTGGATTGAACAGAAATAGTTGGTATGTATGCTTCTATTTTATATATTTCTTCTGGTGATATATTTCGTTGTCGTGTACCGTGAGCAAAAGCTTCCATCTGATCTTTTATTAAATTAGTTGATAATAAGTAATGAAGAAATTTTTTATCGATTTTTTTATCATTACATATTATTTTCCCAACTCGTTGATTCAAAACAAAATTAAAATGTTTATTATTAACATTTGGAACAAAAGCAGAATTTCCAAGTAATCCTTCAACTTGTTCAGTAAGTGGTAGAATTAAATCCATTTCTTTTAATTCTACATCATTTGGAAAATTTCCTTTATAATATTTAGCTTTATCATTATTAAATTTGAAACTGTTGTCATTTGCAAAATTTCCTAGAGTCACCAGTCTATAGTTACTCCTATTAACATAGTTGGAACTTTTAAACGCAAATCCTTGTTTAATAGAAAACACATCACCTAATCTAACTCTCTTTAGTTTCATAAATTGTTTTCCCCAGTTGTTTATTAATTTCTTTTTCTAAACTATTATTTTTATCAAAAAGCCCACACAGCTTTTCCTGATAGTTCTGTATCTTCTCTGCAAATTCATCTTGAGTGAGTTCCACATATTCAATCTTTACAGGGAAATACTGTCCAGCACTAAATGAATAATTTTTATTCTTTATGTCTTTTAAACCAACAGTAATAGAAAAGTCGTCTGCATCTTTTCTTTCAACTGCTGTATTAACTATCTTTGTAATATCATCTTGTGAAAGTTCTATTCTTTGTTTGCCATTTTCTTTAATATTATGACCTAATTTAGAAGCATCAATCAATTGAACTTGATCATCTTGCTTGGATTTATTAAAGAAAATAACACTGACATTAGTGCCAGTTTCCGCAAATACATTGGATGGCATCGAAACAACAGTATCAATATATTGATTATCTACCAAATACTTTCTAATCTTCTTATCAATACCTGATTGAGCAGTTAAAAATCCTGTTGGAACAACTACACCAGCTTTACCATTATCAGTAAGTGAGTGAATAATATGTTGGATAAAGAGTTCATAGATTGCCATTGAATTCTTTTTCTTATTAGGAATCTTAGGCACTCCAGCAAAGTAAATTTCACTTGAGTTAGGTAAGCTTTCTACTTCATCACGCCAGCTAGAAAAATCTAATTTAAATGGTGGGTTAGAAACGATATAGTCCATCTTTTCAGGATGCTTGGGATTTAAAATAGTATTTCCTTGAACAATATTATGAATTGAGTGGCTCAAGTTATTCAAAATCAAGTTCAATCTAAGTAAGTTAGAAGACTTTTGAGAAATATCCTGACTATAAACAGTACACTTATCTACACCAATTCTATTGGCTACATTCATTAATAAAGTACCAGACCCAGCAGCTGGATCATATACTTTTACATTTTCAGGATTTTCTTTACCTACCAAAATGTCCGCAATAATTTTCGCAATGGTGCGTGGTGTGTAATACTCTGCATAATTACCACCACCATTTTTATTATAATCTTTAATCATATATTCAAAGATTGTGGAGAAAAAGTCGAATCCTTCAGCATAAATTGTATTATCAAATTTTGTAGAGGATAATAATTTTATTAGCTCTCTTGCAACATTATCTCTTTGAGATCCATCTTGAATATTATCTGCAATTAAATGAGCATCAAATAATCTTACTTGCGTATTTCCTGTTGTTTCAACAGAGAATAAACTATTATTATCAATAGCAATATCATTTAATGCAGTATCAATTATCTCACTAAAATTATCTTCATTCTGTTTATTGTAAATTGTTTCAATTAGATCTTGACGTTTAATTTCAGCAGAGTCGGTACCTAAACTAAGCTGAAGCATTTCATAATCATCATCATTTAAAGACATAATATATTTATAATCAATTTTTTTATCAAATTTTCTAGCTTCATAAAGAAACTTGTCATTCAAAAATTTATATAAAAATGATTGGGTAACTAGTTTATATTCACCAGCTTCACCACCAAGTCCCGCATTGTTTAAAATACCTTTAATACTATCAATTAAATTTTCTACTGTTTCTACATAATTTGTCATTTCCACTACCTAATTCCTATATATTCATCATGATACTCTTGAGTTAATAATTTAGATATTTCTTTAATTTCTGGAACTGGAATTTCACCATTTGTTTTTTTACTATTTTGCAATAAAATTTGAATAGCTTTTTTATCGAAGTAAGATTCATTATTTAAGACAGCACTATTTTTAGCTACTTCATCATCTAACTTATCTTTTGAATCTTTCATCACAAAATAAATTGCTGGATTTTCTCTGACACTAGGCTTTTTACTGCCACCAAGGTCATAGATTACCTTTTTAAAACTACGGGCATACTTAGTATCCCCATTAAACGCATTAGCTAGTTTTTCATTTTCTGCATTTAAGGTATTCATTTTAAAAATTATTTCTTTAATCTTATCAGTATTAGCTTTTGTTTTATCAACACTAATTTCTTTGACGTGTTGATTTTTCATAATACGTCTAAATTCTTCAAAAATATTAACCCATTCTGGATCTTTCTGATCCCAATTACGATTGATAATTTGTCTAGCCTTCTCCTCCTCCTTTCGATAATCATCAGCAACAAGTTTTAATTCCTCACTACCAGTTTTTTCAAATTCAAATTGCCAATTATTCATTACAACACCAAGAATATCTTTACTGCTTTCTAAGTTGGCATCCTGAATTAAATTCAATGTTCTTATTCTATCTTGAACAATACTCAATAATTTAGAAACATCTTTCGCTTTTATTTTATTAACTAGATCATCATAAGATAATAAACGTGCGACATTGTAATCTTCTTTTAGTTCTCGTAATGTTTTAGCTAATTCGATTAATTCTCCCTTTTTAGGAGTATTATCAATTTGTCTAGAAAAATTTTCCAAATTGTTAGTATCATACTCAGCTAATACTAATCCTGCTTTGTCGAGATTCTTTTCAATCTCTTCTACTGGTACAAATAAAGAACCATAAATTTTATCAAAGTCTTCGCCTGAATCTTTGTATTCACGATTTAACTCTTCAAAATAAGCGTTATTAGTCTTATCAAATTCCTTTGAGATGTTAGCAAAATCAACAATATACCCTATATCAAAGTTATGATATGGACGATTAACCCTTGTTAAAGCTTGTAATAAGTTATGCGCTTTAATTACTCTACCAAGATATATTTTCTTTAATCTAGGAGCATTAAAACCTGTAAGGAGCATATTATAGACAATCAGAAAATCAGTTTTTCCATCTTTAAAAGCTTTAACTTCTTTTTCTCGGGTCTCTTTATCACCTTCATCTGAAAGAATCAAAGAAGCAGTTAGCGTGGTCTCCTTATTTGCTTGTTTTTCTTCAAATAATTTATAAAGCTCTCTAGCTTGATTGGATGAATCAGATACAATCATGCCACCAATCGTATCATCACCAAAAGCTACTTTAGAATTTTGAAAATCATTTACAATATAATCTAACAGTGGTGCACAATAATTAGGATGAGCAAAAATCTCTTTTTTGTTTAGTTGACCCTTCTTAACTTCTTCCTGTAGATTACTTACAATATTGCTAAATTTTTTCTTATACTCAGTAGTTACTTCTTCACGAATCAAACGTAAAGTAAAGCCATCTTGAATTGATTGATCATAATAATATTTGTTTAAATAATCACCAAATATTTCTCTAGTAGTCTTTCTAATCTTCTTTTTCCCTTTACTATCAACATTAATTAATGGAGTTCCTGTTAGAGCAATTTTGATAGAATTTTTATCTGCATTATATAAGTTAGGTAAATATGAACCTTTAGCATTATAAGAACGGTGTGCTTCATCGATAAAATAAATATTTTGTTTATTTAAATTTTCATAACCGGATGTATCTGTTAAATTAGTATCTTCGTTTACTTTTTGAATATTTACAACCGCTACATTTTCAGTAAAAGGATTATTTAACTCTCTTTTTGAATTGATTCTTTTGACTTTTAACCCTCTATTAATAAAGGCATTCTCCGCTTGATCAGCAAGGTCTAAACGATCAACAATAAAATAAAATTGTGGAATAATATTTTTCTTTTGTAAAACATATTTTAAGTATTCAATATTATAGTAAGCCAAGGCTGTTTTACCAGAACCTTGGGTATGCCAAATAACACCTTTTTTAACACCATTATTAATTGCATCTGCAATAGCTCTTGTAGCAAAGTATTGTGGATAGCGCATAATTTGCTTTTGAAAAGTTAGAGTCCCATCATCATTTCTAATTTGATCATAAGCTAATCCAAAATGTAAAAAGAAACTAATTCTTTCCATAGAAAACATAGAAGTTAAAAATGAATTTGCTGGTGTATTTGGATCACAATTTGTTTTAAATTCATTACTATCTTTAATAGCTATTTTGTTAGCGTCTTTTAGTACTTCTTCAATCTGACCTTCTGAGATAGTACCCACTTCTTTGGTTAAATCTTCGGATCTTTCTTCATGCATTGAATTAAAGAATGCTTGTTCATAACTAGAAGTACAATAATAAGAACCTGTAGTATGCTTACCAAAATCCTCAGTATAGTCCTTATTATCAGTAAATCCTATTATTTGAGTAACATTATGAAAGACTCTAAATTTTTTATTTTGAAATCTTTTTTCCATTCTAGTGAATTCTGACTGCATACCAGTTTCACCATTGCGAATAGCATTAGGCTTCTTAAATTCAATATAAACTAAAGGTAATCCGTTAATAAAAATTGTAACATCTGGTCTAAATTCATCATCACCATTTTTACAAGGAATTTCGTATGAAACAAGTAAGCTATTACGATCCCAATTATTCCAATCAATAAATTTAAAACGAGAATTGCCTTTATTTTGAAGTCTATTAAAGAATTCTCTTCCCAAATCATTATTTGTTAATTCGGTTTTGATATCCTTATATTCATCATCAAAATCCTTTTCACTCGCTAAAGGATTTAATTTTAAAAATTGTTTTTTAAAGATGGGCGTTAAAATATTATTCTCTTCATCTTTTATTTTTTGTACCTTTTTATTTGAAATAAACGTATAACCAAGTTTTATTAAATGGAGGATGGCTGGAAATTGTACTCTAGTCATCTCATTAAATTCTTTAACCATAAACTACTCCACAAAACTAAATTTATTCAATCATCCTAATTATATAATATTTTAACATTTTAAAAACACAAAAAAAGGACTCGAAAGTCCTTTATATCGCTATATTTGATACTCCGTGCTTTTATTTCAATAAATTTGCTTTTATTTCAAAGAATGTAATTCTAGTTCAAAGCAACAAAAAAAGCCTGTCATTCTAAGTTCTCCTGAACCTGAATCACAGACCTAAAAATTCTTAAGTTGTTTAACTGAATGCTGACTAGAGGATTCGAACCTCCGACCTCATCATTACTAATGACGTGCTCTGCCAACTGAGCTAAGTCAGCATTGTCATATCTCGACAACGATATTAATTAAAACATATTCTACTAGTTTACGCAAGCATTTTTTGACTTTTTCTCAGTTTTTGTTATAACTAAGCTTTGGTAAACTTTTTAAGAGTATAATATAAAGATAGATTCAGAATGGAGTGGATGTAATGGCAAATTTAGCCTCGATTAGCGTCGAGTTCCCCTGGGTACTACGAATTTTAGTTGCTTCCTTGTGTGGCGCACTGATCGGTTATGAACGCGCAATTCAAAGAAAAAGTGCCGGAGTGCGAACACATATTGTAGTTGCCTTTTCTTCCGCGCTATTTATGATAGTTTCAAAATACGGCTTTGGCGATTTACTAAAAATGTCAGATGTTGCTCTGGACCCTTCCAGAATTGCTGCGCAGATAGTTTCAGGTATTTCATTTATCGGTGCCGGCACAATTTTAATCAAAAAGCAACAGATCTCCGGCTTAACCACAGCTGCGGGTATCTGGGCTACGGCAGCCATCGGAATGGCAATTGGTTCTGGCCTTTATTTTATCGGAATTTTAGCTACTGCCTTCCTTTTCGTCATTCAGATGATGTTTCACGATGATACTATCATTGACAAAATCATCATGCATATCAGGTTTAACATTCAAATAGAAGCTGTAAATAAACCTAATATCTTGCATATCATCGAACAGGAACTGCAAACAAATCATGTTGAAAATGTTTCTGTCAAGATTCTTTTTGTCAGTGATGAAAGAATTATCTTTTTCGTAGACGGCATCATCAATAATAATATTAATGAAAATGATATTATCATGGCTCTGCGCAAATATCCTGACATCAAGCGGATCAGTATTGCTAGTATAGATAAATAAAGTTATATTTTTTAAGCAATAGTTAATTCTATTGTTTTTTTTGCATTATTTTTATCTAAATTGCACAAACTTACTACAATATTAATATCAACTTTTATTACGAAAGGAGAATTTATATGGCCGGACCCTTGGATTATTTACGCTGGCGTGGCGACTTAAGCTTTAAAGAAAAGCCATTTAATAGTGTTGATGCTTCACTGCTGTCATCTATTGCTTATTTGCCGGCCGATAGTTCTGCCACCAATCATACTCTAGGAGAAGTAGCGGAAAAATTGCGGAACTTGTCTTCTTTTCAACATCAAATGTATGCCGAGACTGCAACTGAAGTTATGTTGCTACCGGAAAGTCCTAGAATCGGCAACATCAAGATTCTAGATTGGACAGACAGACTGGAAAAGGAACCTCACCCGTTACAATTTACTGCTGCCACCTTTCTAATTGATACCAAAACTATAGCTGTCGTTTTTCGCGGAACTGATGGCACTATGATTGGCTTAAATGAAGATATGGGTATGAATTACCTGCCCGAAATTTACGGTCAGGAGGTGGCAGCTAAATATTTAACAAAAATAGCACATAAATTTAGTGACCAACAAATTTACCTTTTAGGCCACTCAAAAGGAGGTAACTTTGCTCAATTTGCTTTATGTGCAGTTGAGCCTGAAATTCAAAAGCGGGTAATCAAGGCGATTAGTTTTGACGGGCCGGGCTTTTTCCATAAGGTATATACAAGCCCTGGTTTCACTTCTTCCAAGTCTAAAATGAAAACCTACATTCCCCAGAATTCAATCTTTGGTGCAATGCTTGACCATCCAGAACAAACTTTGGTTGTCAAAAGTACCGTACCAATGCGCAACCAGCATGACCCTCGTCGCTGGTCAGTAGGTCGCGACAGTTTTACTTTAGCTGATGGTCTTTCTTCCAGTAGCCGCGTGATCAGACATGCTCTGATTAATTTCAATAATTCAATCCCCGATCAAGAAAGAAACGATGCCTTTTCTGATCTTTTCGAGGCTTTTGAAAATTATGACATTGATGAATTAAACCAACTAACTAGTAACAAAATAGTAGGAACCTACCGCTTTGGTCGCGCTTTTTTATCCCTTGAGCCTCAGGAACGAAAGCTGTTAACTCAAGTGTTAAGCAATATCTGGAATTCCTACAAAAAGAATATGACTTTGCCTTTAATGGCCAGCAACTACGATCTTTATCCTAAAAGTAATGATTCTAATAAAGCACCAGTGTTCTATGAATTTTATGATCCTGATCGACCGAATCTTAAATTACCAGAGAGTATTCGACGCAAATTACGATAAATTGTTTCATGTGTAACCCAAAAAAGAGATTGAGAAAACCGTTAGTCTTCTCAATCTCCTTTTATTTATTAATTAAAAAAATTAATTCTTCAATTTATCCTTAACATCATCGACTTTGTCTTTGACATTTTCAGTAGCTTCTTGTGCTTTGTCTTTAACGTCACCAGCAGCTTGTTGAACTTTGCCTTTGACTTCTTTAGCTTTGCCAGCTACTTTATCTTTAAAACCTTTATCAGCCATCTTAATCGATCCTTTCCCAAAAAATTAGCGAAAAATTTCTATTCACACCTTAATAGTACAATTTTGTATAATTATTGTCATTAAAAACGCCTTATTTTTTGTTAAAAGATGTAGAAAAGCAAAAAGCCATAGCTTTTTGCTATAAATCACCATGGCTTTTATTCTTTCTTATTCATTAGGCTGATCATGACTATAATCGAGATTAGAAAAGCGATTATAAGGTTTAGAAAACATTAATTTCACTGTTCCCCTGCTACCTGAACGGTTCTTTTCAATGATAACCTCAACTTCGCCATTATCATCTTCGGCAGAAACTTCCTTATTTTCCTCGCCCTCTTCTTCGTCACGATAGTAATCATCACGGTAAAGAAAAGAAACAATGTCGGCATCTTGCTCAATTGAACCGGATTCACGAATATCAGATAAGACAGGTCTCTTGTCCTGCCTTTGTTCAACTGACCGCGACAATTGCGACAAGGCAATAACAGGTACATGAAGCTCCTTGGCTAATTTCTTCAATTGCCGTGAAATAGCCGAAACTTCCTGTTGCCGTGATTCACTGTGTGGACCTTCAATTAACTGCAGGTAATCAATTACAATTAAGCCTAAATTGCCTTTCTCTTTAGCCAAACGGCGAGACTGCGCCCTAATCTGACTCATCTTAATTCCCGGTGTGTCATCGATATAAATATTGGCTGTTGCCAAAGATCCAGATGCGGTGACTAATTTAGGCCACTCGTCTTCATCCAGTTGACCAGTACGCAAGTGTTGTGAATTGATTAAACCTTCAGAAGCAAGCATTCTCTGAACTAGCTGCTCCCCACTCATTTCCAAGGAAAACATTGCTACAGTTTTATCAGTATGCAAGCCGACATACTGGGCAACATTAAGTGCAAAGGAAGTCTTTCCTACTCCGGGACGTGCTGCCACAATTATTAGTTCATCATCATGAAAACCAGTGGTCATCTTATCAAGTTCCACAAATCCGGTTGGCAGGCCCGTAACCATATTGCCGTCTTCAGGAATGTTGTTAATCTCATCAATAGTAGAGTTAACGATATCCTTGATATTACGAAAACCATTGGCATTATTTTCCGATGAGACATTCATAATCTCACTTTCGGCATTATCTAAAATGTCGGTGACATCATCGGAATCCTGCATTGCATTCGTAATAATTTTTTGACTGGCAGAAATCAGGCGTCGCAATAAAGCTTTACGGTGAACAATTTTAGCATAATAAGTGACGTGAGCAGCCGTTGGCGTAGCCATAGCCAGCTCGGAAACATAAGCTATCCCACCAATATCATCAAGCTGATTTTTCTTAGTCAGTTCATCCTGCAGCGTTAACGGATCAATTGCATCCTCACGGTCAGATAAATCAAGCATAGCCTGGAAAACCAACTGATTTGCTCTCTTATAAAAATCTTCTGGCTGAACCTCTGCACTGGCATCAGCTATGGCAGCAGGATCAATAAAAATTGCACCTAGAACGGCTTTTTCCGCTTCGTCATCATGTGGTATCTGCTGTGAGACAATATTATCCATTACTTACGCCCACTTTTTTCAGAATTCAACTACAGTTTAATCCTGTTCGGTGACATGAACGCGAATTTTGCCTTCTACGCCCTTAAATAACTTAACTGGTACATTTGTGTATCCTAAGGATTTAATTGGTTCAGGCAGGCTTAATTTGCGCTTATCTATCTTAATACCAAATTGCTTTTCTAAGCCTTCAACAATCTTTTTACCAGAAATTGAGCCAAACAGTCTGGAATCTGAACCGGCTTTAGACTTGAAATTAACTACTGTTTCATCCTTTTCTAGTTCAGACTTAATCTTTTCCGCTTCAGCTTTTTCAGCTTCATAAGTTGCCTTTTCTTTAGCAGCTACTCTTTCCAAAGTATGCATATTTGCTTTAGTTGCAGCTTTGGCTAGACCTCTCTTAAATAAAAAGTTTTGGGCATAACCATCAGGAACGTTTTTAACATCACCGCGTTTGCCACGGCCTTTAACATCTTTAGTAAAAATAACTTTCATTGTGCTCTCCTTTTATTCATTTTCTTGTTCATAAGTATCCACTGCATCCATCAATTTAGCAAGTGCCTCCTTAACAGATATCCCTTTAATTTGGGTAGCAGCATTAGACAAATGTCCGCCGCCGCCAAGTTTTTCCATAATAAGCTGAACGTTGATATCACCCATTGAACGAGCAGATATACCAATTGTATCCTTATTCCGTCTGGTAATTGCAAAACTGGCTTCGACATTTTCTAAATCAAGCGCCGTATCTGCAGCTTGGGCAGTAATAATAGGGTCAATTTCCTTATCATCTGGCCCACATAAGACCGCCATTTTAGGCTTGATCATCTTCAAGCTGCTGACCAGTCGGGTGCGCTGCAAGAAACTAGCAATATCCTCTTTCAGCAGCTCGCTGACACCCATTGTACTTGCACCGATTGAACGCAGGTAACTGGCAGCATCAAATGTCCGAGTTCCCGTCCGCAGCGAAAACTCCTTGGAATCAACTGTAATTCCCGCCAGCATTGCTGTAGCGTCAAGGTCGGTTAAAACCCGCTTACCTGAACTTGGCTGTTGGTACTCTACCATTTCAGTTACCAATTCACAGGCAGATGAGGCATAAGGTTCAACGTACGTCAGCATTGGATTCTCAGGGAATTCTTCACCACGACGGTGATGATCGATGACAATAATTCTATTTCTTAATTGCTCATATAATTCTTTGGAATAAGTAATAGAATATTTTGAATGGTCAACCATAACCAACATAGACTTGTCAGTCAATGCTTCTAACGCGTCCCCAGGTGCGATAAAAATATCATTATCTCCCTTTACTTTTTCCATTTTAGCAACTAAGCGGCTGACATCATAATTGGTCTTATTGACATCTAAGACAAAATTTGCCTTTACATGATGCAAACGGGCAATTTTAACAACGCCAATACCGCTACCGACCGAATCCATGTCAGGGCTGGCATGACCAACTACAAAAACGCGGTCTGCTTCTTTGAACAGCTCACTAATCGCCTGTGAAACCATCCTTGCTCTAACTCTGGTTCTCTTTTCCATCGGATTCGATTTACCACCATAGAAACGAGCTGCTTTACCGGGTTGACTAAGAACAACTTGGTCCCCGCCTCTGCCTAACGCCAAGTCAAGGTTAGACTGCGCCTGGTCAGCTAATTCAGTAATTAAGCTGCTGCCAAAAGCAATTCCAATTGACAAAGTTAACGGTGTATTGTTACGACTTGTTTCTAAACGCATTTTATCCAAAACAGAAAACTTATCTTTTTCCATTTTAGCTAAATCTTGCATATGAAGTAATAATAAAAAGTGATCTTCATCAATGCGTTTAAGGTAAGCGTTAAAGTTTTTAGCATAATCACTCAGAGTATTCTGGACATATGCACTAGTAGCAGTCAATTCCTGGTCATGCATGGTTTCACTCAACTCATCGTAATTATCAATAAAAATCTGTCCAATAGCTAATAATTCGTTTTTATATCGTTTTTCTATTTTGGCGTAACGCGTAATATCCAGTAAATAAACCACGCCCAGGTTGTCTTGGATAACCATCTCAAATTGATGACCATCCCAATTAACTACATGGTTTTCAGCAGTTTTAGCCTTTAAGGATTCATTAATTAACTTATCCAGTTCAGGATCAACGGATGCAATTGTATGTCCAATCAGGTCTTCATTTTTTAAATAAAGCTGCAGGTACGGATTGGCCCATTGAATTTGATGATCCTTATCGTAAAGTAAAATGCCCAGGGGCATCTTAATCATTGCTTCTTGCTCGCTACGCTTAATCCGATAAGATAAACTAACAGCAAAATTGTTTGCATTACCAGCTAAGATATATGCACCATAACTGACGCATGCCACAGTTAAAATAAAGATCAAGACCATAGCCAAGCCAAATAATGGGTTCATGATCATCGCAACGATGCTGCCCAAAAGCGATAGCGCTAAGATAATAATGACTGAAGCCGTCAGCCTAGAATCTTTAATAAAAGCAGGAAATTCAAGCTTACGTAAAAAATCTTTCATGTAAGGTCCTTCCTAAAATAATGTATAATACATCATTATTATTATACATTGTATTCACTAGATAAGAAACTCCACAAGGTTCAGGTTTGAACTATCATTACTTTTTTGGTTCTTTTTACTCTCTTTAACTGTCAAAATTTAACCAGTCACTTTTATTCTTGCTTAGATAATTTATGCATAATAAAAAACCTCAAAATTATCGTAATTTCAAGGTCTTTATCAATAATTCCGCTCACTGCTTTTCAAGCATTAACAGAGTTTTTGTTTTTTAGTCTTCAGTAACAAATGGCAACAAGCCCATAATGCGAGCTCTTTCAATTGCCTTAGCTACTTTACGTTGATTCTTAGCGCTGGTGCCAGTGACACGACGTGGTAAGATTTTACCTCTCTCAGAGATAAAACGTTTCAACAAATCAACGTCCTTATAGTCAACGTAATCAATATGGTTGGCAGCAATGTAGTCAACCTTACGACGACGATGAGCGCCGCCGCTTCTTCTTTGTTGAGCCATATCCTAGGTCCTTTCTGTTAATTTAGAATGGTAAATCATCATCAGAAATATCAATGGTATCGCCTGAACCTGCAAATGGATCTTGGGTATTATCCGGACCATTATTAGCAGTGTTATTCTGATTTGAAGCTCCCATATTAGGAGTATTATTGGTATTCTGATTACCAAAATTGCCATTGTTATTTGGTGTATAACCACCACTTTGACCACGGGCTTCACGATCTTTACGTGATTCAAGCAATGCAAAGTTGTCAACGACAACTTCTGTTACATATACTCTTTGCCCGTCTTTATTATCGTAACTTCTGGTTTGAATTCGGCCATCTATACCAACAAGTGAGCCTTTAGACGTAAAATTACAGAAATTTTCTGCAGATTTGCGCCAAATGACACAACTGATAAAATCTGCACCTCTCTCGCCTTGAGCGTTTGTATATTGACGATCTACAGCAAGAGTAAACGTAGCAACCGAGATTCCACTCCCAGTAGTACGTAATTCAGGATCACGTGTTAAACGGCCAACAAGTACAACTCGATTAATCATACTTTAGGTCCTCCCTTTCCTAAATCACGAAAACGATAACGTTTTTGTTCTTAATTATCCAACTTTGACGGTCATTGAACGTAGAACGGCAGTATCAATCTTGGACAAACGGTCAAATTCGTTAACTGCATCAGCGTTATCAGCAGTGAAAGTCATAACGTGATATAAACCCTCACGATATTTATTAATTTCATATGCGAAATGACGCTTTTCCCAGTCTTTTGACTCAACCATCGTACCACCGTTATCGGTAATAACCTTATCATAGCTTTCAACCAATGCTTTCTTTGATTCTTCATCAATATCAGGCTTGATAATATAAGTTATTTCATACTTAGTAGTTGTCATACTAGTGCACCTCCTTTTGGACTAAATGGTTCTTGCTAAAAATCAAGAACAAGGAGTAATGAAGTTTATTACTCGCAATCTCTAATTCTAGCACATAAACAAAAAATTACCAAACTATCTTTACGTGATCCAATAAGAAATTTTCATTCCTTACTTAATATATACGTAAAATAATCTGATAATTTTTAAATATTTTTGTTTCTTAATTAGTCTTGCTCTTCTGCATTTTCTGTAGAAGCAGCTACTTCTTGATCCTCTTCAGCCGGAACAATTGCCAGACTGGCAACTTTATTGTTGTCATTAATCTTGATCAAGCGCACGCCGAGAGTGCTGCGCCCAGTTTGAGAAACATCCTTGGTCTTAAAGCGGATCATGATACCATCATCTGTGATAACCATGATATCCTGACTGCCATCGATCACAGTCACGCCTGAAAGTGGACCATTTTTCTTGGTAATGTTTGCGGTTTTAATCCCTTTACCGCCGCGGCCCTTTGTCGGATATTCAGCAGCTGCTGTTCTCTTACCGTAGCCCTTTTCAGAAATCACTAAGACTTCATCATTATTTTTAACGACACCAGAACCCACTACATAGTCATTTTCACGTAAGTTAATTCCCCGAACACCGGCAGCTGTCCGTCCCATTGACCGAACAGTTTGCTCATTAAAACGCACTGCATAACCTAAGTGGGTACCGATCAAAATATCTTGCTTACCGTCTGTAGCCAAGACATTATTCAGCTCATCACCATCACGCAAGGTTAGTGCGATTAAACCACTATTGCGGATATTGCCAAATTCGCTGACATGAGTGCGTTTCACAGTTCCCATCTTCGTGATAAAGAATAAGTACTGGTCATCCGCATCTTCAGGAATATTAACGATAGTCTGAATCTTCTCGCCTTTTTCCAGTTGCAGTAAGTTGACTATTGGGAGACCCTTAGCAGTACGACCAAATTCTGGAATTTCATAGGCTTTCTTTGAATAAACCTTGCCCATATTCGTAAAGAACAGCAACATATCATGAGTACTTGAATAAATCAGGTTGGCAATAAAGTCGCCTTCCTTAACGCCCATGCCTTTGATACCTTTACCACCACGATTTTGAGTCTTAAATTCGGTAATAGGCATCCTCTTAATGTAGCCGCTGTGAGTTAATGTCAGTAAAACGTCTTGCTTTTCAATTAAATCTTCATCTTCAATTGAGACAACTTCGCTAGCGCCAATCTTAGTCCGGCGAGCATCGCCAAAACGTTTTTGAATATCCAGCAGCTCATTATAGATTATTTCATTAATGCGCTCTGGCTTTGCCAAAATGTCTTTATAATCAGCAATCTTGGCTTGTAACTCTTTATATTCGGCTTCAACTTTGTCACGCTCAAGACCGGTTAACCGTACCAGCCGCATGTCTAAGATCGCTTGTGATTGCTTATCATCAAGACCAAAACGACTGATTAAAGCAGCCTTAGCAATATCACTTGACTGACTCTGACGAATGATATGGACAATCTCATCAATGTGGTCAAGGGCGATTTGCAGACCTTCGAGAATGTGTGCTCTAGCTTCGGCTTTGGCTAATTCAAATTTAGTTCTCCGGGTAACAACATCTTCTTGGTGTTCCAAGTAATATTGCAGCATCTGCTTGAGACTAAGAAAATGCGGTGCGCCATCAACAATTGCCACCATATTCATACCAAAGTTGGCCTGCATCTGCGTCAATTTAAATAAATTATTTAACACAACACTGGCACTAGCATCACGGCGGATATCAATTGTGACTCTCATCCCTGTTTGATCGGATTCATCACGCACACCGGTAATACCATCAATAGTCTTAGCTCGCGCCAAGTCTGCAATTTTCTTAACCAGCTCAGCTTTATTAACCAAGTATGGCAACTCAGTAACGACTATTCTTTCACGACCGCTTTTTTCGGTTTCAATATTAGTATTAGCGCGAACAACAATATTGCCGCGCCCAGTTTCATAGGCCCGATAAATGCCACCGCGACCCATGATAGTACCACCTGTAGGAAAATCTGGGCCCGGAATTGCCTTCATCAATTCTTTAGTAGTGACATCAGGGTTGTTCATCAACATGTGCAGACCCTTAATCACCTCTGACAAGTTATGAGGCGGTATGTTGGTCGTCATACCAACGGCAATACCACTGGTACCATTAACTAATAAGTTAGGTATTCTGGCAGGCAATACTACTGGCTCATTTTCAGAATCATCGTAATTACGCTGCCAATCAACAGTATTTTTATTGATATCACGCAACATTTCAACGGCAATTTTGCTCATCCGTGCCTCAGTATAACGCATTGCGGCTGGTTCATCGCCATCAACTGAACCAAAATTACCGTGGCCGTCAACTAACATATAGCGGTAACTGAAATCTTGTGCCATATGGGCCATCGCCAAATAAATTGAGGAATCACCGTGAGGGTGGAACTTACCCATAACTTCTCCCACGATTCTGGCTGATTTCTTATATGGTTTATCTGGTGTAACACCTAGTTCACTCATGCCATAAAGAATCCGGCGCTGAACCGGCTTCAAGCCATCGCGCACATCGGGTAAAGCCCGCGCCACGATAACAGACATGGCATAATCTAAGAATGAACTATTCATTACGCTTGTCAGATCAACGTTTCTTATTCTATGATCCTGACCTTGATTGTCGTTATCCATTTAAACCTCCTATGCATCCAAATTTTCAACGTATTTAGCGTTAGTCTCGATAAAATTACGCCGCGGACCTACTTCATTTCCCATCAGTAATTCAAAGACCTCATCGGCATTTTTAGCGTATTCTGGGCTGACACGGTCAAGCCGTCTATTCTCAGGGTTCATAGTCGTATCCCATAATTGTTCAGGGTCCATTTCACCCAGTCCCTTATAACGTTGTACCAAGGGTTTAGGACTTGGCTGCAAGCTGCCCAAATAATCATGCAGTTCTTCGTCGGTATCTAAGTATCTGACGACTTTGCCTTGACGCACTTGGTATAGAGGTGGACGAGCGATATAAACATAGCCCTTTTCAATCATCGGACGCATGTAGTTATAAAAGAGGGTTAAGAGCAACGTCCGAATATGGGCACCGTCGACATCGGCATCTGTCATAATGATTAATTTGTGGTAACGAGCTTTAGAAACATCAAAATCTGCACCAAACCCGGTTCCTAAAGCCGTAAAAAGTGAACGAATTTCTTGATTAGCCAAAATGCGATCCATTGAAGCTTTTTCAACGTTCAAAATTTTACCTCTAATTGGCAAAATTGCTTGAGTCAGCCTTGAACGTCCTTGCTTGGCGGAACCACCAGCAGAATTACCCTCAACTATAAATAATTCTGAAATGCTGGGGTCATTACTAGTGTTGTCAGCCAACTTACCAGGCAGGTTGGCAATTTCTAGTCCTGATTTCTTACGAGTTACCTCACGAGCACGTTTAGCAGCTGTTCGAGCACGTTCAGCCAACTGGGCTTTTTCGACAATTTTACGACCAACCTGCGGATTTTCCATTAAGAAACGGTTGAAGGTTTCAGAAAAAGCATGATCAACAGCTGTTCGAGCATCTGAATTTCCTAATTTAGTCTTGGTCTGACCTTCAAATTGGGGGTTAGGGTGCTTAACTGATACTACAGCTGTCATCCCTTCCCGAATATCTTCGCCGGAAAGATTGTCGTCACTATCTTTTAATAGCTTAGTCTTATGAGCATAATCATTAACTACCCGTGTTAAGGCTGTCTTGAACCCTGCCTCGTGCATTCCGCCTTCATAGGTATGAATATTGTTGGCAAAGGTCATTAGCGTTGTTTTA
This sequence comes from Lactobacillus rizhaonensis, assembly GCF_036246345.1. Taxonomy (NCBI): domain Bacteria; kingdom Bacillati; phylum Bacillota; class Bacilli; order Lactobacillales; family Lactobacillaceae; genus Lactobacillus; species Lactobacillus rizhaonensis. The sequence goes on along the minus strand of NZ_BTTV01000007.1, from coordinate 27,514 downwards.
TAGCCTTTTGTATATTGCAAAGATACTTCAACGTTAATATCGTTGTCATTACCTTCTACATAAATTGGCTCATCAAATAATACTTCTGTATCACGGTTTAAGAATGAAACATATTCCTGAATACCACCTTCATAGTGATAGACGTCTGTTTCCGCGCTGTCTTTGCGCTTATCGGTAAACGTTAATTTTAAGCCCTTATTTAAGAAGGCCAGTTCACGAATACGGTTTTTGAGGATCTTGTCATCAAAAGAAGTAGTTTCCGTAAAAATATCCGGGTCTGGGAAAAAATGTACTATGGTGCCATGCTCAGATAATGGCACTGTTCCTGTCATTTTCATCTCATCAACTACGCGACCACGGCTAAAGTCGATAAAATACTTTTTACCATCGCGCATTGTTGTAACATCTAGCTTGGTTGATAAAGCATTCACGACAGAAGCACCGACTCCGTGCAAACCGCCAGATACCTTATAGCCGCCACCACCAAATTTACCACCGGCATGTAAGACAGTAAAGACAGTCTCAAGCGCTGGCCGACCCGTCTTTTTTTCAATATCGACTGGAATACCACGCCCATCATCTTGAACAGTCACACTACCGTCTTCATTAATTGTGACTTCAATCTTGCTGGCAAAACCGGCTAAGCTTTCGTCAATACCATTATCAATTATTTCCCACACTAGGTGGTGCAAACCCTGAGAGCTGGTAGAGCCAATATACATTCCTGGACGCTTACGAACTGCTTCAAGTCCGCCTAAGACCTGAATCTGACTGGCATTATATTTATCGGCTTCTTTTTCATATTGCTTAATTTGCTTAAGATTTTCTTTGTTACTATCTGCCATGCAATTTCCCCTCTTCTAAATAAATTTGTCCAGATTTAATGCGGTATATTTTCGGCTTCTTAATTATTTCCCAGGAAATACCCTCAAGATCTGTCGTCGTAATAAATGTTTGTGTTTTACCGTGAATGTAATTGAGTAAGGCACTTTGGCGGTTATGGTCAAGCTCACTCATGACATCATCAAGTAATAATAACGGATATTCATCAGTTAACTGGTGCACAAGTTGAATTTCAGCTAGTTTAATACTAAGCGCTATTGTCCTCTGCTGTCCTTGAGAGCCATACAAATGTGCGTTTTTGCCATCAAGTTCAAACTCAATGTCATCCCTGTGAGGACCGCTCAAGGTCGTGCCTTTGAGAATTTCAATCTTTTGCTTTTTTTGAAAATTGTCTAATACTTTATGATAAACTTCTTCGACGCTATCTTTTGCAGTAATTTCTTTTACTGACGGCTGATAAGTTACTTCCAGCTTTTCAGCGCTGGTACTGATGTGAGCGTATGCATCTCGAGCATATTGGTCTAAATAATTTAAAAATTGAAAGCGGCGGACTATTACTTCTGCCGCGACTCCGGCTAGTTGATCCGACAACACTTCCAAAAACATGGTGTCATGCGCCTCTCCCTTAGCCAGCTGTTTCAAATAATTATTCTTTTGTTGCAATACCTGCTTATACTTGCCTGCAAAATAAAGGTATTCGGCACTAATTTGACCAAACTCCTGATCCATAAATCGTCGCCTTAAGTTGGGTGCCCCTTTAATCAGGTCTAAATCTTCCGGAGAAAATAAAATAGCGTTTAATTGTCCCACATATTTGGATAATTTCGCCTGTTCAACCCGGTTAACCCAAACTTTCTTACCTTTAGTGGTAATTAAAACCCGTAAAGATAGATCAATTTGACTTTTATAAATATGACCAGAAACATTGGCATAGTCCTTACCAAAAGCGATTAGTTCTTTATCATTACTGGTTCTATGAGAACGAGTTAAGGCCAAAAAATAAATTGCTTCAAGTAAATTAGTTTTGCCTTGAGCATTCTGACCTATAAAAATGTTGACATTGGGATCAAATTCAACTTCAAATTGCTGTAAATTGCGGTAATTTTGTGCAATAAAATGCTTGAGATACATTCACGGCTACCGCAATTCATAAGTCTCGTGATTAATTTCAAGCTTGTCGCCAGGGCGCAATTTTTTACCACGCCGATTTTCTTTGATCCCATTTAGTAAAACTGGATTTTCTCGTAGGTACCATTTAGCCTGACCACCTGAAGAAACAATACTCTCTTCTTTTAAAAACTGACCTAGAGTAATATATTCGCTTGTTACTTTAAATTCTTTGATCATAACCACCTTCACACCATTAACTACCTATAATAAGTATATTCGTTTCACAAGTAAAAAACAACTAAAAGCCCATATAGAGCCATATAAACGGATTTTTTTAAAACAAACATTTCATAGTGAATGACACTAAAAATAAACTAGCGGGCTTTTTTGTTCGATTATAAAAATTTGGGTAGAAAAAAAGCCATCAGTTGATGACTTTTTCTTTTTATTTAAGAATGATAGCTTAAAAAGTTCTCACCGGTGTAATTAACTGGACAAAATCAATGTCGGTTTTATCAGGATTGACGGTAAATGGCCGCAATGGTTGCGTAAAATCCATAATAACGGAATCAGTCACCGAAGCTTTTAATGCATCACGCAAATAATCAGGATTAAAGGAAATCTTTAAATTTTTGCCTTCAAGTTTCTTAAAACTAACATCTTCTTCAACATTCCCAATTTCTGCTGATTCACCAGACAATTTGGCACTTTGTTTTTCAGTATCCAGTGTCAAATCTACTACATTGTTACGTCCTGCATGTGTCAGTAAACTAGCCCGATCAAGTGCACTTGAAAGTTCCATTAAGTCAAATTCTACAGTTGTCGTGCTGTCAGTCGGTATCAGACGTTCAGTATCAGGATAGCTGCCTTCAAGTAGGCGTGAATAAAACAGAATGTTGCCAATTTCAAAGAGTACCTGATTTTCACCCGGACAAACTTTAATCTCCGGATCCGTTTCTCCGATAATACGTGCAAGTTCCAGTAAACTCTTTCCTGGAATGATTAAGTCTGTTTTTGTTTGTGGTCCATTTTCTAAAGTCAAAGCACGACTCGACAGTCTGTGTGAATCTGTTGCTACTGCATGAATTTTGTCAGGACTAAAGGTGAAATGAACACCAGTCAGAACTAAGCGACTTTCTTGAGTCGCAACTGCAAATTGGGTTTCATTGATAATTTTTCGAAAAGTTTTTCCCGAAATAACAAAAGAGGACTCGTCTGGAATTTCCGGTAATCTTGGGTAGTTATTAGCATCTAAGCCATTAATAGTGAACTCACTGTTTTCAGAAATAATTTGTGTTTGGAAACTTTCTTTAACTTCCAAAGAAAATTCCTTTCCTGGTAAACGTCTGATAATCTCGCTAAAAAATCTTGCCGGTAATACGACTGAACCAGTTGAATCGACGGTCAAGTCTTCACTGACTGGTATTTTGATTTCAATTGAAATATCAGTATCACTTCCAGTTAGAAGTAATTCCGTTTCCGTTAAGTTAAGCTTAATTCCACTCAGAATTGGTATTGTTGCTCTGGATGAAATGGCGTGCATTACATTGTTTAAATTATCTAAAAAAAGATTCCTGTTAACTGTAAACTTCATTTGGTGCCTCCTGTTATTTTGTCTGTTTTCTTTATATTAATTATATATTTAATTAGTAGTATTAGTAGGTCCTGTGATTTCTGTTGAAAAGATACATTAGCCTTAAAATAACGTAATTGTTGCGGTTAAAAAGATGTGTACAAGTCCGTTATTTATCCACAGTTGATAACTTTTTAGCGGTCAAGCATTTGTTTTAAATCAAAAACAGCAGTTTTGATGTCGGAATTGGTCTTAATTTCACGACTAATTTTTTCGTAAGCATGCATCACTGTTGTGTGATCCTTACCGCCAAACTCCTGTCCAATTTTAGGAAGGCTGGAATCAGTTAATTCACGGGATAAGTACATGGCAATTTGTCTTGGAACGACAATCTGTCTGACCCGCTTTTTTCCTTTTAATTCGTAAGTTGAAGTTTGGAAATAATTGGCAACGACTTCTTGAATCTTAGAAATTTGCAGACCTTGATTTTTTTGGACTAATTTGAGATCAGCCAATGCTTCACGAGCCAGATTGACATTGATATCCTCGTGTTCAATTGTTGCGTGTGCCTGCACTTTCACCAAAGCACCTTCAAGTTCACGAATATTAGTGTCAACTTGAGAAGCAATATAATCGAGTGTATTATCATCAATTATTAAATTTTCGGCTTCGGCTTTTTTACGTAAGATTGCAATCCTTGTTTCCAGGTCTGGTGGGGTAATTTCTACTTGCAGACCCCAAGTAAATCGTGATACCAGCCTTTCTGACAAATCAGGAATTTCGGTAGGCAGCCGGTCACTTGTCATGACTATTTGTTTTTGGTCATTATAAAGGGTCTCAAAAGTATGGAAGAATTCCTCTTGAATACCTTCTTTTTTAGCAAAAAATTGAATATCATCAACTAGTAATAAGTCGCAGGTTCGATATTTAGCACGAAATTGATCTTGCGTTTTGTTTTTGATTGAATTTATAAAATCATTAACGAAAGTTTCACTTTGGATGTAGACAACCTTGGCATTAGGTCGTTCTGCCAGCATTTGATGGCCGATAGCCTGCATCAAGTGTGTTTTACCTAAACCTACACCGCCAAAAATAAAAAGGGGATTGTAAAAACTACCAGGACTGTCAGCCACTGCCAGTGCTGCACCGGCTGCCAGTTTGTTGCCCTCGCCTTGAACAAAATTATCAAAAGTATATTTTTCGTTAAGCTTAAGGTTACGGACAAAGGCATTTTCCATTTGTGGCCGTGAATTTGCGGCCATTGTCTCACTTTTTGGTTTAGGCGTTACAATGCGCTCAGTACTTTGATCGCCCTCAATTTGAAAGACAGGCATAACCTCAATATTAGCGTAGCCATATGCAGATTGAATTAATTGTGAAGCTAAATTCTTTTCCCAATATCCTTTAGTTACAGGATTTTGCACGGCAATTTTTAATTCGTGAGTTTCTTTATTATATGAAATTGGTCTGGTATTTTTAAACCAGGCATTATATGCAACTTCATTAAAATGTTCACGCATTTCTGTATTAAAATGCTGCCAAAATTTATTAATGTCAAACAAAATATTTCCCTCCGCTTACGTTACGCAAAACTTATTTTACCATCTAATAAAAATGTTTTCCACAGGTGCACAAAAAGAATTCAGAATTAACAAGTTGTGGATAGTTTTTAGAAAGAAATTCACTTTAAATTAAAAAAATTGACTACAAATTATCTTATTTACATTATTACTTGTGGAAATCTTTTACTGAATTAGCAGTATAATGCAAGTTATATCAAGCATATTTTCCACATGCTGTGCATAATTTTATGAACAGGCTGTAGATTGTGGATAAATTTGTGTAAAATGATGTGAATTTCCACTTGTGGATAATTTTAGGATATTATTTTTAAACAAATATGACGAAATTTAATCTGGAACTAGTAGTAGAAAAATTCACTTTTGTCTTAACATAAAATAAAAAGGAATTAGCGCCAACACAAGACGACACTTATTACTTTAAAATCTCTTGCTACTAATAATTAATAGCTTATAATTATTTGGCGTCGAACTGGCTTAATTTTATAGCATAGAAGTTGTTTTTAACTTGAGCATAGAAAAAGCGCCTTACTAAAACTATATTTAGTAAGAACGCTTTTCTTGTTTGTCTAAAAAATTAGTTTTTTAATATTCTGATGAACCAGTTGTTACATCAGTTTCTGCAGGTGTAACATCAACTTCTTCTACTAGACCAGACAGGACTCTGCCGACTCTGCGGCCTGAATGCATTCCTTCGGCTAAGGCAGTACCTGATGATGGGTAATAATTTGCATTCCAGCCACCGGAGTTGCAGCCGATAGCATACAAGTGAGCAATTTTTTGGTCATCATGATCAACTACTTCATAATTAGTAGTTACTTTCAAGCCGCCAATTGCCCCAAAATTGCTGTCCTTATGAGCGTAAGCATAGAATGGAGCATGTAATTCTTGCAGGCCTTCTTTACGGCCAAACTCTTTATCTGCACCATTTGCGGCGTTTTCATTCCAGGTCTCTAGTTGCCGCTTTAAGTTTTCAGCTGGTACATTGATTTTAGTAGCTAATTCTGCGACTGAATCTGCTTTAAACATTTGACCGGAATTAATATCTTTCTCCGTGTCTGCATCAGATTTCCAAGGTGAAAATGGAGCAGAAAAGGTTGAGGAGTCGAAAATTTGCCAAGTCGGCTTATCCCAAATTAGTTCTTGTTGGTAAGTGGCACGGGTTAGATAACCATAAGTAGTATCTTCGTTGACGTAACGTTTACCGTTGCCATTTACGTAGAACATTGGTGGTGTCGGCAAATTATCTGCTGCACCTACGTTGCTCTTGAAATCAACATCCATAGAGCCGCCTAAGCCTTCAGTTGCGGCGTTAAGTGCTAATCCCATCAAAATACCGTCACCGGTATCGTATTTAGAATTAGTCAAGGCATGATTTTTAATATCACGATATTGTTGCGGCGCAAATTCTTTAGCTAGTTTTTCGTTATAGTCAATACTTGCAGTAGCAAGGACTACACCTTTATTAGCGCGATAATAACTAGTTTTGCCTTTGCAATTAGTTACTACGCCAACAACTGATTTGTCAGTATAGCTGGTGGTTACTAAATTAATTACAGGAGTATCAAAGAAAATCTTTATTCCCAAACGGTCAGCTTCTTTTCTGACAGCGTCAATCATTACGCAGCCACTGCCTAAACCGCCACCGTGTTCATAAACGTGAATTCTTTGCGCAAAGTAATCTTTGTTTTCATAAGGAATGACTCTGTGGCCATAGACAGAGGTCCATTTTATTCCTAAACTTGCCAGCCATTCAATGTTATTAGCAGAATCCTCGGCCAATTCTTTTATCATTTGAGGATTTACTCTGCCTTCACCGGCTTGAATTAACTCTTGCGCATGTAGTTCAGGATTGTCATTTTGATAGCTTGTAAATTCTTTTTGATATTTATCGCCAGATCCTTGAATGACACCAGCGGAATAATTACTGGTTCCGCCGACCATACCAGTTTTTTCAAAAATAACTACGCTGTTACCATGCTTTTTTGCTTCAATAGCAGCTGATAATCCAGAGATACCTGAACCAACAACAATCACGTCATAAGTATCGTCAAATTGCACTTGAGATTCGATATACTTGTTATTGTTTACTTTGGCATAAACCGGATAGTTAGGTTTTTTACTTGGCTTTACTTTTGGATTAACGGCATCGTCTGCAGTTAATTTTCCTTGGGCAACTTCTAAGGCCTTATTTACGCCATTAACAACCGCTGAGGTACTTACTGAAGCGGATGTAACAACATCCACATCAGTATTGCCGGCTTTTTCAATTCTGTTAATCATTGTTGGTATTGCGTAGGAACCAACCGTATATGGCTGAACACCGTCAACTGCAACTTTGATTATTTTACCGTCCTTTAATGTAACATTACTGGTTAATAAGCTGTGAAAGCCTTGAGCAGCACCTTTAAAAACACCACTTACCATAAAAATCTCCTTTATTATAACAAAATTGTATTAAGCGCTATGGAAAGCGCTTGCCTCCAAAGATAATTTTATCATCAATAAGTAATAGAATGATTAAAAAAGAGTAAAGAATGTGAAGTGCTGTGTAAGCCAAATTGCTTTTAGTATGGTGTCATTACAGCGGCGTAAAGGCAATCTTAAAAATAGTCTCAGAATCGATACAATAACCTAATACTTATTATTTAAAGTAATTTGTGAAAGTCCATACAAAGCTTATAATCAAACTTGATTGTAAAGAAAGCACCATTATAATTGAAGGAGTAATGGTATGAGTAAGCTTTTTATTTGATACATTATCAGTGCTGAATTGCCTGGTTAATAACAAATAAAAATATTTATTTATTGTGAGGCACTAATATGGATTATCAAGATTATGTTGAGTTGGGGCTAAAAGACGACGGCAACTTAAAGGTGATACTAAAAGGCAGTGTTGAAATTAGTACACATGCAGCAGAGAAGGTGGGCGTTGTTAGTGTAGTTTATATTACGCAGAGTGTTGAACGTGCCAGACAAAAGTTGGAAGAATTGACGGCCAAGCAGGCGGAAGGCGATTATTATATGGTTTATTCTTGCCCGCCTGATACCGATTTGCCAGCACTTGGACATTACCCGTCAATTGAAATTGCCAAGGCTGATTTGTTATAGAAAACTGTAAGAATTTTTCACGGCCAGTTTAAGCCAAGTCACAAATTATTCCTAAATTGGTAATTAATCCTGATGTTTTTTCTCTTTTTACTTGGTTTTTTACTTTAATCATGGTATCCTAGATATTAAATTGTGCAGTCTGCATACAAAATTGGAGGTGTAGTTTAATGACAACTAAAAGAACTTACCAACCTAAAAAGCGTCACCGTTCAAGAGTTCACGGCTTTATGAAACGGATGAGTACATCAAATGGCCGTAAGGTTTTGGCTAGACGCCGCGCAAAGGGTAGAAAAGTCTTATCTGCTTAAACCACTGAAATCCCAGTGGTTTTTTTAATTTTTAAGAGTGGAATGAAACGTTTTGAGAAAGTCTTATCGTGTTAAAACAGAAAATGATTTTCAGACAGTTTTTAAGTCAGGCAATTCAGTAGCAAATCGTGCTTTTGTGATTTATCAAATGGACAAACCGGAAAACAAGCATTTTCGTGTTGGCATTTCTGTTGGTAAAAAGGTCGGACACACCGCTGTAGTGCGTAATCGCCTCAAACGTTATATTCGCGCTGTTCTTACTGAAAATAAACCTTTAATTAAACCACATATTGATTTTTTAGTCATTGCTAGACCATATGCGCGCGATTTTAAATGGGATGATGTTCATAAGAATCTCTTGCATGCACTCTTTTTAGCCAATATAATTGAAGAGATACCGAATAAAGTTGAGGAAGATTAGAGTGAAAGACATTTTAACTAAAAAGAATGTCAAGCGTCTACTTGTACTGCTGACAGTAGTTGCATTAGCGGTTGTCTTAACAGGATGTGCATCAAACGGCAAGCCAGAACCTGTTTCACATACAAGCGGCAGCTGGTGGAATCGCTGGGTCATTTATTACATGTCCACGTTTTTGTTGTGGCTATCGAAGCTGGTGGGCAACAACTATGGTTGGGCAATTATTATCTTTACTATTATAGTACGTCTTATTTTGTATCCGCTTAGTGCTATTCAGATTAAGAGTACTACCAAGATGCAGAAAATTCAGCCGGAAATAGACGCTTTACGTAAAAAGTATCCCGGTAGTGATACAGAATCGCGAACTTTGCTTTCGCAAGAAACAAATAAGCTCTATAAAGAGGCAGGAATTAATCCTTATGCTGGTTGTTTGCCTTTAATTATTCAGTTACCGGTTATGTATGCTTTGTATGGTGCGATTTGGCAAACGCCACAACTGCAAACTGGCCACTTTATGTGGATGGATTTAGGTAAGCCGGACCCATACTTTATTATGCCAATTTTGTCTATGGTCTTGACTTTTATATCGACTTATATCAGTCAATTATCTACGCCAAAAGAATCACAAACCTTGTCAACTAAGATTATGACTTATGGTATGGCAATTATGGTTGGTGTAATGGGGATTTACTTCCAGTCAGCTATTGTTGTTTACTGGGTAATTTCTAATTTATTCCAGGTAGTTCAGACTTTTATTCTGCAGAACCCAATTAAATATCGGCGTGAGCAGGAAGAAAAAGAGCGCCAGGAGCGTGAACGTAAACGGCAACTGAGAAGAACGTATAAACGGTTAAAACGCAGAAAATAATATTAATCTAAATTAGTGATTTAGCTAAAGTAGTCAAAGTGCTTTATCCATCATGATTATTCATGGTGGAATAATGCGCTTTTTTTATTGAAAAGGAGAAAATCATGGCACAAACTTTAACGGAGTTTGATACAATTGCAGCGATTTCAACGCCAATTGGTGAAGGTGGAATTTCTATTGTCCGTATGTCTGGTGAAGAAGCTGTTAAAATTGCCAATCAGGTTTTTAAGGGTGCAAATTTAACTAAGGTACCGACTCATACTATTCATTATGGACATATAGTTGATCCTGAAAATCAACAAGTAGTCGATGAAGTTATGGTATCTGTAATGCTGGCTCCTAAGACTTTTACCAGAGAGGACATTGTTGAAATTAATTGTCATGGCGGCATTGTCGTCACCAACCATATTTTGCAATTATTATTAAAAAATGGTGCGCGCATGGCAGATCCCGGTGAATTTACTAAAAGGGCGTTTGTTAATGGTCGCATTGACTTAACTCAGGCTGAAAGCGTAATGGATATTGTGCGCGCTAAAACTGATAAGGCCCGGCAAGTGGCAGAAAAGCAGCTGGAAGGCGGTCTGCTTGAGAAAATCAGGGCCATGAGACAGGAAATTTTGGATACGCTAGCCAATGTCGAAGTTAATATTGATTATCCAGAATATGATGCTGATACTGTCACGGCCAAGCAAATGGTGAGTGTTTCTCAGTCTGTTATTGCTAAAATAGATAAATTGCTCAAAACGGCAAGTGAAGGAACGGCGTTACGTAACGGCTTGGCTACTGCGATTATTGGCCAGCCGAATGTGGGTAAATCATCTTTACTTAATTATCTGACTCAAAGCGATACGGCGATCGTTACCGATGTTGCCGGTACGACCCGTGATACTTTGGAAGAATATGTTTCTGTTAAAGGTGTACCTTTAGAATTAATTGATACTGCAGGTATCAGGCACACTGATAATAAGGTGGAAAAAATTGGGGTTGAGCGTTCCAAAAAAGCACTGGCAAAGGCAGATTTAGTTTTGCTGTTGTTTGATGCAAGTAAGGAGTTAACTCCAGAAGATTATTCCTTGATTGAAGCTACTGCTGAGAAAAAGCGCATTGTTATTTTAAATAAGACCGACTTGGGACAAAAAATTTCTGCCGCTGAAATAACAAATTTGACCAAGAGTCCGGTTATTGCCATATCAATTTTGCAAAAACAAAATCTTGACCAATTAGAAAAAACAATCAAAGAACTGTTTTTCAAGGGTATTGAGAACTCAAATGACCAGGTTATGGTAACTAATCAAAGACAGGTTGGTTTACTGGAAAAGGCCAAAAAGCAGCTTCAAGACGTTGTTCAGGCATTAAAAGATGAAGTTCCTCTAGACATTGCCCAAATTGATTTCAACGGCGCCTGGGACACTCTAGGCCAAATTACGGGTGAAAGCAGTCCTGATGAGTTAGTTAATGAATTGTTTAGTCAATTTTGTTTGGGAAAATAGGTGTGAAAATTAATGATTAAAAATTATGACTCAAATGATTATGATGTCATTGTTGTTGGTGCAGGTCACGCGGGCAGTGAAGCAGCCTTGGCGAGTGCCAGAATGGGTCAAAAAACGTTACTTTTGACGATTAGCCTTGATATGGTAGCTTTTATGCCGTGTAATCCTTCAGTGGGAGGCCCAGCTAAAGGAACAGTGGTGCGTGAGATTGATGCCTTGGGCGGTCAAATGGGTAAAAATATTGACGCTACCTATATTCAAATGCGGATGCTAAATACAGGTAAAGGGCCAGCTGTACGGGCACTGCGTGCACAAGCCGATAAGTGGCAGTATCACGAACAGATGAAAAAAGTGATTGAGGATACCCCTAATTTGACTTTGAGACAGGCGACAGTTGATGAATTAATTGTTGAAGATGGGGTTTGCAGAGGGTTAATTACCAATACAGGAGCTAGGTATCATGCTAAAAGCGTTGTACTCACAACAGGAACATCAGCTCGCGGACGTATTTTTATTGGCGAATTGAATTACTCATCCGGTCCCAATAACACTATACCGGCAATTAAGCTTTCAGAAAATTTAGAAAAACTGGGATTCAAATTACGCCGTTTTAAAACGGGAACACCGCCACGCGTTAACAGTAATACCATTGACTATTCTAAAACTGAGGAAGAACCTGGCGATAAAATTCCGCGTCATTTTTCCTATGAAACTAAAGATGAAGATTATCTCAAGAATCAGGTTTCATGCTGGATGACATATACAAATAAAACCACGCATAAAATAATTAACCAAAATCTAAACCGTTCACCTATGTTTTCAGGAGAAATCAAGGGTGTAGGACCGCGCTATTGTCCGTCAATTGAAACTAAGGTAGTTCGTTTTGCGGATAAGCCGCGTCATCAGATTTTCTTGGAGCCGGAGGGTAAAAATACTAAAGAAGTTTATGTTGGCGATTTTTCAACCTCAATGCCTGAAGAAATTCAGTTAAAAATGCTGCACTCGGTAGCTGGACTTGAAAATGCGGAATTGATGCGGCCCGGATACGCTATTGAGTATGATGTGATTGATCCCTGGCAGTTAAAGCATACTTTAGAAACCAAAAATATTAAAAACTTGTTTACTGCGGGGCAGATGAACGGAACTTCCGGCTATGAAGAAGCAGCAGGACAGGGACTGATTGCTGGCATTAATGCAGCTTTGCGGGCTGCTGGTCAGCCGGGATTTACTTTAGGCCGCGATGAAGCCTATATCGGCGTTTTAATTGACGATCTAGTTACTAAAGGAACAGAAGAACCATACCGTTTATTGACCTCACGAGCAGAATATCGTTTGATTTTACGTCATGATAATGCTGATTTACGTTTGACGGATTATGGGTTTAAACTTGGTTTAATTTCTGAAGAACGTTACTCTAAGTTCTTAGCAAAGAAAGAACAAATTGCTCAAGCTGCTCAAGCTGTTAAAAAGATCACGGTTCATCCTACTGAAGAAGTTCAGGAGTATCTTGCAAGTATTGGAGAAGAAAAGCTAAAGGCTGGCGTGAAGGCCGATGTTTTCCTAAGAAGACCTAAGGTTAAGGTGACTGATATAGAGCGTTTGACAGGGATGCATATTTCAAATGAGCGCTACGTCAGAGAGCAGATTGAAATTAACGTTAAGTATGCCGGTTATATCAAAAAGGAACAGCAACAAATTGATAAACTGCACCGGCAGGAGGCAAAGAAAATCCCTGTGGACATTGATTACAGTGCAATAGATGGCTTAGCAACAGAAGCACGAGAGAAATTTGCCAAAATCAGACCTGAAACAATAGCACAAGCTGAACGTATTTCAGGAGTTAATCCAGCAGATATGGCCATTTTAAGCGTTTACGTGCAAAATGGTCGTTATCAGAAAATTCAACATTAAATTTAGTAAAAATTTAAACTTTATAAAAAATATTTTCTGAGGATTAAATACACCAAAAAATGCACAAATTTGGTCGTTATGATCAGATAATCACAAATGGAATTATTGCTGTTATCTGAATGTTATCAATATAGCGCTTAACTTTGTGAAGATAATATTTTTACAAAGCGCTTACATGTTGTGCTAATAACTAATTTTGCTTACTTGAAATTGTGAAATTATATGTTTTAATACAATATGTAAGTAAACATGTATTTAAGGAGATGCACTTTAAAATGGCAAAAATTAATGGCGCAAATGCCATGCTCCAAGTTTTGTTGGACTGGCATATTGATCATATTTATGGTTTTCCGGGTGGCTCATTTGACTCAACAATGAACGCTATCCACGACTTTAAGGGTAAGTTAAAGTATATTGAAGTTCGGCACGAGGAGGCTGGTGCTTTAGCAGCTTCAGCTGAATATAAATTTACTGGCAAGATCGGTGTATGCTTCGGTTCTGCTGGCCCTGGTGCTGTTCACTTGATGAACGGCTTGTACGATGCAAAATACGACAAAGTTCCTATGGTAGCTATTGTAGCTAACGTTCCAACTGGTCGTCAGGATATGGACTTCTTCCAAGCTTTTGACGAGAAGCCTTGGTTTGATCCGGTTGCTGTTTGGAACCACCAAATTAAGCGTGCAGAGCAAATCCCTTCAATGATGGATGAAGCAATTCGCCAAGCTTATGCTAAGAAGGGTCCAGCTGTCTTAATTCTTCCTAAGGATTTTGGCTGGGACAAGATTGATGACAATTACCGTGTAAATTACAATGCAATGAAAGCTGTTCCAAACTATGCAGCTCCTAAGAAAGATGAAGTTGAAGCAGCTGTTAAGCTTCTTGAAGAAGCAAAGAACCCGGTTGTTTACTTTGGTCTAGGTATGAAGGGTCATGGCGATGTCTTAGAAAAATTCGCTGAAAAATTCAAGACCCCATTGATGTCCTCAGTTATGGCTAAAGGTGTTGTTGAAGATAAGTGCCCAGCTTACATGGGTTCAATTGGTCGTGTTGCACCTAAGCCAAGTGATGATATCCAAACTTATGCTGATGCAGTTATCTGGGTTGGTAATGACTCACCATTCTCATTATTCTTCTTTGATCCTAAGGCTAAAGTTGTCCAAATTGATGTTGACTCAGAAAAATTAGGCAAGCGTCACGCTGTTGATGTTCCAATTTTGGCTGATGGTGCTAAGACTTTACAAGCTATGATTGACGCAGGTCAAGCTCGTGAAGAATCACCAATTTACAAGGCTGCTATTGCTGACCGTCAAAACTGGGAAGAATGGGAACACAGCTTTGATGATTCAGACGAAATGCCAATTCGTCGTGAACCAATCTTTGACATTATCAATAAATATGCTGATGATGATGCACAATTTGCTATTGATGTTGGTAACATTAACATTGACTTCCAACGTTTAGTAAACTTGCATGATGACCAAACTTGGGCAACTTCAGGCTTGTACGCAACTATGGGCTTTGGTTCACCAGCTGCACTTGCAGCAGCAACTGCTCACCCAGAGCGTGAAGTTTGGAACTTAAGTGGTGACGGTGGCTTTGCCATGATGAACCAAGAGTTGTTGACTCAAGCTCGTTACAATATGCACATTATGAACGTTGTCTTCACTAATGATACTTTAGGTTACATTGAAGCTGAACAAGTTGATGAATCACACCAACCATTATCAGGTGTTATTCTGCCAAACAACGACTGGGCTAAAGTTGCTGAAGGTATGAATGTAAAAGGTGTAACTGTACGTACTAAGAAAGAATTCGAAGACGCAGTTAAAGAATTCAAGGAAATGGATGGACCAATGTTAGTTGACATTAAGTTCACTCATGATATGCCTTACTCAACTGAATTGAATACTCTTGATGACCCAGAATTTGTTAAGAAGTATCAAGCTGAAGGCTTGAAACCATTTAGTTACTTTGCTGACAAGTATGGCTTAGTAGAAGATGCTGCTTCAGGTGCTTCAGAAGCTGAAGAAGAACCTGAGCCAGAGCCAGAACCAGAACCTGACACAACTTCAGGTGCTTCAGCTCACTAATTAAGTGTAAAACCTAAAAAAAGAACGTCCAATAGGGCGTTCTTTTTATTTGATCAAATTTGTAAAATAATCAGGATAAGCACTAATAAGCTCATTTTCTTCTTTAAACATCATACTAAGATGTTTTTCAATTTCATGAGTACCTAAAGGAATATCTTTATTAATAACTGTATTAAAAATTGATTCATGTTGCTCAATTATAGTAGACCATTGTAGATCCTCAACTGATAAACGTAAATATCTGAATCTTTCTAGTTGAACATTTAGAGTTTGCATCCAATTCCAAATGTCTTCTTTATCAACGGCAGTATAAAAAGATTTATGAAATTCATTATCAAAATGAAAAAAATTTCTTTTATCTTGCTGATTTTCTTTTACTTTAGCGAAATCCAATATTTTAGCTAGTTTATTTTTAAGATCGTCATCGTCTTTATTAATTGCCATAGCGACTATTTTCTTTTCAATAAGTTTTCTAACAAACATTGCATCTTCAGCTTGTTTCAGATCTATTTTAGAGATATAAGTTCCACTCTGAGGTATAACTTTAACTAAATTTTGATCTTTAAACTTGATAATTGCTTCACGAATGGGAGTCCTACCAATACCTAAAGTATCAATAATCTTATTTAAAGTTATTTTTTCTCCCGGCTTTAATTCCAATGTGACAATCATTTCTTTTAATTTATCATATGCGATTGTTTGCATGTTTCTAATATCTGGCAACATATTTTTCTCCTTAAAGCATATATATTAGTATACAACTTCTGTTGACTTTTACGAAAGCTGCATACTATAATGAAAACGTAATCAAATATACTAATATATCAGTTGGAGGGAGTAAAATGAAAAAAGGACAAAAATTTGTCTCAGCAATGAATAAATTTGCTGCTGTCATAAATGGCAACAAATATATATCATCCATAAAAGATGCATTCTATTCATTGATTCCGATTATTATTACTGGCGCGTTTGCAACTTTATTTTCCAGTATGGTCTTTGATGATAAACAAGGCTTGGCTCAAATAAATGGACTGCACTGGCTGGTTAATTTGCAACCCATTGCGAATGGTATTAATTATGCCACATTAAGTTTTTTTACCATTTATGCTGTATTCATTATCGGTATTGAAATGGGTAAGAAAAACAATTTAAAGGGCTATTTCCCGGGGATCATTGCTTTAATGAGCTATGTTTCAGTTAATCCTAGTGTTTATAATTTTATTACGGCTAAGAAACAGACGATTCAGGTAACAGATGTTTTTGCGAAACAGTATACTGATACAAAAGGATTGTTTTTAGGAATGTTAATTGCAATCCTTTCTGTACAACTTTATGCTTGGTTAAGTAAGCAAAAAGCACTGCAATTGAAAATGCCGGATAGTGTACCATCTAATGTTTCCAGAAGCTTTTCTGCTTTATTCCCGACAATGATTACAGTAGCTATAATTTCTGCTGTTGGAGTAATAATTACCCTAATCACACATATGTCTTTGTTTGATATTATTTACAGTTTGGTACAAAAGCCATTGCAAAATGTGGTTCAGGGACTGCCAGGGATCCTACTGTTAATGTTAGTGGCACAATTATTCTGGATAATAGGTATTCATGGTAATCAAATGATTAAACCGATTCGTGAACCGCTATTAATTGCCGCGATTGCAGCTAATACAGAAGCACATGCGGCTGGCAAACCATTGCCTAATATTATTACTATGCCATTTTGGGATATGTATATGAGCATGGGTGGCTCAGGTGTCACAATTGGTTTATTGATAGCCATATTTTTAGTCACAAAGAAAAGGGCTGATATTAAAGCTATTGCGAAATTGTCATTAGCACCTGGTATTTTTAATATTAATGAACCAGTTATCTTTGGCTTGCCGATTGTACTAAATCCTATCCTTGCTATTCCATTTATTGTTACTCCATTAGTAACTGGTACAATTGGCTATTTCGCAACGGCAACGGGCTTTGCTGCTAGAGCATATGTTTATACTCCATGGCCAACACCGCCATTAATTAGCGGGTTTTTGGCAACTGGTGGTAATTGGGGCGCAGTGATTACCCAAGCTGTATGTATTGTTGTTGCAGTTTTAATTTACTTACCATTTGTTAAAATTTCTGAAACCCAAAAACCTTCAGTAGAAAATTAATTTGTTGAAAGGTTGAATAATTATTCAGCCTTTTTTGTATTAAAGGAGTATAAAAATGAAAATACCTGAAAATTTTAATTTAGGTGCAGCCTCATCTGCTTGGCAAACAGAAGGATGGAGTGGAAAAAAAGATGGCCAGGACTCATACCTTGATGATTGGTTTAAAAACGAATACTTCGTTTGGCATGATGGCAAAGGACCGGATGTAGCAACTGATTTTATGAATCGTTATCAAGAAGACATAGATTTAATGAAAAAAATCGGCTTAAATTCATACAGAACTTCGGTTAATTGGTCAAGGTTCTTTACAGATTATGACAATCTTACTGTTGATGAAGAATATGCTAAACATATTGACGATGTAATAAATGCTTTGATAAAAGCTAACGTTAGGCCGATGATAGCTATTGAGCACTATGATGTACCCCAATATTTACAGAATAAGTACGGTGGCTGGAATTCACGAAAAGTCGTAGATCTATATGTAAAATATGCCAAAATTTTGTTTGAACGATATGGTGATCGAGTAAAAGACTGGTTTACTTTCAACGAGCCGATAGTACCCCAAACCAGGATTTATTTAGATGCTGTGAGATACCCACATATAGTTGATCCTCAGCAATGGATGCAGTGGAATTATCATAAGGTGCTTGCTACGGCGAAAACAGTAGCAATTTATCATCAAATGAACCAAGGTGGCAAGATCGGTGTTATTCATAATTGGGAATTTGCATACCCAAGATCAAAAACATATGATCCAGATGTTTTAGCAGCACACAGGTTTGATTTGCTTAATAACAGAATTTTTGTAGATCCATTAGTTAAGGGTAGTTATTCTCAAGAATTAATAGCACTTTTAAAAGAAAATAATATTATGTTTAGATATCATTCAGAGGATCAGCAACTCATTAAAAATAATACTATTGACTATATTGGTTTAAATCTGTATAAACCAGCCAGGGTCAAGCAGCGCGAATACGAGTGGAATAATAATTCACCATTTAGTATTAAAAAATATTACAGTGATTTCGATCTACCGGGTAGAAAATATAACGCTTCTCGGGGATGGGAAATCTATCCTCCGATGATGTACGATCTTGCAATGGTCATGAAAATTGATTACCACAATTTTCCTTGGTTTATTAGTGAAAATGGAATGGGAATAGAAAATGAGCAAAAATATAAGAACTCTGATGGAATAATTCAAGATGACTATAGAATTAATTACATCCGGGAAAATCTTTATTGGCTAATAA
The DNA here is from genome assembly GCF_036246345.1 of Lactobacillus rizhaonensis. Classification (NCBI taxonomy): domain Bacteria; kingdom Bacillati; phylum Bacillota; class Bacilli; order Lactobacillales; family Lactobacillaceae; genus Lactobacillus; species Lactobacillus rizhaonensis. The sequence goes on along the minus strand of NZ_BTTV01000007.1, from coordinate 8,803 downwards.
AAGCGGTTAATGATGGCGCAAACTGTCAAGGATATATGTTGTGGGCATTTACAGATAATGTATCTCCTATGAATGCGTTTAAAAACAGGTATGGTTTAGTAGAAATTGACCTAGAAAATAATCTAAAAAGAAGAATGAAAAAGTCGGGATATTGGTATGCAGATCTTATCTCAAAGAGGACATTACCTGATGATAGCGCATATTCGTATAAATCAACCTTTGAGGAGAATAAACAATGAAATTAAGCTTTAGATGGTTTGGTACAAACGCTGATTCAGTAAGCCTAAAGCAAATACGACAAATTCCAGGAGTTCACCAAGTGGTTGCCACGCTTTATGATATTCCTGTTGGAGAAACTTGGCCTCTATCAAAAATTTTAAATTTAAAAAAAGAAATAACTGCTGCGGGATTAAAAATGGACGTGATCGAGTCAGTTAATGTACATGAAGACATAAAACTGGGATTACCTTCAAGAGCAAAATATATCAAAAACTATCAAGAAACAATTCGTAATCTGGCAAAAGCTGATGTTAAAGTTATTTGCTACAACTTTATGCCAATATTTGACTGGACAAGGACTTCTTTAGATTATAAACTGCCAGATGGATCGACTGCTTTAGCTTTTCAAAGAGAATTAGTTCAAGAAAATCCACAGGAACTGATTAAAAAAGTGGAGTCCAATAATAACGGCTTTGTGATGCCAGGATGGGAACCAGAAAGGCTGGCAAAAATAAAAGAATTGTTTTCTGCATATGCTGGCAAAACAAGTGCTGACTTGGCAGATAATCTGAAATATTTTTTGCAGCAAATTATTCCAGTGTGTGAAGAAGTAGGAATAAAAATGGCAATTCATCCAGATGATCCAGCCCAGGATATTTTTGGTTTACCTAGAATTTGTAAAAGCGAAAATGATTTGGAACGAATTGTTTCAATGGTCGATAGTCCGGCGAATGCTTTAACTATTTGTTGTGGCAGCTTGGCCTCTAATCCTCAAAATAACGTACCACATATTTTAGAAAAATTTGTTAGAAAAAATAGAGTAGCCTTTGTTCATGCTCGCAATATTAAATTTACTTCTAAGTACGATTTTCATGAAACATCTCATTTATCAGAAGATGGTGACTTAGATATGTATGAGTTGATGAAAATATTAGTTGATAATAATTTTACCGGCTATATCAGGCCGGATCATGGTCGAGCAATCTGGGATGAAAAAGCTATGCCAGGTTACGGCTTATTTGACCGAGCATTAGCTGAAGAATATTTATACGGATTAATAGAAGGGATCAAGAAGAGTAAGTAACAAATGTCCATTGTAATAGGTGTAGATATTGGGACAACAAGTACAAAAACCATTGCTTTTGATGAACTGGGTCATATAATTTATCAAACTAGCTACGATTATCCGTTAATTACCGAAGAAACAGGTCAGGCGGAGGAAAGACCTCAAGATATTTTAAGAGCGGTTAAGCTGGGCTTAACAGAGGTACAAAGTAAAATTGCTATTTTTGAACTTAAAGGTATAGGCTTTTCCTCTGCTATGCATACTTTAATCTTAATTGATAAAAATAATCATCCTCTGACTAATGTCTATACTTGGGCAGATAATAGGGCAACGGATACATTTAAAAAAGATATTATCAAAGACGACTTGTTTGATCTGACAAAAAATACCGGTGCACCATTACATCCCATGCTCCCTTTAGGTAAATTGTTATGGCTTAAAGAAAAGAATAAAAAGGTATGGGAGAAGACTGATTTTATTGTTGATATTAAAAGCTATATTTTGTATCAGTTTTCTCAGCACTACTATGTTGACTTTGCAACTGCGAATGCTTCAGGGCTGTTTAATGCCTATACCAAAAATTGGGATGATAATATCCTGCAATATTTGAATATAAAAAAGGAACAGCTCCCTCAGTTAGTAGACACAACTTTTCAAGTGCCAAATTTTGAAAGTAGCATCAAAGTACCCCTTGTAATTGGCGGTTCTGATGGGACTCTGGCAAATTTAAGCAATCCGCAAATTGATGAACGATTTTATACCGTCAGCTGTGGGACTTCTGCGGCCGTCAGAACTAATATTGATAGATTGAAACTATGTCAAAATCGTAAATTATTTACATATTATCAGTACCATAATAATTGGGTGGTTGGTGCACCCACTAATAATGCTGGTGATGTGTGGCAGTGGCTAAAAGATAAGATTTTCAATTTAGCTACTTTTGAGGAACTAAATGATTTAGCCGAAAAAAGCCCTGTGGGTGCTAAAGGACTATTCTTTGTGCCTTATATTTTTGGTGAACGTGCACCAATTTGGAATCCTGATGCTTCTGGTGGCTTTATGGGATTAACTGCAATTAATACAAATAAAGATCTAGCCAGAGCAGTATTGGAAGGGGAACTTTATAATATAAATTTGATCATAAAGGAACTCAATCAATTTAATGAACAAAAGCCTGATGCCTTGGTATTAGTAGGAGGGATGGCTAAAAACCAATTCTTTGATCAGTTATTGGCAGACATAACGGGTTACAAAGTTTATGTGCCTGAATCAGTTGAAGCATCCGCTTTAGGAGCTGCCATTTTGGCGATGATAAGCTTAAAAATAATTGCTTCACCACTAGTGATTCAACAAGAATTGAAAATAGCAAAAGTTTTTCACGTTAATTCCCATAATCATGGCATTTATGTGGCCTTAGAAAAGAAGTGGAACAAAGTAAGGCAATTGATGACAGAAGAATGGTTAGCGGTTGAATGACCATTAAATTTACAGTTTTTGGTAAAAGATGATATTAGGTCTAGTCAATGAAGCAAGTTGTGCGCAAACACGCTAAAACAGGTATACTAGTAATTAAGAAAAAAATTAAATGATGGAGGACTATAAATGCAACAGTTCGGTGTTATAGGCTTATCAGTAATGGGTAAGAACCTTGCTTTGAATGTGAGAAATAACGGCTTTTCCGTTTCCGGTTTTTCAATTGATAAGCCGGAAGTAGATGCTTTTGCTAAATATGAAGATGATAAATTAAAGCCAACATATTCTTGGGAAGAATTTGTTAATTCTTTAGAGAAGCCACGAAAGATTTTAATTCAAATTGCGGCTGGTAAACCGGTAGATGAAACTTTACAAAGACTACTGCCACTACTAGATAAAGGCGATATTTTGCTTGATGGTGGTAATTCGAACTTTCATGACACTAATCGGCGCTATCATGAAATGGAACAACACGGTATTCACTTTATTGGTATGGGTGTTTCTGGTGGAGAAGAGGGTGCTTTAAAAGGTCCCGCATTGATGCCAGGCGGTGATGAAGATGCCTATAAAAAGGTTGCACCAATATTAGAAGCAATTGCAGCTAAGAATTCCGAAGGCCATCCATGTGTCAGCTTTATTGGACCTGAAGGCAGTGGTCACTATGTCAAGATGGTCCACAATGGTATCGAATACGGCATTATGCAGGAATTTTCCGAAGTTTACGATATTTTGCGTAAGGTTGCGGGTAAAACAAATGATGAGATGTCAGCCATTTTTGCGCACTGGAATGAAGGATTGGTTCAAGCCTATTTAAGTGAAATTACTGCTGAAGTGCTAAAGCAAAAGGATAATTTAACTCCCGACCATGTCATTGATCATATTTTAAACGTTGCTTCTTATAAAGGTACTGGTAACTGGATGCTTGAAGATGGTGTACATCTGGGTGCTCCAATCAGCGTTATTGCAGAAGCTGTAATTAGCCGTTTTATGTCTAAAGCGACTACGCGCGAGGGTAAAGAAATAAAATGGAGTGGTGATGTACCAGCAGATTTGATTGATAATCTTGGTCAAGCTTTACAACTAAGCCAAGCTGTAGCTTATGCTCAAGGATTTCAACAACTGAAAATGGCTGCGGATGCCTATAACTGGGACTTGCGCTATCCAGCAATTGCTCAATCGTGGGAAGCAGGTTGTATCATTCGCTCATCAATGTTAAAAGACATTGAAAAGGCATTTTCTGAAGGTAAGAAACTTGATAACATGTTCCAAGATCCATATTTCAAGGACTTAATGAATAAGAATATCGCTGCTTTGCGTGCAGTAATTGAACTCGCCACTAGAGCAGGTATTCCTACTCCGACATTGAGCGCATCACTGAATTACTTGGAATCAATTTTTAATCCAAGTCTGCCGGCAAACTTAATTCAAGGACAACGTGATTACTTTGGGGCTCATACTTACTTTAGAAATGACCGTGAAGGCGTTTATCACACTGAGTGGTATGAAGAAAAATAAGTTGTTACACGTGTAACACTAAAAACCAGTTAAAGTTAAAACTTAACTGGTTTTTTAGTAGTGCTAATTATATTGAAAAAATAGAGGTATTATGAGGGATAAAAAAGTACAAATAAAGCTGTTGTTGGAAGCAATGCTAGTGGGTCTTGCAAGTGGGATAGTAGTAGGCTTTTTTCGCTTTGGTATTCAAAAAATGACAGAATTGTGGCTTAGACTGTTTCACGTGGCACATCAAAATGCATTCTGGTTTATTCCAATCATTTTGGGACTCATTTTAGTAGGCTTAATTGCTGGTTATTTTGTTAAGCAATATCCTCACGTTGGCGGCTCTGGTATACCGGAAGTAAAACTACAGCTGGAAGGAAATTTAACTCTACAGTGGTGGCCCACATTATGGCGCAAAGTTATTGGTGGCATTTTAGTTATCAGTACAGGCTTATTTTTAGGGCCTGAGGGGCCTTCTTTGCAGATCGGTTCAACTATCGGTCAAGGTGTTGGAGAAGGTACTAAAGAGTCAAAAACGAATGCTAGAGTACTACTAGCTACTGGAGCGGCTAGCGGTTTAGCTGCAGCCTTTGGTGCGCCATTAAGTGGTGCATTATTTGTGCTTGAAGAAGTATTTCATAACTTTTCGCCACGGGTGTGGCTAAATGCACTTGCAGGTGCGCTAGTGTCAGATTTTGTGGTTTCAAATATATTTGGTCAAAAGCCATCACTATCTCTTGTTTATCGTCATACTTTTCCCGTTAGGCTGTACGGTTATCTACTCATCCTGGGCTTAATTTTGGGTTTACTAGGTCATTTTTATAAAACTGGCTTATTTAAAGTGAAAAAATTATATGCGAAAATTACTTTTTTACCAAGTTGGTTATACGGACTAATACCTCTTACTTTATTAATACCAATTGCTTATTTTTACCCCTTAATTACTGGTCCGGGCAACCGCTTAATTTTAGCGTTACCGCAAATTATTAAACAAAGTAGTTGGAAAATAGTAGGCTTACTCTTATTTTTCTTTGTTGTTAGAATTGTGTTTTCTATTATCTCTTACGATTCAGGACTACCAAGTGGTATTTTCTTACCGATATTGACAATGGGTGCAGTAATTGGTGCCAGCTACGGTCTTATTTTGGTGCAATTACATTTATTGCCAGCAAAATTGGTAATCAATTTGGTTATTTTCGCAATGGCTGGCTATTTCGCCGCCGTAATTAGGGCTCCTTTTACTGCCATCATACTTATTACGGAAATGGTTGGGTCTTTGCTTCATTTAATGCCGCTGGCTGTGGTAGCTTTTGTTGCACTGCTGGTTGATGAACTGCTCAATGGTGATCCCATTTACGGTACGCTTGCTCGCGCAATGTCTGTAAAAAATAAAAAACATTCATCTGTAGTTTCCGGCAAAACTGACCAGCTAACTGTGCCTATTTATGAAGACAGCCAGCTTGCAGGAAAGGAAATCATGCAGATCAAGTGGCCTAAGCATACTTTAGTTAAAGCAATATATCGTGATGGTAAGTATGTAGTTCCTAACGGTCAATCGATAATTAAAGCTGGTGATTCTCTTGTTTTAACTCTTGATGCAGGCCGTCGCGGTCAGGTATTTAGTCAAATCAAGCAAATGCAAAGAGTCCGATATGATGGCTAGTATATTGTTTTAACTGTATTCTATAATATTTATAATTTAAAAAAGCTAATAAATCAGAGCCTATTCTGACCTATTAGCTTTTTATATTATGTTTTTGTTTAACTTGTTTTTTTAAAATTTAGGAGCAGTTTCGAATGACCAAATTAGGTAAATGAAGAAAAAATGGTAAATTCATCCCGTTTTTGTATTGTACCTATTAATGAGTTAAAATTCTGCATTTTTCCATATCTTGGCTGAATTGACTTGTTATCTGCTATCTCATGGTCGTTGACAATATCTGGAGGTTATAAATAGGATTTAACCAGATAACAACAACTTCCAGCTTTTTTAAATATGGTAACTATCTTTAAGATTACAAATAGAATTTTGAATTTTGATAATTAAAAATATTTTGTGAGTAGTCAAATATAGTGCCACTAGTAGAATAAAAGATTTCGTCAACAATTAGGCCAAAACTATTAGTTTCTAGGTCGAGTTCAGAAGTTTCTTGATCTGTTAGTTTGCGAATGTAAAAGTATTTATCAGAAAAACCAACATGAATTTTATACGCTTGTGCTAAAAAGTTAAAAATTGATCCCTCAATAATAGACTGATTCAAAAAAGGTACGAGTTGTGAATTGTAATAAGAAGTTTCAATACACAAGATTTTTTTATGTAACATTTTTTTCCTGTGTACCTTGTATACTTTAGTATTAGTTGTGCATTTTAATTTCTGAGCTAAGTCTAAGTTTGGTGTGATTAGCTCTAAAGAAGCGTTAGCATTTTCTACTTGCTCGTTCATGAGTTCATTAGTCCAGCCATGATTAGTTTTGCTGAAATTAATATAATCATCTTTTGGTAGCTTTCTTACATATATTCCGCTACCTTGAATTTGATAAATTAATCCTTCGCTTTCTAATTCTGACAATGCTTTTAACAGTGTTGTTTTACTTGCTTTAAATTGGATACCTAACTCATTTAAACTTGGTAGTTTGTCGCCTTGTTTTAAATGATTGTTTTTTATTATCTTAACAAGACTTTTAGCAATTTGTTCATACTTTAGCATAATTTTCCTTGACTTATTTTCCTACTTTGGCTTTTTCTTGGGCAATTAAGATTTTGTCATAATTTTTGGCAAATGGATAGTATATAAAGAAACTCATTACTAACATTAAAAGTTGCCATAGTGCAGTTTTCCATCCGCCAACTATTAATCCAGAAAGCACTGCTGGAGTTGTCCAAGGCACATAAACTCCATTAAATGGTGGGATGATACCTAAAGCAATTGCAGCATAAGTTGCACTACCTGAAAGAAAAGGTGTTAAGACAAACGGCACTAACATTAATGGATTTAAAACGATTGGAAGACCAAAAAGAATTGGTTCGTTAATATTAAAAATAGCAGGTACTATTTCCAACTTACCTAAAGTTTTCATTTGAACTGATTTAGCATTTAAACACATAAATACAACTAATCCAATTGTCATTCCGGCTCCAGTAACGGTTAAGCATTGATCCATAAAAGATTGCGTTATAATGTGTGCACCATTAGCTAAAGTAAGCTTTCCTGCTTTATACAATGCTGAATTATCAGCATTATTAGACATTAAAAGTGGGGTCATAATGCCACCAACAATAGTTGAGCCATGAACACCAAAGAACCATAAGAAAACCGGTAAAATAGAAATAATTAACATTCCACCAATGCCATCAGTTGCATGTTGTAGTGGAATTTGGATTACTTTATAAATCCACTCTGCCAATGTGGTATGAAAACCAAGACTAAAGATTCCGCAAACAATTGCAGCAATAGTAATAATTGCGGCAGCTGGCACTAAAGCAGTAAAAGAAGCAGCAACGTTAGCTGGAACCTGTTCTGGCATTTTAATAACTAACTGATGTTTCATAAACCATGAATAAAGCCAACCAACAAATAAGCCAACTATTAGGGCTATTACCATTCCCTTGCCACCTAACCAATTTTTATCTATTAAGTTAGTTGCTTGCCAAGAAGTTGATGTCCTACTAGGATTTGCAATATTAGTGACGGTTTTTATTGTATCAGGCTGCAATATAATATCGACAGTAACAGCCAAGAGTCCTGCTGGTGCAGCATCAAAGCCAGCATCCTTAACCCAGCAGTATGCAATTCCGAAAACAGCAAAAAGTGCCATAATTCCAAATGAGGCATTACTTGCTTGCATTAAAACAGGACCGATACCAATTTTGTTTAAATAATCTTGAACAGATTGTATAGGGAACTGTCCTAAAATTAAAAAAATAGCACCAACAATTATAAATGGAATAGGATAGATCATTCCATCTTTAATTGCTTTAATTGGGCGAGTATTAACAAATTTCATTATTTTAGGCAAGACTTTGTCGTTCATGAAACTTTTCATTGTAATTACACCTTTCTTAAATTATGTAAGCACTTTATAATATTGTGCATGTACAGTTTAACACTGCACTTACAATTTTGGAAGGGCTTTTATAAATAAGAGAATAAAAAGTAATTTTGATAAAGAATAATGTGAGTTTTAGTTTTATAAAAATCGATAATCTTTATTTTTTAAAAAAAAAATATTACCAAAGCTAAAATAGCAATGAAGTAAACACAAAAAGTACGATTGTTTGTGCAGTACTTTTTCTAATTAAAAACAATGTGATTGATAAAAAGGCCAAAAGTAAGAGGCTAAATGTAAAAAGTCACAAAAATACCCCAAATTTGTCCTAAATTGAAGTGCAACTAAAAAGTTAGACATTTTAATATTATGCAAGACTCAATGCACGATTTCGATATTTGATCGGGGTCGTGTATTTTAGTTTGTTTGATCTTCTAATATGATTGAACCAGTAAACGTAATCATGCAGTACTTCCCGCATTTCTGCTAGTGAACTGA
>NZ_BTTV01000006.1:0-120097 GCF_036246345.1 Lactobacillus rizhaonensis | reverse complement strand
AGCTAAAGAGGTTTGGTGGGATAAGTATTTACTGCAAATTTCCATTTTCAAAGTAGTTGAATATTTAGTCATGAAAAAAGTGCTCCTAATAGTCAGATTAATGTCTAACTATTATGGAGCACTTCAAATTTGGGGGTCATATTATTTTTTGTGATTTGTCTGCTTTTGGTATTTTGGCGCAGTTTCTGGCGCCCAAATTAGGCAAATGAAGAAAGCGGCGAAAAGAACACATGCGCAAACCAACATTGCTAAAGCAGGACCGCCGCTTTCTGTTAGAATTGGCAATAAAAATGTACCAGCAGCTGCACCAATACGACTGATTGTGATACAGGTTCCTACGCCACTAGCCTGTACTTTAGTATCAAATAATTCGGTAGGATAGGGGTAATCAAGTACTAGGCCAGAGGACAAAATAACTGCAAAAATTGAAAAGATCACTATTTTAACTACGGAAGAAGCATGAGGCATTAATGCTAAAGTACCTATTAATATTGCAGATAATAAAAAATTACTGATTAAAAAGAAGCGACGGCTGAGATGGTTAAACAAGTAAATTCCCAAGAATATTCCAACCAGCATGCTGATATTGTATAGATCTCCTGAAATTTTAGGATTACTGATGTTCATGCTTTGTAATAAAATAGGCAAGAAAATACTAATCCCAAAAAACGCAAAGGTTTGGCACGCGTAAAAGCTGCCTCCTACTAAAGTGCTGCGTAAATATTTTTTACTGAAAAGAATGGTCCATGAAGTTTGCCCAGATTTTTTAGGACGTTTAAAGTGGCGAGAAATACCCCATTTACGGCCTAGTATTCTGCCGATTAGTCTATTAGCTGCTTTGATTTTACCTTTACTGGCTAACCATCCAGGAGATGGTGGTAATGGAAATAAGCTGCGAAAAAGTGCAGTAAATAATGCCGGAACGGCGCCTGCTGCTAAAATGATTTGCCAGGTGTGGGCGCCATAGCCTTCAAGATAAGTCCCAGTTAAATACGAAGCAATAAACCCTAAAACCCAGTAGACTAATAAGTGACTCTGGCGCTTGCTATCTTCACCTTTAGGTAGCCACTCTGTTAATAGAGCATTTCCAGCTGTATAATCAATTGCCATCATTAGCCCGATACCGATTCTAATTAAAAATGTCAAAGAAAGGCTGGTTGTCAGCGGATGAAGAAGCGAAAGAACGGCTAGCACATACATATTGCTCATCAGTAATTGACTGCGGCCGATTTTATCAGATATACGACCAATAAGGGCACTGCTAGAAAGGCCAATCAAGCCGCCAGCTCCAATTAATCCAGTCCACATGTCACTAATTTGAATATACTTGGCAGCGTTACTCATAGCCACACCCGTTATTCCTAGTGCAAAGCCACAGGTAAATTGGCCTAGGGCAATTGCTGTCATTACACGCAAGTGCACTTTTGAAAGAGGCGCTTTTTTATAATCTTTTTTAATTAATTTTTTCTTTTTTTCTTTCATAATAATAGACTGAAAATTCATTCTCCAATCTATTTAACTACTTCCTTTCACTATTTAAGGGAATAACCGCTACTTAACATAACAAATTTTGCTGGTTCGTGCAAAAAAAGGCCAGGTAAAATGATTAAAGAAGAAATTGATAGCTAAAATTTATTTTTGAAAAAGCACGCTGAATAGTACCAAAACCAAGGCTGCTAAAAGCCAGATACTGGAATTTACTGCTGCTTTTGCTATGCCTTTATTTTCGACATTAATATGATTGATCAAATATTCAAAGGCAAAAATTAAGAGACTGAATGTGACTAGCCACAAAATGGCGCAGAGCCTGCCAGTAATGGAATAAGGGAAAAAGCCAGAGTTAAAGCTTGTTAGTAAAGCAATAAAAAAGAAAGTAATAGTATCAATGTAATGATTGATTGATTTTTCTTTAGTATTATGCAAAATAATTCCCTCCCATTAGCGGTAATTTAAAATTTTATTTCTGAATTTTAGTATTAAATAACTAAAAAGTAAAGTCGATTTCTGAATGATTGCAAACAAAAAATCACCTCAAACTGAAGTGATCTTTTGTAATTAAACTAATATCTTTACATATTTGTAATCAAGAAAAAGATAACAAATATTACTAATAAGATATACATCATTGGTGAAACTTTTTTGGCTTGCTTAGAAGCAATCATGGTAATCGGGTAGGCTATCATGCCGAGTGCCAAGCCGTCAGAAATGCTGTAAGTCAATGGCATACCAACTACCGTTAAAAATGCTGGGAAAGCAATCTCAAATTTGTCCCAATTGATTTTTTTCAGGTTTCCTGCCATGAGTACGCCAACGATAATTAGTGCTGGTGCAGTAACAGTGGTGGGAATAACCGCCAGAAGAGGACTGAAAATCATTGATATTAGGAAGAAAATCCCTACGAAAATTGCCGTTAAACCAGTACGTCCACCCATAGCAATTCCTGCACTTGATTCTACAGAAGTTCCCAGTGGCGCAGTACCTAAGACAGCACCCTCGACCATTGCTAAAGAGTCGGAAACGAAAGCTTTTCCAATTCGTGGAATTTTACCATTTTGATCTACCATGCCAGCCTGTTCAGTCATTCCAATCAATGTACCTGCTGTATCAAAAAACGTAACAAGTAGGAATGTTAAAACAACCATGAATAGTTGTGGGGTATTAATATCTTTTAAGTGAAATACAGCTTGCCCAAATGTCGGAGCAATACTTGGAGCACTCGCAATAATACCTTTGGGAACAGCAACTTGTCCAATAATAACCCCAAAAACAGCTGTAATAACCATCCCAATAAAAATTGATCCTGGTACATTCATTGCCATTAAAATTACGGTGAGGGTCAAACCAAAAAGAGTAATCCAAACAGCTGGTGAATTAAACTTGCCTAAGGTAACTAAATTGGAATCACTATTGACAATTAACTTACCATTTTGCAGACCGATAAAGGCGATAAATAAGCCGATACCAGCAGAAATAGCATATTTCAGATCTTGTGGAATAGCATCAACTACTATTTCACGCAACTTCAAAACAGTTATTAAAATGAATAAAATAGATGCAACTAAGACAGCAGCTAAGGCAGTTTGCCAGTTAATATGCATTCCTCCGCAGACATTGTAAGCGAAAAAGGCTGCGCTGCCTAATGTTGGAGCTAGAGCAACGGGGTAATTAGCTACTAGACCCATAATAAAGCAGCCAATTGCAATCGAAATTGCAGTAACTGTAAATGCTGCCCCTTTATCAATACCGGCTGCATGCAAAATGTTTGGGTTAACAAAAAGGATGTAGGAGAGACTGACAAACGTGGTTAATGCAGCAATTAATTCACGTTTAACAGTGGTATGAGCATCGTTTAAATGAAAGACTTTATCTAGTGTCGTCATTTTTCCTCCTAAAAATATTAAAATTATAAAGAACTAATATATCTAGTATATAACTTATTGGGTTAAATAGACTAGGTAATGCAAAATTATTTCCCAGGAAATAAAAAAGCAAATCTAAAAATAGATTTGCTTTGCATGATTACCACATACCGATTAGTTTCATCCAAGCTAATCCGATAATGCCGTAAACTAAGATATAAAAAATACCAAATATAAAACTCAATTTCCACCATTCATCTTGTTTTACATAACCCGAAGAAGCTAAAACAGATGCAGCAGGACTGGAATAATGAGTAGTTGATCCCATGATTGCTGAAAATAGAGCTAGAAATTGGGCTGCCAGTAATTTTGGTGCACCGGCAGAAATTGCTACAGTTAATAATGGCAGATACATTGCCGAATTATGAGCTGTAGCACTGGCAAATAAGTAGTGGGTATAGAATAAGACTAATGCTAGAACTACTAAAACTATTAACCAGTTGAGGCCTTTCATTGCATTAGAAATGCTACTTGATATCCAGCCAATCAAGCCAAACTGAGTAAGCTTTTCAGCCATGAATACTAAAATTGACAACCAGATCAAGATATTCCAAGCACCAGTTTCACTTAGCAAGTCTTTAGGTGTTAATACACCAGTAAGTAACAAAAGGGAAACGGAAATGAAGGCAATTAATGTAGCATCAATTCCTAAAGTGCTGGAAAGCATCCAGAGCACTAAAGTAATTGCGAAAATGGCTGCCATTAATTTTTCAGATAACGTAAGCTTTCCCATTTTTGCTAATTCCCCGTCGGCCCATTCTTTGGCATTAGGAGTTTCTTTAATTTCCGGTGGATAAAGTTTGTAAACAAAATATGGCACCACAATTAAACAAATTGCTGCAGGTACAATGCTGGCCATTAGCCACGGCATCCAACTAAGAGTTACTCCAGCCTTACCGGCTAGCGCAACGGCAATTAGGTTAGGCGCACATGCGGTCATAAATAATGACGAAGTTATGATATTAACTTGAAATTCCGTAAAAGTTAGGTAAGCTCCCATCTTTCTACGTGAAGGATCATTAGGTTTTGATCCAAAAGTATTAGCTAAAGATTGAATTAATGGATATACTACACCACCTGCTCTTGCACCATTTGAAGGAGTTGCAGGGGATACTATTAAATCGATAGCTCCTATTGCGTAACCCAAACCTAAGGACTTATGACCAAACCACTTAACAAAATACAAAGCAATTCTTTGCCCCAAGCCGGTTTTTACAATACCTCGCGAAATCATAAAAGCCATAACTATAAGCCAGGCAGATGAATTAGCAAATGCATTAATGGCTCCCTTTGCGATTACTTTTCCGTTAACAATTTTGTCTGCAAGTGGTGCAAGCCCAAGACAAATGGTTAAAGTAAAGCCAATTAAAGTGACGCCGCTGATTGCTATTGGCAATGTGATACAGCCGATAATCGTTCCAATAAATATTGCCAGCATATGCCAAGCTTGAACTGATACTCCGGCTGGACGAATTGGCGTCGTAAACCAGAATATAAGGCCAAACAATAGTGGCAATATAAATTTTTGGTAATCTATTGTTTTCATAAAAACCTCTTCCAAAACAAAAAGCAAATATATGAGTACGATTTACATCAATATATTTGCTTAGTTTATCATATTATATTTTTTTAACAATTAGTAAGTCTTAGAAATTTAGTACCCATAAGAAGACAATAAAGACGAAGAAAAGAATCCACATCATTGGTGTAATTTCTTTAACTCTCTTGGCAGCAACCATGCATATAGGGTAGGTTATTAACCCTAAAGCCAAACCATCGGATATTGAATAGGTTAAAGGCATACCAATTAAAATTAGAAAAGCAGGAACTGCAATTTCCATCTTGTCCCATTGAATATGTGCTGTGTTTTGTGCCATCAGAACACCAACAATAATTAATGCTGGCGCTGTAACATGTGTGGTAAACAAGCCTAGCAGGGGACTGAATATCATTGATATTAAGAAGAAAATAGCCACAAAGACGGCAGTTAAACCAGTCCGGCCGCCAACAGCAATACCGGCACTTGATTCAACAAAAGCACCGACTGGTGAAGTTCCTAAAACGGAGCCAACCATCATAGCAGTTGAATCTGATGCCAGAGCTTTACCTACACGTGGCATTTTGTTGTTTTTCATAAAGCCAGCTTGTTGAGCTAAGCCAATTAAAGTACCGGCAGTGTCAAAGAAAGTTACTAAAAGGAAGGTAAGTACCACAACCCACATTTGTAGAGTATTAATATCTTTAACATGGAAAATTGCTTGGCCGAATGATGGAGCAATACTTGGTGCTACTGAAACTATTTTAGTTGGTAAAGGGATTTGTCCTGTAACTACACCAAAAATAGCTGCTAAGATCATACCAATAAAAATAGCTCCCGGTACATTTAAAATCATTAAAACAACAGTAACAATAAGGCCGAAAATAGTAATCCAGACAGCCGGATCATGAAGTGAACCCAAACCGACCAATGTTGATTTGTTTGCTACAATTAAGCCGCCATCTTGCATTCCCAAAAATGCGATGAACAGGCCAATTCCGGAAGAAATTGCGAATTTTAAGTCAGCAGGGATAGCATTGATAATTTTTTCCCTTAACTTAAACATAGTAATTAAAATGAAGATAATAGAGGCAACAAAGACAGCGGCTAAGGCTGTTTCCCATGAAACATGCATACCTACACAAACGGTATAAGCAAAAAACGCATTAATACCAAGGGCAGGAGCCTCTCCAATAGGATAGTTAGCAACGATACCCATAATAGCAGTACCTAAAGCACTGGCTAAAGCAGTGGCTGTAAAAACTGCCCCTTTATCCATGCCACTAGCTCCCAAGACACTTGGGTTAACAAATAAAATGTATGACATGCTGATAAAAGTTGTTAACCCAGCAAGAAACTCAATTTTAACATTGGTTTTGTACTTATCGAGTTGAAAATAACTCTTTATAAAATTCATCTAACCTCTCCCAAATATATTGTTCGTGTTTCAAATCAAACTAACGACTATTCTAGTTTACCATTCATTTAAAATAATGCAAACACGAATAATACTAGCTACAATTAGGAGAAGTAAGCATAATTTATTAATAGTTACATTTATGAACAAATTGACCTGTTAATACTTTAATCGGTAAAATGAGGGTAAATCGGTATTAATTTATGAAGCTCGATAGGAGAAAAAATGGGAAATTTAATTTTTTCAGATATAGATGGTAGTTTAATTAATTCAAAACAAGAAGTAACACCTAAAACTAAAATGGCTATTCAGAGACAAATTATTAAGGGTGATGTTTTTGTGCCAGTTTCTGCCCGCATGCCCAAGGCAATTATGTCAGTTGTCGGTGAAATTACTAAAGTATGTCCTATGGTTGCATATAATGGTGCTTTAGTTTTGGATGAAATGGGTCATACGCTTGATTCACGTTCCATGCCTTCTGCAAAAGCTGCAAAAATATGTACCTACATTGAACATAAAAATAATGGTGTTGTTTGGAATGTCTACAGCGGTAACAACTGGTATTATTTCCCAGGTAATAATGATGAATTAGTTAAGAACGAGGAAAAAATAGTTAAATTCAAGGCACAGCCAAGTTCAATTGCTGAAATCAGCCAACTTGAAAATGTTCATAAAATTTTGCTGATGGGCACGCCCGATTTATTAGATGCTACTCAAAAAGACTTGCAACAGCTTTATCCCGAATTTTATATCGTAAAGTCAGCTGCAAATTTATTGGAAGTTGTTGTTAAGGGAGTTTCTAAGGGTCAGGGTGCAAAAGTAGTGGCTCAGGCCTTGAGCGCAGACCTAAAAAAATGCTGGGCATTTGGCGACAATTATAATGACGAAAAAATGCTGCAATCAGTAGGTCATCCAGTAGTAATGGGGAATGCGCCGGAGAATCTAAAAAGAAAATTTGCAACTACTTTAGACAACAATCATGATGGAATAGCAGCGGTCCTTGACAAAATAAATTAGTGAATTTTATTTTGCTTCAAGTAAGGGAGATCGTGCTTTATTACCAAACCATTTGTGATTAATTCTTGTGAGAGTACCATTTCGTGCTACTTTTTCTAGTGCTTGATTGACTTTGCGCTTCATGGTAACGTCACTTTTTCTCATGCCGACACCAAATTCTTCTTTAGGGAAAGGACTATCGATTTCGGTAAAATTTTCCGGATGCTTTTGCTTGGAAATGTAATAGTCTGCATAAGAACTGTCGATTAATAGTCCATCAATCCGGCCTGCAGTTAAATCTATAAAAGCATTAGTAAAGGAATCATAGAGAATTGGATCATGATTTTTAATATGGTTTTTAAAAACTTTAGGATATTTCATTACATCGTTATAGCCAGAAGAACCGGTTTGTACTCCTAAAGTTTTATTTTTCATTGCAGCAATAGTATTAATTTTATTCTTTTTGAGACTTACTAACACTTGTGAAGTATACAAATAAGTTTTACTAAAATTAACTTTGGCCTTACGTTCTGGATTCTTGCTAAAACCATTCCATATTAGATCAATTGTGCCATTTTTAAGTTCTGTAGTGTTCATAGACCAGTCAATAGTTTGAAAGCTGACATTAATGCCATACTGCTTAAATACTGCATTAGCGAGATCTACGTCATAACCAATTAACTGACCATTTTTTTGTCTGAAATCCATGGGCACAAAAGTATCATCTACACCAACTGTGACGTAACCACGTTGCTTGATATGGGACCAATTGTCAACTTCGTTAGCTTTTCTATTAATTGACACACCACTACAGCCAGAGGCAAAGAAGATAGAACAGACGAGCGTTATTGTAAGAATTAAGAGGCGTTTAGTTTTCACTTATATTACCTTCTTATCATCTAATGCTTTAACTTTGAATACTTGATCAGCAACTTGACTGGCGAATTCCATGTCATGGGTCACAATAATTTGCGTCATTTTATTATTATCTTTAAGTTTTAAAATTATTTCCCCGACTTTTGTTCTTAAATCTGGGTCCAAAGCAGAGGTGGGCTCATCATAACATAAAATATGGGGTTCCATTGCCAGTGCCCGCACAATAGCTACTCTTTGCTGTTGGCCGCCAGAAAGCTGATAGGGATAAAGATCTTCTTTACCAGTTAAATCCAATTGCTGCAATAACTTTTGTGCGTGAGTTTGCGCCTGCTCTGCGTTTTCTTTTAAAACTAAAGTTGGTGCCAAAGTAATGTTTTCAATTACAGTTAAATTAGGAAAAAGTTCGTAGTTTTGAAAAACGACTCCGATAATATGACTTTTGCTATCAGGAGCAGTCGGGTCGAATTTTTGCCCATCCCATAAGAATTCACCTGAATCAATTCTTTCCAAACCACTTAAACAGCGCAATAAAGTGGTTTTTCCCGCTCCCGAAGGTCCTACAATGGCCAAAATCTCTCTGTCAGGAATAGTGAGGTTTAATTTGTTTAAGATAGTGCGTGAGCCAAATTTTTTGGTAATGTTTTTAAGTTCTAGCATATTGTTTCCTTTAATTTACTTCCACTTTGCGAAATTGCGTTCAATCTTCTTTAGTAAAAATGATGCAATACCGGTCATTAGTAAATAGATTATCCCAACTATTACTAAAGGAATCAGTGTTACGTCTCTGGCAGTAGCAACATTGCCGGCACGTAAAAGTTCACCTAGACCGATGACATAAACCAGCGAAGTATCCTTAACCAGGTTAATAACTTCGTTTCCGATTGACGGTATAACAATTTTGCTGACTTGCGGAATTATAATATGCGTCAAAGTTTGCCAGTAATTTAGCCTCAAAACCCGTGCACTTTCATATTGTCCTATTGGAATTGACTGAAAGCCCCCACGGAAAATTTCTGCGAAATAGGCTGTGTAGTTTAAGATAAAAGCAAAAAGCGCTGCATCGTAGCGTTGAAAAATTATTCCGACTATGGGTAAACCATAAAAAATAAAAATCAATTGTAACAAGAGTGGGGTGCCACGCATAATCCAAATATAAAATTTTAGAACTAATCGTAGAGGCTTAAAATGTGACAGTAAGCCTAAGCTAACTATAATCCCTAAGGGAATAGCAGTAATTAAAGTCCAAAAGAATAAAATTAATGTCATTTTTGCACCTGCAAAGAGAGAGGGCATGATTGAAAGGATATAATTCATTTTTTCTCCTTCTTATGAAGTTAATTTAGTAAGGTGGGAAAATAATTAGCCTGGTCGAGCTAATTAAAGCTGGATAAATTAATTAAAAAAATATGTGAAAAATATATGATTCAATAATAACATAGTTTTCTGATTTTTTATTTGAGTAAGTAACAAAATATTTAAATTGTCTTTTAGTAATATAATTACTATCTATTACTTTTAGAGCTTTTATTATAAATTAAACAACACTTTAAAATATCAATAAGTAACATAAAAAGGCCATTAGCACATAGTGCTAATGACCTTTTGAGTGATTTATTGTTAATCTATTTGAATATTTGTAGACTTATTCCATGATTCGGGTAATTTACCCATTTCTTTTAATTTGGCAACAATTTGATCAAGTACAACTTCTCTTGCCTGCTTATCAGTCATAAAGTCTAGTTTGTCACCATCTATCTCCATTTTGGGTGAGTAGTCATATTTTTCATACCAAGGTTTATAGTAGCGTAAAAGCCGCTTATAATAATCTTCCAGCGTTGCATCATAGCTCAATTGTTCATAAGGTCGACCACGCTTTTGAATTCTTTTAATCATGGTGTCGTATGAAACTTTAATATGAACCAGCAAGTCTGGATTTTTCTTAGGCATATGTTTGAGCTCACTCATCATATTATTAAGCAGTTCGTAATATGTATCTACTTCTTCACTCGTTGCACGGCCAATGTCCGCATTCATTTGGAAGAAAAGGGCGTCCTCATAGATTGAACGATCAAGAACATTATTATCATCAGTCAATGCATCCTTGATACTACGAAAACGAGTGTTTAGAAAAAATACCTGAAGTAAGAATGCATACTTTTTAGGATCGGCATAAAAAAGTGGCAAAACAGGATTGTCATCGACACTCTCATAAAATGGTTTGGTTCCTAAATACTTAGCTAATATACTGGTTAAACTGGATTTACCGGCTCCAATTGGCCCGCTTAAAACAATAACTGTCATCACGTTCCTTCTCTATTCTAAATTGCCTATTGCATGCAATTTATTATCAATTTGATTTAAAACTTCTTTTTTTGCATCTTCATCGCAGATAAAATCGTATTTATCCCCATCAATTTTAATTTTTGGCGAAGCATCGTATTTTTCATACCACGGTTCATAATACTTAATTAACCGCGCGTAGTAATCTTTTAAACTGGGATCTGTACTGATTTGTTCAAATGAACGGCCCCGCTTTTTAATGCGTTTGAGCATTGTATCCAGGGAAACATGAATGTAAATTAGTAAATCTGGCTTTTTGCTGGGATTACCTGGGGTATCTTCCATCATGTTTTCGAGTAAGCTGTCGTATATCTTAAATTCAGTAGGGTCAGCTACTTTACTGTCCGCGTTCATTTTGAAAAAGAGTGCATCTTCATAAATTGAACGGTCAGATACACTATTTTTTTCACGAATTGCTTGGTTGATTTGTGCTAAACGGTGGTTAAGCAGATAGATATTAAGCAAAAAGGTATAGCGTTTCATGTCTTGGTAATATAAAGGAAGAACAGGATTATTATCAACTCCCTCATAAAAGGCTTGTGTACCTAAGTGCTCAGCTAAAATACTAGTTAAACTGGATTTACCGGCTCCAATTGGCCCACTTAAAACAATAACTTGGATCACGTTCTTTCATAAATACAATATATAGATTCTTATTTAGTTTAATACGAGATATAGTGGTATACAAGCAAAAAGTAAATTAAAATTTTAATCAAAAAGTCAAGTAATTTTGTATAATACAGAATAAAAAATTAAGTATTCAAGTAAATAATTTGTTGTAAAAGTTAGATGTTACACGTGAAACTAAAAAATCTGACTGATAAATCTTAATTAATTATTTTACTGAGGATTGGTGCCGATATCATTCGGTGTTAAGCCCTTTTATTCTGTATTTTGATTCTTTCGATTCTGTGATAAATAAAGTAGTCAATAATTGCTCGTTTTGATTGCATTAAGTATAATAAGTGATTTTGCAATTGTAGAACGAATTATTTTTTAAAGGCTCGAAAAAGTTGCAGTTGATATTTATTACTGCTGCTATGGGAAAATTCTAAGAATGAAAATTAAAAACAAATTGTTTTAATATTAAAAAAGATATAAGATAGTAAGTAAATTATAAAATTATTAGTAAATGATGGAAGCAAGAGGGCATAACTGATATCTTGAAAAGATTTTTATCTTTAGATAGTACAGCTCCTGCTGTAAGTACCAGTTAAGAGTCTTTTGAAGAAGTAATGCAAAAACCATATTATTTATTAAACCAAAATCATTTTAGTATTAACTCTAAAAATAGGGATTTAGACAGGAAGTAAATCATGGACGATACTATAACAAAATTTTCGCTTTGGACCTACATTAAACGTAATTCAGGCATGTATGTAATTCTGGCCATTTTCTATTTTGGCCGGAATTTAGCACAAACTGCTGCCAGCATTTTTAAAGGTAATGCACTTACTGCTTTGACTCAGCATAATTTAAACGGCTTTATTGTTGATACAGGTTTAAACTTGCTTAGCTGGGGCTTTTTTCTGATTTTCTTTTTTTGTAGTTCACGGTATTCCGCTGTAATCATCAAGGCCGTCGATAATTCCATTAGGAACGCATTAGCCCATATAATTGGTCGCCAAGAGTATGAAGATTTCAACAAGCACACGGAAGCTGACTATGTTTCCTGGTTTACTAACGATATTAACCAAATTAATCAAGATGGCTTTTTCAGTTTAGAGCAAACATTTAGCAGTGCACTCTTAGGCATTATTGCCAGTGTCATCCTGTTTTCTTACCATCCACTCTTATTTGTAACCACTTTGGTTTTTGCTGTTGTTATGATTTTATTTCCCCGTCTTTTTAAGAAAAAGTTGGAACAACTATCGCAAAAACAAAGCAGGCAAAATGAAGTATTAACGGCAAAAGCAACCGATGCTCTTGAAGGTTTTGTAAATCTGCTCACGCTTGGTCAGCAAAAATTGCTCAATAAAATAGTTCTTGCGGCATCAGATAAGACTGGACAGGCTCTGGTTAATTACATTACGGAAATGTCATTCTCTAATTCACTGATTAACCTGATAAGTATATCTGCTCAAACTATTTTAACCATTGAATCCGGATATCTGGCCTTTCACAACCAACTTCCTATCGGTGCTATTTTAATTGTTGGTTCAATGTCCGGTAACGTTTTTGGCAGCTTGACAGAAATCAGTATTGATCTAACTTCAATTCGGGCAGTACAGCCTATTTTTGACAAGTACAATAAACTAGCTAATGTGCAGAAGAAGACAGGGGACAAGGATGTTGCTCCTTTGACCCAGCAAATTGCATTTAACGACCTTTCGTTCAGCTACCGCAATAGTGATAGACCGATTTTAACGAATGTTGCTGGCAGCATTAAGCGAGGCGAACGGGTAGCTATTGTTGGTCCGTCAGGCTGCGGTAAGTCGACCCTGGTAAAATTAATTGGTGGTTTATTAACCGGCTACCAAGGATCACTTACCTGGGATAACAATGAATACCGCGAGCTTAGTCTGCGGTCGCTACATAAGCAGATCGCTTATATTGACCAGTCAGCCTATATTTTTGATGGCAGCCTGCGTTATAACATCACTTTAGATCGTGAGACAACTGAAGAAGAGCTGAAGACTGCGATTAGACGTGCAGGTTTGGAAAAATTTGTCGCTGACAGCGCCAGCGGGCTTGACACTGTTTTAAAACACGCCGGTAACAATATTTCAGGTGGGCAAAAGCAGCGAATTGCACTGGCACGGCAATTGCTGGGTAACCCGCAGGTTATTTTGGCCGATGAAATTACTTCCGCAATTGATGAAAAGGACGGACAAAAAATCGAACAGAGTTTACTCAATTTGAATGATATAACTTTAGTCTACATTTCCCATCACTTGCGACCTGAAATTAAAAAGCAGTTTGATCAAGTAATCGAATTGGGATGATAGAATACTAAATCTTTTATTGACCAATTAAATAAGTTGTGAAACTCTAGTCTTTTAGATTATGGGCATAGTGTTTTATGCAGATACAGTCAATAAAGATACTCTTAAATGCAAATGTAGCTATTACCTAATATTCTGCAGAAATAAGCGGTAAAATTGATGGCTTCTCAGGAGATATAATGTTTCCACGCACCGCCTTTTAAATGGAATGATAAAAATGAATGATGAACAATTTTTTAAGTTAAGAAAGATACTAGATCTTTTTAAAAAACAAGCTCCGACAGCTATTATTGAAGAGAATGTAAATAGCGTTGAAAATTATAAGGCAGAATCTGCTGATGAGTATAATAGAGCAAAAAGATATCTTGGCGAAAATAATAACTCGTTTAAATCTTTTCATGTAAGTGTGGATTCAGCAAAGGATTTCTTGTGTTTATTGAATTTGCTGGGTGCAATACATGCAAATTTTAATATACGTTCAAAGCCTTTTATAATAGAAGGAGAAGAAAATAGTAAGTCGCTAAAAAAAGAGAACGACTATTTTAACAATTGGATGGAGTGTTTTTCAAACTATGAATTTATGATAGTTAATTTTGATGAAACTGCTTTAGACCAGGATCAATATTACGGTTAATTTCATTAATTCATAAAAGGCAGTAAAGTTATGAAATGACCCCCAAATTTAGGACAAATTTGGAGGTTATTTTTATGACTAAATTATCTAAACAAGATAAAATTAAAATCAAACTAAAAGGACTAACTCCGATTGAATATCGGCAATTAATCCTTAGTTAACAACTAATAAAGTATCCAAATTTTAGGGTTAACATCAAAATTATGTTTATTATTTAACTCTAGATTCTTTAGTTTCCTTTTTCTTTTCTTCAGCTTTATCTTGAACCTTGTCTTTTTGATCGGTAATTTTATCCTTAGTGTCATGAGCAGCACCGGTGATACGGTCCTGTAAGCTGACAGAATCTTTTTCGTGTTGCTCTTTAGTTTTAATGTCAACTACAGTAACGTTGACTTCAACAGTATCTAAGCCAGTCATTTCTTTGACTTTTTCCTGGATCTTTTGCTTAATTTGATCGTATAACTTGGTAATATCAACGCCATATTCAGCAACGATCTCAATATCAACAGCTACTTGCTTTTTACCAACTTCAACATTTACGCCTGAAGTAACATCATCACTGTTAACAATTTTATCGGCAATATTTGAGAAAAAGCCGCCGTTGACAGTTAATAAACCTTTAATATCTGATAAAGCAATGCCAACGATTTTTTGAATTACTTTTGAATCATATTTTAAATCGCCTTTAACTTCAGGCTTTGAACTACTTTGATTTGAACTTGATTGTACCATATTATATATACTCCTTAAATAAGTTATTTATTCTGCAACATTTTTTTGAATACTGGCCAGTAATGTCCAACTAAAAAGCCACAGACCAACATTACAATGACGAAAATAGTTTTGAAAAATCCCAGTACCAAAAAGCAAAATGCCAGTAACACGCCAATTACGGCACCGCTTATTTCTGGGAGGTATTTTTTATATTCTTCTTTCATTTTGACCTCCTTTATTGAACGCGCCTTTCAGGTTTATCTCCTTTGTGATAATTGATAAACTTGATTTTAATTTTTGGTTTTTGTTCAATTCCTAGCAACTGCTTCAGGTTCTTTTTTAATTCTTCAAGATAGTCGTTAAGCAGGGCAGCAATGTTTTCACCAGGACCCAAGTCACCACCGATTTTAATTTTAATTCGGTGGCCTGTTAACTTAGAACTAACTTTGGCATTGTTTAAGTAAGGCAAGTCAGCAAGTGAATTCATTACATAGCCGTTAATGGCTTTTGAAGTAACTTTAACTTGACCATCACTTTTATGAATTAAATTAAAGCTTCTCTGGACTGGCCAAAATAGGATGACAATTAAACTAACAATTAGTATTATAAAAACAATTATATTAATACCAATTAAATACCAGGCAAATATCGGATTAAGAGCACCTAAATGCGGCAATTTAATCTTTAAATACTTTTGCCAAAAACTACTGGTTTCCCATATTAAGTAACAAGGCACAGGTAATAGTAATAACATGCCTAATACCAATAGCCATTTTTTACTCCTCTTCAACTTATCACCATCCTCTCATGGTTCATCTTAATAATAATACTGATTATTTTAACAGACTAATAATATGCACCATATGTATACAATAACAGTTTGTAAAATTGCACACAAAAAGAGCGGTGTTTTAATGCACCGCCCTTTTTAACTTAATATCAGTTAATTACTTATGTATTGTTGAACTTAATTTGCTTGCTGCTGCTTGATCAACAATAAGAGTAACATTTTGGTGTTTTTGTAAGATTGAAGCTGGTACTTCTTCTGTAACTGGACCTTCAACCATCTTTTGCACAGCATCAGCCTTATTGTCACCAAAAGCCATAATCACTATTTCTTTGGCAGACATTATATTTGCAATGCCCATGCAAATAGCTGATTTAGGAACATCGTCAATGTTGTTGAAGAAGCGAGAATTAGCTTTGATGGTATTCTCAGTTAGTTGTACTTCGTGGGTAACAGAATCAAATGAAGTTCCAGGCTCATTAAAAGCAATGTGACCATTTTGACCTAGTCCTAATAGTTGAAGATCAATTGGGTTTTCTGCAATTATTCTGTTGTAGTCAGCTGAAGCGCCTTCGGGATCCTTAATGGCTTTGATTCCATCAGGAACATATGAGTGTTTAAAAGGCTTTTTATCAAACAAATTTTTTTGCATAAAATAATGATAACTTTGGTCATTATCGGGAGTTAAGCCAACGTATTCATCAAGGTTAATACTAATTAAATTGCTGTTATCCAAATCACTTTCGGTCCATTGCTGGTATAAAGTAACGGGAGTTGAGCCGGTTGCCAAACCGATTACTTTAGTGCCATTAGCAATGCTATCTTTAAATAAGTCAAAAGCCTTCTTACTGCCACTGGCTTTATCTTCTGTGATAATAATTTTCATTTTTATTTACGCCTCCATATTAGTTAAGTTAATTATAAATTGGTATATGCCAATTTGTCAACAGGATGCGGCAATAGATATTACTTTAAAATTATGCAAAAAAAGAGCTTACCTATATTTGTTTCACATGTAACAAAAAATAAGTAAACTCTAAAATACTGTTTTTATTCACTTCTTAGTGCAATTGCTGCATCTTTCTTAGCTGCCATCCGCGCTGGCAAGTGGCCACCAATCATAGTTAGAATGGTTGAGATAATAATTAATATCAGGGCGTGCGTAGGGTTAAGTTGTGCCACATTACTTAAGTCAGTAATTGAGTAAAGAAGACTATTAATAGGGAAGACCAGCAACCAAGCAATGAATACACCTAAAACACCGGAAAAAACACCCAAAATAAATGTTTCGGCATCGAATACCCTGGTGATGTCTTTTTTACGGGCACCCAGTGCCTTTAAGATTCCTATTTCCTTAGTTCTTTCTAAAACAGAAGTATAAGTTAAAATACCAATCATAATCATTGATGTTACTAAAGAAATTGCGGCAAAGGCAACTAAGACAGTAGTGATACCGTTAAGCAAGCCGCCAGTCATCGAAGTAACAGCGCTTGACATATCAGTATAGATAATCTTATCTTTTTTCTTTTTACCACGATTCCACTTATCTAAATAATCAAGTACTTTATCTTTGGCATCAAAATCGTTGGGATAAATCATCATGCTAGTCGGTACGGTGGAACCACCAATTGACTGTATCATTTGTTTCTTTTCCTGGGAATTCATACTTTGACCAGTCATGACATTTTGAGTAGTCTTTTTTTGTGCTTTTACTATCTCTGAAGCTTTATTTTTATTGATAATATTTTGTGTTAACTGGTCACTGTAGGCAATTCCTGATGACAAAAGTGCCATAGAATTTTGGTCTTTTGGCCTGATAATGCCTACAATCCGAAGCTTAGTTTTGCTATTATTGTACATAGAATTACTGATTTTTTGTGGAATAAACATACCGGTCGGCAATTTTTGATAATAGTCATTATTGGCGACAATTTTGAAGGTTTTACCAACGAATTTGGGATACTTTATTTTTTCGTCAGCTTTAACTTTGAAACCTAAATTTTTCAAAATATTAATATTTAGTTTATTTTCATTATCTGTTACTAAGACCAAATCGGTAGCTTTATGCGGCCACGCTCCAGACAAAAGTTGATAATTTTCTTTCAGAAAATTACTTTTACCAGAATTAAGTGTGGTAGGAAATACTGATGAGCCTAACCCAGTAGCACTAATTGCTTGCATACGCATTTGGGCAGCTGCTTGAGAACTATCTGAACTAGCTGAAATAGGGGAAAACTGGACACGTTTGATTTTATTTTTACTGCGAGTGAGCAAATTGAGGTTAATCCCTCGCTGATAGGAAATATTGTTAGCATAATCAGGATTTATTTTTTTGACGTAATTAACGTATTTCTGACTAATTTTATTTTGATGAGTTGCTTCCTGCATCTTATCTTTTTCAACAGTTAAATAGCCCCGATTTTTGACATTCTTATCGGATTCGTTACGATCTTCGATACTTGAAGCATCGGTGGCGGTTTGATTGATGGTAACGGGATATTTGGCTAGTGCCTTACTCATCGTTGTATCAATCTGCTTTTGAAAGCCATTAGATAAGGCTAAAACAACTGCGATAGATATAATCCCGATACTTGACGCAAAGGCTGTCAAAGTTGTTCTGCCTTTTTTAGTCATAATATTGGTAAAACTTAACTTGATGGCATTCCAATACGACATTTTTGTCCGTTTCAGCTTAAAAGTATCTTTTTCTTCTTCCTGATTAAAGGGATTGGAATCATTTAAAATTTTACCATCCTGAAAATTGACGATTCGGGTGGCATATTCCTGAGCTAGATCGGGATTATGTGTAACCATAACTACTAAGCGGTCTTTTGACAGTTTTTTAATCAGCTTCATGATTTGCTCAGATGTTTCAGTGTCAAGAGCACCGGTCGGTTCGTCACACAGTAAGATATCAGGATCATTAGCCAAAGCTCGTGCAATTGCGACACGCTGCATTTGACCACCAGATAGTTGATTGGGATTTTTAGAAATATGATCCTTTAAGCCAACTTGGGTTAAAGCATCTACAGCTCGCTTATGACGCTCAGAAGCGGAAACCCCGGATAAATTCATTCCCAATTCGACGTTAGCAATAATTGATAAATGTGAAATTAAGTTATAGTTTTGGAAAACAAAGCCGACAGAATTATTTCTGTAAGCGTCCCGGTCAGTTTCCTTAAAATTTTTAGTGGATTTACCATTAATAATTAAGTCTCCACTATCATAGCGATCAAGTCCGCCAATGACATTTAATAGCGTGGTTTTACCAGACCCACTAGGTCCCAAAATTGCGACAAATTCTTGGTTACGAAATGATATGGAAACATCATCAAGTGCATGCGTAACCGTATCACCGACATGATATGACTTGTGCAAATCTTTTAATTGTAACATGTCTTTTTCTCTTTCTTTTTAATAATTAATTAATAACAGATAGTTTAACATTTATGAAAGAGCAAAGCCAAAAGAAGATAATTATTTTAATGAATAAGTCCAGTTAAATCAAATAAAGCATAGATAATAAAGAATAACACAATTAATAGGATAGCGATAATATGCCGTTTCTTGTTTAAAAGCAAAACTGCAGCAAATTCACGCACGATTGCATTGGGCAGAAAATAAAAACGGGTATAGCAGCCTACGCCGTTGGCATTCAGCCCAGCAGCTTTAGCGTAAAGAGAAGCCCTAAAAATGTGATAATTATTACTGAAAAATTTTGCTCTGTAATTTTTACTGCCAAAATCTTTTGCGGCAACCTCAGCCGAAAATTTCATGTTTTGGTAGGTATTCTTGGAGTTATCTTCTAGTAATATATCACTAGGCTCAATTCCACGAGCGATTGCATATTCAGTCATTGCCTGTGCTTCAGAAACTTTTTCGTCTCCGCCTTTACCACCGGACATAATAAACTTAGGCTTTTTTCTTCCCTTAGTAACCTGCTTTTGAGCATATTCAATTGCACGATTGATACGACTAGCTAAAAGTGGTGTAACTGTTTCACCTTGCGACAAACCGGCACCCAAAACAATTAAATAGTCTTGGTTATATTGTCTAGGTACAATTTGGTAGAAAGTCAAATTTACTAAAAAGTTATAAGCAACAAAAAGCAGATAATCGAAAACAGCTGTTGGTGCATACAAGAGAATTCTAACCCATGATGGCATGTTTCTGAACGGACCAATTAGTGCAATTAACCACACGACTATTATCCCGATACCAATAAAGAGTGTTAATAAGTTTGACAGTGTGTGACTTTCGCGTTTCCAGACAATATATGCATTCCATAAGAAAAACAGCCAGGAAAAGGCAGCCATCATAGTAATTGCGGCTACAAATAAAACTACTAGAATTTCATATGTTAAAATGAGCGGCCTTAAGCTCGTAGATAGAATCATTACTGTGAGCCAAACACCGAATGTTAACAAAAAGACTGTGAAAAGAATACCGTTAAGTAATCTCCGAGGCTCTTTCAACCAGGAAACTAAAAAAACGGTGAGTGTTGCCAGCATAATAAGTGAAAGAATTATAAATGACCGATTCTGGTTTAAGATCTCAAAAAGTCTAATCATAATACCCTGCCTTTGCTCTAGAGATAAGTCTATTATAATAAATATGTATAAAAAGTCCTAGTAAATTAAAGTATGCTAGAATAAGAAAAGTTATTTCCCGGGAAATAACTGCCAATCTGATTGTAATATGTGCGCGTTAACGACAAATACAGGTAAGTTCTATTGTTACTGAGATACTGTGTAAAATTAGTTAAGGATTTACTTTTATTCTAGTCAGAAAGGGGTGTAATAGATGAAAAAGTTTTTCTATTTTCTAGGCAATATAATTACAATAATACTCGCTTTTATACTTTATACGATTGTACAGCAGTTTTATTTTTATCCTTACAGGTTGAGAAAATCATTGGGCTTAGGAAATATTCCTTTTGTACTGTTGACTGCTATGATTACTGTTATAGCTCTGCTATTAGTATTTTACTTTTATTGCTTGCAGTTAAGGCGTAGTAACGAGCGAAATTATAATAGTAAACCACACTGGCAGGTTAAAAAAGTATTGCTGTCTCTTTTAGGGGCAGTAATGTTGATTTTTGTCAGTGCAACTATTCAATTGGCTTTAGGCTTTAATACGGAGCAAACTTCTACTAATCAGAAACTTCTTGATCAAATTTCTTATCAGGCAGGTTACTTTTTTCCTGTAATGGTTATTATTGTGGGACCCATATTTGAGGAAATAATTTTTCGCGGACTTTTTTTTAATGCTTTTTTCAATAAAAACACAAGTAGTAATAAATGGTCGGGCATACTGCTAAGTGGACTTACTTTTGGTTACGCTCACGATCCTGGATTAACTAAATATTTACTCGTTTATTGGGCCTTAGGTTGTGTGTTAGCATGGGTTTACACTACCAGCAAGGATTTACGTTATTCAATTTTATCCCATATGATTTTTAATTCCTTGGGGTTCATATAAAAAGCCTGACAAATTGCGTCTCATGTAAACGCAGATTTATCAGGCTTTTTAAATAGAAAAATTTTTCATTAATTCGTAGTTTTACTGATTCCTGTTTGTTCTGGGTTTTTAGGCGTAGTTTTAGCTAAAAGTGCCAAGCTAATTGAAATCATATCTACTACTTCCTGTAAAATAGCGCCCCAAAATGCGGGAATAGCACCAGTAAATGCAATTAATTCAATAATAATTACTATTGTGATAGCCGTTAATACATCAATATTAGCGACTTTCATCGTATGCTTAGAAATAGCTACGGCATCATTAATTTTAGATAAATCATTTACCATAATAATAGCATCTGCACTTTCACTGGCAGCTGAGGCTCCCTTGGCTCCCATTGCAATACCAACATCAGCAGCAGACAGACTAGGTGCGTCATTAATTCCGTCACCAGTCATCACAACTGGTCGATTTTCTTTCTTTACATTTTTAATCGCAGCTATTTTTTCTGCTGGTAATAATTCATAGCGGATATCTTTTACATTAAGCGCCTTGCCAATTTTAGTTGCAACATCTTTATGATCTCCTGTCAACATCATAATATGAGCATTGCTTTGGCGCCTTAAACGCTTAATTGTCTGCGCACTTTCTGGTCTAACTTGGTCTTTAAATGTGATACAGCCGGCGTATTTATTATCGATTGAGATGTAAATAGCTGTAGCATTGGTTTCCTGCACTTTTTGAAAATTATCTTCTGGTTTAATGTAGCTCAGTTTGCCCACCTTGACTAAATGGTTTTCAACTATCCCACTAACTCCTTGACCAGTTGACTCTTTTATTTGTGTAGCCGGTTTTAAGAGCTTTTTATCCGCTACTTTAACTAGTGAATTGGCAATAATATGGCTTGATTGTTGTTCGACACTAGTGGCGTAGCTTTGTAGAGTTTCTGCACTATAACTGCTATTATCAGCAGGAATGATTTCATCAATTACCAGTTGATTTTCCGTCAAAGTACCAGTTTTATCAAAGGCAAAAGTTTTTGCTGTTGCTAGTTGTTCCAATGTGGGACCAGATTTGACAATAATATGGTGTTTAGACATGGAACTCATGCCAGATACTAATGCCACAGGCGCAGCTATTAATAATGGGCAAGGCGAAGCAACAACCATAACTTCTGCGAAGTTAATTGGATTACCGGAATGAATCCAAGCCGCGAGTCCTATTACTAAGGAAATGATAGTAAAAGGAACAGCATAGCGATCAGCCATTTTGACAAATTTAGCCGGCTGCGCTTGCGAAGATTTAACTAATGAAACGATTGTTTGATATTCTGAATCACTAGCTTTTTTAGTAACAGCCATTTCAACAGCAACACTACCATTAATTGAACCGGACATTAATTGATCCCCAGGATTTTTGGCAACTGGTACCGATTCACCGGTTAAAGAAGATTGATCAAAAGTGGATTCACCTTTAATGACTTTTCCATCTACTGGTACCTGTTCACCAGGCTTAATTAGAATGTGATCGCCAATTGCTAATTGTTCTACATTTACCGAAATAATTTTTTGATTGCTGATTTTGTTGGCAATAGTAGGGGAATTGTTTAAAAGTGAACGGAGTTCCTTATCTGCTTGACCAGTGGCGTAATCTTCTAAAGCTTGCCCACCAGTCATCATAACTAGAATCATCCATTCAGCCCAAATGTCACCAATTAGAATAGTAGAAACGACAGCTATTACAGCTAAGATATCAACACCGTACCGTCCCGATTTAAAGTCGCCAACTATTTCAGTGATCAAGGAATATGCCATTATAACACCGACTAAATCCATTAGGATAGTTTCAATTGGAAATTGTAAACTTCCCAGTTGAAAAAGACTTTTTGTTTTTAAGCCAAACTGGCAAATAAAAGCTACTATTCCGATAGCTAAAACACAAAAAAACTTCCACTGACGTTTAAAACTCATGCATTATGCCTCCAACAAAAAGAAATATACCTCTATTTTAGCACTAATTTAGACTTATTCTAAATTAGTGCTAAATTTTAGGTAAAAAAAAAGCCAGTCATCTGACTGCTTCTTTTAATTAGTGGTTTTTTAACTTAATGATCTTATTTGCTTGATTCTCTGCTTTAATTGACTTGGGTGTAGTTCTCGCTGTGTGCTTTTTAACATTAAAAGTTTTGTATTCATCTTTAGCTGGATGAATGTGGAAAATTTTAGTCCGTCCTAATGAGTCAATCAAATCGGAGGAAGACATTGTAATAAAGTCATCATTATCACCATAATCATCAGTTTCTGCAAAATACTGGTTAATTTTTGCAATTCCCTTTTCTGAAAAGTGTTCTTCTTTGGCTAAATCAAGGAGAAGAGCGTGTAAGCGCGAAGCAGACACCAATTCATGCTGCAAAATTATAAAAATCCACGAAAAGTTGGAATCTATTGATTTAAGCCGCTTATTTATTTTATCTTTGTAAAAAGCATCAGTGATTTTAGCAGCCTCGTCCATACTATCTGGGCTCTTTGTCAAATTTTTTAGTTGAGAAACCAACTCAGCTCTGTCTTTTAGTGATAGCTCTTGATCATTTGGGTAAGTCCAATTTTTTATAATTGCGCTTATCAAAAATGTCAATTGCGCAGAAATTGTTTTACTTGCCATATTAGTGCTCTTCTTTTCTAATTATTCAAGAAATATCTATTAATTTTTATTAACTAATTTAGCAAAGCGTTATTTAATTTTTTAAGATCAGGGATGTCAATATTGTAATTGCGTATATGTCTACAAAATAACACAAAATCAAAATCAATTTTTCACATTGTACTAACTAAATAGCTGGATTACCAAATAAAACCTAGATTTCCCTAGCTAATTATATTATAGCTTAATTTGAAGTAAAGTACACTAAAAAATGTAATAAATAATTATAAATTTACAGTATATCTCATAATTGCTTATTTTTAGTAATTGGAGTAACTTTATATTCCTTTTCAAAGTTGTGCGCTATGTAATTAAATGCTTTAATCCATTCGCGTCTTGTCAGTAGTCCTTGAAAAACGTCATAGTCATCAACGACGGGTAAAAAGGCATTGTCAACTAGTAAATGAAGCTGTGTTTCCAGGGTAGTTTGCACAAAGTTGATTTTGTCAAACTCGGTTTGCATTACATCGCGTACTTGTAATTGATTTAATGGTTCAAGAGAAATATCATCTGTTTCCATCATTTTATCTGTGATCATTGCTAAACTTAGTAGGCCAACTACACGGCTTTCGCGGTCAAGGACTGGAATTTTTGAATATTTAACGCGAGTTAAAATCATAAAGGCATGGTACAAAGGATTGTCATCTTCGACAAATGCAATACGGGAAGCAGGAATAATGAATGAACCTGATTTTTCTTCCAGTAAGTGTTTTATTGTGGGTGAAAACATTAGATATAGACCTCTCATATTGATAAGTAATAAATAACTAAATTAATCCTATAACAAAGAAAAAAGGCTCGCAAGGTGTGCGAGCCTGTTAGTTTTCATCTACTTTGAAGGAGTAAGAATGAATGAAATAAAAAAGTGGGAGTATGGTAGTAAGCATTGCTATTGCTTACTACATTTAAAATGATATCTCTAAATTATGAAGTTAAGGTAGAAAATCTCTTATAAAAGAGTAAAGAATTTCTTTAGAACTGTTTAAGAGTATAGAAAAACTCACGTAATGCACGTGAGTCGAAAGGGATAGATATGAAAATGACCTGTAAAGTCATTTCGGTTTTTTCATTATTATACTTGGAGGAGTATGAATGAAAAACAAAAAGTTGAGTATGATATAGAAAAGATATATATCTTTTCTATATCACAATTATAGTATAACTATAAAATGTGAAAAAAGTATGACGAAAATGACAAAATACAAATTTCGGTTGCTACAAAATTGTTTGTTACAAAACTCATTGTTATAATTAGGTTTACTCTATTTGAAAGGGATAATTGAGATTTTAAGGAGAAAAATGAGTAGACAAGATTATCGTAAAAAAATCACTTTCTGGTTACGCTTTTCTGGGTGGCTTTGTTTACTTCCGGCAAGCGTCTGGCTGCGACTATATCAATTAATTGGTCAAGGTGCATTGGCCTACACGTTTTTAGGGGAACTAATTTTTACTGTTTTATTTGCCACATATATTTTAACTACCGCAGAGAGTGAGCGTTGGTTAAAGCCAACTAATCTTTTTATCTTATTAATAATTACTATACTGTTTGGCTCATTCATAATTTTAATTCCGCTTTGTTTTGCTTATAATGATTGTCGCAAGTTGAACGACGAACGATAAACGGACGAAATGGGAAAATATTTAAATTTGGTAAAAATTTGAGGTGGATTTTTGGGTGACAAAACTTTAGTAGTACTATATTCGATAGTACATTTTGTTAATATTGAGAAAGATATGAAATTATGGCTAAAAAAGAGAAAAATGATTCACGTGGAAAACGTATTGGGAAGTTCATTTTAACAACAGTTATCTATTGTGTCATTTTAATGGTGTTAATTTATTTATATCAATACAGTGGGCTGACTTCTGTTCACTTTATTTATAACGAATTTTAAGCTGGTACAAATCATGATTGAAAATGTAATAAAAAAAATTGATGAAGTTGCTCAAGCGGATCCTGAACGTATTGCCTATGACTATTTAGGTCAAACTAATACCTATGGTGATCTCAAAAAACGCTCAGATGAATGGGCTCATAAAATTGCTGGTTTAGGACTTTCACCGCAAAGTCCCGTTATGATCTGGGGCGGTCAGGATTTTGAAATGATTGCCAGCTTCTTGGGCTGTGTTAAATCAGGTCATGCCTATATTCCTATTGCCAGTTACTCCAACGCAGAGCGAATAGTCATGATTCAGGAAGTTTCTCAATCTGAAGCAATTCTTGCAATTGATGATCTGCCAGAAATTGATTTACCGCCTATTAAGGTTGTACATCCTAAAGATGTGGAAAAGGGAAATTATGAACCCGATCCTGCAAATTTTGTCCAAGGTGATGACAACTTTTACATTATTTTTACTTCGGGCACCAGTGGCAAACCTAAAGGCGTGCAGATTAGTCATAATAATCTGCTTAGCTTTATTAACTGGGAAATGACAGACTTTGATCTGCCTCAGCATCCAGCATTTTTGTCCCAAGCACCGTATTCATTTGATCTTTCAGTGATGAGTCTTTATCCGGCTTTAGTTGGAGCAGGGAAGTTAGTGGCTTTACCACATGAAGTAACACAAAATTTTGCTCAATTATTTCAGACTCTGCCCCAATTACAATTTAACGTTTGGGTTTCAACTCCGTCATTTGCGCAAATGTGTTTTTTGGATAAAACTTTTACTGCTGATCATCACCCAAACTTGACTCACTTTTTGTTCTGTGGTGAGGAATTGCCCCACAATGAAGTAGTTATGCTAAAAAAGAAATTTCCTCAGGCACGCATTTTTAACACCTATGGACCTACCGAAACAACAGTTGCAGTCACCCAAGTGGAAATTACAGATGCAATTTTAAAGAAATATGACCGCTTGCCAATTGGCAAGGTTAAAGCGGACACCAAAATAACTATTGACAAAACTAAAGGTGATCAGCCTGATGAAGGTGAAATCATTATTACTGGCCCAAGTACATCTAAGGGTTATATGAATAATCCGGAGAAGACTGCTAAGGCTTTCTTTAAAAAGCCGGGTGACCAATATCTCAGTCATCGTTCAGGCGATGAAGGTTTCTTCGACCAGGACATGCTCTTTTATCGCGGGCGGATTGACTTCCAGATCAAATTCAACGGCTACCGCATCGAGCTGGAAGAAATCAACCATTATATCGGTATGAATAAACTGGTTGATCATGGTGTAGCTGCACCTAAATATAATCAGGACCATACGGTTAAGCAGATTGTAGCGGAAATCAAACTCAAAGATGGTGTTAAAGAACAATATTCCGAAGCAGAAATTACCAAAATGATTCGGGATGATTTAGCTAAGGATCTGATGCCATATATGATTCCGCAACGTTATGTTTACCGTGAAACATTACCAGTCTCACAAAATGGCAAAGTTGACATTAAGGCCGTCATTAAGGAGGTCAACGAGTAGTGAACTTTAACTTCATTAACTTACAGCCTTATTCCAATCCGCATTACTTTGTGTATTTGATGATTGGCTTAATCCCCATTATCATCGGGCTGTATTGGGGGCATCGCTTCAAAATCTATGAAGTTGTGTTCTCGTTAGTTTTTTTATTTCTCATTTTTGATGGCGAAAAATGGCAACAGGGCGTTAGCCTGATCATTTATATTCTGTTTCAGCTCCTGGTTTCCTATGGCTATCTCTATTATCGCAAGCGCCAAAACAGTTCAAATAAAACCTGGGTCTTTTACCTAGCGGTAATTTTAGCAATTGTGCCGCTGATTTTAGTCAAAGTGCAGACTGCTTTCCCGCAAGCTAAAATTCCAGGAGTCTTGGCCTTTCTGGGTATTTCCTATCTTACTTTCAAGACCGTGCAGGTTGTGATGGAAGTGCGTGATGGTGCTATTAAAGAACTTAATCTGGGAACGTATTTACGCTTTCTCTTGTTCTTTCCCACCATTTCCTCAGGCCCAATTGATCGCTATCGCAGATTTGCCAAGGAGTGTGATGCTGTTCCTAAGCGTGAGCAATATTTAAATGACTTGGAACTTGCAACCCGTTACTTGTTTCAGGGCTTTCTCTATAAATTTGTTCTGGGCTGGTTCTTTGGTACATATTGGCTGCCGCGAATTACCAGGGCTGCCTTGATCACAGGTACTGCCAATGGCGGTTTAAAACTTTCTTGGTGGTTAGTGGCTTATATGTACTGCTACAGTATGTATTTGTTCTTTGACTTTGCCGGTTATTCCTTATTTGCCGTGTCAATTTCCTATTTTATGGGTATTCACACTCCAATGAACTTTAATAAGCCGTTTATTTCACAAAATATTAAAGAATTCTGGAACCGCTGGCACATGACTTTGTCCTTTTGGTTTCGGGACTACATCTACATGCGGTTTACCTTCTTCGCCATGAAGAAAAAGCTGTTCAAGAATCCTGTTCGGCTGTCACAAGCAGCATACTTGCTCTTGTTTCTGGTGATGGGTTTCTGGCACGGGCTGACCTGGTATTATATTGTTTATGGATTGTTTCATGCTGTGGCCATTATCATCAATGATTGCTGGCTGCGGTTTAAGAAGAAGCACAAAGACAAATTGCCATCAAATAAATACACCAAATGGCTGGCTATCTTTGTCACTTTCAATGTAGTTTGTTTTAGTTTCCTGATATTCTCAGGTTTTCTCAGTCAACTATGGTTTGGCTGGAAGTAAGCAAGAATTTTATCTAAGGAGTTTTTTACAATGGATACCAAAAAAGAAGTTTTAGCAATTTTACAAGATTTAACTGGTGAAGATTTAGCAGACAGAATGGATGAAAATATTTTTGCCAACGGCTTAATGGATTCAATGGCTAGTGTCCAAATGCTATTAAATTTACAGGAAAAATTTCAAATTGATGTACCAGTTTCTGAATTTGATAGAAACGAATGGGATACGCCTAATAAAATTGTGGCAAAGGTGGAAAATTTAGAAAATGAGTAACAAACGCCGGCTGTGGCAGATATTTGGCCCAGTGCTCTGCGCCGCCATCTTGTTACTGGTTATCTTTTTAATGCCGTGGGAGCGGACATTTTCGCAAGGTGCCATTTATCAAGCAGCTAATTCCCAGACCACGACCATTTTTAAAGGCTCTTTGATGAAACAGGATGCCTTTAAAGATGACTACGTGCCTTTTTACGGGTCAAGTGAACTGTCACGACTTGATCCCCTGCACCCGAGTGTAATTGCGCAAAAATATCACCGCGATTACCGGCCGTTTTTGTTAGGTGGCCCGGGTAGCCAGTCTTTGGCACATTTTTTAGAGATGCAGGGCACGTCAAAACAGCTTAAGGGTAAAAAAGCCGTGGTGATTGTTTCACCGCAATGGTTTACCAAGAAGGGGCAAAATCCAGATGCTTTTGCCTTGTATTATTCACCGCTGCAGGCCTGCAATTTTCTCTTAAACAGCAAGAAAACCAGTATAACTAACCGCTATGCGGCTAAACGTTTCTTGCAGATGCCGGAAGTGAAAGGCGTTATTAAACTGGGAATGAGAAGAGCTGCCCGAGGAGAGCAGCTGACCGGGTTTCAACGTTTCTACTTGGAGAACCAGCGGCGCATACTTAACAATGAAGACAAGTTCTTTAGTACCTTTCAATTACGAGACCGCATCAAAAAGATCAATAAGCAGGCTAAACTTTTGCCGGCTACTTATTCAGTCAAGGCCTTAGACCGGGTAGCAAGTGAGCAGGCTGAACTTAACACTAATTCTAATAGCTTTGGTATTAATAACCGCTTTTTTAAGCGGCGCTTGAATAAACGTTTATTGGTTAAATTGAAGGGCAGTCAACGGCACTTTAACTACACTAAATCAGTAGAATACAGTGATTTTGAACTGATGTTGCACCAGTTTGCCAAGCAACATACCAATGTGTTATTCATTATCCCGCCGATCAATGAAAAGTGGTCTAATTATACGGGCTTATCGCAGGAAATGTATCAAAAGGCCGTTTCCAAGATTAAGTATCAGCTGGCCAGTCAGGGCTTTGATAACGTCACCGATTTGTCTAAGCGCGGCGGTGAACAGTACTTCATGGAAGATACGATTCACCTAGGTTGGCGCGGCTGGGTAGCAGTCGACCGGGCAGTAAAGCCGTTTATGGCGCAAGCTAATGTACCGCATAACTATAATATTCATAACTATTTTTATAGTAAAAAGTGGCAAAAAAAGCCGTACCAGATTAGTTTAACAAATGAAAATCCGGTAAACGGCACTTCAAAAGAATCTTTAAAAGGAAAATAGTGCGCCAGCAAATTGATGCTCTCAGAATAAAGGGCTCAATTCTAGTCATTAAAAATGACAAGATAATGCTTAACTATGCTTTAGGCAATAACACTGACACTAGTTATCTAATTAATTCAGTACAAAAATCCATGACTGCCGCAATTATCATGCACCTAGTGCAAGAGGGCAAGTTAAGTTTGCAGGATAAATTAAGTAAATTTTATCCGCAAATTGCTGGAGCGAAGAAGGTTAAGCTGAAAAACCTGCTGGCAATGACCGCTGGTCTTGATCTTAAACCAGGGGCAAGACTGGGACAAAAGCATTTTGTTTCGGATAATGATAATATCCAACATGATGCGGTTAACACTGTTTTTGAGCCCGCCTTGTTAAATAAGTGGCACTATAGCTCGCTAAATTATGTTTACTTGTGCGGTATTATGAGTAAAATAACGGGCCAAAGCTATGAGCAGTTATTCCAGGACACCTATGTCAGACCATTAAAGTTGAAACAAACAGAATTTTTGTGGTCAAAGCCGGGCAAAATTATTGCCAGTCATTTGGTACCGGGTATGATTTATCGCAAAGGCCGCTATGATGTAGTTAAGCATAAAGCAGCCCTAAGGGATGCTCATAGTGAGTTAGGTGCTGGCTCAGTAGTAATGTCAAATCATGATTTGGCTAAAGTAATACGATATCTGCTGACTGGTAGTTTACTAACCCGCAGGAGCCGCAAATTGCTTTACCAAGCGGCCCCTCCGGCCTATTATAATGGTGGCTTTTATAACAATATTAAGCTGAAAACCAAAACGGCTAATGGAGCCGGACAGGGCTATTATACTTTCATGCGTAGCACTAATAATGCCAAAACCATTCTGATTATTCAGTCTAATAAAACTCGTGAAGGTCGATTTGGTCGACTAAAAGGGCAAATAAATCAAATTATGTTGGAACTGCTTGGCCGTAAGGCTTACAGTGCAAATATAATTGGCTAAAACTTGTTTTTTGGTTAATTGCATGCTAAAATTCTGTTGTGTCGCCATAGGGAAGTAATCATTTTCTCCGGTAGCGAAAATGTAAATTTCTATATGTGGTCAGTAGTGGTGACACAAACACTGTGTGAGCTTAGTTCCGATGTTGGTGGAACTAGGCTTTTTTTGTCTTTTCTTTGCTACATACCATTATTCGAGAGTAAAATGTAATTAGTATATACTAGATAAGGAGATTAGTTATGAACAGAGCAGAACTGAAACTAGAAGCTAGAAATCGGCTTCGTCATAACTGGGGCTGGGCTATTAGTATTGGTATCGTAATGACACTATTTGTCGGTTTCTTTTTTGCTGCACCAGCAGTAAATGGTTCACTTAAGACTGCGAATAATGTAAATGATGTCATGGGAACTGGCTCAATTGATTCACTGTTTAAGCCTGCATTTTGGGCAGGACAAATAGGACCTGATAATGGTTTAACTTTTATTGGTAGTTTTTTCATGTTGAGCATGGTGATAACATTTTTGCATTTTGCTCGCGGAGAAAGGTTAAGCTTTTTTAAGGGAATTTTTTCTACTTTTACTGATGGCCGTTTTATTCCAGAATTTCTAAATTTTCTTTTTAGCTCTATTTTTCAATTTTTATGGACTTTATTATTATTCATTCCCGGGTTAATTAAATCCTATTCTTATGCTATGACGCCATATATTGTTAATGATTTGGTGGAAAGTGGACAAGAGGTACATGCCACAACAGCAATTACTGCAAGCCGTCAGCTGATGGCTGGTCATAAGTGGGAATTGTTCGTACTTAATTTAAGCTTTATTGGCTGGTATCTATTATGTCTTATTACTTTAGGTATTGGGTTTATTTGGCTGATTCCTTATGAACAAACAACTAAAGCTAATTTTTACCGTCAATTGGCCGGAGATCGTTATTTAAAAAAGTAAATTGGTAACAAACTAAAAGAGCAAGGCAATAGCTGTCTTGCTCTTTTAGTTTTGTTTTAAGAAAGTTTAGTATTTATTTAAATCCTCAATACTTTCCTGAAACCATTTTCCCGCATACGCAGAATTGAAATTGTCGGTTTTTTTAAGCGCATCTTTGATTTGGCTGGAACTTAAGTGATCTAATAAATATAGTTTTAATGCCTTATTGATTAGGTCATTAAATTCTGTATCAGTAGTTTCTAAATATTTATCTGTTAGTTTTGCCACTTTTTCAGTTAATTCGATTTTCTTTCTGCTCATGTTCTCGCCTCTTAAAATACAATTTCATTATACCATTTTATTCATAACTAATAATAAAAAAGATAATGGGTGATAAAAATGGCTCGCATTAAAAAATTAGAGTATTATTTTCTTTTAAATATAATAATTAAAAATAAGGTTTGAAATAATGACAAAATTTACTATCAATTTTATAGCTCGTCTGCAGGAATTTTCTTTTTTTCGTGCAACAAGACGAACTATGGCAATGTTAATGCCAATTGCTGTAGTTGGCTCCTATTTTAAGCTTTTAGGTGATTTGATCTTTACACCTAACGGATTAATCTATAATATTTTCAATTTGGATAAAGTTCTATCAGATCACATTTGGTATGGTGGCTCTTTTGTGTGCCGAGGAATGGTAGAAATTACTTTTGGCGTATTTGGAGTCTATGCTAGTTATTTTATGGCTCGTTACACCGCACGCCTTTACCATAAGGATTCAACCATGGCAGGTCTAACAGCAGTCTTAATAATGCTTTTTTGTTCATATGCTTCCAGTAGTGGCCGTAATGCTCGTATGCCTTTTACAGCCAGTTTGTTACAAATTAATGCAGTTTTTATTGCCTTAATTGTAGGATACTGTGTGGGCCAAATATTTCATTTATTAGGGAAAGACTTTTCTTACGTTGAATATGAGGGCACAAAAGTAATTCAAAAAAGAGCAGGGGATGCCGTTTTACCCAGCGCTGTTTCATTATTATTAGGTGTTTTTTTAGGCATTTTAATTTATGAATTACAGCTTAAATTACTTAATTCCGCCAGTTTTAATGAAATTGTCAGCAGGGTCCAGACTACTAATAACTTTGGCGAGGTGCTGTTATTGACAACCGTAATTACTTTTTTGGATTGGCTTGGAATTGGGTACCCATTGCGTTCTCTAACAGGAATGGTAAATAACGCCTTTACTGCAGAAAATTTAACATATACATTAAAACACGGTAATTCTTGGAATGTGCCGTATAAATACCTAGGCAGCTCACTTATTAACAGTTACGGCATAATGGGCGGTGCGAGCGTTGTTTTGGCTGTTATTGTGTTACTACTTATC
This sequence comes from Lactobacillus rizhaonensis, assembly GCF_036246345.1. Taxonomy (NCBI): domain Bacteria; kingdom Bacillati; phylum Bacillota; class Bacilli; order Lactobacillales; family Lactobacillaceae; genus Lactobacillus; species Lactobacillus rizhaonensis. Next base: position 86,748 of record NZ_BTTV01000006.1, on the reverse strand, counting down.
AGAAGAGATAACAGGGAAAACGAAATAAATGCTAAAATTAACTTGTTGCCTGCTGCTTTTGGTTCAAGCTTGGGATTTGCAGTTGGCTTACCTTTAATTTTAAATCCTGTTTTTATATTACCTAGTGTTTTAATTCCTCTTATTAATATGACAATAGCAGTAGCAGTTATTAGTTTACACATTATTCCAGTTTGCGTTTACCAGAATTTAAAAGGGACTCCGGGATTATTGGTTTCCTTTTTTGGCACCAACGGTAGCTGGGCGACGCTGTTCTTTACACTATTGTTATTTTTATTGGATATCTTTTTATTACTACCTGTAATTAAGATTAATGAAAAGATAGAATTAAGAATTAAAAATCAGGAGATGGAATAGTAAAATGCATAAAAATCCTAACTATAAATGGTTAATCCTGGTTATTATTATTATCATTATGCTTGCTGTCCCCAGCTTTTTTTGGATGAAAAAAGATAATAAATCACGAGCAGAACTCAGTAAATCGCTTCTTTCACCTGTAATTATGGTTCCGGGTTCAAGTGCTACTACCGAGCGCTTTAACCAGTTAATTGATGAACTTAATAAAACGACACTTAACCGGCATAGTGTAATAAAAATTAGAGTTTCACGTGAAGCAAAATTAACTTATAGTGGCTCTATAGGTAAAAATGACCTAGAACCCTTCATTATTATTGGATTTGATAACAATAAAGACGGCTATTCCAATATTAAAAAACAAGCTGAGTGGCTGAATGTAGCATTTGAGTCGTTAATTCAAAATTATAAGTTCAATAATTTTAAGGCGTTTGGTCATTCTAACGGCGGTTTAATTTGGACTTACTGGCTGGAACACTATTATTCTGAGTATTCAAACGATATCAAAATAAAGAAATTAATGACTTTAGGTACACCATATAATTTTACTGAAAATAACATTAATAACAGAACGCAAATGCTGGCTGATTTTATTAAAAAGCGTTCAGCATTGCCAACCAATCTAAAAGTTTATTCTCTTTCTGGTGGTAAAAACTACGAATCTGATGGTATTGTACCTGAATCAAGTGTAGCTGCAGGTAAATTTATTTTTCAAAAACAAGTAAAAAACTATACTGCAATAACAGTTACGGGTGAAAAGGCAGACCACTCTGATTTGCCGCAGAACAAGCAAGTAATTCAGGCAATTCGGCAGTACTTATTAAAGAAGCCAGAAAAGCCGTTAAAACCGGCTAAAAGAAAGGGCAAGCATTAATGAAATATCAAAAACAGCCGACCAAAATTGAAGTAATTGGTGGTAGGGTGAATAACTTAAAAAACATCAACGTTGATATTCCCCTACATAAATTTGTAGCGATATCGGGATTAAGTGGTTCTGGCAAATCAAGCTTAGCGATGGGAATCTTGTACTCAGAGGGCGCAAGACGCTATCTTGATTCTTTGGCAGCCTATACCAGAAGACGTATTAGTCAAGTTGGTCGTGCACAGGTTGATGAAGTGAAACATATTCCTTCAGCACTGGCTTTAAGGCAAAGGCCGGCTGTGCCTGGAGTTCGTTCCACGGTAGGAACAGTAACAGAAGTTTTTAACATCTTACGGTTGATTTTTTCCCGTTTAGGTTCACCTGTATGCCCAAACGGTCACCGGGTACCAGCAACCATTAAAATAGCTGAAGCCATGGATCTAACTGGAGAAGCAATGGGGCGATTAACTTGTCCTACATGCGGGATACAATTTTATGCTTTTAGTGCAGAAGACTTTGCATTTAATTCTGATGGTGCGTGTCAAAAATGCCAGGGATTGGGAACAGTTGAAAAAATTGATGATAGTAAAATCATTGCAGATGAGAATTTATCTCTTGAAAATGGAGCAGTGGCAACTTGGCAAATTCCTGGACGAAATTGGATGTGGCGTATTGCCCGGGAATTGGGGGTACGGACTGATATTCCATATAAAGAGCTGAATGCTAAAGAAAAAGAAATTGTACTTCATGGAAAAGAGCGTAAAGTTCCGATTGATTTGCCAACTTCCACTGGTCGCGTATATCATTTAGATGCATTATATGAGAATGCTTATAATGCCGTGGCTAATTCACGCAAAACTACAAAATCCGAACGTGGCTTGCAAAGAATTAACTCTTTTTATAAGTTCAGTACCTGTCCCCGCTGCCAAGGCTATCGCATTGATCCCAGTCGCTGGCAGCAGTTAGTTGCTGGAAAAAATATTGTTGAAGCTGAACAGCTAACTTTAGGTGAACTGAACCATTATATGGGTGAGATTTTAGCTTCCCTGCCACAAGATATGCAAGAATTGGCAGAAAATTTAACCGGTGAATTGATGCATCAAGTCAAGCCCCTGCTAAAATTAGGCCTAGACTATCTGAGCCTAGATAGACAGGCTGACAGTTTATCTACTGGGGAACTGCAACGAATTCAGCTTGGTAGAACTTTGCGTACGGAAACCACTGGTGTGCTTTACGTCTTAGATGAACCATCTGTTGGTTTGCACCCTGATAATGTGGCCGGACTTATTGATATATTTCATGAACTGGTTAATCAAGGAAACTCTTTAGTTGTAGTTGATCATGAAACTGCAATCATTAAGGCAGCTGATTGGGTGATTGAAATTGGTCCAGGTTCAGGCAGCCGGGGTGGTGAGATTATTTCCCAGGGAATACCCAGTGAGATCGAGCAAAGTGAGCAGTCTCTGATTGGTCCTTACTTAACTGGTAAGGCACCACTTTTAGTTCGTCACAAGGCAAAAGCTGACCAAATTTTTAAACATGGCAAAGTTGAGTTTGATGTTACCGAACGCTTTAACTTGAAGAATATTCATGCTCAAATTCCTCTTAATCGCTTAACTTCTGTTACCGGCTTTTCTGGTGCTGGTAAGACTACCCTAATTCTTGATTCCCTCATTCCTGCACTTAAAGCACAAAAAAATCTTAAAAATGGTCCTGATTGGGTAAAAAATTTAAAGAATGATGTTATTAAAAATGTAATTAGTGTTGACTCTACACCTGTTGGTAAAAATCAAAGGTCAACTGTTGCAACTTATACTGATATTATGGATAATTTGCGTAAACTCTTTGCCAAACAACCATTAGCAAAAAAGTTAAAATATCGCGCATCTCATTTTTCTTACAATAACAAAGAGGGTGCCTGTCCGGCATGTAACGGAACCGGTGTCATTTCACTTGACATCCAATATCTACCGGACATGGTTGAAACATGCTCTGTATGTGGCGGTCACCGTTTTAACCAAGATGTTTTACAAGTAAAATGGCATAACTTAAGTATTGCGGATGTCTTAAATTATTCCGTTGATGATGCGCTGGACAAAAAACTTTTTAAGAACGAACCAAAAATCAATAAAACAATTACAACTTTGCATGATATGGGTCTAGGATATCTACACTTGGGAGAATCTACCCCAGCTTTGTCTGGAGGAGAAGCACAGCGCTTGAAACTAACCAGTCATATCCATCAAAGACAGAAAGGGACATTATTTGTTTTTGATGAACCGACCGTTGGCCTACATCCACAAGATGTCAGAACTCTTTTGCATGTTTTTCAAAGATTACTTGAGCAAAAAGGAACTATTATTACAATCACACACGATTTAGATATTATGGCTAACAGTGATTATATGATTGATATGGGACCAAAAGGTGGGATGCAAGGCGGGAAAATTATTGCAAGTGGCACACCTGTGGATATCTCGCAAAAATCTAATAGTTTAACTGGTAAATATTTGCAAAAACAATTTAAATTGTATCAAAAATAGCAGTGAAAAGTCTTTAAAAAGAGCATTAGTGCTTTTATAGCAAGGCTTTTTTCTTTTGTGGAAAAAACGGGAAATCTGTGGAAAAGTTAATCATAATTATTGCTTTCTGTGGATAACCTGCTATAATATTATATGTAAGCAATTAGCAGTCGAACGCAGCGAGTGCTAATTACAAATTTATAACCTATCAAAGGGGTGTTTGCATATGGCATATTTTGATAACGATTTTGACGATTTATTTAACGAATTAAACAATTCATTCTTCAACAATACTAACGACAACGGTGGTGCTATTCCTATTCATTACTCTAGTAGTATGAATATTTCTCCACAAGACTTGAATCAAGGTGGACAAGTGGGACAAAAACAAGGTCAAAAGCCAATTGGTGTTGATCTGGTTGAGCAAGCTAAGAAGAATAAGTATGATCCTGTAATTGGGCGTGACGAACAAATTCAAGAAGTAATTGAAATTTTAAGTCGGCGCAAGAAGAATAATCCTGTATTAATTGGACCTGCCGGGGTTGGTAAAACAGCCATTGTAGAAGGTTTGGCACAAAAGATTGCTGCAGGCGATGTTCCTGATAAAATGAAGGACAAGCATATTATTGCAATTAATATTAATGATATGGTTGCAGGATCAAGCTTGCGTGGCAGTTTTGAAGAACGCCTTAAGAAAGTGATTGACGAAGCAAAAAAGAATCCGAACATTATTTTATTTATTGATGAATTACATAATATAGTTGGTGCGGGTTCTACTGATTCTGAAAATAATAACGGTGATGCCGCTAATATTTTAAAACCGGCTTTAGCTAGTGGCGATTTAAACTTAATTGGTGCAACGACTACAAGTGAGTACCGCAGAATTGAAAATGATGCGGCACTAGCACGTAGATTCCAACCGGTACAGGTTCCTGAACCATCAGCTGAAGTTACCGTTAAAATCTTGGAAGGATTAAAAGATAAATATGAGTCTTTCCATCACGTAAAATATAATGACAGTGCTTTGAAACTCGCAGTTGAATTATCGCAACGTTATATTCAGGGACGCTATTTGCCTGACAAGGCCATTGACTTAATGGATGAGGCAGGTGCTAAAAAGGGTCTTGATACAATTCCAAGCGACGAAGCAACTTTAAAGAAACGGATTAAAAAGCTTGAAAGTGAGAAAGAAGCAGCTGCCAAAAAAGAAGATTATAGTAGAGCAAGCGAGTTGAAAAAGCAAATTGAAGACTTGCGTGATAAGGCTAGTCATGTGGATGACGCTGCCACTCCTCATGTTACTGATGAAGATATCTACGCTTTAATCGAAGCTAAGACTAAGATTCCAATGAGTGAATTGCATGCAAGTGAAGGACAAAAGAATCTTGACTTGGCTGAGAAATTAAAGAAAGTAGTTATTGATCAGGATAATGCTGTTGACGTTATTACAGATGCTATTGCCCGTAAACAAGTTTTCAAAGACAATGATCGTCCTACTGGTACATTCTTGCTAACAGGATCTACTGGCGTAGGTAAGACGGAATTAGCTAAACAATTAGCCATTCAACTATTTGGTGGTGAAAATCATCTTATTAGACTGGATATGTCTGAATATCAAGATCAGATGGCGGTTAATAAATTGATTGGTTCGGCACCTGGTTATGTTGGTTATGGTGAAGGTGGCCAATTAACTGAAAAAGTTCGTCATCAACCATACAGTTTGATTTTGTTTGATGAAATTGAAAAAGCTAACCCACAAGTATTTAATGCCTTGCTTCAGATCATGGACGATGGTCGCTTAACTGATGCTCAGGGCAGAACGGTTTCCTTTAAGGACACAATTTTAATCATGACTTCTAATGCAGGCTACTCTGACCAATTATTAAAAGACGGCAAAGTTGATCATGATAAGCTGATTAAAGCTCTTGAGGCCTACTTCAGACCAGAATTTTTGAATAGACTTGATGCTATTGTCCCGTTTAATTCATTGACCAAAGATGATATGAATAAGATTATTGATATCTATTTGAATAAAATGGCACATGTTTTGGCTAAAAAAGGTGTTAAGGTTGAAGTCTCTAATGAAGCTAAAGCCTACTTAGCAGACAAAGGCTATGATAAGAAATTTGGTGCAAGACCTCTACGTAGAGTCGTTGAACAAGATTTAGAAACGCCAATTGCCAAATTATTGATGAAAGAGCCTGACACTAAGACAGTTAGGTTTACAGCAGATGATAAACATGTTTACCTAAATGATGCCGCAGTTTTGGATATTTCGGCAAAACAAAATACTGAAACTAAAGATAACGTAAAACAAGACTAATTTTAAAAACGAGAGTCATCCTCCGAAAGTGATATAAACCCTGAAATAAGTTAAATTTGGGGAGTCATATCACAATGAAGAGATGACTCTTTTTTTGTATATATATTAGTTTCACGTGAAACTAGATGCACATACAAAAATACATTTTTGTTTTATTATTAGAAATTCATATTATTTTATTGGAAGATAGAAAAGTTTTACTATTGACAATAAAAAGAAATTAGTTTAAATTAGTTAACAATTAAATTAATATTAAAAGCTAAAGAGAAATTTTTAGCTTATGTAGTTTTTATAGGGGACAGTTCAAATGAAACAACGAGTAGAAGACCTAGATTGGAAAAATCTGGGATTTAAGTATCGAGATCTGCCTTATCGCTATGAGGCAAAATATAAAGATGGTGAATGGCAGGAAGGAAAACTGACTGAAGATTCAACCATGACATTTTCTGAAGGTGCAGAAGTCCTGCATTATGGTCAGGAAATTTTTGAGGGCTTAAAGGCTTATCGTAGAAAAGACGGTAAAATCAACCTGTTTAGACCTGATCAAAACGCACACCGCTTTACTCTTTCAGCGAAGCGGTTAGCCATGCCGCCTTTCCCTGAAGATAGGTTTGTTGATGCAGTAAAACAAGTTGTTAAGGCTAACGAAGAGTTTGTACCACCATACGACAGTGGTGCGACCCTGTATTTACGGCCACTTATGGTGGGGACATCTAAAGTTTTAGGTGTCGAAGCAGCCAGCGAATATACTTTCCGCATTTTTGCGGTTCCAGTTGGTGCATATATTAAAGGATTGAACCCTGCAGATTACATTGTTAGTGAATACGACCGTGCCGCTTATGCTGGTACTGGTCAAGCAAAGACATCAGGTAACTATGCCAGTAGCTTGCTTCCATCCGTTGAAGCACACAAGAACGGCTTTGCCGATTGTCTTTACTTGGATCCACGTGAACATAAATATATTGATGAATTTGGTGGTGCTAACTTCTACGGCATTACCCAAGAAGGTCAATTTGTCACACCAAAATCACAATCGATTTTGGTTTCTATTACCAAGCGCTCACTTTTGGAAGTCGCTAAGTGGCAAGGCCTAAACCCGGTCGAACGTCAAATCACTTTGGAAGAAGCTTTCAACATGAAAGAAGCTGGTGCTATGGGTACAGCTGCTGTAATTTCCCCCGTAGGTTCAATTACCTACAAGGGTGAAAAACACGTTATCTACAGTGAAACAGAAACTGGCCCGGTAACAACTAAGCTTTACAATGAATTAGTTGATATTCAGTACGGTAATAAAAAAGGCCCAAAGGGCTGGGTCCAAACAGTAGAATAAGTTTAAATATCGGGAACACAAAAGCGAGGCTCAGGCCTCGCTTTTTTATTGCTATAGTATTGAAGTAAAAGTTTAATTATAAGAATCTTTATTCTTCAATCTTGTATAGACTTTGCTTCAGCAATTTGCGAAAGCTTTTATCGGCAGGTAACGATTTATCCGCAAACCAACCTGTTCCGACATTGACAATATCTCCTATTGCCAAATCTCTGATACATCTGCTTGCTAGTAGTTGCCTTTTGGGGTCAGTAAACTCTGTTGCTATCATTTGATTAAAAATAGATTTTAGATCATTAAAAGCTGCAGTAGTTTCAGGATACATATTGGTCCGCGGCATTTTTAAAACAAATTGTGTTAAATGAAAATGGTTAAGAGCTATTTGGCGAAATTCCATTGCAAAATCAATAATTGCTGTCATGCCGGCTTTACCAAATAAATTTCGTCGCAGCTGATCTGTCATTAAATTAATTAACCAAGCAACTATAGCATAATTTAGTGCTAACTGATTGGGAAAGTAATTATATAAAGCCTGTGATTGAATACCAAGTTCTCTGGCGATCGTTGCAAAATTATTTTCTTTTTTATTTTCAATTAATTTAATGCTGGTTTTTATAATTAATTCTTTGGATAAAATTTGACGTGGCATACTAAATTTCCTATTTGCTTGACTTTTACAATTTGTAAATTAAAATTACATATTGTAACTATAACACAAGATAGGGCAAAACTGAAGGGGTTTAAGCATCATGAAGATTTTTTTATTGGGAGTAATAGGGTTAGTAATAGGAACTTTTGTTATTCTTTTTGGTGGTGGCGGTGCAGCCATTTATTTGGCAATTTTGACCGGTTTGTTTGGCTTAAATGCAGCAGCAGCTTCTTCAACTTCATTAGTGACTGCTTTACCTTCATTAATTATCGGTGCAATTAGCTATTATCATCAAAGACAAATAAATACTAAAATAGGTAATCAAATGTTAATGACGGCAATCCCTGCTGTGATAATAGGCGCATTACTATCAAAATTTATTCCCGCTAAAATTTATAAATGGCTAATAGGAATTGTCCTAATAGTGCTTGGCATTAACATGTTATTTAAGAAAAAAGTGCAAACCGCTGAAACAGTTAAGAAAACGCAGTTTGCCAGAATGGAAGCTGGAATTTATGGTATTTTAGGGGGTTTAATGGTTGGCGTAGCCGGCATGAGCGGTGGCGCTGTTATCATCGGTGGCTTATTTTTGTTAGGATTACAAGATTTTCAAGCTACTGCAACTTCAACTTACGTTTTAGTTTTTATGACCATTACGGGCGTGATTTTTCATATTGCTGACGGTCGGGTAGACTGGTCTGCTGGCTTGCCCTTAATGATTGGTGCCATATTAGGTGCAATAACTGCACCCAGACTGGCCCAGATTTTAGCCAAAACTAAAATTACTCGTTACATGAAACCCACAATTGGTATTTTGCTTATATTATTAGGGGCTAAGTCATTGCTTTAGCTATTAACTACTTAAAATGTTTAAAAGCACTAGTATTTCAACTAATACTGGTGCTTTTTAAATTAATTCATTTTGCTGTATGTTTTTAGTTGTTTGAGCAGCTCGAAAGGCTATGGGAACAACGATGTTGTCGACTTCACGGCTATGCAAAATTAATTTAATTAAGTTATCGACTGCTAATCGAGCGATTTCTTTAACAGGCTGGACTATTGAAGAAAGACTGGGTGTAATGCTTGGCATCATTTGAAAACCATCATAACCAATTAATTGTAATTCTTCAGGAATTTTAACCGAATAATTTTTTAGCTTAAAAAGTAACTGATAAACAGTTTCTTCATAATAGTAAAGATTACGATATCGTCAAACTTAGTAATCTGACTAAAGATATGGTTGAAAGAACTAATATGTCAACGACTAGAATGACTTTTCTCATTTTTAGTTGTAACACTGCCTTTAGTTAATATTTTACTAAGTTGGAGCCAATATGTACCGCATCATGTTCAATCCGGTAAAGCAATCTTTGCCATTAAGGCTAACTTTATTTTGTTACCGATAGCTATGATTGTATTATCAATTGTAGTAATGTACTTTTATAATCTTGATAAAATTTATAACCAAATAAAAATGACTAATAAGGAGAATTAAAATGAACATTTCAGATTTAACTCGAATTAACTTAAATGAAGAAAATCGGACAATATCACCTGAAAATTTATCTGGCGCTAAGGGAAAAGCCGCAATGAGTGCCAGTGACTTGGGTCCCAGCCGCAAAGGCAATGGCTCCATTAAATTACCTCAAGGAAAAACTGTAACCATAGCTGATATTCATTCTGCAGGAGAAATTAGACATATTTGGATGACAATTGCTGATGCAACACCAGCAGGTAGTTTTGTACTGCGGGATGTAGTTTTGAGAATGTATTGGGACGGAGCAGACAAGCCGGCAGTTGAAGTTCCTATTGGTGATTTTTTCTGCAATGGTTTTGGTGAACGGTGTGAAATTAATTCTGCTTTAATTACTGTTAACCCAACAGGTGGCTTTAACACTTATTTTCCAATGCCGTTTAGAAAATCCGCTAAAATTACAATCACAAACGAACATCCAGGTGATATTGACGGTTTCTTTTATGGTATTGATTATGTTATCAAAGATGTGCCCGAAGATGCCGCATACTTTCACGCTGCTTGGAATAGACAAGAATATACTCAAAAACAAAATGATTTTGTAATTTTACCTTCTATAAAAGGTCCTGGACATTTTGTAGGAGTCTATTTTGAAGTCTGTGCTTTACAACGTTATTGGTGGGGTGAAGGAGAATTCAAATTTTATATTGATGGCGATACCAATTACCCAACAGTTACTTCTACAGGTACTGAAGATTATTTTGGTGGAGCTTGGGCATTTCATCAAAAAGACAAAAATGGTAAGACATATGCCCAAACTTTTCAAAGGCCTTTTATGGGATATCCATTTATGTCAAAGGTAGATCATACTCGGGATGAATTTAATAATGGTGAGTTAATGCCTTTACACGCATTTGGCAATGATGCTTTGCCAATGCATGGGTTATATCGCTTTCACTTATTAGATCCAATTCGGTTTAAACACGATTTAAAGGTAACTGTCCAGCAAATCGGTAATAATGATATTCAATTGTTTGAGCGTTCAGATGATGTTGCTGCCGTTGCTTATTGGTACTCAGCAGAAAAAGCAAGTGATTTACCAGCTATTGCTCCCCAACCGGAAAGGGTGCCACGCTAGGTATTTATAAATGATAAATTAAAAACGTGATTCTGCTACGATAATAGAACCACGTTTTTTTGAGCACAGGTAACAGCCAAAATTTCTGGTTTCTTCATTGTACTCTACATCTATTTGAAAACATCATGTTTTATAAATAGTATACAATTTTACTATATTTAATGGTTTTCGTATTAGATGGCCTATCTTTAGCTACAGTAAAATAATTATTTAAAAAGTCCTTCATGCTTTTAAAAAATATACAGTAAGCTTTTAGCAGAATGGTAAAATATTTATATAATTGAAAAGTAATTTAGTATAACTTTTTGTAATAGTAAGACCTAATTAATTGGTATTTTAAGTTGAATACTTTTCAGTGGATAATAAAATAAGGCAATTTGATTATTTTAATAATGAAAAATTAAAGCCCACCAATTATATCAAAGAAAAGAGATCAGAATGAGCATTATCAAAAATCATTTTTTTGCAGGTGAAAGAATTCTTTTTGGACTAAAAGATGCACAGCTGGAAGGAATAACTTTTGGAGAGGGTGAGTCACCACTAAAGGAAGCCAGTAAAATTAGCATTAAAGACTCTGTTTTTAAGTGGAAATATCCTTTGTGGTATGACAATGACATCACTGTCGATAATACTGTTTTTGAAACTATGGCTCGTAGTGGTATCTGGTATACCAAAAATATTGCGATTAAAAATTCGGCTTTACAAGCACCAAAGCTATTTAGAAGAGCAGAAAAAATAAATTTAGACCATGTTCATTTTGCAAATGCTGAAGAGACAATGTGGACATGCAAGGACATTCGCATTACCAATAGTCAAATTAACGGTGATTATTTTGGCAAAGATAGTCAAAATATTTATCTTGACCACGTCAGTGTGGTTGGCAACTATGTTTTTGATGGTGCTCAAAATGTTGAAGTACATAATTCTACTTTTGTTTCTAAAGATGCCTTTTGGAATTGCAAAAATGTTAGTGTTTATGACTCAACAATTGATGGGGAATATTTAGCATGGAATAGCCACAATATTAAGTTCATTAATTGTCAGATTGAAAGTAATCAAGGACTTAATTACATTGACCATTTGGAACTAAAAAATACTAGTTTAATTCACACAGACTTAGCTTTTGAATATGTTTCTGATATCGATGCTACGGTTTCAAGTAAGATTGATAGTGTCAAGAATCCAATTTCCGGCAGAATTTCTGCTCCTGCAATTGGTAAATTGATTCTAGATCCACAAAAAATTACTCCCGCTAAAACGGAAATTATCTGTGCTAAAATTGATGAGAAAATTGATTATTCAGATGAAAATCAGAAACCAGGGGATTAAATATAATGAATAAATATGATTTTGTTAATGCACCGGATAGAAGTACGACGGACTCAGTCAAGTGGCATGTTAAAAAAGGCGACTTACCAATGTCAATTGCCGACATGGACTTTAAAACCGCACCGGAAATTATTGCTGCAATGAAAGGAAAAATTAGTCTCGGTGTTTTTGGCTATGAGTGGCCTGAAAATGATTATTTTAATGCTGTCGCAGATTGGTATGAAAAAGAGCACGGTCATCGGCCAGAGCAGGAATGGCTGATTTTTACTACGGGTGTAGTACCAGCAATTTCTTCAGTTGTGCGTCGAATCTCTCACATTGGTGACAATGTTTTAGTGCAAGCACCTGTTTACAATGTTTTTTATAATTCAATTGAAAATAACGGTCGACACGTTTTAAGTAATAATCTGCAGTTTGATGGCTCAAATTATAAGATTAATTGGGAAGACTTGGAACAAAAATTAGCATTACCTCTGACGACACTAATGATTTTTTGTAATCCGCATAATCCTGTAGGAAAGGTATGGACTCAAGAAGAAGTTCAAAAAATTGCTGATTTATGCTTTAAACATCATGTGGTACTTTTGTCTGATGAAATTCATGGTGATCTGATACGCAAAGGGCCAGATTATACTCCTGCCTTTTCAGTAAATGGGCCTGCACGTGACAACGTCATTTCCTTGGTTTCGCCAAGTAAGACCTTTAACGTTGCAGCTTTACATGCAGCAACTGCTATCGTACCGAATAATAACTTGCGTGCTATGGTTAATCGCGGTCTCAATAGTGACGAAGTAGCAGAACCTAATTTGTTGGCTATTCCGGGAACAATTGCTGCGTATGAACATGGTCATGATTGGCTGCAAGCATTGATTAAGCAGCTAAATGTTAATTTTAGATATGCTCAAGAATTTATCAGCAATAATCTTCCCCAAGTAAAAGTGGTCTCAGGCAAGGCAACATATTTAATTTGGCTTGATGTTGAACGGATTAGTACCGACTCGCAAGAATTAGCTGACTACTTAGAAAAGAAAACAGGTCTGGTTTTATCACCGGGGAGTATTTATCGCGGTAACGGTCACAACTTTTTACGCATGAACCTTGCTTGCCCGTTAACAATGGTTAAAGATGGCTTAGAAAGGTTAAAGACAGGACTGACAGAATATTCTGCTTAAATTTGTTAAAAAGACGACTATGGCAATTAGCATAGTCGTTTTTTGATTAGAAAGTAATCAAAAAAGCTAATTAGTGTTATAAACCGAAATTAATGTTTCATGTGAAACTTAAAAACAAAAAGGTAATAAATATGGCAGATTATATAGTTGAGTCAGTGGTATTTCCCGGGAAATGTTGCCAAAACCAATATTAATTAAATTAGAATTTAAGTAAGCGGCTTTGATGTCATTGCATTAAGTCACAGTTAATAGCACGTAAGGTCGATTCCCTTGATGATGTTAGTGGAAAGCTTCTTCGGAATATTCAAACGAGAAAAGTTTTTTGGCTTTGAGAAGCAGTTTAAAAATTTCACTGAACTAGAAGATGCAATCAGAGACTACATTGAGTATTACAATCAGAAAAGAATAGAAATCAAACTAAAAGACTAACTCCGATTGAATATCAGAAGTTAGTCCTCAATTAGTAATTAATAAAGTGTCCCAATTTTAGGGTTCACATCACAAATTTACCATGACTCTTAATTTATATAATTAATTTGCTAAATATACAAATATTTAATTGATTATTTATATATTGTTTATTGAAACAACCGTTTTATTTGTCGTTTTTAAGTTGTAAAAAATTAATTTTTAGATTTATTTTTTTGAAAGTGCTGAGCAAGTTGAATGGCAGTGGTGATGTAGTCAAGAATAGTTGAGACAGCTAATATGATGCCTTTGAAATTAACCGAGTCCTCAAAAATTAGCGGTAGTTGAGCGCCCATTGCAATAAACAGAACTATGATCAAAAGTTTACCCGGAGAAATTTTGCCATTACTACTTGTGAACTTATCTAATAAAGTTTGAATCTTTTTTGTTGTTTGTGGTGATAGTTGCATTTTCTGAGCAAGAATTTTTAAAAAGGTGCTATTTTTAAAGACAGAGACTAATTGATCATTTGCTTCTGTGGATAATTGTTTTAGTTGTTCTGCAATATGTTTATTATGCTTAGCGCAAACCTGCAATAAATTTTGAATTTGTTGTAGTCCAGATAAATTCCATGAATAATTATTTGAATTAATTCTTTCCCATAATTCTGGTATCTGTGCAATTTTTTGATTAAATTGGCTGAATAATTTCTGTGTCATTTTTGTTGGCAATATACTTTTTTGCCAATTTACTAACTGATTTTTAATATGCATAAGATATACTTCCTTTTCCTAATTATAGCAAGGTTGGAAATTATACAATCTTTATATGCTTAAATTAAAATTTCCTTTTTTCATGTGAAACATTATTACGGGTGACTTGATGATAGAGACAAGGTTCATAATTTAAAAGAATCATTGCATAAATGATAAAGCTGGATAAATTAATAAAAGTAATTGACCGCAAACTCACTTTTTCCAATGAAGCTATCAAAAAGCAGAGCATGGATGAGCGTAAAAATAGTCAGGAGAAATATTAGCTGGCAAAGAAAAAGTGCAATAATGACACTAAAGGTAAATTATTGCACCTGGTTTATATTGCTTTAAATAAAGCTAAGTTTTTATTGAAACGGAAATACTTTTTAATCGTAATTATTTGCTTTGGATGGTAATAACATTAGAATGATGAACCAAATGTCGCCAATGATTGGGACTATCATGATTAAAATCCACCAAGCAGAATGATTACTGTCATGTAAACGGCGAAAGCGCAAAGATAACATTGCAATCCAGACAACAAAGGATATGATGAGAGAGCTCGTCTTGATGCTCCAATCGCCCCAATTATAAATATCATTAATTGAGTGACCTAATATGCTCTCAACTAAATTCATCAAAATAAAAGCTAATATCCAATTAATAATCACCGGCCACCAATATTCTGAACGATTAGCAGTGCCAGAAAAATTAAAAATATTCTGCCAGAACTTTTTATATGATTTAATCATTAAATATTTCCTCCTACTTTTACCTAATAAATTCATCATAGTGCATTGCAAGAGAATGGGCAAAGATAAAGGCTTTATGTGAATTAATAAGCATTATTTTTGTTTTATTATTATAAAAGCGGTATCTTGAACTTGAATTTATTGAAGGGAGAAAGTACAAATGGACAATAATTTATCAGATCCGTTAAAACGCTATCATCACGATGATTTTCCTAAGCAATCACAGGAATATCCTGGACTGCAAAGTAAAATGGATCCTGCACCTGCTGGTGACATGGCCGACTATGAAGGACATGGATTGTTAAAGGGCCGCAATGCCCTTGTCACAGGTGGTGATTCCGGTATTGGCCGCGCTGTAGCGATTGGTTTTGCCAAAGAAGGAGCAGATGTAGCCATTCAGTATTTGCCAGAAGAAGAGTCAGATGCTAAAGATACAGCTGAATTGATTAAAAAGGCTGGACGTAAAGCAGTTTTGCTGCCAGCTGATTTCCGTAAACGTGGCGAAGCAGCAAAAGTTGTTGAGAAAACTGTCAAAGAATTGGGCAGTTTAGAATTACTGGTAATGAACGCAGCTATCCAACAAAATGTTGATGGCATTGAGAACTTATCGCTTGATCAAGTTCACGATACTTTTGAAGTTAATATCATTTCAATGTTTGAGATGGCTAAGGCTGCAGTACCACACATGAAGCCGGGCAGCGTAATTCTGACCTCGACTTCTTTGGAAGGCTTCAGTCCATCACCAATATTGCTTGATTATGCAGCTACCAAAGCAGCAATTGTCAGCTTTTCTATTAATTTGGCTCAAAGTCTTGCACCTAAAGGAATTAGGGTTAACAGTGTTGCACCTGGTCCTGTTTGGACACCTCTGCAAGTTTGTGGAGGTCAACCAACTGCAGCTCTTTCCAAGTTTGGTCAGGAAGTACTGTTGAAACGTGCAGGACAGCCTGATGAAATAGCTCATGTTTATATTTTCTTAGCTTCAAACTTGGCGAGTTATGTAACAGGTCAAGTTTATGGTGCCACAGGTGGACCAGCTATTAACTAAAGGATAATAAATTAAATTTAATTTCCGTTTTTGCCTCTGTGTAAGTAAAAACGGATTTTTTTATGCAAAATTTGCTTTTTGGATAGGGCTTCAGTATATTAAATAATTAATTAGTATTTAATATCCAAATAATAGAGGTGAAGAAATGAATAAAAGTATTTTTCAAAAAATAGCAATACTGTCGCAAAAAAATGCCAGGATTATTGCAGATGAGTGGCACTACGACGGCCAATATGCTTTTTACGATATGAAAAATGATCAAGAAGATTATGATGAAATAATTTCTCCCAAATTGCGTAAAAATAATTACTTTCAGGTTTTGGATACTAACGATAATTTAGTCGCCTTCTTTTGTCTTGATCCAGATAAGGAGAAAAGAGAACAAGTTGAAGTTGGATTGGGATTGGCTCCAAATTTAACTGGTCGTGGTTTGGGCAGCGAATTTATGTCAGTTATTGAAAATTACGTTAAAAATAACTATGATTATCAAGTGATTATTTTAGCGGTTGCTGACTTTAATTTGCGTGCGATTAAAGTCTATCAAAAAGCAGGTTATGTCCAAACAGGTACAGAAAATGTGCATTCAAATGGCGGCATCTATAAATTCAATATTATGTCAAAGAAAATTTGAGTTTAGTTTTATAGATATTATATGAAAGAATTGAAGGTGAAAATTATGGATAAAACATGGCAAAAAATGTATGAGGCAGCAAAAAAAGTACAAGGGTTCACTGCCATTGGTCCTCATATGGAAGCTGGTGGAGTCGCTGCTGCTGTTCTAGCTGAATCAGGAAAAATTTATACGGGAGTTTGTATTGACACAGCCTGTGGATTAGGTGTCTGCGCAGAACGCAGCGCTCTTTTTAATATGATTACAAATGGTGAAACTAAAATTAGCAGAGTTTTAGCATTAATGGCAGATGGTAAAAATGGTGCTCCTTGTGGTGCTTGTCGCGAATTTATTGTTCAGTTAATGGAAAAGGATTATCAGCAAGTTGAAATTATGCTGGACTATGAAAAGGCCAAAGTCGCTACAATGGGTGAACTAACCCCGCAATGGTGGCTATAATGAATAAAGAAGTAAAACAATTTTGGCAGGATTTTTGCCTAAAGCACAATTTAGCTGCTGACACTATAGTTGACGCCTGGGCTTTTGGTTATAGTGAAAAAGATGCAGATGAATTGGCTGAGTTAGTTAGGAGAGGCATAAAAACTGCCACAACTTCAGAATATGTACCAGGTGATGAAGATATGCCTAAAGTTGGCGATTGGAACATAATTCTCGATAGTCAAGGTAAACCCGTCTGTGTTGTCCAAGACAAAGTTGTAGAAATTATTCCGTATAATCAAATTTCCGCAGAGCATGCTTATCATGAAGGAGAAGGAGATCGCAGTTATCAATATTGGCGTAAGGTTCATGATCAATTCTTTGAAGAAGAATTTAAAGCTAATGGGCAAAAATTTTATCCTCAAGCGCCAATGGTTTGTGAAACTTTTGCAAAGATTGATTAATTGGGACGTTGCAAAATGAAAAGAATATGATATAGTTAAAATAATTTAGAGAAAGAGGTTATTGCCAAAATGGAGAATTAATTTCTGGTTTTATTAGTAAGCAAAAAGTTTGATAGCCAAAGCTTTTGTCATGCTTTTTTGCCGATAATCAGAAATTAGTATTGTCTCTTTGTGGTGATTTTTTAGTTTCACTGGCTTTTTGTGCACTGCTAATCAAATTATGGGCAATTTGGTTATCAGTGCTTTTTCTTTAGCAAAAAGCAGGTGTTAATATGGAATATATTAAAATAACGAATCTGAAAGTAGAGTATCAAGGTGAGGTTTTATTTCAAGCTCCACATTTAAATGTTCAAGACCGGCAAATAGTTGGTTTGATAGGTGATAATGGTGTAGGTAAAACTACGTTAGTCAACATTATTGCTGAAAAGCCTATAATTTTTGGAATAGAAGGGCAAGTTAAACGAAATTGTCATACTATTTTAGTACCCCAAATTTTAAATAACAGTGAGCAAAGTGGTGGAGAAAAGGAAAAGGCAAATATTGTTCGAGCATTACTTCAGATAAATCAAACTCAGAATTCTCTGCTAATTTTGGATGAGCCGACATCTAATTTAGATATTGAGCAACAGAAATGGTTAATTAAAGTCTTAAATGGCTTAAAACAACCACTTTTAGTAATAAGTCATGATCAGGCTTTTTTAAGTAAGCTTGTCAATGTTATCTGGCAGATCAAGAACCAACAAGTTTATGAATTTAAAGGTACTTATGACGAATACCAGCAATTTCTTAGAACACAAGAAAAAAGGCGGAATACTGAGTATTATCAAAAACGAATTGAAATTAAAAGACTAAAAAAAGATCAAAGGGAGTACGAAACTAGGGCTAAAAAATCTACTAAGAAAAAGAAAAGTATTTCTTGGTCCGATTGGAAAATAAAAGATAGCAGCGGTGTAGAAAAAAGCCTTTTTCGTGAAAGTACTTTACTGAAAAGGCGTATAGCTAAAGCAGAAACGACGCTGAAAAAGCCGCAAGTTCATCATCCAATTACTTTGGGTAATACTGAAAACAAGAACTTGGAGCTATCACAGAAAAGCAGCATAGTCAGATTCAAGACTCAAAGTGTTGCTGTTCATAAAAAGCAATTATTTGCAATAACTAAAGAGCTGAAGATCAAAGGAAAAGAAAAAATAGCGTTAACTGGAAAAAATGGTGCTGGAAAATCAGTTTTTTTAGCAAAATTATTTCACAAAAAACTGGCTGTCTGGCTTAATCCACAGCTAAAAATAGGCTATTTCAAGCAGAATATGGCACAGGAAACTGAAGAAACAGCTACAGTAAAAGAGGTAATATATAAAAACAGCATTTTTAATAAAACTACTACAATGCAACTTTTAGGTGACTTACATTTGCAAAGGTCTTTGGATAACCAAGTTAGTGCTTTGAGTGGAGGCCAGCTGATTTGTTATAAATTGGCAAAAGTGCTTTTAGGTGAGCATAACTTGCTAATACTTGATGAGCCGGACAACTTTTTAGATATTTCATCTATTAATGCTTTAGAAGAATTTTTAAGAAACTATCCGTTTGCTGTTATTGTAGTTTCTCACGATCAGAACCTGTTAAAAAACTTAAACTTTACTTCTTGGAAAATAAAAAATCACAAGTTAATAACTCCTAGTGATTTCTCCAGTGAAGAAAATGCTAAGACTACTAATCAAATCAGTTTATTACAATTTAAATTAGACCAACTGATTTCTGATCCTAACGCTTCATTTACTGACATTGAAAATATTTCCCGGGAAATAAATAGAATTTCTAAAAAGAACTAAGTTTTATTAATTGGGGTAATAGCAGGGAAATTATTGTAGCTAAAACAATTAAAAAAATAAAATTAATTGTCAAAAAGCCTAATAATACTTGCCTGCTATGTACGTGGGCTTGCTTTAAAGCTAATAAATTGGCAAATGATGCTAATGGAGTCCCTAATCCACCGACATTAACGCCAAGAAAGATTGCTGTGATATCTATGCTGAAGCGTGTAATTAGGAAAGTAGCTGGAACATTGCTAATTACTTGGCTCAATAATATACCAGTTAAATAGGTGATAAAGGAACTCTGTTTTAAAAGTTGGGCCACAATTGTAATGATAAATTTTTGTCTTCCTAAAATGCCCACTATCAGGAAAAAGCCGATAAAAGTAATTAAAGTACCGTAATCAACTTGTGTAAAAATAAAGCGGTTTGTAAATAAAATGACTGCCACAACAACAATTGTAGTATAAATTAGCGGTACGAAATGTAGGACACCCGCAAGTGTGACCATGAGTGAAGTAAATGCGATAAATAAAGCAGTTGGCTTAACATTATAGTTTTTAGGTTTCAAAACGGGTAAGGAACTTGCTGGAATTATAAATGTAGTTAATAAAATTAAGGCAAAACTAATAATGGCTAATGGAACAGAAATTTTTAAAAAGTTAATAATAGATAAATGGTAGTGATTATAAATATAGAGATTCTGTGGGTTACCGAAAGGGGTTAATGCACTTCCAAGATTTGCTGTAATTGTTATCAATGTTAAGGGCAAAATAAAAGGCCCATGAACTTGCTTATGAATTACTAAAAATAAGGGTATAAGACTCAAAATTGCAACATCATTTGTTAAAAACATTGCCAAAAATCCAGCTAGTAAAACTAATAGTTGGGTAATTTGGCGGTGTGTGTGAGCTAAACTGATAATTTTTTGGCTAAGATAGGCCAGAGCATTGATATTAATTAGATACTGAGTTACCAGCATTAAACTGAATAATGATAAAATTGTTTGCCAATTAACATCAGATATTTTAGGCAATGAATGACATACTATACAGACTGTAGCTAAAACTATAAGTGTGAACCACAATATTTTTTGTTGCTTAATGCTTTTACTAATACTTTTCACGGTAACTCACTTTTGAAAATTTATTGATGACTTGTTTTTAGCTTAAATATTTTACTACCAAAGCAAATTAAGCGGAAATATATAAGAACAAAAGATACACGCAAATTGCTAATAACTATTATAATGTTAATAACTAATAGTATAAGTTTAATTAAGGAGGAAAAATGATAAAACCAGTTATTGGCATAGCAGGATCTGAAATGATTGATTCTGCTGGAATGTTTCCAGGATACAGACGTAGTTATGTTAATGAGGATTATGTGGATTCTGTAGTTAAAAATGGCGGAATTCCCTTTATAATTCCTTTTACTGAAGATGATGAAGTTATTAAAAGCCAAATGGATCACGTTCAAGGATTGATTTTATCCGGTGGACATGATGTTGATCCTCACTTATATGGTGAAGAATTAATGCCTAAGATTGGTCCCATTTGGCCTCAGAGAGATCACTTTGATATGCTTTTATTAAAAATTGCTGAAGAAACTAATAAACCTGTTCTGGGAGTTTGCCGCGGGGCACAAATTATTAACGTAGCACATGGTGGCAGTCTCTACCAGGATATTAGTTATCGCTCAGAGCAAACTTTAAAACACGAACAAGGTCATACACCTGATTTACCTACTCATAAAGTAACAATTAAGGAAAACAGCTTGTTAGCTAAAACATTGGGTAAGACTGAATGTATGGTTAATTCTTTTCACCACCAATTAATTAAAGACGTAGCGCCAGATTTATTTGAGGTTGCGGATGCAAGCGATGGCGTACCGGAAGGGCTTGAAAATAAACAGGGTACTGTTTTGGCGATTCAATGGCACCCAGAAATGCTACACAACAATCCTAATACTAAGTATATGAATAATTTGTTTAAATTTGTGGTTGAAAATGCCAAGTAGGGAGTAAATATGACTCAAAACAAAAACGCAGGAGACAAACTTGGCTTTTGGTCGATTGTTCTTTTAGCTATTAACTCAATTATTGGTTCCGGTATTTTTTTAACACCTGGTAGTGTAGTTAGTCAGGCAGGGAGTAAAGCTTTAATTGTCTACTTCATTGCTGCAATTTTTGCCTCAATCTTAGCCATTTCTTTTTCCGCAGCGGCTAAATATGTAACTAAATCTGGTGCTTCTTATGCCTATTCTAAAGCTGCTTTTGGTGATAACGTTGGTTTTTACGTTGGGATTTTGCGTTACTTTTCTGCCAGTGTTGCCTGGGGAGTAATGGCTGTTGGTGTAATTAAATCAACTATTTCTATTTTTGGTGGTAATCCCGATAAATTTTTAAACGTTACTATTGGTTTTATTATATTAATGGTAGTTGTTACCGTAATTAACTTATTTGGACAAAAGTTTGTGAAACTTGTTATGAATTTGGCTACAGCAGGTAAATTAGCTGCATTAATTTTAATTATTGTGGCAGGTGTTGTTTTACTTATTAAAACTGGAGCCACACATAGTTTGTCATCTGTTGATCAAATAACGCAAAATGGGCATAAAATAGTGCCAACTTTGACTACTACAGGACTTGTAATGGCTGTTGTTTCGGCGTTCTATGCTTTTACAGGTTTTGAATCTGTTGCTTCTGGTTCAGAAGATATGCAAGAGCCTGAAAAAAACTTACCAAAGGCTATCCCGCTAGCAATTTTAGTTATTGCTGCAATTTATATTGGGGTAGTGGCCGTAGCGATGGTGTTAGATCCTAAGGCACTGATGACGACTAAACAAGTGGTAGCAGTCAGTGCTATTTTCAAAAATGAAATATTGCGGGATGTAATTTTAGTTGGTGCGCTTATTTCTATGCTGGGAATAAATGTTGCTTCTAGTTTTAATGCTCCACGTATTTTGGAAGCAATGGCTCGCGAACATCAATTGCCAGGTACTTTAACCGAAAGAACTAAAAATAACTTTCCTATTAAAACATTTTTTATTTCTGAAGCATTAGCAATTTTAGTACCTTTAGCTTTTCAATATAACATGACTAACTTAATTACATTGAGTGCTATGGTCAGATTTTTAGGCTTTATCATCGTTCCGCTGGCAGTGATTTGCTTTTACTATGGTAAAAATAAGCAACCAATTTTACCAGCTCCTAAGAATGTCATAACTGATATATTTGTACCAATATTGTCAATAGTTTTAGTGATTTTTTTGCTGGTTAAATATAACTGGCAAGCACAATTTGGTATTATTGAGAATGGTAAAGTCGTTGGTGTTAACTGGTATGCAATTTTCATGATGATCTTTGGCTTCGTAATTTTACCGCTATTTATGTTTTGGTTCTCTAGAAAAGAAAGAAGCAAGCAGCAATAGTTTCTAAAGATAAATTACCACGTAAAAAAGAGTTGAACGTGAAAAATCACGTCAACTCTTTTTGAATCCAAATTTTTCTAGTGTTTTCTTACTTTAAAATAATGTATCAAGCTATAACAGAATAAAATAATCATACCAGCTCCAGCCATCGTCATATCGGCACGAGGTGAACCATTACCTAAATTGCTGCCTAACCAATCTATAATCGTTGGTGAAGCGGCGCAGCCAACATTTACAAGCACTAAAGTAATCGTTGTAGCAAAGTTAACCGAATTTTGAGGAGCTACTTCATCTAGCCAGTTAAAAATATAAGGAACTGACAGGCCAAACCCAGTGCCTAGGACAATAACAGCAATAACCAATACTGGTAAATTAGAAGCATAGGCAAGAGCCAACAGACCGACGACTTGCAGCAACAAACCTATTGGTAAAATTAAATCTTGGAGTTTCTTTTTTAAATAGCCATAGCACATTCCGACAGGTATCCCAACCAGAGTTGCTACACTTGAAACAAAAGCAATTTGACTGACATTGGCGATTTTTTGCGTAGTGGCTAATTGTGGCAATTTAAAAGTCATTGGCATAAAGAAGACATACATGAAGAACATGATAAGAGAGATTTCTACGACGCTGCCGTTGATCTTGTTTTCCTCTTTAACTGCTGGCTTTCCAGTACCAGTTTCGTTACTTTTCTCATTTGGTAATGACACTACAAAGCCGAATAATAACATGATTGGCAGTGCTACTAAGTAGATTGCAAAAGTTGCATGCCAACCCAGAACGGCTAAGAGACCAACACAAAATGAAAATACAGCGGCACCTACACTACCCATTGAGTTTTGAAAACCTAGCATAGTTGATAGTTCGTTTCCCTGGTAGAATTTGGACAGCAGGCTAACTGCTAAAGAATTAAAGAGGCCAATTCCGGCTCCTAAAAAAAAGCGGGAAATTAAAATCGGTGTATAACTTGTTGCATACATTGGGTATGTGCCTGCCAGTAAAGCAATTGCTAAACCAGTAATAACCGTTGGCTTGGTACCGATCAGTTTTATCAAAAAAGGACTTATAATCAGACCTACAACAATTCCAATGTTAGGAATAGTGCTTAATGTTTCTACAGCAGCCCGTGAAACTTGTGGAAATGATGAGTACATTAACGGCAGTACTGAAGAAATTTGTGGTGCTATCATTAACATTAATGATATTGATAATAAAGCACATTTGAATAATCCAGATTTTGGATTAAATTTTTTCATATTAATTGCCTCTTTTTTATTTAATACTAGTTTTAATAATATATTACTCTCTTTTTGCAATTAAAATAGCGCTTTCAGTAGCTTTAATCTGGCGCTGAGGAACCTTTTCTGATTTGCATACTGGTTTGGCCATAATAATCAAGCATTGCTCTATTTAAAGAGCGGATACCACTAAAGCCATTATTCATTGCTATTGCTGTGAGAGTCATAGCAGTATGACATAAGTCTTGATGCGCCTTTTGTGCCCGAAAGTTCTTAAGATATTTACCGATAGTAGTTCCCATATTTTGATGAAAAATTCGTTGCAGATATTGCCGTGATAAATGGCAGCTATCTGCAATGTCTTGGGGCGTAATTGGCTCTTGGTAATGATCTTGAATATAATCTAGAGCATGACGCAAATGTCCGGTAATAATTAAGTTACGTGATATTTGCCCCTTATTATCTCGTTGCTTTAAAAAGTATTTGAGTAGAATTTTTAAAACCTGATAGCTAAGAATAGTTAAGTCCAGATTTTTTAGAGGCTTAGCAGGCGCGGATTTTATTGCAATAATTTTACTCAATAAAGTTTGTAAATAATGATATTGTTCTGCCTGCTCTAAACTTAATTTTTCAAGAGGCTGCACTTCAAATTGATAATGATCCATTTCAGGAAACATTTGTAATACTAGGGAATAAGGAAAAAGCAAGGTTAAAGCCAGATCATTTTTAGAACTGTTAAGATTACGCACGCTATGAACAACTTAGGTATTAATTATTAAAACTTCACCAGGATGTGTTTCATGATCTACCCCGCCAACAATAAAATGGTCAATTTTCCCTCTTAGTGTAAAACTCAGCTCAATACTTTGATGCCAGTGGGGAGGTACCTCTGAGGAGCCTGGGTATTGATGAACCTTGATAAAAACAGGAAGTTCATCTAAGTGCACCAATTCATGCTTATCACGCACCATGATATGTTTCTCCTTTACTAAAAATGGTCGAACTAAATTATACTAGTTCAACCAGTTTTGGTAGATATTATTTAATTGAGATATTTGCGGAAAAAGTTTAATTCATCTTCATTACACTGCTTGGCTAAATCGTCTTTTTGGTTAACGTGGAAGACGTGTCCCCGGCGATGGTCATTATCACCATAAAAATGAAGTTCATGGTAAATGTTTTTAGCGTGGAGATAACCTGAAAACATGTAGGCATTATCGCGTAGAAAATCATCGGTAGAAGTCATGATAAACAGGGGTGGCAATGCCGGTGTTAGGAATTGTTCTACATTTAATTCATCATGCTTATCCATGCGAATTTCAGGTCTGAAATAAGCTTCGGGTGCACCGGCAATTGAATTAATTTCCGTTAAGAAGTAAGCTCCACAGTTTAAAGCAGCAGCTTTAATAGTTAAGTCAGGTACAGAATAGCCGAAATATTTACGATATTCATTGTTGGTATAAACTGCTAAAATTTGTTCACCCATTTGACCACCAGCACTGTCTCCAACTATAAAGACGTTGTCTAAGTCAAACTGATATTTAGAGGCATTTTCTTTTTTGGCTACCCAATGAAATACCCGATTAATATCATCTAACTCGCCCGGGTATACAACATCCGGTGCTAACCGATAATTGGCGTTAACTACTGCAAAGCCTGCTTTAGCAAGAGCTAAACAATAGAACTGGTATGTTTCCTTAGTGCCATATACCCAGCCGCCACCGTGGATATTGACGATAACCGGTAGTTTTCCATTAGTTCTTTTTTGTGGTAAGTACACATCAAGTATCTGATACTTGGGATCATTACCATAAGCTATATTATCAAATCTTTCTACTTCGGGAATTTGTGTTGGTAAGCCTTCGTCACGTTGGTCGTCACCTTTTTTAAATTCGCTACGCATTTCTTGAACTAATTTTTGATAATCTGGTTCTGACATTTTACAGCACTCCTTTTTGTGAAATCGCTTTATCAAGTATATTTTACTTCACTATTATGAAAAAGAAAGGCTATAGAGTCACTTCAAAATGGCGATTGGAAAAACAAAAGTTTCATCAAAATTAGCGCAGATTTTAATTATAATCAGCTTAAAAAATATTTTTGCTGTTGACACCGCTTACAGAGAAGAGGTAAAATAACCGTAACTGAATATTCGGTTTGTAACTGATACGATCAGGCAATACCTCTTGTTCGAGAGAACGAGTGGTATTGCCTTTTTTATTTTGGAGGTAAATTATATGTCTATTTTTCCGAAAGACTTTTTATGGGGTGGAGCGATAGCGGCAAATCAAGCAGAGGGTGCTTGGAATATAGATGAAAAAGGTGTTGCAATTACAGATACTACACAACATGGGATTGCGAAAAATGAGCACGACGAAGAAGTTCTGCCAAATACTTTTTATCCCAGTCATGAAGCTATTGATTTTTACCATAATTATGAAAGAGACTTGGAATTAATGGCTGAAATGGGCTTTAAATGTTTTCGTACTTCTATTGCCTGGACGAGAATTTATCCTACAGGAGAGGAAGAGAGTCCAAACGAAAAGGGACTTCATTTTTATGATTGCTTGTTTGATAAAATGCTGGCCTTAGGAATTCAGCCCGTAGTAACAATATCGCATTATGAAACACCATTAGCATTACATAAAAAATATAATGGTTGGGAAAATAAAAAGTTGATATCTCTTTATATTAAATTTTGCAAAACAATTTTTGAACGTTTTGGCGATAAAGTACACTATTGGATGACATTTAATGAAATGAACAATACACAAACCATTCCATATGCGGCTGCAGCAATGGATTTATCGGGTAGTTATTCTCATCAACTTTCTCAAATTTATCAGGCTCAGCATAATATGTATGTTGCCAATGCTTTAGCTAATAAATTGGCTAAAGAAATAATGCCTGATGCTCATATGGGTATTATGCTTTCTTTAAGTCAAGCAGCTGTTTATCCAGCAAGCCCCAAACCTGAGGATGTTTTTGGTGCTCTCCAATTACAGCGAAGAACATTTGTAAGTTCGGATGTTCAATTAAAAGGCTGTTATCCGGGATATGTAAAGAGAATATGGGATGAATATAATGTCAAGCTTGACATTACTGACGAGGAACTGGACTTAATAAAAAAATATAAATCTGAATTTTTAGCATTTAGCTATTATCGTTCTAGTACTTTTGAAGATGGAATGAAAATTTATGGTGATACTGGTGGAGTGGTTGGAAAACCAAATCCTTATTTAAAGAATTCAGCTTGGGGTTGGCCAGTAGATCCTCTGGGATTACGTTGGATGTGTAATTTGGTTCAAGACAGATACGATTGTCCTATGTTTATAGTAGAAAATGGTCTTGGCGCTGTAGATAAAATAAGTAAAGATGGCAAAATTCATGATAAAGAACGTTCAGATTATCTTAAAAAACATCTTAAACAAATTGGTGAAGCAATAAAGGATGGTTGTAAAATTATTGGCTATACCTGGTGGGGACCAATTGACATCGTTTCTGCCGGTACGGGAGAAATGAATAAGCGTTACGGATTTATTTATGTTGATCGTGATAATGACGGCAAGGGAACGATGAGGAGAATAAAGAAAGATAGTTTCAATGTTTATAAAGAAATAATAGAAACGAACGGTAATTGCTTATTTTAATAGTGGTTGAAGGGGATAGTATGCATATTATTAAAATACTAAATAACAATGCTGTTCAAGTTATTAATGAAGATGGTGACCAAGTTATTATAGTTGGTCGAGGAATAGGTCATGATAAAAAAAGAGGCCAGACTATCTCTATTGAGAATAGTGACGAAGTTTTTGTGATGACAAATAAAAATCTTTTTCCATCAGTTAAAAACATTTTAACTTCAGTTTCAACTGACTTAATTGAGACAAGTAACAAAATAATTAATTATGGGAAAAAGCTATTAGATACAAATTTAAACCAGAATATTATTATTAGTCTTACTGATCACCTAGATTACGCTATTTCTAAGGCGCGTGATGGAATATATACTCCGAATCCTTTAACTTTAGATATTAAAAAGTTTTATCCAACAGAGTACAAAATTGGCGAGTATGCATTAAAAGTTGTTAAAAAATATCAATTTACGATATTAAAAGAAGACGAAGCTGGCTTTATAGCAATGCATTTTGTAGATGCAACTATCAAAGATAATAAAAGTACTCACAATATATTGCGCTTAACTGAAGCATTAAAGAAAGTTTTAGCCATAGTTGAAAAAGAAATGCCAAATATCAGCAAAGATTCTTTGGCATATAGCCGTTTCGTTCGTCACATACAGTATATGATTATTAGAATTTTTGAAAATGATAAGGAAACAAATGAAATCGATGCTGACATTGCAAAGATTGTTTTTGAGAAATATCCCTTCGAATACTCTTTAGCTAAAAAAATAAGAAAAGTAATACTGCACGACTTTCAAGTTGATATAAATGATGAGGAGCAAATGTATATAACAATACATTTAGCCCGGCTGGCTGATGTAAAGGGAGAACAAATATGAAACATAAAGATGAGATAAATTCAATCATTAAAGATGTGGGTGGAGTTGATAATATTCAACGTATGACCCATTGCATGACAAGATTAAGATTTAATCTTGCTGATGATAAAAAAGCTGATCTAGATGCAATTAGCAAAATTAATGGAGTATTAAACACTCAATTTCAAAATAGCCAATTACAAATTGTCATAGGACCAGCAGTCGCTGATTGGTATGACGAAATTTCGAATTTAACAGGTATTGGTCAAGAAGAAAGTCAAGAAACTGATGTGAAAGAAAAGAAAGGCTTTTTTAGCAAATTACTTGAAATCTTTTCAAATGTTTTCTTGCCGGTTATTCCAGCTATTGCTGGTGCCGGTATGATGAAAGCAATTTTGGGACTTCTGTCATCTTTTTCATTAATATCACAAAAATCTGATTCTTATATTATTCTTAATTTGATGGCCGATGCTACATTTTATTTTTTACCTTTTTTATTGGCTATATCAGCAGCAAAGCTCTTTAAGACAAATGCAATATTGTCAGCGGTTCTAGCTGGTGCTTTACTATATCCAAGTTTGATCAATAATGTAGGTAAAATTAGTAACTATCATTTTTTAGGGTTGCCTATTCCAGTGATAAACTATAGTGCATCTGTTTTACCTATTATTCTCTCTGTCTGGATAATGAGTTATTTATATAGGTTTGTAGATAAGCATATGCCTGACATGCTAAAGGTTATTTTTGTACCAACTGTTGTTTTAATTATAATGATTCCCATTGAATTAATAGCCATAGGACCTTTAGGAAATTATTTAGGTAGTATATTATCTGCTGCTTCGATGAAACTATTTTCATTTTCTGGTGCTTTAGCTGGTGCTATTTTGGGTGGATTGCGTCCATTGCTGGTTATGACAGGCATGCATCAAGCATTAACCCCAATTGTTTTCCAAAATTTTGCATCAAAAGGCTATGACGTTTTGATGCCAACAATGTTAGTATCAACTTTTGCCCAGGCAACAGGTGTTTTAACTATGGCATTTAAAACAAGATCCAAGAAAGAAAAATCAGTCATTTATGCATCAGGTATTTCTGCTATTTTAGGTATTACAGAACCTGCACTATATGGTGTGATCGTAAAATATAAGCGTGTATTATTATCCGTTTGTATAGGTGGAGGTCTTGGAGCAGCTTATGTTTCAGCAATGGGCTATCATCTGGGCAGCTTCACACCATCAAATATATTAAGTTTAGCTGTCTATGCACTTATGCCTAAATTTATTCATGTAATAATTGGACTGGGAATTGCAATAGTATCGACTGCATTATTAGTACTAGTCTTGCAACCTAAAGTTGGTGTAGAAGATGAGAAACCTGTTATTGATGTAAGTAAAGAGAATACAACCCGTGAAGATTTGTCAACAATAGATATTTTTGCACCTATGGAAGGTGATTTAGTGAGTTTGAAAGAAGTACCTGATACAACATTTTCTTCCGGTGCAATGGGTGACGGCTTTGCAATTATACCTAAAAATGGTGTTGTAAAAGCTCCGTTTGATGGCACGATTGCGGTTATAGCACAGACTGGTCATGCTGTCGGAATACGTGGAAAAAATGGTATTGAAGTTTTAATACATGTAGGTATTGATACAGTTGAATTAAACGGGAAATTTTTCCAAACTTACGTAACTCAGGGACAGAAAGTTTCAAAGGGTCAAAAATTAATTTCTTTTGATCTAAAAGAAGTAGAAAAGCAATATAATATTATTAGTCCAGTCATCGTAACTAGTGGAAAAGTTTCTTTAAAAGATAATGTTCGTGTTGATGGAATTGATAATAACACCTTACTTGCACAAGCAAGTACTGCAGATGCAATATAATAATTGCTTGATTATTATTTGAATATTATTCTTCATAAAAATTCCAAACTTAAAAAATTTGGTACATAAAGTGAGTTCAGAAGGAAATAAACCCTTTTGGAGTCACTTTTTTAATAACAATAAATTTTGCCAGTACTAAGACAACAATCAGTTATTGCTTTGTGTGGTAATAAATTCTTGATATGCCTCATCTTCCGTAGTGGGCGTAACATTAAAATTATTAAAATCGGGATGCTTCTGATGTAATTCACTTTCTGTAACGTCAATATAATGTGTAACCGTAGCATTTCCGATCAATTCTATCCAATAGCTATGATCACTGTGATGAACTTTAGTTTGAACAAAGCCGCCAGGATTAGAAACAGTCAGCAATTTGTCAAACAGATTCTTTGACTGGTAAGTTACTGCGTAAATTAGACTTGCAGCTGACATGGCTGTACCACAAGCATTGGTAAAGCCTACACCTCGTTCGAAAGTGCGTACAAATAGATGATGCGCACTCAAAACTTGAGCAAAACTAACATTTACTCCATCAGGGAAAAATGGATTTTTCTGATTTAGTTTTGCGCCTAATTTTGCCAATAAGTCGCTTTTGAAGACACTGTCTGAAACAAAGCTGATCAAGTGGGGGTTAGGGACAGCAACTGCTGAAAATTTCAGTTTTGGTGCCAGTTCTGGCAACTCTTGATTAATTAATTCAGAATAACCTAAATTAGTAAAGGGGAGAGCCGCAGCTGTAAAACTAACCGGACTGATTTCAACACTGATTGCTTTAACCTTTGGCGCCCAGTCCGGCTGACAGTTAACGCGCAAATCGCTTTGCATAGTTTCAACTTTGAATGTTTCTTTATGGTATTTTTGTGCTAAATAGCGGCCTACTGTCCTTAACCCATTACCACACATAGAAGCAAAAGAACCGTCTGCATTGATAACCTGCATTTTTCCTAGAGTTTCTGCATGGTCTGAATTGTTGACTACTAGTAAACCATCAGCACCATTAAGTAAGCCTCTTTCCGGCTTAGTTATCTGCTGCGCCAAGTTGACTAACTCTCCCTTAGATAATGGTGCTTGAAATTGAGTTTGATCAAGTAGAAAAAACTTATTCTGTGAACCATGAACTTTTTGTAGTTGTATCATGAAAATTTCTCCTTAAATTAATTAAAAAACTGGTGATAGATTTCTTTAACAGCGGCAGCTGCGTCTGCCTTTTTGGTGCCTAGCATGATTGAAATGCGTGAAGCACCCTGGTTAATCATATGAATGGCAATATGCTTTTCTGCTAAAGGCAGAGTGATATTCTTCATTACACCAATTTTGTTACGCATCCCTTCTCCAACCACCATAATGATGGCATAATCATCAATCCATTCTAGTTGATCAGGTTGAAGTGCTTTTTGAATTTCAAGACACATTTGCTGACGAATTTGTTTATCAAATTGTTTTTTATCAAAAATAATGGTCAAATCATCAATTCCTGATGGCATATGTTCATATGATATATTAAATTTATAGAATATTTGTAGTAATTTAAGTGTAAATCCAACTTCTTTATTTAGTAAATATTTATGTAAATATAATGCGGCAAAATGTCCAGAACTTGCCACACCTGTAATTGTACTTTGCGGGGTAAAATTATTTTGCGGGACAATCATTGTTCCAGGTAGTTCCGGATGATTAGTATTTTTGACATTTACTGGAATCTGACCTTCAATTGCGGGAATAATGGCTTCATCATGAAAAACAGAAAATCCTGCATATGACAGCTCCCGCAACTCACGGTATGTCATAAGCTTAATGGCACGGGGATGCGCAACAATTCTGGGGTCAGCTGCGTAGATTGCATCTACATCCGTAAAGTTTTCATATAAATCTGCTTTAATTCCACGTGCCCAAATTGCTCCGGTAATATCCGAACCTCCGCGAGAAAAGGTTGCTATTAAGCCATCTTCTGTAATGCCATAAAAACCGGGTACGACTAGTAAATCTGAAGTTTGTGCCCATTTTTGTAAATTTTCGTAAGTTTCTGGTAGAACTTGAGCATCGTTAGCATTACTAGTAACCATAAAGCCAGCTTCTGCGGGATCCAAAAAGCGAGCAGCTATATGGCGCTTTTGCAGAATCAAAGTTAAAAGCTGTGCACTAAGTTTTTCACCATGTGCTTTAAAACCCGCCATTAAAAAATCTGTGTTTGGATAAGAGAGTTGAGGAAGATTGAGTAATTCTTGTAACAATGGCTTTACTAATTGCTCGGATATTTGAAAGTAATCTGCAATATTCTGATACCTGGTCCAAATTGCCTTTACCGTTGCACTATAATCTTGATTATTAAGTACATTTTCTGCATATCTAATTAATAGATCCGTTACTTTAGTGTCGTTTTTAGACCTTTTGCCGGGAGCAGAAGTCACGATCACTTTACGTGCTGGATCAGCATTAATAATGTTTAAAACTTTTTGAAAATGTTCTCCGTCAGCTAGAGAACTACCACCAAATTTAACGACTTTCATGTTAATACCTTTCACAATTAAATTTAATTTAAGTAATTAGTATTGGATTTTAACATTAAAATTTTAATCTTCAACTGCAAAAGAAAGTTGTTATTCAGTAAAGCGGCTGTTTTGGGTCATATTATTGCATTAAAATTTGCGCTAAAAGTGTTGGTGTTAATGGCATTGGACAAGATAAAAATAAATAAATTTGAAAAATAATATTTTTATTTAAAAAATTAAAAAGCAATTGTCAGTGGAAATGGTTGACAATCATATTAATTAATAATAATATTTTAATAAATCGAAGAGGTTGCAACCAACAAGAGTAGCTGGTGGAGTTTCTGCAAAAAACCAGGAAGCCAGTCAAAGGGGCGGTTGCCGAAGCTTTAATTATTGCGGTAATTAATAAGCTGGGACGTAATCTAACAGGTTACGGACTGTCGCAATTTTATATTCGCGGAGCGCTATCGACAAAATTGATACCAGATAATAACTTGAAGGACTCTTTTGTTAGGTACAACAAAAGAGCCTTTTTATTTAACAAAAAGGGAGAGACTTAAATGGCTGCTAATGATTATTATCAAACTAATACCCAGGGTCATTTGACAATTGGGGGAGTAGACGCTTTGGAACTAGCAAAGAAGTTTGGTACCCCCTTAGTTGTTTATGATGTTCAGAAAATCAAACGGCAATTTCAGGCTTTCCAAAATGCTTTTGAAAAAGAACAGGTAGATTATGCAATTAGCTATGCCAGTAAGGCATTTGCTACGATTGCAATTTACCAGATAATCAATAAACTGGGAGGACACATTGACGTTGTTTCTGGTGGAGAATTATATACTGCACTTAAAGCTGGTTTCCCAGCGGCAAAAATCAGTTTTCACGGTAATAATAAAACCCCAGATGAGTTGTTAATGGCTGTTCAAAATCATGTTGGCGTTATTATTTTAGATAATTTTACTGAGATTAAGCTATTAACACGGATTTTAAACCAAACTAATACTCACGTGCAGGTAATGTTGAGAGTAACTCCAGGGGTTTCTGCTCATACTCATGAATATGACCAAACAGGTCAAGAGGACAGCAAATTTGGCTTTGACATTCGTTCAGGTCAGGCTGAACAGGCATTTTTACAAGTTAGAGCTGACGCACAAATGGAATTAATTGGACTGCACGCACATATCGGTTCACAAATTTTAGCAACAGAAGGTTTTAAACTTGAAGTAGAGAAGTTGATGAAGCTAGTGAACAATTGGAAACAAAAATATGATTATCAACCTCAGGTGTTAAATTTGGGAGGCGGTTTCGGCATCAGGTATACCAAGCAGGATAATCCAGTAACTGCTCACACCTTTGTTGGTCAAATCGTACAGACAGTCAAAAAGTGTGTACAGGAAGATCACCTAAAAATGCCTACAATTTGGATTGAACCAGGACGTTCGATTGTCGGCGAGGCCGGCTATAACTTGTATACAGTTGGTTCACGTAAAGATGTACCAGGGCTTTTGCCTTACGTGGCAGTCGATGGCGGTATGGGTGATAATATCAGACCGGCACTTTATCAGGCAGAATATGAGACACTGTTAGCAAAAAATCCGCAAGCAAAGCCTGAAGAAACAGTTAAGCTTGCAGGTCGCTACTGTGAATCTGGCGACATTATTGTTGACAAATTGGCATTGCCTAAAAGCAAGCCGGGAGATGTAATTGCGGTTTTAGCAACTGGTGCTTATGGCTATAGTATGGCATCTAATTATAATCGTGTTCCCAGGCCAGCTGTTGTTTTTGCAGAAAATGGGCAGGTACAAGAAGTAGTTACACGTGAAACTTATGCGGATCTAGTTAGTCATGATCGTTTTTATCAAATGGAAGGATAAATTAT
This sequence comes from Lactobacillus rizhaonensis, assembly GCF_036246345.1. NCBI lineage: Bacteria > Bacillati > Bacillota > Bacilli > Lactobacillales > Lactobacillaceae > Lactobacillus > Lactobacillus rizhaonensis. The sequence continues at coordinate 51,878 of NZ_BTTV01000006.1, read as the reverse complement.
AAATATGAAAAAAATGACGGCAACCGAAATCATTGATTTTATTGCTAATTCAACCAAAAAAACACCAGTTAAAGTTTATGTCAAAGGAAATTTGTCTCAGTTAAATTGGCCAGAAGACTGCAAAACTTTTACTGAAAATCATACTGGGGTCGTTTTTGGAGACTGGCAAGTCTTGGGGCCTTTTATAGAAAAAAACTCTGACAAATTTGCTGATTATCAAGTGGAAAATACTAGTCGCAATTCCGCCATTCCGTTGTTGGATCTAAAGAACATTTCTGCCAGAATTGAGCCAGGGGCACTAATTCGTGAAAACGTTGATATAGGCAAAAATGCGGTAATCATGATGGGGGCAGTCATTAATATCGGTGCTGAAATAGGGGAAAATGCCATGATTGATATGAATGCTGTTTTAGGCGGCAGAGCAATTGTTGGCCCTAACACTCATGTCGGGGCAGGTGCAGTGATAGCTGGAGTCGTAGAACCGGCTTCGGCACAACCTGTGAAAATCGGCAAGGATGTTTTAATTGGTGCCAATGCCGTAGTTTTAGAAGGAGTTCAAGTTGGTGATCATGCCGTAGTAGCTGCTGGGGCAGTAGTAACTAAGGATGTACCAGCAAATAGTGTCGTTGCCGGGGTACCGGCAAAAATTATTAAAATGCGTGATCAAAAAACTGCCTCTAAAACAGGAATTGAGCCAGGATTAAGAAAGCTGTGAATTAATTAATGTTAACTTCTGCACAACTAATTAAAATTCGCCGCGACTTGCATCAGATTCCAGAATTAGCTCTGCACGAATACCAAACACAAAAATATTTATTGCAGGTTATTGGTAATTTTAATCAAAAATACATTGAAATTCGTACATGTTCTGAACTGCCTACAGCTATATTGGTTCTGGTTCGGGGAAGCAAACCGCAAAAAACGATTGGCTATCGCGCAGATATAGATGGCTTACCGGTTCAAGAACAGACCGGCCTGTCGTTTGCTTCTCATAATCAAGGTCAAATGCATGCTTGTGGTCATGATATCCATATGACAGTAGCCCTGGGAATTCTAGATTATTTTTGCGATCACCAACCGCAAGACAATTTGCTGTTCTTTTTCCAGCCAGCTGAAGAAAGTGAGAGTGGTGGTAAAAAAGCCTATGAGGCAGGAATTTTTACTGGTAAGTGGCGCCCAGATGAATTTTTTGCTTTGCATGATACTCCCGATTTACCTACCGGCACAATTGGCTGCCGTTTGGGGACTTTATTTGCAGGTACAACTGAAATCAATATTGATTTATATGGTAAGGATGGTCATGCAGCATATCCTCAGCAAGCTAATGATATGGTAGTGGCTGCGGCTGCTTTAATAGAGCAAATTCAGACAATTATTTCTCGCAGTATCGATCCTATTGCAGGTGGTGTTATTACAATAGGAAAAGTTAGAGCTGGTACAGTTAGAAATGCTATTGCAGGCCATGCTCACTTAGAAGGAACCATTCGGGGATTAACCCAAAAAATGATTAAAAAAATTGATCAGCGTCTGCGGGATGTAACTCAAGGAATAGCACACAGCTATAATGCTAAAGTTGATTTGCAGCTTAATCAGGGTGGTTATTGGCCAGTTGAAAATAATCCCCAAATTACAGCTGAATTTATTAAATATATGAAGGAAAATGCTCAAATTAATTACCAAGAGATGCAACCAGCTATGACTGGAGAGGACTTTGGCTATTTACTAGCGCAAATTCCCGGCACCATGTTCTGGTTGGGAGTGGATGATGATTCGCAACTTCATTCTGCAACCTTCAACCCGCATGAAGAAGCCATAGAAGTAGGAATTAAAGCAGTGGTAGGTTTTTTACTGAGTCACATGTAGCTCAAAAGGAGAAAAAACATGACTAATTTTGACAAAGCAGATTTAATGACCGCGCTAATTACGCCCTTTAATAAGGAAGATAAAGTTGACTATCCCGGTCTGAAAAAATTAACCGAGCATTTACTTAACACAGGTAGCACTGGTTTTGTCATTGGCGGTACTACTGGTGAAACAGCAACAATGACTCATGATGAAAAAATTGAATTATATACTAAATTTGCTCAAATAATTGCTGGGCGTGTGCCAGTGGTAGCGGGTACAGGCAGCAATAATACTGCACAGACAGTTGCATTTACTCAAGAGGTGGGGCAAATTCCCGGTATTGATATGGCACTAGTAGTAGCACCTTACTATAACAAGCCAGATCAAAGGGGAATTACAGCCCATTATGAAAAGGTGGCTGAAAGTTCGCCAATACCGATCATTATATATAACATTCCGGGTCGAACAGGAATTAAGATCACTAAAGAAACTCTGGTCGAGTTATCGCATAATCCTAAAATTGCTGGTGTTAAGCAATGTGCTGACTTAGAAGACTTAGAATATATTGTTGAACACGCAGCAAAAGATTTCTTGGTGTATACGGGCGAAGACTTGCAGTCTTTAACAGCTAAAGTTTTAGGGGCAAAAGGAGTAATTTCGGTAGCTTCTCATGTTTATGGCTCGGCCATGCGTGAAATGTATGATGATTTAGATCAGGGTAAGGTAGCTGCAGCAGGGAAATTGCAAAGACGATTAATGCCGAAGATGCAAGCCTTATTCATGTATCCTTCACCAGCACCTGTTAAAGCTGTCCTTAACGCCCAAGGATTGCCAGCTGGCGGCTGCCGGTTACCTATTGTAGATTTAAATGAAACAGAAAAGCGGCAATTAGCTATTCATTTAGGTTTAACCGAATCGGCTTTATTGCATGAATTGCCGTTAGAACTAGGAGTAGAGTAATGAAAAAAATTTTGATAGCTGGTGCCACGGGATCCATGGGCAGGCAAACTGTCCAGTTAGTTGAAAAATTACCTGACTGTCAATTGGTAGCAGTTTTGGCACCTACTGCATCTGAGAGTTCAGATTTTAAGCCTGCTGTTGCCCGCTTTGATGATTTGGCCGCTGTAAATATTGCTGCTGATATTTGGATTGATTTTACGACTCCACAAGCAGTTTATGAAAATACTAAGTTTGCTTTAAAGCACCATATGCACCCAATTGTGGGAACAAGTGGTTTAACTTCTGAACAAATAAAACAGTTACAAGAACTGGCAAAAAAGGAAAAAATTGGTGGCCTTATTGCTCCAAATTTTGGCTTGTCGGCTGTCTTATTAATGAAGTTTGCACAAGAAGCGGCGCGGTATTTTCCTGATGCAGAGGTCATTGAAATGCATCATGCTGATAAAAAGGATGCCCCTAGTGCTACTGCTATTGCGACTGCCAAAGTGATTGCAGAAAACCGCAATTCAGAAAATTGTTCCAAAACAACAAGTGATTCTAAAGCTCGCGGTGCTGATTATGATGGAGTTCCTGTTCACTCCGTTCGTTTACCTGGTTATATAGCCCACGAACAGGTGCTTTTTGGTGGTTCCGGCGAAGCTTTAACAATCAGGCAAGACTCATTTTCCCGTTCTTCATTTATGCAGGGCGTTAAAGTAGCCTTGAGTCGGGTAATGGATTTAACGGATTTAGTGGTCGGTTTAGACCAGATTTTATAATTACAAGGAGAACAAAATGCCCCAATTAGCTACTGATTTAACTTCAATTACTCATACACCATTGGAAAAAATTCCTCCTTCTGGTATCCGTGCTTTTGCCCAAAAAGTTGATGGTATTCCTGATTTAATTAAATTAACTTTAGGAGAACCTGATTTAAATACACCTGAACATGTTAAAAAAGCTGCAGCCCAAAGTATATTAGATAATGATTCGCATTACTCGGCCCAAAAAGGAACACCTAGGCTGCGTCAGGCTATCAGCAATTATTTAAAGCGCAAGCAAGGCTTAACCTATGATCCTGAAAGTGAAATTATAGTCACGGTCGGTGCGACAGAGGCCATAGCTGCAACCATGTTGGCACTATTTCAACCAGGTGATCAAATTATTGTGCCTACTCCATCTTATGCTCTTTATTTTCCGCTAATTCAATACACTAAAGCTGAATTGGTCGCCATCAATACGGCAGATACGAATTTCGTTTTAACTCCGCAGGCACTGGAAAAGACTTTAGATGAGCACCCTCATGCTAAAGCAATTTTATTTAACTATCCTACTAATCCCACCGGCAGGGAATGTCCTAGTTCTGTTTTAGAACAGATAGCACCGATCATTAAAAAGCATCATCTTTATGTTATTTCCGATGAAATTTATAGTGAATTGACTTATGACTTTAATCATGTTTCGATTGCGCATTATTTACCCGAACGCACTTTATTAATTAATGGCTTGTCCAAGTCTCATGCGATGACCGGTTACCGTTTAGGCTATGTGACTGGACCAGCTGCTTTAATTAGTTTGATTGCGAAGATGCACGCATTTTTGGTTACCGCCCCATCTAATCCTGCACAAGCAGCGGCAACCGAGGCTTTGGAAAATGGTGATCAGGATCCAGCTAAGGCACGCCCAATTTATCAAAAAAGACGTGACTATATTGTTAGTGCGTTAAACAATATGGGTCTTGAAACCCATGCCAGTGAAGGAGCATTTTATGTTTTTGCTAAAATACCGGCAAGTTATGGTCAAGATGATGAGGCTTTTGCACTGGACTTAGCTCACAAGGCTAAAGTTGGGGGAACGCCTGGAAATGCTTTTGGTCCTGGTGGTGAAGGGTATATTCGTTTTTCATACGCTGCCAGCGATGAAAACTTGCATACAGCAATGAACCGTATCCAACAGTTTTTAACAGAAAAAGGTGATAATTGATGAAAAAATACGCAGTTGCAATTCTGGGTGCCACAGGTGCAGTGGGTCAGCGTTTAATTAGTGAGCTTGAAAAGTCTAAAATTCCAGTCAAACAAATCAAACTACTGGCTTCTAAGCGGTCAGCAGGTAAAAAACTAAAATTTAAAAATCAAGAAATCATAGTAGAAGAAGCACAACCTGATTCATTTAAGGGAGTGGACTTAGTTTTATCATCTGCTGGCGGAGCTGTGTCAAAAAGACTGTTGCCTGAAGCAGTCAAAAGAGGAGCAGTGTGTGTAGATAATACTAGTGCTTTCCGTATGGCTGATAAGGTGCCCTTAATTGTTCCGGGAGTTAATGATGAACAATTGGTAAATCACCATGGCATTATTGCCAACCCTAACTGTTCAACTATTCAAATGGTGGCTGCACTTTACCCGCTGCACGTTAAATGGGGAATTAAGCAAATTATTGTTTCGACTTATCAGGCTGTGTCTGGAGCTGGTAAGGCAGCTTGGGATGAGCTGCTTCAGCAAGCTCAGGACAGGTTGAATAAGCAAAAGACAACAGCTAAGATCCTACCCACCGCCTCTGCTAAAAAGCATTATCCTATGGCGTTTAACTTGTTACCCCAAATTGATGTTTTTGAAGATGATGGGTACACGCACGAAGAATGGAAAATGATTCATGAAACCAAAAAGATTTTGTTTAATGATCAGGACTCAAAGAAGATTAAAGTCACTGCTACTTGTGTCCGCGTACCGGTTGAAATTGGTCATGGTGAAACGGTTTATTTTGTGCTGAAGGATGAAAAGGCAACGACTGCAGAAATAAAGTGGGAAATTGTAAAAACTCCTGGCCTTGTTTTACAGGATGACCCTGAAAATCAGATCTATCCCCAACCACTTTTAGCTGCCGGTAAAAAGGAAACTTTCGTTGGCCGTATTCGTCCAGATCAAGAAAATCCTGGTGCATTTAATATGTGGATCGTAGCTGATAACTTATTAAGAGGCGCCGCCAGCAACACAGTAGAAATTGCAGAATGTTTAGTGAGAGATAATTTAGTGCGTGTGCCCAAAAAATAGTTAGTTCTATATTTAATTAAATGAAATAAACCAAGTTTGTATAAATAATATAAGCTTGGTTTATTTGATTACTTTTAAGCTGACTTCCTACTATTTTTTTGCAATTTTAAACGATAAAAAATCTATGGAGGTTATGAAAGCGCTATTTTATACTGACAATGTATTAATTGAATAACTAAAAAGTTATTTAGATGAAAGGAGTACGTTAATGAGTCTTGTAAATGCTTTGCTAATCGCAATTTGGGCAGGATATTGTTCATTTGACGATCAAGGACCGCAAATGTTTCGGAGACCTTTGCTGGTTGGACCGGTTGTAGGCCTTATCCTGGGAGATTTGCCAACGGCACTTGTAATTTCCGCTACATTGGAATTAATGTGGATGGGCCTGGGCAACATGGCTGGCTATGTTACGCCAGATATGATTGTCGGGACAATTATCGGAGTAACTGTTTCAATTACTTCAGGAACAGGTGCTACGCCAAAGGGAATTGCTGCTGGAGTCGCAGCCGCCACTACTGTAGCAGTTTTGATTCAACAGTTAATAGTAGTTACGCGGGTATTAAAGCAGTTTTTCGAACCCTGGGCTCAAAGACTGGCTGATAACGGTGATTTAAGTGGAATAATGCAAATAAATATTGTTGCTTTTCTCATACAGTTTTCAATTCGAGCAATACCAACATTTCTGTTTGTTTATTTCCAAAAGGGCATAATTGATAAAATACTGGCTGTTGTACCAAGTAATATCTTAAATGGTTTAGGAACGGCATCATCTTTACTGCCTGCTGTGGGATTATCCATCTTAATGACAATGATGATGAAGGGCACATTGTGGCCATTCTTAATTTTTGGCTTTGTTTTATCAGCCTATTTAAACTTAGGCATTTTGCCAGTTACCTTAATTTCTTTGATTTTTGCCGTGATCTATTCCTACATTATGGAAATTATAGATAAGCAAAACGAAATGGGTTCAGAAAATAGTAGTTCTAATAATCAGCAAGTTGATGAAGATACGGGGTACGACCTATGAGTAATGAAGTGGAAACTAAAAACAGTAAAAAAATTACCCGTAAGGATTTAAACAAAGTCTTTTGGCGATTACAAATTTGGGGACTAAACGTTACTTCAACGTTGGTTTTAACTCAAGCTATTGGCTTTTTGAATGCGATGGTACCAATTATCCGCCGTCTTTATGGTGATAATAAGGAACTTAGAATTGAAGCCATGAAGCGCCATCTGACTTACTTTTTGTCGCAAATTACTGCAACAGGTATGATTCTGGGAATTACCGCAGCTGTTGAAGAAACAACCAGCGAAGATGAAAAAGAAGCAGTTGTTGCTATCAAAGCCGGAATGATGGGACCATTAGCTGGTATTGGTGACAGTGTCTTTAAAATAACCATTCAGGCTATTGCCGGCAGTATTGGTGCAGCCTATGCATTACAAGGAAATGTATTAGGACCAATTTTAATGTTTGTCATTTATAACGGAATTAATATTGCTGTTAAATATTATGGAATTATTTTTGGTTACGAAAAGGGTACAGAATTTATTAAAAGCGGTAACCAAAAGAAGGTTATGCAAAAGATAATTAATATTTCAACAGCGATCGGTGTCATGGTTATAGGTGCGCTCATTGCCCAATACGTCAAGATAAATGTTGGTACAGTAATTCATACCAAGGGTACAAAAATTGTCATCCAAAAATTATTAGACGGCGTGATGCCAAAGCTGTTACCTTTACTGTTTACCTTAGGTCTTTATAAATTACACTCATATTTACCACGTAAATATTTAACTTGGTTAATATTTGCTATTTTGATTTTGGGAACAATTTTAGCAGTAATGGGAATTATCAAATAATTTTTAAGGAGGTTACTGATGGCTATAAATATTATCTTGGCCAGTCACGGCTTGTTTGCTCAAGAAGCATTAAAATCGGCTGAAATGATTATTGGACTGCCGCAAAAAAATGTTGCAGTTCTATCTGTTACTAAAGGTAAAACTTATGAAGAAAGTCTTGAGGAGATTCAAACTAAATTAAAAGCGCTCAACGAAAAAAATGCGGAAACTCTTATCTTAGTTGATATTTTTGGTGGTACACCTGCTAATGTGTCTACGTATTTAACTTTGACAAATGAAAATGTCCTTGTTTATTCGGGGCTAAATATGCCAGTTTTACTGGAACTATGCTTAAGCAATCCTGAAAATTTAGCAGAAGCCAAGAAGATTATTGAAAGAACATATCCGCAAGCGTTAGTGAATATTACTGAAAAAGCAAAAGAAGGAGAGAAGCAAAATGCCAATCAAGTGGACTCGTATTGATGACAGATTAATTCACGGTCAGGTTGCTAGTTCCTGGCTGCGTCATGTTGGTGCTGAACAAATCATATGCATCAGTGATAGGGCAGCTAGTAACCCAGTACAAGAGCAAGTGTTGAAAATGGCTGCTCCTGGCTATATCGTACATGTTTTTGGAGTAGATAAATTTATTCGAGTTTACAAGAAAAATCCTATAAAAAAGACCACGTTTTTAATATTGACCAGTACCCTTGATCTATTGCACTTAATTGAAGGTGGGGTTGACATTAAGTCAGTTAATTTTGGTGGTATGAGAGAGCGTAAAGAACGTACAATTCGCTACAATAATGACTTGTGCTTTACTCCAGAAGAAAAGGATGCACTAGATAAATTGGTTGACTCAGGAATAGAAATAAACTTTCAAATGGCGGCTTATGATGCCCCTACACCAATCAAAGAATATATTGAACAAGTGCAAGGAAAGAACTAATGAAAATCGACTACGCAGAAGCATATGTTTTAGATGATGGTCAAACAGAAGTAGATATTAAAACTAATGAACAAAGTTTGCCTGATTATGAATTATATTGGACTCTGGATAATGATAAATATACTAAAGAAAAAAAGTATTTGTTAACCAGTAATAAAACTAAGGTCTGCTTTCAATTTACTTACTCAACTGTCAGGCCAACTTATTTCATTCTGAATTTTAAGAATTACGAGCCTTTGTTATTTGGTTATCGCATACTGCCTGTCCCAGGGATGTATAATCTGCGCGATATTGGTGGCTACCGCACAAGTGATGGCATGAGAATCAAATGGGGGCAAGTTTATCGCTCTGATTATTTGCGCAATTTAGAGCCTTCAGGCTATACTTTTGTTAAAAATTTGAGGTTAAATTCAATTATTGATTTCCGTGGTGCAATTGAAGTTAAAGATACACCTGATCCTGTTATTGATCCTGCAATTCATACCTTTAATTTTGATCCTAATGCAGAAACAGCTGCTATAGCTGGCAGAGCTCAAAACTTAGATACCGGAAAAGATATGAAAGAGAGGGCTAAAGAAGCACTAGCTAAAGGAGAAACTGGTAATGATCAAATGATCAGACAACAAGAATCCTTTGTCGATAGTCCTGCAAGCATAGAGGCTTTTAGTAACACCATCAAAGTCACAGCTCAAAGTAAGTATTTACCCAGCTTGCAACATTGCCGTGGCGGTAAAGATAGAACCGGCTTTGGCTTCATGGTCTTGGAAGGAATTCTTGGCGTACCACCAGAATTACTGGTTTATGATTACATGCTAACTAAACGAGCACGTATTAAGAAGAATGCTCGTTATTATCAAAACTTTTTGCAACAAACTGGTAATAAAGAAATTGCAGATTATATGTATGCCCTTTTTGACACCAGAGAAGAATTTATTACTGCTTCAATTACCAAAATAACGCGCGAATACGGCACAATTTATCAGTATGCAACTGACAAGTTGGGCCTGACTGAATCAGAATATTTGAATTTACGCAAGTCATTATTAGAAAAAGCATAAGTTTTCAGTTAAAGTAAGTATTAATATTGTCTTAAAAAGGAAGACGGCAAAACAATGTTGAATTTAACTTACCGTGAAATTGATTTGTTAAATCTTTTTTTAAACAACGATTTACTTACTATTTCTGAATTAAAAAAGAAAAGCGGGATTTCCGCGCGAACGCTGAATACAGAATTTGCGCAAATTAATAAAGCTTTACTTAATGCTGGTCATGATGTCAAAATTATAAATCAAAGAGCTAAAGGATATTTGCTTGATTATTCTTTGGCAGAAAGTGACTGGCTGAAATTATTAAAGGAAAATTGTTCTGAATATTTAAATCTCAAGTTTAATTACTTGTTTCGTAATAAGTTACGTATTGCTAAAATTTGCAGATTTCTGTGTGCGAGTCCAAACTACATCAAAATCGACCAGCTGGCGAGCAAATTAAATTTTAGTACCGCGACTATTAATAAAGATATGCGCGATGTGAAAAAATTTTTAAGTATTTATAATTTAAAGGTAAAATCTGTTCCATACTATGGCATGAAAGTAGTAGGTAAAACGGGTGCTGTTCGTTCATGCTTGATAGATTTATTTGATGTATATAGTTTTGAACAAAAAGACGCTTTGCTACCAGAATATGCTTTTACTGAATATGGCGTTACTAAAACTGATTTACTAAATAAAAGTCAGGCTTTACGGCAATTAATTCACGAATATGATTTTCCTTTAACGGATAATGGCTTCAAGCAAGTAACAAAATATCTGCTGATTTATAAATTACGGCCAGATATTAGTTTAAAGATTAGTCATAGTCTTAAAGCTGAATTGATGCATGCTAAGGCGTTTATAATTGCTGACAAATTAATTAAAAATAATATCCAGGAAGAACTATACTTAGCTGTTTTTTTATTAATTAATTCTGAAATTGATCAAATTCCTGATTTGAATAAATTAAGAACATGGTCACAGCAAGTACAGGTACAAGTTGAACAAGTTTGTGCTGCTTTAAAAGAGCAATTGTCACTATGCATTAATAAAGGTTCTGATATTGCTTCATACATTTATCGCAGTTTTTTTATCAGATACCTTAAGAAAAAATATGACTTTGTTTGCTTTAACTTAGAACTGGCAATTGAAAAGGTTGCTCGCAAAATTTTTGCAACAAGTTCTTTAACAGTTGCTCTATATAATTCCTGCACTGATTATAATAAAAAAGAGTTAAATGACAGCTTGTTTAACGATATGGTTCTTGGCTTATACAGTAAAATTCATCAAAAACAAAACAGTTACTTTCCCACTAACTTCTTGGTTGTAAACGACTATGGTAAATTAGCCAGTGAACATTTAATAGGTAAACTTGATTTAAATAAATATAACGCAAATTATACTTTTGTTTATTCTTATGAATTGGAAAATATTGATTATTCAAAATATGATTATTTATTAGTTTCTTCAAAGACTAAACCGAGTTATAAAAATATAAATATTCCCAAAATAACTTTTTCCTTTTTTTCAGATGATGGACTAAGAATGGCTCTGTGGCAAAGAATACTGTCTACTAAACGAACGATAGGTTCAATTTCCAATTATTTTAAACGACCAGTAATAATTAAAATAGATGCTTTAAAAGGAAAAATTCAGGACATAGTAGCTAATCATCTGATTAAACAACTAGGCATCCTCCAAACACATAAAAACAATTTTGCTAGTTATGTTGAAGCTTTAATATTAAATGAAGGCTACCATGCATACCCTTATAATATGTACCTCACCCTTCTGGGCCCTCATGAAATTAAAAAACGTTATTTTGTCTTTAAGTTTAAGCGGCCTGTATATATAAATAATCATAAGGTCTTTAGTTTACAGATTATAATTCTTGACCCTAGTAAAGGATTACTGGAAATTAAAAATGGTGATTCTGAACTGCAGCAATACTTTAATATTGTTAAAAATGACCAAACTATAAGATGAATATATTAGAGAAAGATAATTTGTTTTAAATATAGCAATCAGCTCTCTCAAACTGAATTTATCCAGTTTGAGAGTTTTTTTGTGGACGTTAGTTGTGATAGTACATATATATTAAACTTCATTAATTAATATTTACTATTGAAGAAAATAAAAAATCCCAGCGCCGACTACCTACCAGAGCTGAGATAAATCTTATTTTAACGAAAAAAAGAAATTATTACCATAATTATTAGTAATTTGGCAATAAAATCACATAATTAGCTACTTATCGCCATTCATAATCGTGTTTTTAACAATTACATAATCAACCAACTTAATTGAACTAAGATCTTTACCACCGGCATAAGAAATCGAAGATTGTAAATCTTCCTGCATTTCTTTTAAAGTGTCCGCGATATGTCCGCGATATGGAACCAGCATTTGCTTACCTTCAACATTGCGATAAGCACCCTTTTGGACTTCTGAAGCTGAGCCCCAATATTGTTTGTAAGTTTTGCCGTTAATTTTAATTACGTTACCTGGAGACTCCTCATGTCCCGCAAGCATTGAACCAATCATGATCATTGTAGCGCCAAAACGAATTGATTTTGCTATATCGCCGTTATAACGGATACCGCCATCTGCAATCAATGGCTTGCTGGCCACTTTACTGCACATTCTTAAAGCAGCTAGTTGCCAGCCACCAGTACCAAAACCAGTTTTAAGTTTGGTGATACATGCACGGCCAGGGCCAACACCCACCTTAGTGGCATCAGCTCCTGCGCCTTCTAATTCACGTACGGCTTCAGGAGTTGCAATATTACCTGCTGTTAAGAAAGTATCAGGTAATTTTTCTTTAATGTATTTGATCATATCAATTACATAGATAGAATGACCGTGGGCTACATCAATTGTGATATATTCAGGTTTGATATTCTCACTAACTAATTGATCGATAAAATCATATTCGCCTTTTTTGATACCTACGGATATTGAAGCAAATAACCCTTTTTCATGCATCATTTTGATAAAATTAAGACGCTTCTTAGGCTGAAAGCGGTGCATGACATAGTAGTAGCCATTTTGAGCGAGCCAGACTGCTAAGTCATCGTTAATGACACTTTCCATGTTTGCGGGTACTACAGGTATTTTAAATGTTCGGTTTCCAAACTTTACACTAGTATCAGCATCATGACGGCTTTTGATAATTCCCTTGTTGGGAACAAGCTGGATGTCGTCATAATCAAAGGCTTCCATACTGAAATAATTACTCATAAATAAATCGGCTCCTAGAATAAAAAATCTTTGCAAACGAAGTAACTATAATCAAAAATACTTTTTTTGTCAACAGAAAAATCGAACTATTAAAAATCTGGCTACTATAATAATTCGCATTTAAATTTGACTAAATGTGGGCAAATTGCTAGACTATTTACGTGATATTTGTAGAAATTTAATGAGGTGAATAAAAATGACAGCAGCTGCAGTTGTTGGTAGTCAATGGGGCGACGAAGGAAAGGGCAAAATCACTGACTTTTTGAGTAATGAAGCAGCGTATACTGTGCGCTCAAACGGTGGTAATAATGCTGGTCATACTATTGAAATCAATGGTCAAGATTTTAAGATGCGTTTGATTCCGTCAGGCATTTTTGCGTCAAAGGAAGGTGCTGTAATCGGCAATGGCGTGGTCATTAATCCAGAAGTTTTATTTAGTGAATTAAAAAATCTTGAAGAAAAAGGCATAGACACCAGTAAATTAAAGATTTCTAATCGTGCACACATCATCATGCCTTATCATATTAAGCAAGATGAATACCAAGAAGAAGCAAAGGGCGATCAAAAAATCGGAACTACTAAAAATGGTATTGGTCCAGCTTACATGGACAAAGCTTCCAGAATTGGTATTCGCGTTTGTGACTTACTTGAGAAGGATACTTTTGAAGCAAAATTGCGTACTAACTTAGAGCAAAAAAATGAAGTATTTACCAAAATTTATGGTAAACCTGCTCTTAAATTTGAGGATATTTTTGACAAATATTATGAATACGGTCAAAAAATGAAAAAATATGTTACAGATACTTCGGTGTTAGTTAATGATGCTCTTGATAACAATGAAAAAGTCCTGTTTGAAGGGGCACAGGGGATTATGCTTGATATAGATGAAGGAACTTATCCTTTTGTTACTTCATCGAACACAATTTCCGGCGGTATTGCCAGTGGTATCGGCGTTGGCGCCAACCGGTTAAAGACTGTCATTGGTGTCTGCAAAGCTTATACTACTCGTGTTGGTGCTGGTCCTTTTCCAACTGAATTATTAGATGAAACTGGTGACCGCATTCGTGAAACTGCTCATGAATATGGTACGGTTACCGGCCGCCCTCGACGCGTGGGCTGGTTTGATTCAGTCGCTTTACGTCATGCCAAACGTGTAGCTGGTATTAACGGCTTAAGTCTAAACCTTCTTGATATTTTCAGTGGCTTTGACACTATTAAAATTGCAACTGCTTATGAACTTGATGGTCAAAAGATTGACTATTATCCTGCCAGCCTGAAAGAATTAGACCGGTGTAAACCTGTTTATGAGGAATTACCTGCCTGGAAAGAAGATATCACAGGTGCTAAGACTTGGTCTGACTTGCCGGAAAATGCACAGAAATTTTTAAACCGTGTTTCAGAGCTTGTCGGTATTCCTCTTGTTACTGTTTCAGTAGGACCTGATCGTGAGCAAACAATCGTGTTACAGAATCCATGGGAAATGTAATTTATGTTAGAACGTTATACTCGCCCAGAAATGGGCAAAATATGGTCGGATGAAAATAAATATGAAGCGTGGTTAAAGGTAGAAATAGCTGCCACCAATGCCTGGAGTGAATTAGGTGAAGTACCCAAAACAGATGCTGCTAAAATTGCGCAAAAAGCCAGTTTTACGCCTGAACGGGTAGCAGAACTGGAGCAGATAACGCATCATGATGTTGTGGCTTTTACCCGTACTGTTTCCGAAAGCCTGGGTTCAGAAAAAAAGTGGGTACACTTTGGTTTAACTTCTACTGATGTTGTTGACACGGCCCAGGGATACATCTTAAAGCAGGCTGATGAAATTATTCGGCAGGATTTGCAAGACCTAAAAAAGACGATTGCACAAAAAGCACTTAAGTATAAAAATACGGTTGAGATGGGTCGGACTCATGGCGTTCAAGCTGAACCTACTACTTTTGGCCTGAAATTAGCTCGCTGGTATGCGGAAATTAATCGTGATATTGAACGCTTCGAGCATGCTGCTAAGGGGGTAGAATCAGGAAAAATTTCTGGAGCAGTGGGGACTTTTGCCAATGTGCCGCCAGCTGTTGAAACCAGTGTATTAAGACAATTAGGCTTAACTCAGCAGCCTATTACCAGCCAGGTATTGCCGCGAGACTTACACGCTGAATATATTGCGACCTTGGCTTTAATAGCGACAAGTATTGAAAATTGGGCAACTGAAATTCGGGGTTTACAGCGTTCCGAAATACACGAAGTTGAAGAGCACTTCCGTGCTGGACAAAAAGGTTCCTCGGCGATGCCTCATAAGCGTAATCCTATTGGCTCAGAAAATCTTTGCGGCATGGCGCGGGTTCTACGTGGTCATATTATCACGGCCTATGAAGATATATCACTTTGGCATGAGCGCGATATTTCTCATTCTAGTGCTGAACGTGTAATTTTACCTGATACTACGATTGGTATTGATTATATGCTTGATCGTTTTAACCGCATTTTGACCAATCTTGATGTTTTCCCAGAAACAATGCTTAAGAATATGGATAAAACTTATGGTCTGATTTATTCCCAGCGCTTATTATTAAAATTGATTGATGAGGCTGGTCTTTCCCGTGAAGATGCTTATGACATGGTCCAAAAGCTAACTAACAAGTCTTGGAATGAGGGAATTTCCTTTAGAAAATTAGTTGAAGATAGTCAAATTATGAATTACCTTTCTGAAGATGATGTTGCCGATGCCTTTGACTACCATTACCATTTACGGCATGTAGATGAGATCTTCAAAAAAGTTGGTTTGGAATAAATTAATAAATAAAAGTTCACTTGAATGTGAACTTTTTTTATACTTAAAAATTAAATTTTGGATAAGTCCAGTTTAATGTAAGCGGTTATGTGATAAACTGAACTTGTTAAAAACAAAATGAAATTAAAATAAAACTATAGGGGTCAAGACAATTAAGGAACTAAGTCCGATGATTAATCTTTTATCAGCTTCAAAGTGTCTTACCGGTGTTATTGAAGGCGATTCTGTACCGCAGGAATTTTATTCCTGAAATGGTTGACCTTTATCGTTCAGGTAAGTTTCCAATTGATAAAATTGTTAAGTTTTATCAATCAGAGGAAATTAATGAGGCCATTAAGGATTCAGTAAATGGCAGCATGATAAAACCAATTATTGTTTTTGATGAAGAATATAAATAGTTTTAAAAATTATTATTATGAAAGAAAGGTAATCATATGATAGTTAATGATCATACATATTATGATGCAAGCTATGATGTAGTAGTTTTAGGTTTTGGTGGAGCCGGAGCAACTGCGGCTCGCTTTGCGGCTGATAGTGGTGCTAAAGTGCTAATAGTTGATTCTGCTCCAGAAGGTCACGAAGGTGGTAATACAAGGTATGCTGCTGAACTTGTAGGTTATAGCAGCAACGAAGAAGATTATCGTGCTTACTACGAGCATTTGGCCCAGCACTTTAACATTGACTCTGAAATAGAGGATACAGTTGTTCATGGCATTACACACATGAAAGAATATTTTAGAAAATATCTGGATGTGAATGAACCTGTTAGCTATAAAACTATTTTAGGATTGCCGGATGATGCAGTAATTGCCG
Organism: Lactobacillus rizhaonensis; assembly: GCF_036246345.1. Lineage (NCBI taxonomy): Bacteria > Bacillati > Bacillota > Bacilli > Lactobacillales > Lactobacillaceae > Lactobacillus > Lactobacillus rizhaonensis. The sequence goes on along the minus strand of NZ_BTTV01000006.1, from coordinate 35,393 downwards.
ATCATCCCGATTTACCTGGTGCTAAAAGCTATGACATGATCACAATGGAGAAGGGGATTTTTAACGCTTCATTGTGGAATATTTTACGGCAAAAAGTACTCGATCGTAGTGATAAAATTGATGTTTGGTATTCTGCACCTGTTAAGCACATCTTGCAAACCCCTGGTAAAAAAGTTGTCGGAGCTCAAATTGAGCGGGATCATGTTTTATTAAACGTTTACGCTAAAAATGGTGTAGTGTTAACCACTGGTGGTATCGAAAATAATCCGCAAATGATTCAGGATTACATTGGTTCACACAAGTTAGTTCCGCTGGGTTCACTTTATAATAAAGGTAAGGGTATTGACCTAGCTCACGAAGCAGGTGCGGATATGTGGCATATGTCAATGTATGCGGCCGGTGGAATGCAACAAGCTTTTGCTTTTTATGAACCTGGGATGAAGCGTGCACCATTTTATATGGGTAACCCGGTCTTCTATACAGGCAGTATTTTTACGGTTGGCGATGACGGCACACGCTACTTTAAGGAAGATCAAGGAGCACGTGAAGGCTATGTAGAAAATCATGGTTCATGGTATAAACCGTTGAATCCAATTCATCCTTACTTTATCTTTGATCAAAAGCAATATGACAAGATCAGTGAAATTAATACTTTCCCTGATAATAAAGCACTTAATTCCGTTCTTAAAGCTGATTCTGTTCCTGAATTAGCAGAAAAGATGGGAGTTGCTGCGGATAAACTGCAAAGTACAATTGACGAATTTAACTTCTTTGCCGAAAAGAAACATGATTATGCTTATCATCGTGATCCCGCTACTTTAAGTGCATTTTCTGAAGAGGGTCCGTATTATGCCATACCGCTAGTACAAACTATTGGCTGGTCCGAAGCTGGTCCTAGAAGAAATGCCCGTGCTGAAATTCTTGATCCAGAGCACAAACCAATTCCTCATTTATATGGTGCCGGGGAGCTGGGCAGTAATATGTCTAACTTATATCAAGGTGGGTCCGATCTTGCGGACTGCTTGATTTTCGGTAAGATTGCGGGCCAAAATGCAGCTCATCCTAAAGACGATGTAGCAGAAGTTAATGTGCCTGCTCCTAAGCATGAAAAGCCATTAAAGCCACGGCCACTTGGTTCTGATATTAAGAAAGAAGAATATCCAACTGGTCCTGAACAATATATTGGTAAATCCACTAAAGGTATGGGAGATGAAATTGTTGTTAGGGTAACAGCTGATAAGCAAAAGAATCTCAAAAGCATCGAAGTTCTGAAACAAGCTGAATCCGATGACTATGGTCAAAAGGCAATTAATGAATTACCAGCAAAAATGGTTAATGCAAATACAGTTGATGTCGATGCAATTTCTGGTGCCTCTAATACCACTAGAGGATTAAAAGACGCTGTCAGGGATGCATTAAGTAAAATTAAATAAATAGTTGTTTGGAATTTAAAACAGGTCATAAGTTTGGTTAAAGCTAATGACCTGTTTTTTATTGTTGCAACTTTTATATATATAAAATAACCTTATTTTACAATAAAGCAAATTACGACTTTTTGGCATTTTTAAATACTTTTTATTGCTTGTGAATCCAAAAAGTGAGCCACTTAGTTTCTTAAAATTGCCACTTAGTTAAAAAGGCTAGATTTTATATTAAAATTAGCGTTTAATAAAATCATCAAGTGATGAAGGGCAGGTGAGAAGCGTGAAAATAAAAATAGAGCTGGATCCGGATATGGATAATGATGAAACTAGTGTAACTATCCGTGCTAAAGCTGTGACACCAGAAGTTGAACAAATTTACCGTCAACTTCAAGGTATCAACAGCCACCCTGATCAAATTGAATGTAAAAAAGATAACGTGTCCTATTACTTGAGTATGAACGAAATTTTATTTTTTGAAACAGAAGATAAACAAGTGATTGCACATACTGCGAGGGATGCCTTTACAGTAGATTACAAACTCTATGAATTAGAAAATTTATTAAACAATCAATTCATGCGGGTCTCTAAGTCAACAATTTTAAATTTAAATCAAATTTATGCGTTAACACGCTCAATTTCTAACTGTAAAATTAATTTTCGCGATTCTTATAAAACTGTCTATGTTTCACGTCATTACTACCATAACTTAAATGATAGGTTAAACGAGAGAAGGTCATCATAATGAGAAAAAATAAAATTAGAGAAATATTTTGGGGGATAGCATTAGTGGCTGCTGCTATTTTCTTGGTAATGAACCAGCTGCACCTGTTTTCTTTCCATTTGAAAGTAAGCATGATTATTTGGACTATTGTGTTTGGAGCGGCTTTAATTGAAAGTCTAGCAGATAGAAGCTTGTTTGGTACGACTTTTTCTATTGCTTTTCTCTTAATTGTTTACGCTGAACCATTGCATATTACCAAAATTGTTCCATGGACAGTATTGATTGCTGCATTGTTGATTTATATAGGTTTGACATTAATTTTTAGAAAAAGCTGGTTTTTAGGAGGAAACTACTTTAAACATAAATTTAGTCCTAGAGATTACTATGATGATTGGTCAGACTTTGATAAAAGTTATAAAACGACTGATAATAATACCATTAATGATAGTAAAGACTATACAACTGATGGCGATACCATTAATGACGGTAAAGACCATACTGATGGTGAAGATATAGTAATAAATCAGAAGCTGTCATCAGTTTCACGCTATGTTCATTCACAAAATTTACGTAGTGTCATGATTAATTCTTCATTAGGTGAAGTTGAAGTCTACCTTGATCAGGCTAAGGCTGCTGGCGATGTAGTGACAGTAGATATTAACGGTACCATGGGTGAAATTGAAATTTATGTGCCACTTTCATGGAAAGTTAATAGTGAAAACTTAGATCTTGTTTTGGGAGAACTGGAAATTTCTGGTGAATCTAGTGGCGATGGTCCCACATTGGTTTTGACCGGCCACTGCAGTATGTCTGAAGTTGAAATTAATTATGTATAAAAATAAAATAGTTGCTTTAAAGCAGCTACATGATTATGTCAAAGAAAACTATAAAGATGCTGAAAAAGCATATTAAAAATGGTATGACACCAATGACTATACCTATCATGTTTATAAAAAAGTTCTCTCGGTGATTTGATGTGAACCATAAAATTAGGACACTTTATTAGTTAATAACTGAGGACTAACTGCCGCTATTCAATCGGAGTTAGTCCTTTTAGTTTGGTCTTGATTCTTTGCGGGTTGTGATACTAAATGTAGTCTTTGATTTTTTTTCCCAGCTCAGTGAGATTTTTAGTGTTTAAAAATGACCACTTGGTCCTTTAAAACTACCTCTTAGTATATAAACATATATTTTAAAGCAAAATTATGATTAGATTAAAACTAAATAGTAATAAAAAGCTTTTAGAACAAAAAGAAGTCTTATTGTTTCTATGAAATGAGGTCATTTTAGCAAAAATTAGCTTAAATATAAATGAAAGGGTAAAAGTATGTTAAATAAAAAAGCTTATCTAGCTTCACGGCTGGCGTGTGGCCTAGGCAACTCACTGTATGGCATGGTATTTATTTGGTGGCTTCAAAATCAGACAAAGAGTTCATCAATAGTTGGTATTTGTAATGCAATATTCTCGGTTACAGCTGCATTGTCTATCTTTTATGGGCCTATAATTGATAGGCAGTCTTATAAAAAAGTTAGTATTTATTCTATGCTCATCCAAGTAATTTTGTTATTTGGGTTAACATACGTTATACTTTTTTCTCCATATAATTATTTACTGGCAATTGTAATAGCAAGTGTACTTTCAATTTGTGATGAATTTTTTAGTCCAGCTGATCGTGCAATTTTAAGTGAAGCAATTTTAAATGAAGATGAAATGACAAAAATAATCTCTAAAGTTAATATTGTTGATCAATTGGTTAATGTTGGAGGAACAGCACTTTCTGGAGCACTGCTTGTATTTTTGTTAAGTGGACAAATAATGCTGGTCTGTTCTTTCCTTAGTTTAATAGGATTAATTTTTTTAAATATTGCTTTAAGAAAAATTCCTGAAAGTGCCAATAATTTATCAAGCAAGAAGAGTCAAAAAGGATCTGTTGTAGTTTCATATGTATATAGCATAACTAGTGGATATCAATATATCAGAAAAAACAAGTTCTTAAGGCGCTACTTATGGGCTGGAGTTTTATACTCATTTGCTCAGCCAGCGCTAATGTTAGTGCTGCCTCGTGTTGCTCAAGAAGCCGGTAATGCTTCATTATACGGTACGTTTTATATTATGATCTTACTGGGGATAATTTTGGGTGCGATGATTGCTGGCAAAATGAAAGCAAGAATAAAAACTATTGGTTTAGCCTGGCTTTTAAGCTCTATTCCAATAGGGCTAATGTTGCTTTTTAAATCAAATCTAATTGCTTTTTGTATTTTGCTCTTCTTGTTTGGACCAGTAACGAGTATTCATAACGTTCTGGCAGAATCAATTATTCAAACTACTACTCCAGATGATTACTTGGCCAGAGTTTTCACGACCATAAGAACAACAGCATATATTGGTGGGCCAATTTCTTCTGTTTTAGCGGGTTTATTACTTGATCATACAGGGTCTGAAGTAATTATATTGCTCAGTTCACTTCTGATATTAATTGGTGGGATTAATATCTTGCTCATAAAAGAGGCATAATATTAAATCTCCGCTAATGATGTCTTCTGTACTAAGCATTTCAATAAATTTAGGAAAAAATATAATAGTAAAATAGCATTTATCATCAGTTTCGTGCTACGTCATTCACATAATTTACGCAGTATAACAATTAATTATTTTTTGGATGAAGTTGGAACTTATTATCTTTAATTTAGGAGGGAAAAATGGTTACTTTAAAACAATTACATGATTATGTCAAAAAAATTATGAAGCCGGAAACTATAAAGAAGCTGAAAAAGCATTTAAAAAATGGCGTGATACCAATGATTATACCTATCATGCAGCAAAAACTGCTGTGAAAAAGAGTTCTCTCAGTGATTATCAAATGGGTTGTGAACAAGCCAAAAAGGACTATGCAGAGAGTCATTCTTTCAAGGCTTTTCCTAAAAAAGGTGTTAGCTTAGTTAATCGTGTTACCCAGAATAAAGCAATTGAAATAGAACGCTACATTGACGGCTACAATGATGCCAAGGCCAAAATTTTACAGTCGAAAAAATAACTTTTCTAAAAATTCAAAGTACCAGGCTAGAAGTGCCTCGGTACTTTTTTATTTCAATTAGGTTTTAAATTAGTAAAAATTGGATGTTTTATTTACAGTTGATAACGGTAAAAATAATAGGGAATATTCCAAACTTGCGAATCAGCTGCAACTAGATCATCATTAATTAAATATTTGGGCAGTAATGCAGTTGCCTGACCTTTTTTAACCAGCTCTAAAATCATTTCCAGAGAATTGATTTCAGTTATGTCATTTTTATTTTGTGTTAACTTAAGAGTTAAGTTACGAAAAGGACAATTAATATCAGCATTGATGGCAACTGGTACTTTGCCGGTTGCTTTTTTATTGCCCTTTAAAAAGCAGGCTTCTAAATGACTTTTTTTGATTAGCGAATATTTGGGTAGAGTAATAGGGGTAAAAGTCCAGACCATGTCATATGCATGCTTAGTTATTAATTCTTGAATTTCATTGGTATTTTTAATGATAATGTCGTAGTGCTCAAATGAAAATGGTGCTTTTTTGGTAATAATATAGCCAAAAAGCAACTCAGAAATGAGGACTTTGGGCTTGTTAATAGACAAATCCTCTTTCAGGTTTTGGTAGTTTTGTAAAACTTTAGTAGCAAAGTTATGCATTTTTTGTCCGTTTTTAGTTGGTTTGACTCCTAAATTAGAACGCACAAAAAGGGGCGTATTCAATTCTTGCTCCAGTGCTTTGAGCCTGGCTGTAATGTTGGATTGGGTGTAGCCTAATTTCAGTGCCGCTTTGTTAAGCGATCTAGTTTCATAAATTGTTTGGTAAATATGTAAGTCGTTGAAATTCATGTTGCTCCATATCATTAAAAGTGATAACTCTATTATAAACTTGGATTATGCAAGGCTATTTTATCTTAATATACTAATTTTGTAATCTAAAAGGAGGAACTTATTATGACTACAAAAATTGGTATTAACGGCTTTGGCCGCATTGGCCGACTTGCTTTACGGCGAATATATGAAGTGGCCAGTGATGATATCGAAATTGTCGCAATCAATGATTTGACTTCACCAGCTATGTTAGCACATTTATTGAAGTATGATACCGCGCATGGCCAATTTCATCATGAAGTAACTGCTACCACTAATAGTATTGTAATAGATGGCAAAAATATTCCGGTTTATGCGGAAAAAGATGCCAGTCAAATTCCGTGGGTCAAAAATGATGGTGTCAAAATAGTGCTTGAATGTACCGGCTTTTACACTTCAACTGCAAAATCACAGGCTCATCTTGATGCCGGTGTTAAAAGAGTACTGATCTCAGCACCCGCAGGTAACATGAAGACAATTGTCTACAGTGTAAATGATGACCAACTAACTGACTCTGATCAAATTATTTCCGCTGGCTCATGTACCACTAATTGCTTGGCACCGTTAGCACAAGCAATGAACGATGAATTTGGCATTCAGGTAGGAATCATGTCTACCACTCATGCTTATACTGCTTCGCAAATGTTGCAGGACGGACCTGACCGTGGAGGAAATGTCCGTAATGCCCGTGCCGCAGTTGCTAATGTTATTCCCCATTCTACAGGAGCAGCTAAAGCGATAGGACTAGTTATACCTGAATTAGACGGTAAACTTACAGGTATTGCTCAACGAGTCCCTGTTATTTCCGGTTCAATTACTGAACTAGCCGCTATTTTAAAGCAAAAAGTTACAGCTGAAGAGTTTAATGCCAAAATTAAAAAGCACACTGAAGGTAATCCTTCTTTTGGTTATAATGATGATCAGATTGTATCATCAGATATTATTGGTACTGAGTATGGCTCGGTCTTTGATCCAACTCTGACTCAGGTTGAAACTGGTGATGACGGTGCACAATTAGTTAAGGGTTACGCCTGGTATGATAATGAATCCGGCTTCGTAGCTCAAATGATTAGAACACTGCAAAAAGTTGCCCAATTAGGTTAATTATCAATATAACTTATATTTTTACAATTAAAAACTGTTTATCATCAATAAAAAAATGGTTCTGCCAAGTGCAGAATCATTTTTTGTGTCTTTAAAATACGCTAGTCGCTTTTTATCCATGGCGCTGTGAGCATTTGACTAACAGTTTGCTTAATATTATTGCTTTGAGCAATCATTGAGATTACTGCAGCACCATTTGCCCCAGTTTTGGAGATTGCTTCTAAGTCGCTAGCAGTTATCCCACCAATAGCAACAATTGGCCGAGCGCTGTTTTTAACCAGCTGGGTTAAACCAGTAATACCAATTTCGGGATCGGCATCACTTTTAGACTGGGTGGCATAAATTGGACCACTACCGTAATAATCAATTCCGCTAATTTTATTGGCTTGCTCAATTTGAGCTAAATTCGAGCAGGAATAGCCGATAAACATTTGACCACCAACTTCTTTAATAACCTGTTTTATCTCTTCATCACTTTGACCAACATGAACTCCCTCGGCATGAACTTGTTGAGCCAACTTGACATCATCATCAATGAAGAAGGGAACACGATATGCTTGACACAGTTGATGTAATTTTTGTGCCATAGGTAGTCGCTCAGTTTTACTTAAAGTTGAATTAGGACCCTTGTCCCGAAACTGAAAAGCCGTGATGCCGGCAGCAAGTGCTTTTTCTACTATGCCAGTTAAAGTTTTACCTTTGGGCACATCTTGACTGCCGCAAATAAAATAAGCATGTAAAAAATCAGTGTTAAATTCTTTCATTATTTCTCCTAAATTACTTTGCCCAATGATTTAAGGGACCATGGCCATGACCGACTTGAATAGTTTCTTTAATAGTCTTGGTAACGTATTTCTTAGCGATTGTAATTGCTGCAGGTAAACTTTGACCTAAAGCTAGCTGCGCCGTAATTGCTGCAGCTAAAGTATCACCGGTGCCGTGAGTGCGTTTAGTATGTACTCTGGAACTGCTGACCCAAAGATCAGTACCATTGGCAAATAAAGCATAATCTTTTACTTCTGCGCTATTAGTGTGTCCACCTTTAATTAGTACATTTTTAACACCCATGTCTTGTAGTTTATGGGCTAATTCAGGAAATTGATCTTGCACTTGCACCTTAATGCCAGTTAAAGCTTCTGCTTCGGGTAAGTTAGGTGTGATTAAATCGGCTAAAGGCAGTAGTTCATTTTTAACCGTGGCAACAGCATCTTGACTTAAAAGTGGTGCACCTCCTTTAGCAATCATCACGGGATCTATGGTAATAGGGCCAAAGTCATACTTTTGCAGGTTAAGAGCAACTTGGTGAACATGAGCTGCATCACCTAACATTCCCGTTTTACAAGCACGAATATGAAAATCTTCTGCTAAAGATGCAAATTGGGCATCGATCATTTCTAGTGGTAGTAAAAAAGATTTTTGTACACCTAAAGTGTTTTGTGCTGTCACTGCTACTACAACAGCTGTTCCAAATACTTTTTGCATTTGAAAAGTTTTAAGGTCAGCCATTATTCCGGCACCACCACCTGAATCTGTACCGGCAATAGTTAAAACCTGGGGAAAAGAATTAATTTTTTCTGTCATCATGAAGTTCCTTAATCAAAATCAGCAATTTGCTTAATATCAGCGACTGCTACTTTGTACAAATAATCTATAAGGTACATACCAAAAGTACTTGGTCCAACACCGGGATGATCTTGGACAACCATTTGACCCACACAACTGAAAACTAAAGCACCTATCTGAGCCGCTTCAAACGGATCATCAGTGACTGCGGTAAAAGCTGTGACAATACTGGACAACATATCACCTGAGCCCACATGAGTTTTAAAAAGTGGTGAGCCGTTGTGAATATGAGCCAGTCTTTTACCGTCACTAATTGTATCTGTAGGACCACTGGCAATGACCGTACAATGATATTTCTGAGCAGTTTTCATAGCAATATCATCAATATTACCGGAGCCGGAACCTGCATCGATGCCCTTTGAATCCCAGTTGAAGTCACCTAGTGCAGCAATTTCACCAATATTACCGCGAATAATACTGGTATGAAAATCCCATAAAAGCTTATCTGCGATTTTGTAGCGATATTCGACTGCACCAACCGCAACAGGATCAAATACTATCGGCTTATTATACTGCCTTGCTAGGTCTTCTACCTTTTTAATATGATTGATTTGCTGCTTGGTTAAACAGCCAATATTAACTGCCACTGCGGAAGCCATTCGCACTATTTCTTCGGCTTCAGCGACTTCATTGCTCATAATTGGTGAAGCACCAATAGCATTGACAGCATTCGCCACATCTTGGACTGTCACAAAATTGGCGATGTTAAAAATAACGGGATTTTGCGCTCGTAATTTATCTAATAAGTCTAACTGCATTTTATTACTCCCGACTAAATGTTTTTGAAAAATTTTGATTAATAAAAAAGCCCTGGCACGTGGAAGTGCCAAAGCTTAAGCGTTTTTGACACGTTCCTACGCAAGTATTAGCTTACAGGTTCAAAGGGTCTGAAAAAAATTCATCTCAGCCTAAAAGGCACCCCTCGTGTTATCGCTTTCAATTATAGCGTATTATACTATTGATTACAATGCTGGGTTGATAAAGATGCTAACTGTTTATACTATAAATAAATGCTTGGCTTTTAGCTGTTATTGAGTGATTATGCTAAAAAGCAAAAAATCGTATAGTAGTTAAAATTTAAATTTAGTAAAATGTAATTAGTAATAGTTAAAAGCCGTGTTTAAAATTTTATTTAGTTTTGAGGAGAGTAATCATGAATTTCACAGATCAGTTGCACGAAGCAGGGGCGTTGTTGTGGCATAAAAGTTTGGTACATCCCTTTATTAAGGAACTACAAAGTGGCAAACTCCCAATTGCAACTTTTAAATTTTACCTGTTGCAGGACCGCTATTATTTAAGAGAATTTAGTAAGTTGCATGAATTAATTGCGGCAAAAACAGATGATCAGGAAGCAAAGGAATTTTTACTGGCGGGAGCGCAAGACTTACAAAACGTTGAAATATCAGTGCGAGGACATTTTTTTGAGGAATTAAAAATAACTGCAGCTGAAATTGCTGAAACTCCGGTGGCACCAACAGCATATAACTACGTTAATCACATGCATATGACATTAAATCGATCTGGTGTTAAGCCTGCGGTAGCAGCGCTTTTACCATGTTACTGGCTCTATCAGGAAATTGGTCAGAAAATGGCTGAAAAAGGTTCACCTGTTTCTTATTATCAGGAGTGGATTGATACTTATGACGGCGATTGGTATGGTGCAAATGTAGCCAAAATGCTGCATTTAACCAATTCCTTGGCCGAAAACGCTACTAATGAAGTACTTGATCAAATGCAAACTGCTTTTGTGCGCAGCAGCTATTATGAATTGCAGTTTTGGCAGATGGCTTATGAAAAACAAGGCTGGGAGTAACTTCTGTTAAAATATCCTACAATTTTGAAAAATATTTGTTAATTGGGGGGCAAAACCTGCACTCACAACTATAATAGCAATAATAACTAAGTATCAAAAAACTACTAGACATAGTAATTAGATTTACTACGCCTAGTAGCTTTTTTGCAATTAATTTGTTTTAGCTGCTATTCGCTCATTATGCCATTCTAGAATCATTTTGACTATGGCGTTTGCGACATTCAAGTTTTTTAATATAGGGCCGTGGGAATATGTACCGATAAAATTGCGGTAGCGCAAACCTTCGACGTGATCTTGGGGATTGTTGCCGTAACCTTCAATCATTTCTCCTAAGGGATGTAGCTTATCCTTATCATCAAAATAGGTTTGACCCGAATGGTTTTCAAAGGCTTTGACTTCACCCCATTCGCTCATGTAGCGGGTATCACCAATCATGCGCTTATCTGCCTTAAAAACGGTGTGGAAAGGTAGAATATCTAGCCCTTTGATTGTCACTCCGGCATTAGTTTTATAATATGTGCCAACTAGCTGGTAGCCACCGCAGACACCTACCATAGGCTTGCCTTCGTTAATATACTTTGTCAAAGTTTCTTTATAACGCGGTAAATCTTTAGCAACAACAGTTTGCTCAAAATCTTGTCCGCCGCCAAAAAAGACAAAGTCATAATCAAAAGCGTTGAATTGATCACCAAGAGAAATATTATCAACTTGTGTATCATAGCCCTGTTTTTTTAGCAAAAACCTGATAATTTTAACGTCGCCAGAATCACCGTAAGTATTCATCAGGTCTTCATATAAATATGCAATCTTGATTGTTTTGTTAGCCATTATTTACCAACCCCTATTATCTTGTTTAAAGTATATCTTAATAGTTAGAAGCGGGCAAAGAATAGTTATTTAAGATTTTGCTGCGCTGCAAAATGATTGATTGGACCGTATTTAGAACCAACTTCAATTGGGTGGGCAATTGCTTCATAAGTAAAGTCTTTAGCCGTCTGAACGCTGGCGATAATCGATTGACCTTTGGCTAATTCAGCGGCAATTACAGCAGATAGTGTGTCACCGGTGCCGTTAATTCGATCCGTATTAATAAAAGGCTTGGTAAATTCGTGAAATTCGCCATCTGCAGTTAATAAGATGTCAGTAACTTGCGACTGCTGGGAGTTATCATGGCGCCCCTTCATCAAAACATTTTTTGCGCCCATCTCCTGCAGTTTTTTAGCACCTTGGCGAATTTCATCTTTAGTATCCAAACTTAAGCCTGTTAACTTTTTCTGTTCATAAAAATTAGGCGTAATAATGTCGGCCAGTGGCATTAACTGCTCAAGAAACGCTTGGTAAGCATCATCATCAAGTAGGGTATCACCATGTTTAGTCATAATGACCGGATCAAGCACAATTTTACCCATGTCATATTTATGCAAATTGGCGGCAACACAAGCAATTACATCCTTGTTAGCAAGCATACCGGTTTTAAGTGCATCAATTTTAAAATCATCGTTTAGGACATCGAACTGCTTTTGGATAAAAGGAATTGGCATGACTTCCTGAGCATAAATTCCAGTAGTATTACCAGCTACTGCGGCTGTCAAAAGCCCCATGCCATAAACTTGCCTAGCATAAAAAGAATGTAGATCAGCGGACATTCCCGCACTGCCATCACTGTCATTGCCAGCAATTGTTAAAGCAATAATTTCTTTTCTCATTTTTTATATATCCCCATTTTAATAAAAGCTCTATGTAACCAGTATAACTTAAAACAAGCATAATGTTATAATAATTTCTTGTAAAAGCAAGGCCTAGTAGTAAAATGAAGATAAAACCGCTTTCTGTCGGAGAGGATCAAAGATGTTAAAAGAATATATTATGGCAATTGATGAAGGCACAACTTCAACCAGGACAATGATAATTGACCATCAGGGTAGAAAAATTGCCTCTTCACAAAAAGAATTTCCCCAATATTTTCCTCAACCAGGCTGGGTGGAACATAAGGCAGAAGAAATTTGGCACGCAGTGCAAACAACAATTGCCAATGCAATCATTAATTCTGGAGTCCGGCCACAGCAAATAGTAGGTATAGGTATTACCAATCAGCGTGAAACAACGGTAATTTGGGATAAAAAAACCGGCAAGCCAATTTATAATGCAATTGTATGGCAATCACGGCAGACGACCGACTTAGCGGAAAAGCTGAAAAAAGATGGTTATAGTAATCTGATCCACAAAAAGACGGGACTGATAATTGACCCTTATTTTAGTGCCACTAAAATTCGCTGGATTCTGGATCATGTCGATGGGGCACAAGAAAAGGCCGAAAATGGCGAGCTGCTTTTCGGCACAATTGACAGCTGGCTTTTGTGGAACTTAACCGATGGTGAAGTTCATGTGACTGATTATACTAACGCCTCAAGAACGATGCTTTTCAATATTCACGATTTAACTTGGGATGATGACATTTTAAAGCTGCTTAATATTCCTAAAGTAATGTTGCCGGAGGTAAAGTCCAATTCTGAAATTTACGGCTACACCAAATCTTATACATTTTTTGGCGGGCGAGTACCCATTGCCGGTATTGCCGGTGATCAGCAGGCGGCTTTGTTCGGTCAGTTAGCTTTGAAAAAGGGCATGGTTAAAAACACTTATGGCACCGGCTCCTTTATCGTGATGAATACTGGAGAACAACCAACAGAATCTGACAATAATTTATTGACTACTATTGCGTATGGTTTAAATGGCAAAATTTCATATGCTTTAGAGGGTTCTATTTTTGTTTCCGGCAGCGCTATTCAGTGGTTGCGTGATTCGCTCAAAATGATTAAAACAGCAGCGGATTCGGAGAAGGGAGCCAGGCTATCAAAGTCTGAAAATGAAGTTTATGTTGTACCGGCATTTACTGGCTTAGGGGCACCGTACTGGGACTCCGAAGCTCGCGGTTCCGTTTTTGGTATTACACGTGGAACAAATGACAAAGATTTTATCAAGGCCACACTGCAGTCGCTGGCTTATCAAACGCGAGATGTAGTTGATACGATGCAAGTTGATTCGGGCATTAAAATTCCTGCTTTGCGCGTTGATGGCGGTGCTTCAAATAATGATTATTTGCTGCAATTCCAATCTGACATCTTAGGTATAAAAATTGAACGTGCTAAAATATTGGAAACTACTTCAATGGGTGTGGCTTTCTTAGCAGGCTTAGCCGTAGGTTATTGGCAAAATGTTAATGAATTAAGGGATATTTTTGTAGTAGGTAAAACTTTTGAACCTAAGATGCCTGAAAGCGAAAAGGAACATTTGTATCAGGGTTGGAAAAAAGCCGTGAAGGCCACCCAAGTCTTTGCACACGGTGAGTAATTATAATAAAAGGAGGACAACAAAGTGGCACATGATCGAATAATTGCATTAGATAGTCCGATGAACTTTCGCGATGTTGGTGGCTATCAAAGCGTAACTGGTCAGACAGTTAAATGGAATAAAATTTATCGTTCAGATTCACTCAGCTCTTTAACAGCAAGGGATCAGGTTAAATTAGCTAAGTTACGCGTCACTGTCGATTGTGACTTGCGTTCTGAATATGAAAAGTCCTCTTCACCTGATATGTCATGGCCCGATGTGAAATATATTGATTTGCCGGTATATTCTGACAATATTAATGATGTGCAAAATAACCGCTCAATCTACCGCTTTTTGCATCATATTCCAGATATGCATAATAATTTTATTGGTCGGATTTATCAACAAACTCTGCTAAGTTCCCACAGCCAGGAAATGTTTGCCCGCGTTTTTGCGGAACTGTTGGAATTGCCAGAAGATGAAGCACTAGTTTACCATTGCAGTGCAGGTAAGGATAGAACGGGAATGGTATCTGCCTTGATCTTAATGGCATTAGGCGTAGACGATGATACTATTGCTCGTGATTATTTGTTAACCAATGAACTTTATGATTTTGCAGTTTCACGGCAATTACCAAGTAATGATGAAATTACGCAAATGGTTTCCAAAATGAACGTCACCAAAGGCGAAGGCATAGCAATTCGTGGCATTACGGAAACTGTTCGTGGCGGTTGGGGCGGTTTTCCTACCTTTTTTAAAAAAGTATTGGGCTTTAATGATGATGACTTGGCTCAGCTAAAACGAATGTACTTAGATTAGAGGCGGATCGTAATGGTAACCTTGCTTGATGTTGCTAAAAAGGCTAATGTTTCAAAGATGACAGTTTCTCGTGTAATTAATCATCCCGAACAGGTAACAGAGGAATTGCGTAAATTGGTTGAGCAGGCGATGGATGAACTTGATTATCATCCTAATTATGTTGCCCAGGCTTTGGTAAATAAGCGTACAAATGTGGTTAAATTTGTCACGCTAGAGGATGTTGATACGACAGAGCCATATTATATGAACCTGTTATTTGGCATTGCACGTGGGTTATCAAAAAAGCAATATGCCATCCAGCTAGTTACAGACAGAAATAAAATAGAAGATGGCAACTTTGACGGCTACCTGATTACTGGCGCCCGCTCCAGTGATTATGCTTTATTTGACAGCCTTAAAAAACCCTTTATTTTATTTGGCGAAAATCATCATGGCTATGATTATGTGGACAATAATAATCAGTATGGTGGAGAATTGGCGACAAAATATGCACTTTCGCGGTTATACCAAAACGTTATTTTCATTGGCATTGATGTCAGAGAGCCATTTGAGTATTCGCGTGAAACGGGTTACGTTAATACATTACAGAAGCATAAAAAGGTCCCTCAAATCTATCGTATTGCCAATCACAGTCACGCTGCGCAAGAAGTAATCAAAAATAATTTCCACAAGTTTCCTAAAGATACTTGTTTTATCTGTGCCAGCGATCGCATTGCTACAGGAGTGGTCAGACAATTGCAGGATGAAAAGGCTAAAGTTCCGGCTGATTTTGGTGTGATTGGGTACGATGGCGTTTTTCTGGATCAGGTTTCCAACTTGAAGTTAACTACCGTTAAACAGCCGATTTTTAAAATGGGTGAACTCTTGGCCAACATGCTCTTACGCAAAATTGATCAAAAAGGGTCACCTCAAGGAGAGGCACTAATTAAGCCTTCCTTAGTTAAAAGAGAATCAACCAGGTAAATATTAAGTACAAATAAAAATACACGTAATAATCGAATATCAGGCCGATTACTATGTGCTTTTTTAATGGTTAAAACTGCTATCACAAAGGCTAGTCAGTGAGAATTGAAACGATATAATTGAACTCACAAAAAATGCCAAAACAATTAAAAAAGTTTTGGCATTAATTATTTAAAAATAATATGACCCCCAAATTTGTCCTAAATTTGGGGGTCACATTTTCTGGGAAAAACTAGATTGTTTTCTTTATTATTCAGGTTTGTAATCAGGATCGATAATCAAAACAGGCTTGATTGTTTTACCAGAAACTGAATCAGCATTAGCCTGATTAATATCTTCAAATTGATAAAATTTTTCAGTCTTATCAAACGGAAACTTTCCTAATTGATAAAACTCAAGTAATCTTGGTATGTCAACTTGTGGAATGGCGTCACCCATGTTAACGCCAACTACTTTTCTATCATCTACACAAAGATCGTTCCAAGTAGAAATGGTCAAATTCTGAGCTGTTACGGCAATTGCTGCGCAAGTGCCACCCTGTGCCAAGGCATCGACAGCATTTTTAATAACGCCAGAAACACCAGTAGTATCAACTGTCCAGTCAACACCATATCCGCCAGTTAATTCCTTGATCTTGGCAACTGGGTCTTCTTCTTTGCTGTTGATTGTATGTGTGGCACCTAATTCTTTAGCTAATTCAAGCCGCTCTGGAACAACATCAACTGCTATTACTTTGGTGCAGCCACTAATTACGCCGGCCATCATTGCAGCTAATCCTACTGCGCCAGTACCAAAGACAGCAATGGTATCGCCTGGTCTAGCTTTAAGAGTGTTGAAGACAGTACCGGAACCGGTAACGTAGCCACAGCCAAGAGGGCCAACTTTGCGCAAGTCGATGCTATCATCAATTTTTACCGCGTTTCTCTGATCAACCACAGTAGTGGTAGTGAATGATGATTGGTTAAACATATCACAAATTCTGTGACCGTCTTTTTGGAAATGATCATCACCATCTGCGCGGACGCCAGAAAGATTATAGTCACTATAATGACGGCATTGGGTAGGGATACCCTTTAAACAATTATCACAAATACCATCAGCGTAGAAAGATAAAATTACGTGATCGCCTACATTGAAGTTTTTAACCTGGTCACCAACTTTTTCAACAATACCAGAACCCTCATGTCCTAGAATTACCGGGTAGCCAACACTTGAATCACCTTTGCGCAAGGCTTCATCTGAGTGGCAGATTCCGCTTGCTACCATATGAATTTGCAAGTCAGTTGGTCCTACTTCGTGCAAATCAATATTGTCTTCGATCTCAAACGGATCGCCCATTTTATTAACAACAGCAGCTTTTATTTTCATAAAAAAATCCTCCTTACTTGTTAGCGATTTCAAGATTATTGTGAACCTGTACACATAAAAATGCAATAGTTTTTTGAAGAAAAATATGCCTGAATATAACGCACTACACTAATTTATGTTGAACTAATAAGTATTTTTTTGATAGCGGTAACATTGCTATTACCATTGCCTCTCACCAGGCTTCTCCGCTAAACTTTAAGTGGAGGTATAAATTTATGACGCACTGGTATGAGCATGCAATAATTTACCAAATTTATCCCAAGTCTTTTCAAGACAGTAATGATGATGGTATTGGTGATTTAAATGGAATTAGGCAGAGATTACCATATTTACAACAGCTGGGTATTAATACTATTTGGCTAAATCCTGTTTTTGTTTCCCCGCAAGTTGATAACGGCTATGATGTGGCAGATTACTTTAAAATCGATCCACGAATGGGAACGATGGCAGACATGAAAGCTCTAATTGCTGCTTGTCACCAAGTAGGAATTCATGTGCTTTTAGATTTTGTTTTAAACCATACTTCTGATCAAAATGAATGGTTTCAAAAGGCCAAAAGTGATCCTCATAGTCAATACCGCGACTACTATATTTTTGCAGGTGCAAATAATCAGCGTCCGAATAACTGGGGCAGCTTTTTCGGTGGCAGCGTTTGGGAGCCGGATCCGGCAGGTACGGGCCAATTTTATTTCCATTTGTTTGACAAGCATATGCCTGATTTAAACTGGCGTAATCCCAAAGTAAGACAAGAAATGCTCAAAATTGCGGAATTTTGGCTGGCTCAAGGAATAGATGGCTTGCGCCTTGACGCTTTTATTCATATTGCCAAGGCAGATTTACGGCAAAGTTTTCCGGTAAAGAAAATAGCAAATGAAGATGACCAAACGATAGTTGCTGAACCCTTTTTTGCTAATTTGCCCCAAGTTCAGAAATGGCTGCGTCCATTTTGTGAGCAAATAAAAAAGGATTATCCTGAAGCTTTGCTTTTAGGGGAAGCTGCCAGCGCTAATGTTAACTTAGCAGCGGACTATACGGCAAAAGACCACCACCTTTTAGACAGTGTTGTTACTTTTCGTTATTTTAAGGATGATCAGCGTCACATTGATCCTAATTTGCCTGCAGATTTTCAGCCTAAAGGACTTGACTGGGATGCTTTTAAAAAGACGCAGGTTATTTGGCAGCAAACTCTGGCGCAGGTTTCTCAACCTACATTATATTGGAGCAATCACGACATGCCGCGACTCGCTACCAGAATAGCGCAGACTGAAACACAGGCACGCAGCTTAGCAATGCTGATGTATTTGCAACGAGGAATCCCCATTATCTATTATGGCGAAGAATTGGGCTTAAAAAACCTGCTTTTTACTGCTGAAGAAGAGTTTAATGATCAAGAGGTAGAACGCTTTATCACGAAAGCTGCAGATTGGGGTTTAACAAAAGCAGAAGCATTGAAAATGGTCAGTCAAGCGCACAAAATGCCGGCGAGAGGGCCGATACCCTGGACGGCTAAAAAGCCAAATTATGGTTTTTCAAAAGTGAGACCATGGCTTAAAGGTCAAAGTCAAAATGACGCTAATGTTCAGGCTGAACTGGATGATCCTGACAGTATGTTTAACTTCTATAAACAATTGATTAGTTTGAAAAAAACTGCTTTGTTTCAATCAGGTAGTTTTTACTTGTTAGCAACTGCTAATGACAGCTACGTATACCAGCGGGATTTAGCAAATGATAGTGCAATCGTGGCTGTTTCACTAAGTAGTCAAAAATTAAAAATTAAAGTACCTAGTGAATATAGGAAAGTCATGTTAACTGCCGGACAGCATTATTTGAATAAGAATGAATTGATTTTGATGCCGTATTCTGGTGTAGTTTTAAGTAAATAATGGAGGAAAAAATGCAATTAGCAGCCCTGAAACATAGAACAGAAAGCGAAGACTGTTTTGTCATTAGTCAGCATCACGTGCGGATTAGGTTCCACAGTGCCAAAAATGATGTTAAAAAAGTAATAGTTCATTATACTGATAATTATCTTGATACCAAGACTGATAAAACCATGGCCATGACTAAAGCGGGACAAGGGCAGGTAACTGATTATTGGGTAGCAACTTTGAATGCTCCTTATCGCCGTCTTAAATATACTTTTGAAGTCATTGGCCAGGATAACAGCCATAAAATTGTTGGAGACCGCGGGATCAAAGATTTTACTGCAGCAAATTTAGCAGCTGACAGCAGCTACTTCAAATTACCTTACTTGCATGAAATTGATCAAACCAAAACCCCTGACTGGGTTAAAAATACTGTCTGGTATCAGATTTTCCCTGAGCGTTTCGCAAATGGTGATAAAAATAATGATCCTCAAGGCACAAAACCGTGGGATCCGCAAGATCATCCCGGACGAGAAGACTTTTACGGGGGCGACTTACAGGGTATTATTGACCATCTAGACTATTTAAAGGAGTTAGGCGTTAACGGATTATACTTGTGTCCAGTTTTTAAAGCCAGTTCCAATCATAAGTATGACACGATAGACTATCTGCAGATTGACCCTGATTTTGGTGACAAGGATTTGTTTGCCAAGTTTGTGAGTGAAGCTCATAAAAGGGGAATGAAAGTAATGCTGGACGCTGTCTTTAACCATTTAGGCGGACAATCAATGCAGTGGCAGGATGTAGTAGAAAATGGTGCTAAGTCAAGGTTTGCATCCTGGTTTCATATTAATCATTTTCCAGTTAAACCATATCAAGGACCTGAGGCAGGCGGTCCAAACTATGATACCTTTGCTTTTGAAGGGCAAATGCCCAAATTGAATACTGCGAATCCTGCAGTCCAAGATTTTCTGTTGGAAATTGCAACTTACTGGGTAAAATATTTTGATATTGATGCTTGGAGGCTGGATGTTGCTAACGAAGTAGACCATCATTTTTGGCGAAAATTTCATGATGCGGTTACTGCAATTAAGCCTAACTTTTATATCGTAGGTGAAATTTGGCATAGTGCACGTCCTTGGCTCAACGGTGACGAGTTTTCTGCAGTAATGAATTACCCGTATACTTTGCAGATTGAGGAGCATTTTTTACACAAAACAAAAACGGCTCAGGAACTGGTTGAGGCTCTGACTGATCAATTAATGATGTACCGCGACTGCACGAATCAGGCAATGATGAATATGCTTGATTCTCATGATACCGCCCGTTTACTGACGCTTGCAGGTGAAAATAAAGCGCTGGCTTTGCAAACTCTGACTTTTATGTTCATGCAGACTGGCAGTCCGTGCATTTATTACGGTACTGAAATGGGAATGACGGGAGGAGAAGATCCCGATTGCCGCAAACCAATGGACTGGCAAAAAAAGGGCACGCCTTTTTGGGATGAAGTGCAAAAGCTGATTGCTTTTAGAAATAACCATGCTGCTACTATAGGTAATGGCACAATCAGTCTAAGTGTTACGTCTACCGGCTTAATCCAAGTTAAGCGAATTGGTGCAGAAAAGATCACTGCTCTTTTTAATACAACACCTGATAAGATTGCCGTTGCCACAAACGGCCAGGTGGTACTGAGTCAGAATTTTGCAGATGGACAACTTGCTGAGCACGGGTTTGTCATTGAACTTGCAAATTAATTTTAAAGAGTCTGAGAGAAATTATTTCTTCCCAGACTTTTTTTAAACATGATTCTGATACCGTTAACAGCGATTTTGCTATTGTCAAATACTCCATTTTTGCGAATAATGAAAGCGTAAACAAAAAACCTCACCAAAGAGGGAGAGAAAGTAAATGAAACGAATTTTTGAGGTTGACCCATGGAAAGTTGCTACGCATAAGTTTTCCCCGGTGGATAAAAGGCTGCAGGAAAGCATTACTGCGATTGGCAATGACTATATGGGGATGCGCGGTAATTTTGAAGAAGGATATTCTGGAGATCAACTGCAGGGTACATATTTAGCAGGTGTCTGGTTTCCTGATAAAACGCGAGTAGGCTGGTGGAAAAACGGCTATCCTAAATATTTTGGCAAAACCATTAATGCCCCCAGCTTTATTGGAATTGGTATTACAGTTAATAATGAAAAAATTGACTTAGCCAAGATTAAATTTAAAGACTTTTATTTTGAATTAGATATGCACCAAGGCTTGCTTACCCGCAGTTTTATTTATGAAGGTGCGGATACTAAAGTTAAGTTTGAATTTCAGCGTTTTTTACATATCAAGCTAAAAGAAGCAGCTTTAATTACTGTTAAGGCTACTGTACTTGCAGGTCAGGCACAAATTGAGTTTAATTCAACGCTTGACGGCACAGTTACTAATGAAGATAGTAACTATAATGAACATTTTTGGCTTAGCTGTAATGAGAATGCTGAAAAGCGTTCCATTCAAGTGATAACCAAGCCTAATCCTTACGATGTGCCTCAGTTTACGGTTTTGTTAAAAGCAGGCCTAAGAAATAATAATCATGTTGTTGAGGGCGCTGTTAAAACTGCAACTGCAAAGTTAAGCGAAAAACTGGCAGTTACTCTAAATGCTGGTGAAAGTTACACTTTAGAAAAAGATGTGATCGTAATTACCAGTCGTGATGTAGCACCTGAAAAGCAAAGTGATCGTGCAGATGAGTTGATGCAACAATTGCAGTCAAAAAGCTTTGCAGAAAATTTGGCCGATCATACTGCAGTTTGGCAGGATCGTTGGACTAAAAGTGATGTAGTTATTACCGGCAATGATGAAGCGCAACAAGGTATTCGCTTTAACATTTTACAGTTATTCATGACGTATTATGGTGAAGACAAGAGACTTAATATCGGTCCTAAAGGCTTTACTGGTGAAAAGTACGGTGGAGCTACATATTGGGACACAGAGGCTTTCATCTTTCCGATGTATCTTTGTATCACTAAGCCGAATGTCACGCGGGCATTATTACAATACAGACATGATCAACTTGATGGTGCCTATTATAATGCTAGGCAGCAGGGCTTGGCCGGAGCACTTTTCCCGATGGTAACCTTTAACGGAATTGAATGCCATAACGAGTGGGAAATTACTTTTGAAGAAATACACCGTAATGAGGATATTCCATTTGCAATCAAACGGTATACTAGTTATACGGGAGACGAATCATACGTTAAGAACGAGGGCATGGATGTCCTAGTAGGCACTGCCAGATTTTGGGCTGATCGAGTCCATTATTCCAAGTGGCGGCATAAATATGTTATCCACGGAGTAACAGGACCTGATGAATACGACAATAACGTTAATAATAATTGGTTCACCAATATTATGGCGCAATGGGTACTGCAATATACATTAGAGAGACTGCCGCTTGCGGATAAGACTGCCCAAGAGCGTTTAAACGTAACTAAAGAAGAACAGGCAAAATGGCAAGACATTATTGACAATATTTATTTGCCTGAAGATAAAGAACGCGGCATTTTCTTGCAGCAAGATGACTTCTTGGATAAAGACATTAGACCAGCTACAGAAATTCCGCTTGACCAAAGACCAATAAATCAGCATTGGTCTTGGGATAAAATTTTACGGTCACCTTTCATA
Source organism: Lactobacillus rizhaonensis (assembly GCF_036246345.1). Classification (NCBI taxonomy): domain Bacteria; kingdom Bacillati; phylum Bacillota; class Bacilli; order Lactobacillales; family Lactobacillaceae; genus Lactobacillus; species Lactobacillus rizhaonensis. The sequence goes on along the minus strand of NZ_BTTV01000006.1, from coordinate 12,811 downwards.
AAGCAAGCCGACGTATTACACGGTATTTATTATTTGGATGACAGGTTTACCAAAGAACAAAAAGAGCGTAACTTTGCATTTTATGAGCCGTTGACGGTACATGAAAGTTCCCTTTCCGCCTGTATTCATTCAATTTTGGCCGCGGAATTAGGGCGTAAAAAGCAGTCAGTAGAATTTTATGAACGCACGGCCCGCCTAGATCTCGATAACTACAATAATGATACGGATGACGGCCTGCACATTACTTCAATGAGCGGCTCATGGCTGGCAATAGTCCAGGGATTTGCCGGCATGCGGTATGGTCATAATCAATTAAGATTTAATCCTTTTGTGCCAGACAATTGGACCGGTTATAGTTTTAAAATTAATTATCGTGGACGCTTAATTAAGGTAGAAGTGACGCAGCAGGAGACGTGTATTACGTTAATTAGCGGAAAGGAACTAACGATTTTAGTTAAAGAGCAAAAGGTTACTTTAAAAGAGGGTGAACAAAATTGCTTAAAGGCCTGATTTTTGATTTAGATGGTGTCCTGACTGATTCAGCTAAATTTCACCTGACAGCGTGGAATAATTTAGCTCAAGAACTGGGTATTAAGTTGACCAGTGCGCAGTTAGATTCTCTACGGGGAATATCACGGATGGACTCTCTTGATTTGATTCTGAAATATGGCAAGCAGGAAAATAAGTACTCTAAAGCTCAAAAAGAAGAATTTGCGGCAGAAAAAAATGAAAAGTTTTTAGAGCAGGTTGAAACTATGACGCCAGCTGATATTTTGCCCGGAATTACAGAATTATTAGCAGATGCCAAAAAAGCAGGTTTGAAAATGTGTATTGCTTCTGCTTCTAAAAATGCCCCTAAAATCTTAAGTAAGCTAGGTATTGCTGATCAGTTTGATCAAATTGTTAATCCCGCTTTGCTGAAACGTGGTAAGCCGGATCCGGAAATTTATCAAAAAGCACAGCAGTTGCTAAAGCTGCATAATGATGAAGTGATTAGCTTTGAAGATGCGGCTGCCGGTGTTGCGGCAATTAAAGCTGCGCAGCAGTTTGCAGTGGGAATTGGAGATAAACAAATACTTAAAGGAGCTGATTATATCGTTAAATCTACAAAGGAATTAAAGCTGGATAAAATTGTGGCGGTATTTAAGAAAAATGATAAGAAGGTAGGTTAAAGATATGGTTGAAGTTGACTTAAACCATATGTGTAAAAAGTATGAAGGCAATGATCACTATTCAGTGAAAGACTTTGATTTACACATTAAAGATAAAGAGTTCATTGTTTTTGTCGGCCCCTCAGGTTGTGGTAAATCAACTACTTTAAGAATGATTGCGGGATTAGAGGATATTAGCGAGGGTACTCTTGAAATTGATCACAAGGTAATGAATGATGTGGCACCCAAAGACCGTCATATTGCCATGGTTTTCCAGAACTACGCGCTTTATCCGCACATGTCAATCTACGATAATATGGCATTTGGCTTGAAACTGCGTCATTATCATAAAGATGAGATTGATAAAAGGGTACAAAATGCTGCCAGGATTCTTAATTTGCGTGAATATTTGGATAAAAAGCCGGCAGAACTTTCTGGTGGTCAAAGGCAAAGAGTCGCTCTGGGACGGGCAATTGTGCGGGATGCACCTATCTTCTTGATGGATGAGCCCCTGTCAAACTTGGATGCGAAACTGCGTGTTTCTATGCGGGCAGAGATTGCCAAACTGCACCAGAACTTAGGTACAACTACAATTTACGTTACTCATGATCAGACTGAAGCTATGACTTTGGCTGATCGGGTAGTGGTAATGTCAGTTGGTAAAATTGAACAGATTGGGACACCGCAGGAAGTATATAACCATCCGGTTAACCAATTTGTTGCCGGATTTATTGGATCACCGCAAATGAATTTCTTTAATGTCCACTATCATGATGGTCAAGTCTCTGATGGCAAGGGCCTTAATCTGGGAATACCAGAAGGCAAGTCAAAATTGCTTAATGAGCAGGGCTATAATGACCGTGACTTGATACTGGGTATTCGGCCAGAAGATATCCACGCAGAAGAAGCCTTTTTAGAAACTTGGCCTGATGCGGTGGTCGAATCTGAAGTCGTTGTTTCTGAACTCTTGGGAGCTACTATTCAGCTTTACCAAAGAGTGGATGAAACTGAGTTTGTTGCTAACATCAATGCCCGGGATGTTTATCAACCAGGGCAAAAAGTCAAGATGGGCTTTGATTTGAACAAAGCACACTTTTTCGACAAGGATACGACCTTGGCGGTAGTTAATTAGGGAATAAAATCAGTGACTTCAGTTGTCATTGATATAAAAACATGTTGTTTTATATTAGGAGGTAAATAACATGAGTATTTGGAAGAAAGTAGCTTTAGGAAGTACAGCAGTTTTAGCTGCAATGTCACTTGCAGCATGTTCTAATGGTAAATCAGATTCTTCATCAAGCAGCAGCAGTAATCAAAATACCAAGCTGACTTTATGGGTTGATACTAACCAGGTATCATACTACAAGAAAATTGCCAGTGATTTTACTAAATCACATAAGAACATTTCAGTGCGTGTTACACAAAGTCCAACCGGATCAGCTAATGCCAAAACTGATGTGGGCAAGGACCCTTCAAAAGCAGCCGATGTTTTTGAAGCACCTAATGATCAATTAGGTCAACTGGCAGATTCTGGTTATATTAATCCTCTGTCACCAAAAGACAGCAACAATATTAAATCTAATTACATTGATGTTGCAGCTAAAGGTGTAACTTGGAAGGGCAAGATCTATGCTTATCCATATGCACAACAAGCACAAACAGTGTATTACAACAAGTCTAAATTATCAGCAAGTGATGTAAAAGACTGGAAGACTTTAACCTCAAAGGGAGTTGTGGCAACAGACTTTACTAACGCTTATGTTATGTGGCCGGTATTCTTCTCTGCTGGTACAAAGCTTTATGGTGACAGTGGTGAAGATTTGAAGGGTTCAACCTTTAATTCTGCTAAAGGTGTTAACGCATTGAAGTGGTTTGCGGAGCAAAAGAATAATAAGGGCGTAATGCAGACTTCTAATGCTTTGAACCAATTGAAGAAGGGCAACGCTCAAGCCATCTTGGATGGTCCTTGGAATGCAGCTAACATTAAGAAAATTTTAGGTAAGAACTTTGCTGTTGCTAAGTACCCAATGATTAATGTCGGTGGCAAGAACGTACAAATGCAGGCCTTTTTGGGAATCGAAGGGTTCGCTGTCAATGCTCATACCAAGAGTCCTAAAGCTGCATCACAATTAGCAGCATTTATCACAGATAAAAAGTCACAATTAATTGCTCACAAAGAAGCTGGTCAAATTCCTGTTCTTAAGGAAGCAGTTAATGATTCAGTAATTAAGAACGATCCAGTTGCTGATGCGGTAATTGAAATGTCTAAACCTGGCAATTCAGTCTTGATGCCGAAATTACCACAAATGTCTGTCTTCTGGAACGATGTTCCTCCTCTAATCAATGGTGCATATGATGGTAAAGTTAAACCTAATCAATATAAAGCACAACTTGATAAATTAGCTAAGCACTCATCAAAGAAATAGTTAATTAAAATACTTAAAGGTTGGACAAGTAGTGCCCAACCTTTTTGTTCAAGAAGAGGAAGAATTATGTTTAGAAAGAAAAAACATGCGGCACCTGAGGCAACCTTTAAGGAAGTATGGTCTAAAGGCAATATTGCTACCAAATTATCATTCTTTTTTATGGGTTCCAATGCTTTGGCAAATAAGCAATGGGTAAAAGGTATCGCATTATTGCTGGCAGAAGTGGCCTTTATTGCTTGGTTTGTTTTTAGTGGCATATCCGCAATTAGTATGTTGTCAAGTTTGGGACCAATAAAAAATAAAAAGGTTGTTTATGATAACGCACAAGGCGTTTATATTACCAAGCAGCCTTCAAACTCCGTTTTGATTCTTTTGTTTGGATTACTGGCAATTATTATTTGTATTGCAATGGTTTACTTATACATTGTCAATCTGCGCTCTACCAGAAAAAATTATGTGCTTCAGCGGGATGGCAAACACATTTTAACCAATAAAGAAGAACTGGCAAACTTGTTTGATTCTCGTTTGCATGATACTCTGATGACTTTTCCAATCATCGGTATTCTCTGTTTTACCATTTTGCCAACAATCTTTATGATTTCAATGGCATTTACCAACTATAACCGGCAACACCCAATTGCCTTTTCTTGGACAGGATTTCAAGCTTTTGGCAATGTCCTTAGTGGTGACCTCTCAGGCACGTTCTTCCCAGTTTTGGGCTGGACACTCGTCTGGGCGGTAGCCGCTACGGCCACAACATTCTTTTTTGGAGTTTTGCTTGCCTTGTTGATTGAATCTAAAGGAATAAAACATAAAGGTTTCTGGCGGACAATCTTTGTGATTGTCTGGGCAGTACCTCAGTTTGTTTCTTTGTTAATGATGGCTCAGTTCTTAGACTATCAGGGCGCACTCAACAATATCTTAATGAATATCGGCTGGATTTCTCATCCGTTACATTTTATTGACAGTCAAGCCTCACCTTTGGTAGCACGAATAACTGTTATTATTGTTAATATGTGGATCGGTATCCCGGTTTCAATGCTGGTTTCAACTGCGATTATTCAAAATTTGCCAACAGATCAAATTGAAGCCGCAAAAATTGATGGTGCTAATGCTTTACAAGTATTTAAATCAATTACTTTTCCACAAATATTATTTGTGATGGCACCTTCTCTTATTCAACAGTTTATTGGTAATATTAATAACTTTAACGTGATCTTCCTGTTAACTGGAGGAGCACCAATGAATAACAAGTATAATGGTGCGGGTTCTACCGACCTGTTGGTAACGTGGCTGTACAACTTAACCTTTGGTCAGGAGCAACGCTACAATGCGTCAGCGGTCTTGGGTATCCTCATCTTTATTATTAGTGCGGTATTTTCATTAATTGCATACCGTCATACCAATGCTTTTAAGGAGGGCTAAAAATGAAATCATATCAAAATCAAAAACGCCTTTCACTCATTTTTCGTTACCTATTATTGATTATCCTGGCTGTAGTTTGGATTTTACCAATTATCTGGATAATATTAGCCAGTTTTTCCTATAATGATACGGGATTTGTTTCAACTTTTTGGCCTGACAAATTCACTTTTGACAACTACATTGGTATTTTTACTAATTCGCAGTATCCACTAGTCAGCTGGATTATTAACACCTTGATCGTTTCTATACTTTCAATGATCATTTCTACTTTTTTAACGATTTCGGTTGCTTATGTTTTATCACGGTTACGCTTTTCGTTTAGAAAGCCGTTCATGCAGATTGCACTGGTCTTAGGAATGTTTCCTGGATTTATGTCAATGATTGCTCTTTATTACATTTTAAAGGGCTTAAACATGTTAAATCTGGGTGGCCTGCTACTGGTGTATGTCGGTGGAGCCGGACTGGGATTCTACGTTGCTAAAGGCTTCTTTGACACGGTACCATTTTCAATAGATGAAGCTGCTGAAATTGATGGGGCCACTAAATGGCAAATCTTCATGCACGTTGATTTGCCATTAGCTAAGCCTATGATAGTTTACACTGCTTTAACAGCCTTTATTGGTCCGTGGACTGACTTTATTTTCTCGGGAATTATTTTGTCAACCTCTGGCAATCCTAAAACATACACAATTGCGTACGGACTTTATAACATGGTGCACAACACTAAAGGCAATGCTACCGCGTACTTTGCGGAGTTTGTTGCTGGTTGTGTGATTATCGCTATTCCAATCACGATCTTATTCGTCTTCATGCAGAAGTTTTACGTTAACGGTATTACTGCTGGTGCAGAAAAGGGATAGGACTTAGTAAGAAAAATGCGGCTCTTAGGAGTCGCATTTTTTGTTTGGGTAAAAATAATTTGAGTTAGGATAAAGAAAGTAGGCCATATCACCACTTGAAGAGAAACGGCCTTGAGTAAAACATCAGAATTGGTCTATGGTCTTCTGCAGTTATTGAAAGTTGTACGATGATTGAATCTGAAACAGCTGAAATATTGAATGGTAGACTAGGTGCAACTATTCACGGTAAGATCATTAAAGAAATTTTGGAAATTATTAATTTAAATGAAGTAGATAGTTATATGCAGGATCTGGCAACTAGAACAAGTAATGCTATTGAAGAAACTAAAGGTAGCCTATCAAAAATGCGGCTCACAAGATTCGCATTTTTTGTTATTCAAAATTTTTATATAAAAACAGAACAATAAAAAAGGCTTGCTTCCAACCTATTGCATCAGAACCAAACCTTGTATGTCATATATAAACTAGTTTATATTGTCTTGTCATAAATGCTTAAAGCTTTTTGCTTTTGTTCATCTGACATTGGAGAAGATGGTGTTAAAGCTACAACGTTATTCGGAATCCCTCTTTGATCGAGGATGTATTTGAATAAAGTCATAAATGGGTTAACTATATTTAATAGTTCAGAAGCTTCAGCAATTGTCTTTTGTTCTTTTGCTACTTGCTCATCATTACCGGCCTCATAGTTTCTTAACAAGTCAACACAAACATGACTGTAGAGGTTAGATAATCCGCCAACTACACCTTGACCGCCAGCTTTAACTACATCAATTACATTACCGTCATAACCTGTGTAAACTCTAAATTCAGGGAATTTTGCGTTTACAACTTTGATAGTGTTGAGAGTGTGGTTAACGTCTCCAACAGTATCTTTGATTCCGACAATATTAGAATTGTCTTTTAATAAAGTTAAGAGAATGTCGGCGTTAACATCATAACCAGTTCTGTCAGGATAATTGTAGATTATAATATCGCCTTTAATAGCTTTAGCCATCTTATTATAGAAGGTAATAATACCAGCTCTATCACAAGACATGTAATATGGTCCTACTAGCAAAATGCCATCTGCACCAAGTTCCAATGCTTTGTTGGCAAATTTAATAGTTAATTGATCATCCATACGGTTAGCACCGACTAAAACTTTAGTCCGGTGATCAATATACTTAATTGCATCTTCTACTAAAGATTGGCAAACTTCAAAGGTTTGAGCATAGAATTCTCCACAACTGCCTAAAAGAGCAATTTCTGAAATTCCATCTTCAATCAGGCGGTCATATAGCTTATGCATAGCATCAAAATCTACAGTATTTTCATCTTTCAAAATGGTCAAAATAGGGCAAATATATTCTTTCTTCATCTTTCTGTTCTCCATTTCTGTATAATAATTTTAATTTCCAATTTTAACTAACATTTAGCCGAAAAACATAAAGGCCACAACTTCATTGATAATAGACACAATCCACATTGTTGGCACCCCATATTTTAGGAAACTCTTAGTATCAACTTTCATATAATCAAGTCCCCAAATGTTCCAAGACTGTGTAACGTCAGTAGACACTGCAAGTAAACTTGGAATCAGTAACAGTGGTAGTAAGAAATAATCACTGAATAAATGGGTACCTGAAAGAACTGCAGCAGTAGCCGCACCAGCTCCCCAAACGTGTAGAGGACCTCTAAATAGTGCTAATGGAGCTAATACTCCGAATATCAGCGCTAATATTAAGTGACCATGAGGCAAAATTGCACTGAATAGGGGCTTAAAATGAACTGCGTCAATTTTGGCGGCTCCTGTAAACATTGTCAGTGCCATTAAGAACATGATTAAACCAGCAATATCTGATATAGCTTTTTTGACAGTATCATTAATGAAATCTACTAATTTCTTATAGTTATTCATTTTTTTCGTCAAAAGCATGGCTAATATTGCAGCTAAAGTAAGTGACGGTACAGCATCCCACTTAAAAAGCATATTCATTGCGACTGGGACAATTGGTACTATATAAGCAATTTTTGAAATTTTTGGTTGCTGATCACTGTTATCAATTTTGGCACCGATAACTGCGAGGTTTTCTTGTGCTTTTGCAGGGTCGATTTTTTTACGATTTAAGACGAGCAGAAGTATTACGAATGCTAGTTGGATAATCGCTGCTATCCAAGCGAATTTCAGATATTTATTATCATAGGTAACGGATGGAAAGAAAGGCTTTATTTGATTAAATAAAACCACATTAATGTACATTGGCGCACCGATAGCTAAACAAAAAGTTGTTAAAGCCAAGTCGCGCGGAATACCTACTGATAGCATAATCGGTAATAAAATTACCCCGATAGCTATAACTGAGCCAACTCCGTATGCACTGATAAAAATAAACGAAGTAACCAATAAAACTAAAATTGCCGATAATAAAGGTTTCTTTTTACCAATCCTATTTGTTTCTTCAGAAATAGAAGACGCTATTCCACTTTCAACGAGCACTCGGCCAAACCATGAACCAAAAATGATATAAATAATTGTTGGTCCATAACCAAGAACTGGTTCAGTGAATATTTTCTTGATAGCTGTGTCAAAGGGAACAAGTCCAATGATAGCCCACAAGATAGCCATCACAAATAAGCCAATTGTTAAGTTGCCACCCTTTAGTATGAAATAAATAAAAAGGAAAAAGCTGATTAATAGTAAAATCGGAATTATATATGAAACCATAATTTTTCTTCCTTAATTAGCTTAAAAACAAATCTAAATTTGATAGTATAAAACTACAAATAAACCGAATAAGTAATTTGGTCAAAGACTTAGATATTTCACCTATCTTTTTTATTTGCAATAAATATATTTTTAGGTAAGCGCTTACCTATATTTAATTCTGATACATTGGGAAGAAAAAAGCAATACTTTTGGAAAAAGTTTTTTGCTGATCGCATATACATATATCTTAAAACAGTGCTTAAATAGAAACTAGAATGGGTAATTTTATTGGCAAAATAAAGAGTTTTTATGACGTAGAATTACTTAACCTCGAGACTTTGATTAAAAATATTTAATTATAAAAAAGTTTACAAATAACAATTTAAGCAAAAAATCTTTTTAGGTTTAGAATGAAATAAAAAGAGGCTATGCTTATGGAAAATATCAAAATTATTCAAGGTGACATTACTAAATTAACTATAGATGCAATTGTTAATGCCGCAAACAATTCTTTATTAGGTGGCTTGGGCGTTGATGGTGCAATACACCAAGCAGCTGGACCAGAACTGCTGGCCGAGTGCAGGCAGCTTCATGGCTGTGAAACAGGTCAGGCTAAGATTACCAAAGGATATCAGCTGCCTGCTAAATTTGTCATTCATACTGTAGGACCAATTTATTCAGGTTCTAAACAAGATAATGAGTTATTAAAGGACTGTTACATAAACTCGTTAGATTTAGCTAAAGATCATAATCTGCATAGCATTGCTTTTCCGGCTATTTCTACTGGAGCTTACGGTTTTCCTGCTGCACCAGCCACCCATATTGCTTTTACAGCCGCGCATGATTGGCTCCTAGAGCATTCTGATTATCAAATGGAAGTTATTATGTGTGCCTTTGATGCCAAAACAGCAGAGTTATACCGAGCAGAAGTTAAAAAATAGGCTTGAGGAAAGATTAAGAAGGTTATTTTCAATTGATGTTCAAAAATTAATCTTTCTGACATCGAACCATCTCTTTAATTGCTAAATCTTATTTCGATAATTTAGTCACAATAATACCTCCAAATTTAGGACAAATTTGGGGGTATTTTCACAAAAATAAAGCTTTTATTTTACAATCACAGCAAAGGCTTCATATGGCCTTAAGTTAATGTTGTTAAGTGATTGCGGTGCATTATAGTTACTGATTAAAACTTGGTCAATTTTATCTGGTGCAGAAAACTGTTCGGCACTACCAGTCAAATTGGCAACGACTAACCAGCGCTCGCCAGCAAGTTCACGGTAATAAGCCAAGACATTAGGACTTGCAAGAACAGGTGTAAAGCTGCCATTAGTGATAATTTCGTTTTTATGACGTAATTTAATGAGTTTTTGATAGGTATAAAAAATTGATTGTGGGTCCGCCAAAGCAGCTTGAACGTTAATATCTTGATAATTAGGATTAAGTGCCAGCCAAGGCTTACCAGTAGTAAAGCCAGCAGCTTTAGCTGTTGACCATTGCATCGGTCTGCGGGCATTGTCGCGTCCTTTGGCGTTGATTGACCTGATAAGTTCTTCTTTGGTATAACCTTGCTTGATTCGCTCATTATACATATTGATACTCTCGAGGTCTTCAATTTCTGAAATATCTTTGACCGGGCAGTTAGTCATACCAATTTCTTCACCATTATAAATATATGGTGTACCACGCATTAAATGTAAGGCAATGGCAAACATTTTGGCAGATTGTACGCGGTATTTACTGTCATCACCCCAACGTGAAATAACACGGGGAATATCATGATTTTCCCAAAACAAACTGTTCCAACCATGGTTATAATCTATTTGTGTCTGCCATTTAAGCAAGACTTCTTTAAGATCACTGGCTTTAAACGGCTTGAGATCCCACTTTGGCTTTCCCGGTTGTTTATCAATATTTTGATCTTCAAACTGAAAAATCATAGAGAGTTCATGCCGAGCGGGATCTGAATATTTGCGGGCGCTGTCAAGGTCGGCACTCCAAGTCTCGCCAACAGTGACTACGTCGCGGTTAGCTAAAACAGCCTGGTTCATTTCCTGAATATAATGATGAAGTTGTGGACCATTTTCGCGAATTTTACGATCAGGTTCCTTGCCAATAAGTTCGATTACGTCCATCCGGAAACCGCCAATGCCTTTATCAAGCCAGAAGTTCATCATATCGTATATTTTGTGCCGTAATTGCGGATTTTGCCAATTCAAATCTGGTTGTTGCGGGGCAAAAAAGTGTAAGTAATACTGGCCTGTTTGATCATCAAATTGCCAAGCAGAACCTGAAAAGTCAGATTTTAAATCATTGGGTTCATGGCCAGCAACAGGATCACGCCAGATATAAAAGTTCCGGTAAGGATTATCTTTACTTTTGCGTGCTTCAATAAACCACTGGTGTTGATCAGAAGTATGATTAACAACTAAGTCCATAATGATCCGAATGCCGCGTTTTTTACCCTCACTAATCAACTTATCCATGTCTTGCATAGTGCCATATTGCGGATCAATTGCTTCATAATCAGCAATATCATAGCCATTATCGACGCCGGGAGATTGATAAATTGGCGAAAGCCAAATTGCATCGATCCCCAATTTTTGTAAATAATCCAAGTGACTAATAATGCCGGGTAGGTCTCCGATACCATCCCCATTGCTATCTTGGAAGGACTTGGGATAAATTTGATAAATTACTGCATTTTTCCACCAAGGTGTCATATTAACTCTCCTTTGCAATCGCTAACATTATCTGTTAATTATAACACTGCAGAATAATGAGAATTAATGTTACCGGTATCTAATTAAAGTCCTAAATCTGAGCGTAATTGCAGTGCTTCTTCATCATTGCCCAGCTGCAATAGAGCATCTTTTAAGCATAACATTGGCTTGCCGTCACGATCAGGTGTTGTTTGTGCGTGAGCCAAAGAACTAAGAATGGCTTCATTGACAATATCAACTGTAATCCTAAAGTAGCGGTCAATTTTGTCATCAGTAATTGCCTGAATTGTGCTTAATTCGTGGTCAGGGAAATGACTTACACGGTTGGCGGTAGAAAAGGCTAGGGTAACTTCACCGCTGCCATTACCACTAAAGGAGCCAGTGCGTGTAATGCCAATACCAGAACGCTTGGCAATGCGTTTTAATTGTCTCGAGTTAAACGGAATATCGGTAGCAATTATTGTGATAATGCTGCCTTTTTCCTTACTATCCTTGTTATCAACAAACTTTTTACCAATAGCATGGCCGTAAATATTAAGATCAGTGCTAAGACCGAAATTGGACATGACTAGCGCGCCCATTGTAAAGGTTTTACCGTCAATCTCGACTTGCCTTGATGCAGAGCCAATACCACCTTTGAGTTCATAGCAGCGCATACCTGTACCGCCACCAACGCCTCCTTCAGCGAAATCTGTAGTAGCAGCTGCAAAAGCATCGTTAACGTCATCTTCAGTGACACCCAAATCGCGAATATGATTAATTGAGCTGTCATTACATTCCATAATGATTGGGTTAACGCTGCCAGTTGAAAGGCCAATTTCAGGGTTTTCGGCCAGCATTCTTTTGACTAAAGCTGTCGAGGCAGTGCCAACGCTGAGAGTATTGGTTAAAACTAGAGGCGTTTCGATTGTACCCAGTTCGTTAATTTGAATTAGACCTGTACTTTTGCCAAAACCGTTAATCACATGTGTAGCAGCTGGTATTTTTTCCCGAAAAATGTTATCTGGGCAAGGGCTGATTACAGTGACACCGGTTCTGAATCTATCAGTGACAATTGTCTTGTGGCCAACTGTAACTCCGGCAACGTCTGTAATTAAGTTTTTTGGTCCAGGCTTAGTATCGCTAAGCGCAAATAAAAGTGGTTTGTTAAGTCCCATTTTTACTCCTTTTGTTATTAAAAATTTTCTTCTCTTATTAAAACGGTTCGTTAATTTTTATGCAAGACAAAAACAAATCTACAAAGACAATCTAACGCAAGAGTAGGTAGTCAACAAAGCATAGCGAATAACTTTTGGCCACAACAATTTCCACAATCTGCTAGCCAGGATCGGATTGACAGAAAACAAGACAAAGAAAAAGAATCAAACAGTTTATTAACGGTTTGATTCTTTTCGTTTAATCTTTTTCAACTGGATTTCTTATAGAATGTCAAGTATCAAAAAGATTTAAAAATGGGTATACTAAAGGTACTTCAAAAAGGCGCCTTTTTGAGAGTTAAATATTTGTTTAGCAGTTAACCTTTATTGACGTACAGCTTGTT
>NZ_BTTV01000005.1:0-140156 GCF_036246345.1 Lactobacillus rizhaonensis | reverse complement strand
TCAAGTAAAACTACAGACTATAACTTGTCTTTTTTTGACTTGAAAATTAATTGAAAGAGCAATAAGAATATCTCTATTTAAACATAAACTTTTAAACAGATTTTGGGAAATAAAAAAGCAGAAGAAATCTTCTGCTTTTTTTGTTGCTTAAATATTTTGAAAACGATTAATATCTTTGGACTGAAAAACCGCTACTACTCCTTTTGCACATGAAAGTTCAAATGTATCTTTTTCTGGTAAAAATTCATTCGAGCTAAACGAGACGGGATTTGCACTCCTAAAATTGGCCAAATTATATTTAGCGTCATTTATATTTAAACTTAAGACGCCGGTTAAAGTTACTACTCCAAAATATTTATAACCTAGCTGTCTTTTAACTAAGTGTTTCCCAGCATTATAAAATCTAATTGAATTTTGCTGATCAATGAGCGTTATTTTTTCTGCAAACTGGTTAAACTCAGGCTTAAGAACCATAAATAAATTAGACAAAAAGTGATCTAAGCGTCCACCTGTGGCACCAAAAAGAGTTAAATGAGAAACACGGTAATCTAAAAAGGCGCAGCGAATAGCCAGCTCAGCATCAGTCCAATCTTTTTCTGGATTCGAATATCTAATATCAGCAACATTTTTTTCGATTTCTGCTAATTCATTTCTCTTTAGTGAATCAAAATCACCCTCGGCCAGATCTACCTTAATGCCCATTTCTTGTAAAAGAAGAGCTCCGCGATCAACACCTATTACTAAATCACCGGTTCTATTAGCTTTTAGAAATTGCTCTTTGAGATCGTCAGGCCATAACTGTTTAGGCGCGCCTAGCAGTGCATAGGATTTCATTGCAGTATGCCTTCTAACTCCGTAATTTGCTTCTTAATACTATTCTGACAAAATAAATAAGAGCCAGCAACGAAGATCTTTGCTCCTGCAGCCTTAGCAATTTTAGCAGTTTGTTTGTTAATTCCCCCATCAACTTCAATTGGTACTGTTCCAGCGCTTAAACTAACGGCCTGTTTAATCCTTGAAGAAGATTCATGAATAAATTTTTGACCACCAAAACCGGGATAAACGGTCATTAGTAAAATTTGATCAACTTTCTTAAGAAATTGCTGTAAAACAGAAACTGCAGTATCTGGATTAAGAACTAAACCCGCTTTAACATTGTTTTCTTTTAAATAATCCAGCCAGTAATTGAGTTTATCCTCATTCATTGCCTCATAGTGAAGTAACACTATTTGTGCACCCGCTTTGACAAAAGCAGGTACCAAAACATCAGGGTTATTACTCATTAAGTGAACTTCAACTTCACTTGTAGGAAAAGTCTTTTTAAAATCAGATACGAGCTGCGGACCAAACGACAAATTTGGCACAAAATGTCCATCCATAATATCAATATGAAAGCGGCTGATGCCGCAATCAATCGCCGTTTGAATATCTTTTTCCAAATTTAGATTATTAATATTTAGAATTGACGGTGCAATCACTATTTTTCTCCTTATTTTAAATACTCGGGCAGCCTACCATTTTCTATTTCTTTGCGAATTAACAAATAATCATCATAGCGGCTTTTTTTAATTTCTCCCGCTTCAACTAATCTTTTTACCTCACAACCGGGTTCGTTTAAATGCTGACAACCCCGAAACTTACAATTGCTACTGGCTTTTTTAAATTCAATAAAATAATCACATAACTCTTTTACTTTAATTGGCGTAAGGTCAATTGCTGAAAAGCCTGGAGTATCTGCAAGATAACCTTTTCCTAAAGGAAAAAGGTTAACTGTTCTGGTAGTATGCTTGCCTCGATTTAAGGAATTAGAAATGGCGCCTGTTTCTTGCTTAACGTCACTTTGAAGTGAATTAATTAGAGTGGATTTACCTGCTCCTGATTGTCCAGCAAGAGTCCAGATGTCTTTATTAGAAATCTCGTGAATCAGGTTATTGGCGACCTCTTCTTTGCTATAAAAAATTTGATATCCTATAGCGTTATAGTAAAGCAAGTCCTCGTGAATCTTGTTTAGCTTTGACCTACTTGGTAAGTCGCTCTTTGATAGGTAAATACTTACAGCCACACCTTGCCATGAAAAGAAAGTTAAAAAGCGGTCCAATAACTGCAGAGAAAAATCGGGTTGAACTGCTGACATTACTAATAAAACATGATTTACGTTAGCTAAAGCAGGTCGACCAATCAGATTTTTACGTGGTAAAACATCCACCAAATAATTTGTGCCTTGGTCATCAATTTGAATGTTAACGTGATCACCAACAGTTGGTTTCAATTTATTTTTACGAAAAACCCCCCTGGCACGAGTTCTTACAATATCATTAGCAGTCTGAACATCATAAAAGCCTGCAATTGAACCAATAACAATTCCTTGATCCTTTTTAATCATTTTTGACCTTCTCATTCAAAATTATTTGACCATCACGTACTACTTTTAGTTGACCCGGGCCATCCTTTAGTTCGAATGGAATTGAAAAATTCATATCTTTTTTGATATATAAATCCCGGTAAATGTTATCAATTGAATGATTATCATCTGCAATATATATTTGAACATGATTACCGCGCTTATTATCAGAATCATCTTCATCATTATCTTCGTAGCTAACCGTAAAGTTTTTAATTGCTGTTAAATTGCGCTCCTTTTTTGCTCCCTCTGAAACATTAACAGAAATTGTACTTCCACGAGGAACCTGTGTACCTGCTGCTGGACTCATGGAAATAATCATTCCCTTCTTCACTTTGCTGGAATAGGCAGAGCTAACTTGCAGTGTCAAGCCGTGTTTATGCGCAAATTCTTGTGCCTGCTTTAAAGAATAATCTTTTAAATCAGGTAATCTAATCATATGATGCTTTGAGCGCGGATTTTTTCCTTTAGATATTACTAACGTAATTGTTGTTTGTTCCGGCTTTACTTCAACATCGGCAGCAACACTCTGAGAAATGACATGATCAGGTGGAACACTGGATGAAAATTGATTTTCACGAATTACTTCAAAACCTAATTTTTCAAGTTTTTGAACAGCAATGCCATATTCATCCCCTGTTACATCAGGTACTTGAACCATACCTGCTCCATCAGAAATATACAGGTCTATATAGCGACCTCGTTTTATTTCTGAGCCAGCAACAGGTGAAGTTTCAATTACTTTGCCGCGATCAATGCTATCAGAATTTCTATGCTTTATTTTGCCAACCTTTAAGCCAACATTTTCAAGTTTATTTCTTGCTTTTTTCTCACTCAGATTTGTAACATCGGGAATTCGTATATCACTATTTTTGTTATTATCGAGCACAAAAAACATTAAGCCAATTATTAAGACTGCGGCCATGCCTACAAAAAGCCACCACCATTTATATTTACGCAAAGCTTGCGTAAAGCTGGAACGATTCTTTTGATAGTCAGCAGTCTTTTCTTGAGTTCTATTTTCCGCATCAGTCTTTTCGACTACTCGATTAGGTTTGAAATTCGGCAAAATAATGGTTTCATCATCATTGTTGCCATGAGTGGGTTTAAAAACTGATTCATTAGCACGCCCTGGTTCCAAACTGGTATCAAGGTCATCTTTCATTTCCTTAGCAGAATTATACCGGTCGCGCGGATCTTTAGCTGTTGCTTTTAAGACTACATTCTCTAGTGGTTGCGGAATATTAGGATCTTGTTTTCTGATTGAAGGAATTGGTTCTTGAGCATGCTTTAAAGCAATTGAAACCGCGGAATCGCCATTAAAAGGCACATTTCCTGTAATCAATTCATATAAAATTATTCCTAAAGAATAAATATCGGATTGTTTGGTAACCAGTCCACCTCTAGTTTGCTCTGGAGACATATAATGGACAGATCCAATTGCAGAATTGGTTTGGGTGACAGAATTTTGGTTTAAGGCCACGGCAATACCAAAATCGGCAATTTTGATATTGCCATGCTTGTCCATTAAAATATTTTGCGGTTTTAGATCCCGGTGAATAACATTATGCTTATGAGCCAAAGACATTGCACTCAGTATTTGGTCCATGATTTTAATAATATTACCTAAATTCAAAGGTGAATTTGCTCTAATATACTCTTTTAAATCAGGACCATCCACATATTCCATAACCATGTACGGCAAACCATGGTCAGTGCCAACATCCAGAACCATCACTATGTTAGGATGACTTAATTCACTGGTAGCAAGTGCTTCTCTTTGAAAACGGGCCAAGGTCTGAGGTTCTTTTTGTAAATCGAGCCGCAAAATTTTAACGGCGACTTTTCGCTGCAGTATGATATCTTCAGCTAGATAAACATTTGCCATGCCGCCTTCACCTAAAGTATCAATTATACGATAGCGGTCGCCTAACAAATAGCCCTTATTGATCATTGCTTGTCACCACCCTCATTTAGAATTAAACAAGCAGTGATATTGTCCTCACCACCCAAACGATTAGCTTCGTCAATCAGCTTTTGGCAACGACTTTTTAAAGACAAATCTTTTGTCGCAAGTATCTGTTGAATCTGGGGATCACTTAATGAATTAGTTAAGCCATCAGTGCAAAGCAAAATAATATCATTATCATTTAAAGCAATCTGCTTATATTCCGGATCAATTGTGCTGGAAACTCCAAGTGATTGAGTAATGATATTTTTTTGAGGATGATTTCTAGCTTGCTGCTTAGTAATTTGCCCCAGTTTAACCAATTCATTGACCAGAGAATGATCTTCTACAAGCTGAACGAATTGGCCATCTGAATAGCCATAGGCTCTTGAATCTCCTAAATGGGCGATTAAAGCTTCATCGTTAAAAACCACAGCCAATACTATTGTTGTCCCCATGCCATTTAAATCTGGAAAACGGTCAGCAGTTCTTAAAATTGTTTCATTCTCATTACTTAGTTGAACGTTCAGCCATTTACGTGCACTGTTTGAATCGTAAAAGTCGGTGACACCAAAATTGTGACCCAAATGACTTACAGCCATAGTCGAAGCCACATCTCCACCTTGATGTCCGCCCATGCCGTCACAAACAATAGCCAACAAAGCATTTTTTTTATTTTTAAAAACCTGTACAGAATCCTGGTTGCTCTTGCGTATTCGTCCAATACTA
Organism: Lactobacillus rizhaonensis; assembly: GCF_036246345.1. NCBI lineage: Bacteria > Bacillati > Bacillota > Bacilli > Lactobacillales > Lactobacillaceae > Lactobacillus > Lactobacillus rizhaonensis. The sequence goes on along the minus strand of NZ_BTTV01000005.1, from coordinate 135,078 downwards.
GAAGCAAATGCTGTTTTAATCAAAATCCTAACCTCGCAATTTAAACTTAGCAATAAAAAAGCCATCGCTACCATAACTATCCGGTAAGATTTTAAGTATCCCCTTTGGGGCTTTTAGCTTACCCGCTGTAAAAGGCTGTAATTTATATTCATCATGCCTTTTTAAAAAAGCTTTAACTACGTCTTCGTCCTCTTCCTGGGAAATAGTGCATGTCGAATACACTAATTCTCCACCTTGACTGATTAAGGAACTTACATGATCTAAAATATTTAATTGAATTTGTTGCAATTTAGTTAAGTCATTTAATGTTTTAGTATACCTGATTTCCGGTTTCCGCCTAATAAGACCTAAACCAGAACAAGGTGCATCCACTAAAATTTTATTGAATTGCTCTTTTTTAAATTCTTGATCTGCTTTTCTGGCATCAAGTGGCTTGACAATTATTTTTGATTCCACATGCATTCTGCTGGCATTCTCTTTAACCAAGCGCAGCTTATTTTCATGTATATCAAGTGCGGTAACATGACCCTGCTTCAACTTTTCAGCGATCTGAACAGTTTTACCTCCTGGTGCACTACAGGCATCAAGAACTTCTTCATTACCGTTAAAAGAAAAAGCACTTACCGCCAAACTAGCAGCTTCATCTTGAATTGTCAATCTGCCTTGTTTAAATAAAGCAGTTTTAAAGATTCCTCCATGTGCTAAGACCAGTTCATCTGAAGCAATTTCAGAATCAGCAGGAAGAAATCCTAAATTTGATAGCTCTTCTTTGACCGAATTATAATCAGCCAATTTTGAAACTCTCACTGTATTTTTAGATGGTTTATTAATGCTAGCTAATATGGCAGCGGTTCTATCTTCACCCCAATGACTAATCAAGTACTGAACTAACCATTTAGGTGTGCTTTCCTTAACACTAAGATAAAGCGTCTTGTCTTTTTCATTTGGCAAAATCGAGCCTCTTCTTAACAAAGAACGTAAGATACCGTTGACAATTTTAAATCCAGCAGAATGCCTCTTACCGTATTCTTTTGCTAATTTATTAGCCTCATTTAAGACTGCCCTATTGGGAATGCTGTTCATAAACAGGATTTGATAGGAAGACATCAATAATAATGGCCAGAGGTAATCTTCCTTAAGTTCTGTCTTCAGTAAATCATGAAGTTGATATTCCAAATAGATTTTTTCCTGTATAGTGCCGTAGACAATTCTGGTTGCTAAATTCTGATCAGCTTGAGTAAGCTTAGCTTCACGCAAACTATTATTAAAACTAATATTTGAGTAGGACCCTGAACACAATACACGAATTAAAGTAGACAGGGCCACTGACCGGGCGCTTTTAGGAGCCGACAATTTTATCACCTATAGCAAAGCTTTTTCCTTGTCCGTTTAAAAAGCTTTTTACAGTCATTTTTTTCTTTCCTGCCGGCTGAACCTCAAGTAAATTTAAAACTGTATGATTGGCAAAGCTAATAGCAAAACGTTTTTTATTATCAACCACTGTTCCAGCTGATAGAGAGGTAGTTTCTGGAGTCACTTCGGCTCGCCATACTTTAAATCTTTTATTATCAATCAGCAAATAAGCTCCGGGATCGGGATTAAGACCGCGAATTAAGTTGTTGGCTTCCGTCGCAGTCATGCTTATTTTTATTTGTTCCTGCTCTTTGCTGATGTTTGGGGAAAATACTACTTTGGTTTCATCTTGAGCCGTTTTCTTCTGAGGATCTGCAATAATTTGAGGCAAAGTCTGAAGCAACAAGTCACGTCCCAAAAAAGACAATTTCTCAAAAACAGTTCCTGCTGTATCATCTTTTTGAATGTCAATTGCTTTTTGAGCATAAATGGCACCGGCATCCATTTGCTTAACCATTTCCATAATTGTTACTCCGGTTTGCTTATCTCCGTTGATCAGAGCGTATTGTATAGGCGCTCCACCACGATACTTCGGCAATAATGAACCGTGAACATTAACTGCAGCAATGCTAGCTGATTGCAAGAATTTAGTAGGTAAAAACTGACCATAAGCAGCAGTAATAATCAAATCTGCATGCATAGCTATTAATTTAGTTACTTCTTCTGACTTTGCTAAATGAGCAGGTTGAAAAACTGGTAAATTTAATTTTTGAGCTAAAACCTTAACTGGTGACTCAGTAACTTCCTGCTTGCGACCAACTTTCTTGTCAGGTTGAGTAACCACTGCTTTGATTTCATATTTTTCATTTGCAAGAGCCTTTAAAATAGGCACGGCAAATTTAGGAGTTCCTAAAAAAATTATTGATGTCATTAAACATTCCCCTTTACATTATGCGTTCAGGCTCATTATCAATATAGACAGATAAGCCATACTTTTTGATTTTTTGGGCCGAATCTTGGATTTGATGTAACAACTGGTTAAGATTGTCTTCTTTTTTATATTTTACCAGTATTTGATAATAATATTTGTTTTTTAGACGTGAAATTGCACTAGGTGTCGGGCCTAAAACTATTGTTGATTGGTGTAATTTTGGCTGTAACCATTTTTTTATCTTAAAAGCCTCTCTGGCAGCATTTTGTTCTTTTTTAGCAGCAATTGAGACCAAAACAGTATAAAAATATGGAGGATAATTACCAGCATGTCTAACACGCATTTCGTATTGATAAAAGCGTTCATAATCCTGAGTCTCAGCTAGTCTAACCGCATAATGACCTGGATTAAATGTTTGGATGATTACCTCTCCCTTTTTTTGAGCTCGACCAGCTCGGCCTGCCACTTGAGTCAGTAATTCAAAAGTGCGCTCAGAGGCATTATAATCTGGCAGCCAAAGACCCGTGTCAGCATTAACAACCCCTACCAGTGTCACATTAGGAAAATCCAGTCCCTTAGCAATCATTTGCGTGCCCAGCAATATATCAGCTTCATGATTGCCAAATGCATCTAGAATCTTTTTAAATGCACCCTTTCTTCTTGTGGTATCCACATCCATCCGTAAGACACGAATACCTGGTAATAATTGATTTAGCTCCGTCATCACTTTTTGGGTGCCAGTTCCCAAAAATCGTATTTTTTTACTTTGACAATTTGGACAATTTTCAGGAACTGTAGTGGAATAACCACAATAATGGCATTGCATTTTATTTGTATCTTTATGCATAGTCAATGAAAGATCGCAATTAGGACACTTCATGACATAGCCACATTCACGACAAAGCATAAAGTTAGCAAAGCCCCGCCGATTTAACATTAAAATTACCTGCTCATTTTTAGCTATTCTTTGCTCTATTGCTTTAACCAACTCGGTAGAAAGATCAAACTGCCCACCAGTATAGTTTGCCTTTTTTAAATCCACAATGTTAACTTTAGGTAAACTTTGTTTATTAGCACGATGTGGTAACCTCAACAACTGATAAACGCCCTTTTGTGCACGTGCCCTACTTCCAAGAGACGGGGTTGCGCTGCCTAATATTAGGGGACAAGAGTGATACTTACTGCGCCAAATTGCAACATCCCGAGCATGATAGCGCGGATTGTCCTCCTGCTTGTACGATGATTCATGCTCTTCGTCAATCACGATCAAGCCAATATTTTCTAAGGGCGCAAAAACTGCACTTCTGGCTCCCACCACAACACGGACCTCATTACGTCGTATGCGGCGCCACTCATCATACATTTCGCCTTCAGACAAGCCGCTATGCAAAACAGCAACTTGTTGACCAAATCTGCTTTTGACTTGGTCAACCATTTGTGGAGTTAAAGATATTTCTGGAACCATCATTAAAGCATTTCTGCCCTCTTTTAGTGTAGCGCTGATAGCATTTAAATAGACTTCAGTTTTACCGCTGCCAGTCACACCTTCCAACAAGAAGATACGTGACCTTTTTACTTTAATTGCTGGTACTATATGGTTAAGTGCCTCTTTTTGATCCTTGTTTAGCTTAATTTTTTTAGACTCATCTTTGGAGCGATTATAGTCTGTCAATGGATCACGATATTTTTCAATCTGCTTTTTATTAAGCCAGCCCTTTTTGACAGCATTGGTTAATGAAACTGTATTGAGGTGTGTATTATTTTCAATTTGACTTTGCATTAAAGGAAAATTATTAAAATTTTCGATTAAATACATAATGAGCTGCTTTTGTTTGACAGCATTTTTCCTTAATGACTCGTAAATACTGCCATATTCTTTCTTAGTTTTGCATAAAGAATATTCGTTTTCAGTTTTAACCCGGGCTTTATTTTCAACAAGGTATTCAACTTTGGCATCATTTGAATGCAATAATTGACGTATTGCGGCAATTTGCTTATTGTCGGTTATTTTAGTTAAATCCAATGGGTCTCCCTGGAAAAGACCCATTTTTTGCGCTTTTGCGGAATTAGGAACCAAAATTTTACGATAGTTGGCACGCATAATTCTTGGAAGCATCGTTTTTAAAATTGATATGCGATAAGAATAAATATTATCAGCTAAATCCTTTGATAGCTTTACTAGTTCCAAAGTTAGCGGAGGCATTTCATCAACCACTAAAAGTAAATCTTTTAATTTACCTTGATATTGACTTTTTTTATTTAGTCCTACCACGAAGCCTTGTAATTTGCGTGGTCCGAAAGGTACAAAGACCCTTGAGCCTATTTCAACTTTACCAAGTTCCTTCGGCACATGATATTCAAAGACTCGATCCGTTTGCTTAGCCGCAACATCAACGATTACTTGTGCAATCATTTAATCACCTTCAAAAAATGACCTCCATCTCTTTTAGGATGGAGGTCATAAATTTTATTAATTACTGATTAACCTCGCGATGATTGGGATCAACGGTAACTTTACCAGCTTCTATTTCTTCTAAAGCTTTACCAACTGGTTTTTGTGATTTGTAGCTTTTTAAAGCTTCAGGGTCGCCGTCCTCCAATTCATGTGCTCTTTTGGCCGCAAGAACTGATAAAGAATATCTTGAATCAACCTGTGCCAACAATTTATCAATAGATGGATATGTAACTCTCATTTTAGTCCTCCTTAACCATTTTGCGATAAGTATCAATAACACGCTTTACACTGACATGTTCAGCTTCAACAATCGCCTTAATATGATCAACTGCATTGGCAACTGTATCATTAACAACAGCATAATCATAATCCTGCATCACCAGAATTTCTTGACGAGCCTGCTTTATTCGACCCATAATCACATCTTCTGATTCGGTACCACGATTTTCCAACCTGGTATGTAATGTATGCAAATCAGGCGGCGTGAGAAAAATAAACACTCCATCAGGCATTAGTTGTCTAACTTTTTGGGCACCATTAACGTCAATTTCCAACAGAACATCTTTACCTTCATCAAGCATTTTTTCAACTGGTGCCTTAGGAGTACCATAAAAATGATTCACATATTGATTATACTCCAAAAGTTCATTTTGACTGATTGCCTGCTTAAATCGTTCTTCAGTAACAAAAAAATAATCTTTACCATTGATCTCTCCTGGACGTGGCTGTCTAGTGGTCATGGACACGGAATATTCAAATGGAAAAACCTTATTCTTCACAATTGCACTTTTAACGGTACCTTTACCTACTCCCGAAGGGCCCGAAAGGACAAGTAACAAACCTTTTTCTGTCATGCCAAACTCCCTTATGAAAAGCTATTGTATCTAGTTTGCACTAAAATGATAATATTTTCAAGTCATGGTATTTTTAACCAGCAAAAAAATTTAAATTTAATACTTGTTTTTTAGAACAGATGTTCTTATAATATAAATTGTCAAACAAATGTTCGGTTAAATACAAGGGATGGTTTGATGAAAAACTCACTAAAAAAACTTTGTCACTATTTTTTTGATTATGACGATGAAAAATTAAGTATTTACAGCCAATATAATTATGAAATTTTAGCTGAGCTTAATAGAGCTCTACTTGGCCGCTCATATGTACTAATCAGTTATCAGGATGGAACAAGTGAAATCGGACAAATTATCAACCGTATTTCTGCAGGTCGCTTTGTTTTACGTTCAGTAAATAAAAAAATTATTAAGATTATTGATCTTGATAATATTTTCAGAATTGATCTTGAATAATTAATTTTACTAAAATACTTTATTGCCAGGAATCAATGTGATTCTTGGCTTTTTAAATACATTGTTTCGCTTAGTATTTTGAAGCCCGCTTTTTCATAAATGTGAATTGCCGCTTTATTGTCAACATCAGCATTTAAAGCAAAAACTTTACTACCTTCTTTTTGCAAAATTGCAATCATCTTTTTAATAAAAAATGTACCAAAACCTTGTCCGCGAAATGGCTTATCAATAAACAATCCGAAGAAATAGTCCTCGCTTTCACCATGATCCACAGCACAATAGCCGGCAACTTCGTTATCTTTTAATAAAATAAAACTTTTGGTATCCTTATCCAACAAGGAATTTTTAATGTACTTAGTGGATGTGGCAATAGCATCTCTAAAAGCATTGCTGTGAGCCTTAGCAACTTGATCAACATATTTCTCGGTTAAAAGTTTAACTGCTAAAATTTGATTTAATTTGTCAGTCTTTTCAATTGATACTGGAACTGCAGTCCGCATGTAGTAATCAGAATCTTCTTTGACCACAGTTAAGTTGCAATTCGCTAAAAAGTCTGGATTTTTTGCTAAAAAAACTTTTTCTGACACAAATTCCCATTTATGATAACCATATTGCAACATAATTTGTTTGGTATGTTCCCACATTTTTGTAGCAACATGGTGCCTGCGAAATTCAGGATCAACTATCAAGTGAACCTCTACTTCTTCATCAGGGCCGTCATCAGCATAAAGCATTGTTAAACCGATTAACTTTTGTCCTTCATAAGCTAAGACAAATGTTGGCATATCACTGAAATAGTTGTACTTGTTGCTTAAATAAATATTTGAATAGGTGTTATCAGCTTTATTTATTCTTTTATTTAAACCAGCAGCCTGTTTAGTCTCCTCGTTATTTAAAGTAATTCTTTCAATAACTTTCATTCTTTTACCTTTCAATATTATTTCTTTTTTCTTTTAAAGCTTCTCATCAAATCCTTGGCATTTTGTTTAGCTGCTTGCGTCACGTCACTACCAGCCATCATTTCTGCAATTGCAGTAATTGTTTCTTCTTGAGTTAGAGGCCCAATCTGAGTATAAGTAGCACCATCTTTCACCTTTTTTGCTACTAAATATTTCTGGTCTCCTGCAGCAGCAACTTGCGGTGAATGTGTAATGGCAATAACTTGTTTATTTTCACCAATTGAATGCAATTTTTGCCCAATTGCTGCAGAAACACGACCAGAAACACCAGTATCAATTTCATCAAAAATCATTGTTCCCACTGGTTCAACTTTACTAAATATTGCTTTTAGCGCCAAAATTAAACGGGATTGTTCACCCCCAGATACAATCTTTACCAAAGGCATCAATTCTTCACCCGGGTTTGGTGCAATTAAAAACACAATATTATCTGTGCCTTTATTAGTAAAAGTTTTGGTCGTTCTAAAATCAATACTAAAGCGAGCCTTAGCCATGTATAAATCTGAAAGTTCCTGCTTAATTTTGCTTTCCAAACTTGCAGCTACTTTTTTTCTCATTTCATGAAGACTTTTTGCCTCAGCCTGAAGCTCTTGTTCCAACTTCTTGAGCTGCTTTTGCAACTTTTCCTCATCAAGTCCTCCAGCTTCATATTGACCCAATTCGGTCTGGATTTTGTCATAAAAAGCAAAAACATCCTCTAATGAAGGGCCATATTTTTTCTTGAGTGAATTAAGCAAATCTAACCTGCTTGAAACATACTGAAACCTTTCTTCATCAAAGTCCATTTCGTCAAGAACATTAGATAATTCACTGCGAGCATCACTTAAAGCGAAAACCCCATCATCAATAGTCTTTGCAATATCTTTAAATTTTGCACCATACTCTGTAAGTTCATTCGCTGCACTTTGAGCATTACCTATTAAAGTTTCAATACCGTGATCCTCATCATCGTATAATTGCATTAAATAGTTAGCTGTATCAACAATTTTCTGATAATTATTTAATTCATTATATTCTTCTTCAAGTTGGTCATCTTCATGCGAATCTTTCAGGTCAGCCTTAGATAGTTCATCATTTTGAAAGGACAAAATGTCTTGTTTCTGTGCCATTTCCTGTGCATTTTTATGCAAATGGCTGATTTGGGCTGTTAGCTTTTGCCATTTTTTGAAATTTGATTGGTAAAGTGAGAGCTCTTGTTTAAAATCATTTGACGCGTAATTATCAACCAAATCGATCTGTCTATCCTGATCCATTAAAATTTGTTGGTCATTTTGACCATGAATATCAACCAGATAATTACCAAGCTCTCGTAAAACATTAATTGTGGTTAATTGACCGTTTATTCGAACAATATTGCGTCCTTTAGCAGCTAATTCTCTGCTGATAACCAATTGGTTGTCTGAATCGGGAATACCATATTTTTCACAAATTTCGCTAATTTTTTTAGTCACATGGTCGACTTCAAATAAACCTGTAACAACAGCCTTTTTTTCACCACTGCGAATCATTTCTTTTTGACCACGGCTGCCCATTAATAAAGAAACTGCATCGATAATAATAGATTTCCCAGCACCAGTTTCACCAATGAGGACAGTCATATTTTCTTGAAAGCGAACCTTCAATGCTTTTATAATTGCAAAATTCTTAATATCCAGTTCAACTAACATTTCTTTCTCCTAAAGATCGGCAACAGCCCGCGCAACCACTTCTTCCGGGGTTCCGGACCATAACAATTTTCCACCATCTTTTTCTCTTTTTTGTAAATGTATCAAAAATTCAATGTTACCTTTGCCACCTTTTATCGGTGAATAATCAATATTAAGAACATTAAATCCAATTGCTCTTGCTTTTGTAATTGTATGCTTAATGACAGCACAATGAACAGCATGGTCGTGGACTATTCCGTGTTTGCCAACATGTTGTGGACCTGCCTCAAACTGCGGCTTTATCAAACAAACAGCATCACAGCCATCTTTTAAAATCTGAAACATTGGCGGCATAATCAAATCGAGTGAAATAAAAGAGACATCTGTCATTGCAAAGTCAGGCTGTCCGTGAGTAAAATCGCTAAGCTGGCTATAACGGAAATTTTGTTTTTCCATCACAATTACGCGAGGGTCATCCCGGAGTTGCCATGCGAGTTGATTATAACCAACATCCAATGCGTAAACCAACTTAGCCTTATTCTGTAAAGCTACATCTGTAAAACCGCCAGTAGAAGCGCCAATATCAAGGCAGATTTTATCTGTTAAATCAATCTGAAAAGATTTTAGGGCTTTTGCAAGCTTAAAACCTCCGCGAGAGACATACTTCTTATCATTTTTTTTGATATAAAATATCTCGTCAACTGGAAAACTAGTACCGCTTTTATCAATTCTTTGATGATTATGATCGGAAACTAATCCGGCCATGATAGCCCGCTGAGCCTGAGTTCGCGAATGAAATAATCCTTGCTGAACTAATAAAATATCTGCTCTCTTCTTTTCCATTACAATACCTTTTTATATAAATCAAGAAATCCCATTAAAACATGTGAATCAATATTTTTTAAAGATTGCTGAGCTTCATTAATTAGAGCAGATAACTCTTCACGGCTTTGTGAAATTCCAAGTAAAGTTAATGTATTATTCTTACCATTTTCGGAATCTTTATGCGTTTTCTTACCAGCTTCCTCACTTGTTTCAACCACATCAACTAGATCATCATAAATTTGGTAGGAGCGGCCAAAAGCATGGGCGAATTGAAGAAGCTGTTTTCTTTGGGAGGTATTTGCATGACCATAGTCTGCTCCCATTTCAACACATGCTCTGAGTAAACAGCCCGTTTTTAACCATTCCATTTTATTAATAAATTCAGAATTATGGGCAACACTTTCATTATTAGTAGAGTCGATATCTAAATATTGACCGCCAACCATACCATTAGGACCCACTGCTTGTGTAATAATATTCACTAAATTGGCAGACTTGCTTCCTTGAGCGATCCACTGAATTCCCATTGGTAATAGTGCATCCCCAGCAAGAATCGCTTCAGCTTCACCCCATTTTTTATGACTTGTTAATTTTCCTCTACGAAAATCATCATTATCCATTGCGGGTAAGTCATCATGAATTAATGAATATGTGTGAATTAATTCAATTCCACACGCAATCCTTATCTCGTTGTCACTAATTTTGGCTTTCAGTGCATCTAAAGTTGCTAAAAATAGTAAGGGACGCAGTCTTTTACCACCAGCCATAACTGAGTATGACATGATTTGACTTATTTTTTTATCTGCAACTTCACTTTCAAGATGTTCTCTTAAAAAGTTATCTATTACCGGAGTCCATGTTGCTTTAAAATCTTTAAATGTCATTTTTACTCTTCTTTATTTTTCAGGTGCAGCAGCATCATTGGGGTCAAGCTTGCGTTCAGAACCATCACTCTCAATTAATTTTGCTACTGTTTCTTCAGCTTCAGTTAATTTTTTATTTAAATTGCGGCTTAATTTGACACCTGTTTGAAATTGCTCAAGAGCATCTTCTAGTGGAATATCACCGTTTTCCAAATTACTAACAATTGTCTGTAATTCTTTTAATTCTTCTTCAAAATTATTTTTCTTAGTGGCCATTTTTTTCTCTCCTAATTGAACCAATTATTGCTGTTGCTTGTCCGTCTTTAAAATGCAGTTTGACTTCATCTTTCATTTTAACCTGATCAATAGAACTAACAGTTTTATTTTGTTTATCAGTAACAAAAGCATAACCCCTGTCCAAAGTTTTGAGAGGACTGTAATCATTAAGCTGCTGCGCTGTCTGACTCAGAGCGTTACGTTTTACTTGTAAACTTTGCTTCGTATTTGCAACTAACCTCTGATAATAAAAATCTGTTTGTTGTAATAGCGATGCAATTTTTTTACTAGGACTGACTGTAAGCAGTCTTTGCTTTTCCAACTGGTAATTTTGCCTTTTGCGTTCCAATTGACGCACCATATTATTATGTAAATTATCTCTTAAAAGATCTAATGTTTGTGCCTGTTCATCATACAGTCGTGTAGGTTCTCGCATGATAACAGAATTATTAATATGATTTAAAGTGTCTCGCCTAATTCTGATTGTATTTTGCATACTAGAAACAAGACTATTTTGCATTTGACGAATATTAATTAATTCATCTGCCAAATTAGGAGTGGCGTATTCAGCAGCTGCTGTGGGTGTGGCAGCGCGCACATCTGCAACTAAGTCACATAATGTAGTGTCCGTTTCATGCCCTACTGAAGAAATAACCGGCATTTCCATAGCAAACACTTGTCGTACAACACTTTCTTCATTAAAAGGCCATAAATCTTCAAGTGAGCCACCGCCACGACCAATTATCATGACATCATATTTGTCTTTAAACTGAGCTATTTGCTTCATAGCAGATATTAATGAATCAGCAGCCGAATCTCCCTGGACTTGAGCGGGGAACAAATCAACTTCTGCATGAGGAAACCTCCTGTTAACCGTCACTAAAATATCATGGATCACGGCGCCAGAGGCACTGGTTACAACGGCAATATAATCAGGAAAATGAGGTAAAGGCTTTTTATATTTTTGATCGAACAATCCTTCATTTGCTAGTTTTCTTTGCAACTGTTTCAGTTGTTCATATAAGGCTCCTAGCCCTGCAGGTTCCATCGATTCTGCGTAAAACTGGTAAGAACCTTGTGGACCATAAACACTAACGTAACCAGTTACATAGACTTTCATTCCTTCTTCAGGCTTAAACTTTACTTTATCAAAATATGAACGAAACATTACTACATTAATTTTAGATTTTTCATCTTTTAGTGAAAAATACTGGTGAGAGTTGCGACGATAACGGAAATTAGACAATTCACCCTGAAGAAATACTTTATGTAAGTAGGGATCGTTTTTAAACTTTTGAGTTATATAGTAATTTAGGTCCGAAACTGTGAGATATTTATCACTTTCCATAATTTCTCCTTGTTAACTGGACAACCTGTTCCATAAGAGATTCAACTGTGAGTGGCCCAACTCCGCCTGGCACTGGGGTAATAAAGCTGGTCAGTGGCGCTACCTGAGCAAAATCGACATCACCGACAGTTTTCCCTTTAACACGACTGATGCCCACATCTATGATAACTGCATCTTTTTTGACCATATCAGCAGTGACTAAGTTAGCTTGCCCAGTTGCTGTCACTAGGATATCAGCTCTTTTGGTATATTCTGCCAAATTTTTGGTTTTTAAATGTAAAATTGAAACTGTTGCATCCCTTTCAAGCATTAATGCAGCTAATGGTTTGCCTACAATACTACTTCTACCTATTATTACAGCATTTTTACCTTTCAAAGTAATGTGATAATAGTCTAGTAAAGCCAAAATACCGTGTGCTGTTGCGGGTTCAACAAAATGATCCCCTTGCCATAAACGTCCTATGTTTGAAGGCGTTAAGCAATCAACATCTTTTTCAGGATCAATAGCTGCTAAAACTTCATTTAAATTAATCTGCTGTGGCACAGGTAATTGAACCATGATACCATTGACGATTTTTTCATTATTCAGACGTTTAATTAATTTTAATAGCTCTTGCTGTGTTATCGCCTTTGGTAATTGAAATAGTTTTTGCTTTATGCCAATTTCATCTGCTCTTCTTTTTTTAGTTTTGAGGTAAATTTTACTACTGGAATCATTACCAATATTAATTACGCAAAATAGTGGTTGCACCCCCAGTGATTTTAATTCACAGACTTGCTTTTGCAATTTTTGAGCACGAATATCAGCCAAGCGCTTGCCATCTAAAAGCTGTCCCATTATTGTCATTTCCTTTTCTAAAAAAATAGTCGGCATAAAGCCGACTATAAGATATTTTTAGATAAAGTTTGCTAACATACCATTAATAAATGGTTTATCTTTGGGATCAGCAAACTCATCACACAAGTTCAAAGCTTCATTAACTGCAGCTTTTGGCTCAATTTCTTTACTGTATTTTATTTCATACAAAGCAACTTCCAAGATAGCCAGCGAAATTTGGTTAATACGGTTAATCCGCCAGTTTTTCTTTAAAAAACCAGCTAATTCACCTTTTAACTCATCCCGCTTTTCAATTACTCCTTCAATTATTTCTTTAGAATAAGCAGGAAGTTCTTTCAAATCAAGCATTGCAACAGTTTTAGCTTCAACTTCACTAGCCGTATATTTAAGATCTTGGTTTGCTAAATAAACGGCCTGCATTGCGACTCTACGACTTTCGTGTTGATTCATTTTTACCCTTTTCATCTATGTCAGAAAATAGTTGTGAAGTACCACTACCATCCTCTTCTTCCTCATCTGGGAATTCTAGACCGGTAACATGCACGTTAATTTCGCTAAGAGTTAAATCTGTCATCTGTAAAACCTGTTGTTTCAAAGACTTCTGCAAGTTCGTTGCTATTTGAGGCACATTTTTTCCTGCTTCAATGCTAACATAAACATCGGCGGTCAAATTGTGTTCGTCATCAATGTTAACAGAGACGCCTTTGCCATGGTTTTCTCTACCTAAAACGCGATTAATTCCAGATTTGACGTTACCGTGCATTTCGGCAACTCCATCCACTTTTTCGGCAGCAATCCCCATAATAACTTCAAGAACACTAGGATCAATTTCAATTTCTTCACCGTTATTTTTATCATCTAAGACAATTTTTGAACTATCTGCCATTTTTTTACCTCGAAAAATTATTTATTTGCGCGAGATACGTATGTACCATCGACCGTATTAATTACTAAAACGTCTCCTTCATTGATGAAGAAAGGTACGTTAACAACAAGACCCGTTTCCATTGTTGCGGGCTTACCACCACCTGATGAGGTATCACCCTTAATATTAGGCTCTGTTTTGGTAACCGTCAATTCAACAGTGTTCGGTAATTGAATTCCTAATGTCTTACCATCATGCATAATTACACTGACGTTCATATTTTCCTTTAAGAACTTTGCTTCATCGGTTACTTGTTCATTGGGAATTGCTAGCTGGTCGTAGGTTGTAGTATCCATAAAAACGTAACTTGAGCCATCATTATACAAATACTGCATAGCCTTGGTTTCTATTTCCGCAGTTTCAACTTTAGCAGTCGAACGGAAGGTGTATTCCTGCACTGCACCTGTGTTCAAGCTTTTTAACTTTGAACGAACAAAAGCGCTACCTTTACCAGGCTTAACATGCTGAAATTCAACAATTCGCCATAAGTCATTATTATACTTAATAGTTAAACCATTTTTAAACTCATTAACTGAAATCATTGTCATATTGAGTACCTCATCTCCATAATATTATCTTACCAATTAGTAAGCGATTTTACTATAATTATTATTTATCTTTTACAAAGAAATTAAGTCGTCTTTAGGTAAAGTAGATAGTGTTTCAGGAGTGTTATCGTTGATTAATATATCGTCCTCGATCCTGACACCACCCTTATTTGGTAAATAAATTCCTGGTTCAACTGTATGAACCATATTATTTATTAATTCTTGTTTACCAAAAGGCAAAGCCGGCTGACAAAGTTCATGTATCTCAAGTCCTATACCATGACCTATTCCATGGCCAAAATACTGTCCGTATCCCTGTTCAGCAATATAGCTTCTGGCTGCTCGATCAACATCAGAACCATGATTGCCAACAACTGCAGCTTCAATGCCCCGTCTTTGTGCTTCGTGGACGATTTTGTAAATTTTATGCATTTCCTGGTCGACTTTGCCAACTGCAACAGTTCTGGTAATGTCAGCTGCATAACCGTGATAAAATGCACCAAAATCAATTACAACCATGTCGCCATTTTCAATCATTTTATCACTGGCAACCCCATGAGCCCAAGCAGAACGTACACCCGAAGCAATAATGGTATCAAAACTAGGACCATCACCGCCATTGACTTTGAAATAGTAATCTAACTTTGCCCCTATTTTCCGTTCGACAGCCCCTGGTTTAATTAAAGGTAAAATTTCATTGAAACTATCCATTGAAATATTAATGGCTGTACGTAATGCTTCTAATTCAAGGGGGTCTTTGACGTTGCGGACTTGCTCGACTAACTCTTCACAAATCTCAAAATCAACCTGCGGGTTTAGTTTTTGTAATTTCGTGAATTCAACCGCTGAAACGAATTCACCTTCGATTAAAACTTTTTTCAAATTAGTTTTTTTCAATTGATTGGTAATTTCAACGTCTTGATCTTTCGTTTTCATTACCACGTCAATTTCGCCCGGAGCTTCAGCTTTAATCTGGTCATTAAAGCGTGAATCAGACAGCAATATCCGTTCCCCTTCAGCAGTTAAAATTAATTGTGCTTCTTCACCTGTAAAGTTAGTAAGATAACGATAATTAGCTTGATTAAAAATCAGCAAGCCATCGGCATTACGTTCTTTAATTAATTTGGTTACTTTCTGTATTCGCCTGTTAAGTAATGTTAATAAATCATTTTGTTCAGTCATGCTTGTATTCTCCTGTATATCAAACTTTTACCTCAATTTTAACCCTAAAGGGATATACAATACCATCATTACTTTTTCAAATAAAGCAGAAAAAAGACGAGAAGCATATGCTTTTCGTCTTTTGGTTTAAAAACTAAATTACTTAGCTTCTTCTTCAACCGGAATAACAGAAACTTGTTTTCTGTACTTGTCTTTCCGCTCAAATTTAACTACACCATTTACCAAAGCAAACAAAGTGTCGTCTCCACCTTGGCCAACGTTTTTACCAGGGTGAATCTTTGTACCACGTTGACGATAAATGATTGAACCAGCATGAATAGTTTGTCCGTCAGCAGCTTTAGCGCCTAAACGACGACCTGCTGAATTACGTCCGTTGGCAGTAGAACCTCCACCCTTGTGGTGGGCAAATAATTTAAGATTTAAAATATTCATTATTATTTCACCTCTAGTTTAATTCAATTTTCTCAACTGTAACCTTAGTATAAGGTTGACGGTGACCATATTTTGAATGTGAGTGCTTCTTAGGCTTGTACTTAAAGGTTACAACCTTTTTTTCCTTACCTTGCTTTTCAACCTTAGCAACAACTTTAGCACCTTTAACTAACGGTGTACCAACTTTAACGTCCTTGCCATCTGAAGTAAGAACTACTTCATCAAAGGTAACTTCCTTGCCTTCTGCAGCATCAAGCTTTTCAACAAAAACACTATCGCCTTCAGCAACTTTATATTGCTTTCCACCGGTTTTAATAATTGCGTACATTTACTACCCTCCAAAAATTACTTAGACTCGCCAATTGAGGTGCTCTAAACAAGACTTATTACCTCAAAATGTGCGGTTGCAGATGTGGAGGAACCCACAAATACAACTACTACATCATACTACTATCAAGTTCATTTAGCAATAAAAAATGGTTTCTTTATCAGCTAAGTTAGGCTTAAATTTGCCATTTACCACCATGAACTTTGGCAATGTTTTCTGTGACGATAAATGCTTCACTATCAATTTTACGGGCTTTAGCAACTAGCTGACCATATTCATTAGTATCAACAACAATCACCAGCTGTTGCTTATCCTGGTCACTATAACCACCTACGACATTGTAAACGGTCAAGCCATCATAATCCTGCTGCAACATTTGACGAATTTCTTCCAACTTATTGTTACTCATAATGCGCACTTGATATTTTTTATCAAAACCAGTTTCTGTATAACGCATAGTCATTGTAGTAATTACCTGAGAAAAAGCTGCAAGCAAAAAGGCTTCAGTGCCATCAACAAAGATATTCAGAAAAATAACAGACATATCGATAACCATCAATGACAGTGCGGGATCAATATAAAAATACTTTTTAATAATTAGAGGCGGAATTGTAGTCCCTCCGGATGAAGCGTTAATGCGATATAGCATTGAAACACCAACACCCATTAAGACCCCACCATAGATAACTGCAAGCATATTATTGGAAGTCAATTTAAAACTTGGAGTAATTGCCATTAACACAGGTACTAAAAGACTGCCTAAAGCCACTTTTTTCAAAGTTTCTTTACCTAAAAAGATAGCGGCTAAAATAAGCATCAGAGCATTGACTACAAATACCGAAATAGAGCGGTTAATTCCCCAAACGGCATCAATCAATATTGAAATACCCGTAGAACCACCTGCAGCAACATTAATAGGAGCATAAAAGAAATTTATTGATATTGTAATTATTTCCAAACCAGCTAAGAAAAAAAGCCAATATTGCCAGGTATGCGTTTGCGTTTTTGTTTTCATCTCATCTTCCTTCCATAAAATTGTTATTTAATATTGTACAGGAAAAATGCTAAATTATGCAAGAAATAGGGGTTTTCTATTTAACGTACAGTAAAATTGCATGAGCTAAAAACACAAGGTTGACCTTTATTTCTTAAATTATTAAGAAATTATAAAGAAAATTAATTTGGCTATCAATCGGCAACCTGATAATCGATTGTTTGATTACCTTCATAGGCTGGCAAACCCTTTTCCGCACGGTACAAAGCCCGCTCAAACGCTTGATAGCCTTTACTTGAACTAACAGCAAATTTGATGTGATATTTACTAGCAAATTCACTAATATTCCAAGTACTGTCATGAGCAGCAAATGCCGTTACCAAGATTACTATATCCAGATCCTTGATCTGATTTTCCATGATTTTTTTCTTGCCCTGGAAAGCATCAATGGGGATAGGTATACCATTATACCTTTTGACTATCCCTTCCAGCATTGCTTCATTCTGGTTATTACCAATAGCGATGCCTACTCTTTGATAATGTAAATCCAAAGCCAGTTTAGTTAAGTTATCATCTTTTTCTGCAGTAGTACTTTTTTTCTTTTTAGCCGTACTATGCTTCTGCGGCTGCTCAAGCTCATAAACCCAACGGATTTGAATTGCATCTTCAGGACTTTTTTTCAAACGGACATCACCGGCATACCAAGCCAAGTCAACAATTGAACCATCAACTAATCTAATGTTTTCATCCCAATACTTACTCGAATCAACAGGAAGAAGAACCGCCTTACCATTAACACGCAATTTCTTTCCTTGTGCATTGCGAGTAATAGATAAATGTCCTGCACGTCCTTGCACTACCGCATATTTAAATGTTGAGATTGAATCAACTTCCATAGACGGCAGTTCACGAAAGCCAACAACGCGTAAAATTGTTGCTTCATAATGTGAATCCTTATCTTCTGCGACGGCCTCTACAATATCACCACTTTTTAAGTTTAAGGAATGAATTTGAGACTCTTTCAACGTATACACTCTTCTATTACTATCATTAATCAAATCACAGCCAGATAGCAAACGAATTACTGTATAGCGTTTTCCTTTCCGATAATCTCTCTTACTCTTTTGGGGAATTTCAAGGGCTTCTTCGAAAACTTTTTTATCAATCATATCCTTAGGCGTTTGCATCAAATTAATTGCTTGCTTTAGGTTAACCAAATTTTGGCGATATTTTTTATTAATATTTGGAGCAAGCGTTAATTTTTGAATTGCCGAAAGTGCTGTGTTCTTACTAGCAATATCTCCAGGATTTTTAATTAACCCGGCTAAGCTGGTTAATAGTAAATTAAGTTGCTGCAAGTCAACTTCAATATTATTTTTAGCTGTTACTGTTGCAGTCTGTTCATCAGTCATGCCCAAAATTAATTTAATTGCTGCTATCCCATTTTTTAAGCTCTTATCATCCCCAGCTGTCTGATTAATAATTCTTTTTAAATTATTGCGATAATCGAACATAATTTACCTATCTTTTTAAAAATTTACTTAATTATAGCAAATGCAAAAACCAATCTTTAAGCCAGGCTTTTAGTCAGAAGACAAACTAGAAAGCTCCGCCACCAGAACCTCCGCCAAAGCCGCCGGATGAACCACTTGAGAAACTGCTAGAGCTAGAAGATATACCGTCACTAAAGCAAGAATCAAAGTTGGAAGAAAAACTGTCTTTGCCCGTGTTTGAAATAAAACCATAATAGAAGTAATTACTGTTTTGAATCTCTTCCTCACTGAATTCGATTTTCATTTCTTTCATTACTTTATCTGCCAAACCGAAAGAAACGGCATAAGGCATAATATCTTCCCATAGTATGAGATCACCGACATCTTTCATTTTAAACTTGCCGATATCTCTCAGCATTTTCTTAAAACCGCGTATCTTTTCAGTTTCATTTTTGCCTTTTTCAGAGTAAATACCAATCTTTTTATTACTATAAACTAAAGCAAGAAGACTCAAAAGCAGAATTAAAGCTTCACCTATAACTATTACCAAAAGATATTTTAAAGAATTTGTTAATGCAATCACCGCAGATGCAAAGCTCACTGCCATCGTCAAAATAATAATACCGATAACTTTAGACCGACTATTCGTCAACGTATCAGGTAAATATACTTGTTTTTCTTTACTGTCAAAATAATTAGTTGCCCAGGTATCAAAAGAGTTTCCAAGCTTTTTACCATGGTACTTTTTCAACTCTTGCGTCGTGAATTGGTTACCATCACCAACGCTGTTGAATAGAGTTTTGATTAAAATATCATTATCAAGAATACTTTTGTCTAGCAATGTTATTTGGTAATAAGTTTTACGATGAACCTTAAAATCTTCTATCTTGATCTTTTTCTTAGCTGCTAAGCTAATTAAGTATGCCGTAAAGGCCTTATTATCTGGCTTGTTAGCAGTATCCAAAATTTGCGCTAATACTGGATCTACATCAGGTATTTCATAATTATGAGCCAATTCGCGGCTCTTGCGCGGCTTCAAACCAACCGCTTTTGTTCTGAAGCCTTTAATAATACCCAAAAGTCCTACAATCAAACTTAGTGCTATTAACCAAATACTTCTTCTTTCTCTTTTCCGCCTATTTTTAATAGTTGCTTGAGCTAATTCTTTCTCTTGCTTTATAACTTCTTTTCGGTGATTCTTATTTTTAACATTTTTATTTTTGGCTGTGATACTCAAGGGGAAAATAGTATGAACTTCTATACCGGTGTCGCCACCAAGATTCTCAGCTATCATAACAATTTTTCCTTTTTTAGGATTAACTTTAAGGTAGCCATCAAGCGGCCCGTGGGCCCAGGCTTTCAGTCCTTTAACAGGCCTTGGAAAAATTACGCTTGCCTTGACATAGTCTAAGTCAGTGTCCCAACCATTACCAATAATCTTAAAATTAAGTTCAGCAACGTCACGATAATTAGTAATAGCATTGGTTATGCGATAAAAATACGTCACAGTAAAATGACTGTGATTTTTTATGGGATAAAATACTTTAAAGCGATATCCACGTTTCATTTTTTTAAGAACATAGTTATTAATTGTTTCTCTTTTTTCATTTTCATTTTTTACCTGTACTTTTACGTCTTCAATTTTTTGATTTGAATTTAAAACTTGCCGGTAATAAACGCCATGTGCTCGACTATTGAATTGATAGGTAATTGCCCTTTTCATCGACAAAGAACCATCAGAATTAACTTTGGCACTTGTGATATTTTTAGCAATATCATAATCAACATCGGCTTTTACTTTTTGTACAGGGGTTAAGCTAAGTAAAAGCATGCCTAAGAGACAGATAAATTTTAGTAATTTATGTTTCATAATTTTTCCAATCATTTAAAATAATTATTTTAATTATACCGATTACAAACTACAATTAACATATTAATCTTACAATCTCTTCTTTGCTAACATCAACCTTGCTTTAAAATTATTTAAACAAAATCGCAATTTCTGGTTGCAATTACAAAAATTTTTCTCTATAATAGTTACTGTTCTTGCGCAGGAATACGCAAAACTGACGGTCTGGTAGCTCAGCTGGATAGAGCAACGGTCTTCTAAACCGTGGGTCGTGGGTTCGAATCTCACCCGGATCATTTTGTTATAAATAGTTAACGCTTGTTTAAACTCATAAATAAAAGAACTATAACAGAATTGTTATAGTTCTTTTATTTTTGCTAGTTTCTAGTTTTTCTTAATTTTTGAAATCAATACTCTTTGTCTCTTCGGATTCAACCGGTAATAACCTGAAAAGATACCTAAAAATGTTAAGACTATGGTTCCGCCAACTAGCAACAATATGCTGTCTTCATGAAGTTCTCCGATAAATTCATATAGAGAAGATACCATCTTTAACCAACCACCAAGAGAAACAAAATACCATGCAGTTGCTTTGTCAATAAAACTCATAGCTGTACGTAAATCCGATTCATTTTTGATAATACTGCCCAAAATTTTGACTGCTCGTCTTTTTTCAAGGTATATTTTGACAATAGGTATAATCCAGTAAAGAGGAGAAATCTTAGGCTGTGCTTTGCTTGATTGATTAAATTCTTTTAAAAACCATTCGTAGTCATAAAGCTCCATTAATCCCTGGTAAAGAGGAAACGCAAATAGTAACCAGTCACCCAAAAAACTGATACAGTTAATAAACAGTGTGATAATAAACACTTCTTTCTTTTACAATAGAATATATTTATATTTTACTTGAGAATATTCTAGTCGTTACCACAGAGTTATTCAAAGCTTTTATTTGTAATTTTTTCGGCTTTTTAGCTCTGGTAATATTAAAAATATAATATCTAGTTGATTTAGTATTTTAATATTGAGCTTACTTGTATTACTTAAGCAGGATGATTTCAAATTACTCAATTAGCTGCTGTATCAGCTATTTTTAAATTAAATCAAATTGAGACTTGCTTTTTATTTATTATTAAGTTATGATATTGCTTAAATATTTATGAGAGGTAAAGATTATGACGGCAATTAAAAAAATTAATCAACCGCAAGTTAAATATTATTTCTGGTACTTCAGCTATTTGATCTGAGTGCCTGGTTTGTCATTGTCTTAGACACACAGTTCAATCTTCATGACAATTGTGTGTTTAAAGACTTAAGTACTTTCTTCTCTGAAGACTCACACAGTTGTCGTCATCTGTGTGAGTTTTTTATTTAGGAGAGTAAAATGAATACTTTAAAAAAGATTACGCTAGATACCCTGAACGGCTTATCAACTGGTATAGTTGTAGCCTTAATTCCGGGAGCATTAATTAACCAACTGGTAAAAGCACTTTTACCCAGCATGCCGCAGCTGAGTTTTATCCTAGCCCTAACTAGCTTTGCTTCAGCCTTGTTACCAGCAATTAGTGCGGTATGTGTCGGCATGACTGGAAAATTGACACCTATTCAAACTTCATCCATCGCTTTAGCAGCAACAGCAGGCGCTGGTAATTTTATGATGAATAACGGTAAAATCACTGTAACAGGCAGTGGTGATGTCATTAATACCGCAATTACGATTATGATTGCCTACGGATTAGTATTGTTTTTTGGTAAAAAATTAAAGGCATACACGATTTTACTGGTTCCCCTTTTAGTTTTACTAATAGCAGGTGGAATCGGCTGTCTGACGCGCATACCAGTTGGTCAATTCACCAGTTTAATCGGCTTAGGAGTCCAAAAACTGACAGACTTACAGCCAATTATTATGGGCATGCTGATGGGAATAGTATTCGGTCTGCTTATTGTTTCTCCAATTTCTTCGGTCGGTATCGCCACTGCAATCAGCATTTCCGGTATTGCTTCTGGCTCTGCTAATCTCGGTATTACAGCTGTATCTTTTGCGTTAGCAGTTTTTGGGTGGAAATCCAATAGTTTTGGGACATCAATCGCTCACTTCTTGGGTTCTCCCAAAATGCAAATGGCTAATTTAATGACTAATCCTAAACTACTTATTCCACTTTTAATCAATGCTGGCATCATGGGTGGTTTGGGAGCAATCTTTCAAATTCAAGGAACACCAATGAGTGCGGGGTTTGGTTTTTCTGGTTTAATCGGGCCCATTGCGGCAATGGCAAATCGGCCCGCAAATTTGTTCAATATTCTTCTAATTGCAATTCTTTTCTTCTTTTTGCCAATTGCATTGGGCATATTGATGAACTACCTCTTCAATAGCAAAGTACATCTTTTTACAAGTAAAGACTTTGAACTAGATTTCAATTAATTAAAAACAATCAAAAACTGATAGTTATCAATCATAATCGGTAACTATCAGTTTTTTAGTTTTTATTTACTTATCGCGCTTATAAACCAGCTTACCATCAGAAAATGTTAAGTTAACTTTAGCAAAACGAATTTCTTGTGGATCAATGTCAAACAAATTTCTATCCAAAACAATGACATCGGCCAATTTACCGGGTTCCAGAGTTCCCAATTCATTTTCAAAAGATTCAGCATATGCTGACCACTTGGTATGAGCCTGCAAAGCTTCAGTCAAAGTAATTGCATGTTCTGGGAAATAACCTCCATCTGGTTTGCCTTCATTTGGTTCACAACGCGTTACAGCCGCATAAATTGTCCAAATTGGATTTACAGAGTATACAGCTGGAAAGTCTGAGCCAAAAGCCAAATGGCTTCCCGCATCAAGTATTTCACGGTATGGCCAAGTGTGTGACAACCTCTCTTTACCAATACACGGCAAATAACCTCCACTCATATAGTCTCCTATACAATGTTGTGGTTGAACTGCACACATTACGTTTAGACTCTTCAATCTGTCAATATCATCTTGTCTAATCATATCAATATGTTCTAATGAATTGTGCAAAATTAACTTGCCAATTTTACTTTTGGCATATTCATATGCATTAAGAGCCATTGTACTTGCCTGGTCACCAATAGTATGTATTTTGACAGGAAAACCTTCCTTTTGGGCCGCTAGAACATATTTGTTAAGCTCGTCCTGAGTTAAGGAAGTATCACCAAATTTCCCAGGATCATTATCATATTCTTTGCTCAAAAAGGCAGTATGAGCTTCAACCACGCCATCAAGAACTTGTTTTAATCCTGCAACTCTATGCTTATTAGTATGGTACTTTCTCTTCAATTCTTTAGCACCAGCAATATCTGTTAAGGACGGAAATGAAGTAATCCTGGTAGTTAGTTCTCCAGATTGCTCTAATTCATCAAATATTTCTGGAATATTGTCATTCGTTAGACCTGACGGATAGACATCAGCAACTGAAGTAATACCTAATTCACGAAAGTGCTTCAAGCATTTCAGCAAAGATTGTTTCAGTGTTGGCACATTTAAAACCTCGTCCATCATGGCTTTTGTTGCTGGTGGTTCATATAGAATACCATTTAGTTCGCCCTGTTCGTCATGACCATATATTCCACCTTGTGGGTTAGGCGTATCTTTTTTAATGCCAATCTTGTCAAGTGCTATTGAATTGCACCATACAGAGTGAAGGTCAAATGAATTTAAACAAACTGGACGATCTAAATTTAAGGCATCAAGTGATTCTTTTGAGGGAGTATGAGGATTATCCCAAACTTCTGAATACCAGCCTGTACCATATATCCAAGGATTATCAGGATGCGAATCAGCAAATGATTTAACCATTTGCACACATTCTTCTTCACTCTTACAATTCATCATTTGAATGCAAAAGTCCGGATCATTTTGAACTGAACCTAATGAAATATGCATATGTGAATCGTTAAAGCCGGGCATAATTAAATGATCACCACAATTAATCACGGTGGTTTTTTCATCAATATAACCAGTCATTCTATCTAATGGCACGATCTTCAAGATGCGATTACCCTTGATTAAAACGCAACCAGATATTGGCTTATCACCAGCACCAGTAAAAATAGCTGATCCTTTTAAAACAAAATCTGCTTTTTCCATTTTTTCTTGCCTTCCTATTTATTTTTTGCTTTGCTGCCAACTTCAGGCAACGCTAAAATGCATAGTATCGATAATCCGAAAATTAATGACTCAATACTTAGGTTTTTAGCGTAGTCGTTTCCAGCAATCTTAGATACAATGATTGGGATGAAATATGATATAAGCATTGAAACTGTACCAACTATTCCACCGGCACTACCAGAATATTTCTCTCCTATTTCTGGAAATTGTATTGGCATAGCCTGAACTATTGGTCCACTAATTGCAGTAAAGAAACCATTAATTACCAACATGGCCCATAAAAAGAAACCAGCAGGTGTATACCAGGTAAAGTACATTACGATCGCACCTATTAATGTTGTTACGGTCAAAAACATCTTGTAACGACCCAACTTGTTGCACCAAGCTGGCCCAATTAAAGAGCCAAAGAAACTACCGACAGTAACTACAGAAGACATAATTCCCGCAGTTGAATTACTAATATGTTGACCTAAATTAAGCGCCTGTGGTAATAAGCCAGCATAAGCAGTTGTTGATGCGATACCTAAGCCAGCACAGATTGAGACAATCCAAGTATTTTTACTTTTAATAGCAACTTTTAAATATTTCATTGTCGGCTCTGCTGGCGGCAATGATTCGCCCTTTGGAGTATCACGAACAAACACTATCCAGCAAATAGTTAAAACCAATAATGACACCGATGAAAACATGTAGGCAGCATTAACAGACGGAAACCACGAGCTAGTGATCTGAGCCAAAGTTATTCCTAAACATGAAGCTGCGTAGAATACACCCATGGCAGCATCTGTATCCTGCTTAAACCAGGTACCCAAAACTTTAATTAAGTTGGCATTTAAAAGCGAAATAAAAATACCGCATAATAAGAGCATTATCATCATCATGGCAAAATTTGACGCAATAAACCTACCAAATGCACCTATTATTGATAAAATACATCCCACTGATATTACCTTTTTAGAGCCAAATTTATCTCCTAAGGATCCAGCCGGAATACTGAGCACAACGGCTACTAGCATTGGAGCCATTAAGAGAGCTGAAAACTCAGCAGTTGTAATATGTAACTGAGGCATGACTACAGTGGCCAAAGCTGAAACCTGAAACTGAATATAATTAGCAATAAAACACAACAAACTAACAATTGTTAGAATCACCCAGCGGTAAGCGGGCAATTTTTGATTCTCCATAACTTTTTCTCCTTTTCTTTTTGATCCATTTATGGATTAATTCATAAATCAAATTAATCAAAAACAAGTAAAGTTACAATCAACTTTCGTTGTATTTTAAGCGTAAAATATGCTGAAATTAGGTATTTCTTAAAACTAAACTTTAGTAGTAGATGTCAAAAGACTCTAAAAAACAGCGCTGTAAAATATTGATAAAACTAAAAAGGACTGAAAAATCACTACCCATTAATATGATTTCCCAGTCTCTTTGCTTGAACTTGAAATTTACCCAATTATTTTCAGCTTATTTTTCTTTATATTCCATAAAAACATGCATTAACTGACTTCGGCGATCAACAGCTAATTTTTTATAAATGCTGTAAATATGTGTTTTCACCGTTCCTACAGAAATATACAATTCATCTGCAATCTCCTGATTCTTCTTACCTTTTAAAACTAACCTTAATATTTCCGATTCTCTTTTTGTCATATTGTAATAATTGCAAAATTCTACAACTTGACTTTCCTCGCTGGCATTTTCCCTTTCATGAAGCATAGATTGATATTGATTCATTTTTTGCTGCACTAAAATTTCTAAGTTATTTTTATTTGCTTCTTCCTCTTCCTTTTTAGCAAACCAAATAATTAATAAGGAGAGGATAATTGAAAAAAGGTCCTCATTAAATCCAATAACTTTCATGTAACTGGTTAAAACGGCAAAACTATTTTGATTTACATCATTCAAAAACAAAAATAAAATTCCTTCTATGCATGACAAAGTCATAAAAACAGCAGTTATTACTACAGCATGATCGTAATATTTTTTCTTACCATTTTTTCCTTTAGAATTTGATTTAAAAGTATTACAAAAATAAATTATGCAGAGAAATAAAATACTAGCATCTTGTGTACTCCTTTGTAGTACTCCCGCATTTTGTTCATTATAGGAATTTAACACAAAAGCGGCATTTAACAAGGAGACGGCAAAAATAGGTATATAGTATAAAATTTTGGGTTTCTGGTTTATCATGCTGGACATTAGTTTAACGTAGCAAATTCCACCTATTATAAATGCCAAAATTCTAATTAAATAAAACGCTTTGGTATCAATCTGGTAGTTACTGTTAGTAACTTTTAGCAGATCTGATGAAAAGGCTATTGTACTGTCAATTATTAAAGTTACGTAAAGCAAGCCTACATAGTAAAAAATACTATTATTAGTGGTTTTATAAGCATATTCTGAAACATTTATTACCCATAAGTAAAGAACTAAAAAGGCAATATTATAAATATAAACAAATATTTCTTGCAAAATTGCTGCTCCTAAATTTCCTCTAAAAACTATACACTGAGTTTAACATAATAAATCCTAAATTATAAAAATGTTTTTATTATTGTATTTTTGCTTACCATCATTGCTATAATTTAACCAAAGGAGAAGATGAAAATGATAAAATTTTACGGCTATAAGCGCTGCTCAACTTCAAGAGCAGCTCAAAAATGGTTAACAGAGCACAATGTTAAATTTGATTTTCAAGATTTAGTTGAGCAACCGCCTAAGAAAGCTGACTTAATCAATTGGCTTACTCAACATCAGGATCGCGGGTTAAAGTACTTTTTCAACACTCACGGACAAGACTATCGCAAGCTGCATCTCAAAGATCAGGTAGCTGATATGTCAATTGCTGAAGCAGCAGATATGATGTCCAAAAATGGTAAATTGATTAAACGACCATTGGTTGTTGACGGTGAAAAACTGACCTGCGGTTTTAATGAAAAAACCTACCAAGAAGTTTGGCTATAACTTACATTAGAGGAAGAAGATTTTTTAGAAATCTTCTTCTTTTTTATTTAATAACTGGCTTTCTAATAATCTTAATAACAGGTAAAATAATACAAAAAGGAGAATTTTATGAAATACAATCAATACGCTTATGTAAAAACTGACTTTCAAACAGAAGTTAAAGAATTGCAGCAAATTAAATTTTTACCGGCCGATTATGAAAAGCTTTCTTTTGGAGATCTTCTAGCTGAACTTACAGCAAATGCTGTGGCAGTAGTCGATCCAAATGATGCTAGTGCGCGCAAGGCAAAACTAGCCGAGTTTGCTGTATCAAAAACACAAACTCTTAAGCAATTTTTGGACGGCAACCCAGTAAAAATATCGTCTCAACAATTTTATAACGTTGCCTTGCAACTTTTAGGGTATCACGTTGATTACGATTATCAATTAACAAATCCTCTAAAATTCATGAAAAAGCAGGCGTTGCCCTATATGGCAGATATTAATGATAAGCAATCACTCATCCGCGTCTTTTATCGTTTACTAAATACTCGTGCTAAAAACGGTCAACTTTTAATTGATGTGATGGCGGGTGAAGGCTATTTTTATAATCGCAAAAGCCAATTCACCAAAAATAAATTTCTCTTTTTTAATGGTAAAAGCATGCCTGTTTTTGACACCAGCAAAATAATCAGGGAAGTAGTTTACGTTGAAAGTGATCTTGACACCGATGGCGATGGCAAGAGTGACCTCTTGCAAACAACCATTTTCCGACCTATTGAAAGTGAAAATATGCCTGTACCAGCTTTATACACAGCTGATCCATATTTTGGCGGTATTATCGATAATGAAAAGCGTAACCACAACGTTGACGAAAATTTGAGTGATGCAACTGAATGGGAAAATCCGCAATATCAAGCTGCTCCAATTGTCAAAGCTCAAAAATCAAACACTGATGATACTATGTCATATAAGCCGATCGAACAAGCCGTTGGTAAATCTTCCTATGGTTTAAACGAATATATGTTAGCTCGCGGTTTCGCCAGCGTCTTTGCTGGAGCTATTGGTACTCGCGGCAGTGATGGCCTCAGAATTACCGGTGCTCCAGAAGAAACCGAAAGTGCAAAAGAAATAATAGAGTGGTTACATGGCGATAGAATCGCCTACACTGATAGATCTCGACAACACGAAACTAAAGCAACCTGGTGCAACAAAAAGATTGGGATGACAGGACGGTCTTATTTAGGAACCTTGCAAATAGCAATCGCAACTACTGGCGTCGCCGGCTTAAAAACCGTTATTTCTGAAGCTGCCATTTCTTCCTGGTATGATTATTACCGTGAACACGGATTAGTGATAGCACCAGAGGAATGTCAAGGTGAAGACTTGGATATGCTGGCTGAAACTTGTCAGTCTAATCTGTGGGATGCAGGAGACTACTTAAAGATCAAACCTAAATTTGACGCAATGCAAAAGATTTTATTAGACAAAGCTGATCGTAAAACCGGCCAGTATTCTGATTTCTGGGAAAAGCGCAATTATCGTCATCATACCAATAATATTAAGTGTTCCTGGATTAGTGTCCACGGTCTCAATGATTGGAATGTCAAACCTAAAAATGTTTACAAAATTTGGCAAAAAGTCAAAAACCTTCCTGTTGAACATCATCTTTTCTTGCATCAAGGACCTCATTACAATATGAATAATTTGGTTTCGATTGATTTTACTGACCTGATGAATTTGTGGTTGGTTCATGAACTCCTAGGTATTGAAAACAATGCATATCAACAATGGCCAACTGTCTTAGTTCAAGACAATCTAAATGCAGATAATTGGCATGAAGAGCAGGATTGGAGTAATGATAGCGGAAGAGAAACAGTTTATTTCCCAGCTAATGACAATGGATTAGCCAAGGACACGAGTAGCGAAAAGGAAGTTTCCTTCACAGATGTAGGCGGAACTGAGTTTAAAAAAGCCAAGATCTCAGAAAATGACTGGCAATACCAATTTATCTGTGGCAACAAGAAATGGGCTCAAGCAAGTCTACGCTTCACGACAGATGAATTTATTCATCCAGTAACAATTGTTGGACGACCAGAAATAAGAATGCGGGTAGCATCCAGTCTTAACAGAGGTCAAATTTCTGTAGCTTTAGTTGAAATGGGTGAACGTAAACGGTTAACAACTACTCCCAGAATCTTAATGCCAGGAGGCCAAGAATTAGGATTTCATTTTCAATTAGATTCCCTGCAAGAATTTATGCCTGACAAATTGACTCATGCTAAATTAATTACCAAGGCTCATATGAATCTGCAGAATTATGCGAATATGAAAAAGCCAAGTAGTATTAAAGCCGGTGAATTTTATGACTTACAATTTAAGCTGCAACCAACCTATTACACAATGCCTGTTGGCAGCAAACTTTGCTTAATTATTTATTCAACCGATCAGGGAATGACAAAGAGACCCCTTGAAAATACGAATTACACAATAGATCTGTCTGAAACTGCCATTAAATTTAGTATTAAATAAAATTTAACTGTATTCACCTTTTTAAGTATAAAAAAAGCAACTGTGTTGTATACGCAGTTGCTTTTTTGCTTATTAAAATTTATTTTATGCTTATTGTAGAAAACGAGCGGTTTTCTAAAGCAGTAAGAAGTGCACGTGCAGTATCCAGGCTGGTAATTAAAGGAATATTTTGCTGAATGGCAGCTTGACGAATAATAAAGCCGTCAGAAGTTTTCGCCAAGTCATGTCCCATAGTGTTTATTACCAAATCAATTTTCCCATTTTTAAACTCATTTAAAATATTGGTCTCAGTGTTCTGATGAATCTTGTCCACCAGTGTAATATGTAAATGGTTTTGTTTTAAAAAGCTTGCTGTACCACTGGTAGCAAAAATACGATAACCTATTTGGGCAAATCTTTGAGCAATAGGTAATATTTCCTGCTTATCACGATCCTCAATGGTTAATAAAATGTTACCACTATCTGGTATTTGCATGTTGGCTCCTGAAAAAGCTTTATAAAGTGCTTTAGGAAAACTTAAATCGCTGCCCATAACTTCACCAGTTGATTTCATTTCCGGACCCAAGTAGCTATCAACATCTGAAAGTTTACTAAATGAGAAGACTGGTGCTTTAACACTAATCATTTTTGTTTCAGGTGCCAGACCATCTTTATAGCCTTGTTCCTTTAGACTTTCACCCATAATTACCCGAGTGGCAACCTGAGCCATTTCAATACTGGTAATTTTACTTAAAAATGGTACCGTACGACTGGCACGGGGATTAACTTCAATAATATAAATTTCTCCATCGCGCTCAATTAACTGCAAATTCATGATTCCGCGGCAATTAAGTTTTAAAGCCAGTTTTTTGGTAATGTCAGCAATTTTTTGCTTAATGGCAGGTGAAAATGTTTGAGCCGGATAAACGGCCATAGAATCTCCAGAGTGAACACCAGCATGTTCAATATGCTCCATTATTCCAGGAATAAGCACTTCTTCTCCGTCACAAATGGCATCAACATCACACTCTCGACCATCGAGGTAGTCATCTACCAAAATTGGATGACTGCTGGCAATGTCAACATGGTTATGCAAGTAGTCTTCGAGTTCAGGTTGGTTGTAAACAATTTCCATTGCCTTACCACCCAAAACATAACTTGGTCTGACTAAAACCGGATAGCCAAGCTTCTCAGCGGCTTTAATAACACCATCGTGTGTGGTAGTAGTAATACCTTGCGGCTGCTTCAAACCTAATTCTTTTACTACTTGATCAAATAATTCTCGATCTTCTGCTCGATTAAGATCCTCTACGCTAGTACCTAAAATCTTGATACCATGTTTTTCCAGACCAGCTGCCAGATTGATCGAGGTTTGACCACCAAACTGAATAATTACACCTTCTGGTTGCTCTAAATCACAAACATTTAACACATCTTCTAAAGTTAAAGGTTCAAAGTACAATTTATCAGAAACGGAAAAATCAGTTGAAACAGTTTCTGGATTTGAATTAATGACAATGGCTTCATAACCCATCTTTTGCAGGGCTTTAACACAGTGTACTGTGGCATAATCAAATTCTACACCCTGCCCTATGCGAATTGGACCTGAACCAACTACCAAAACAGACTTCTTGGAAGTTTTCTGACTCTCATTTTCGGTATCATAAGTAGAGTAAAAATAAGGAGTTTGAGAAACAAATTCACCTGCACATGTATCAACCATTTTATATACTGGCAGCAAATGGTTTTGCTTGCGCAAAGTTCTTACTTTGTCTTCATCTTCGTGCCACAAATTAGCGACTGTATGATCACTAAAGCCATATTTTTTAGCATTTTTAAGGACCTCTAGATCATCAGGATTTGCGGCAATAACTTTTTCTAAATCGACAATATGCTTAACAATATCTAAAAAGTAAAAATTAATTTTGGTTAATTCATGCAAGTCCGACATTGAATAACCCCGGCGAAAGGCTTCAGCTAAGTAGAAAAGACGATCATCCTGCGCTCTAACCAGTTTATTTTCGAGATCCTCATCACTGGCTTTATGAGCTTCAACTGAATAAAAATCTTTTTGATCGATTTCCAAGGAGCGAACGGCTTTTTGAAAGGCTTCTTCAGCTGTTCTCCCTATCGCCATCACTTCCCCAGTCGCTTTCATCTGTGTACCCAGTTCGCGATTAGCTTTGGCAAATTTGTCAAAAGGCCAGCGTGGTATCTTGCAGACAACATAGTCCAATGCTGGTTCAAACTCCGCGAAGGTAGTGCCTGTTACTGGATTTTTAATTTCATCTAAAGTAAGACCCACAGCAATTTTGGCCGCCATTTTGGCAATGGGATAGCCAGTAGCTTTAGAAGCCAAGGCAGATGAACGTGAAACTCTTGGGTTAACTTCAATGACATCATAATTAAAACTATTTGGATCTAAGGCTAATTGAACATTGCAGCCACCTTCAATCTTTAGTGCTCGAATAAGCTTTAAAGAACAATCACGCAACATCTGATATTCTTTGTCAGATAATGTCTGAGACGGTGAGAAAACAATTGAATCCCCGGTGTGAATACCCACAGGATCAAAATTTTCCATACAGCAGACAATCATGGCATTATCGTCATGATCTCTCATTACTTCAAATTCAATCTCTTTATAGCCTGCAATCGACCGTTCAATTAAACATTCAGTAACTGGAGACAGTTCCAATCCATTTTTAGCAATTTTTGCAAGTTCGTCGCGATCATTACAAATGCCACCACCGGTTCCTCCCATAGTGAAGGCAGGACGCACAATGATGGGATACCCAATTTTATCTCCGAAATCTAAAGCTTCTTGAACTGTTTTAACACTGGTTGAAGGTGGCACTGGTTCACCCAGTTTTTGACAAAGTTCCTTAAATTTTTCTCTATCTTCCGCTTGTTCAATTGAGTCAAGTTTTGTTCCCAACAGTTCAATATTTAATTCGTCTAAAATGCCGCTTTTAGATAACGATAAGGCCATATTCAAACCCACTTGACCACCTAAAGTAGGCAATATTGCATCAGGGTATTCCTTACGAATAATGCGGGAAACTGATTCAACAGTTAACGGCTCAATATAAACCTTGTCAGCAATCGTAGTATCAGTCATGATAGTAGCAGGATTGGAATTAACCAGAACCACTTCATAACCTTCTTCACGTAAAGCCAAACATGCTTGGGTTCCCGAGTAATCAAATTCTGCTGCTTGACCAATAATAATTGGACCTGAACCAATTACCATTATTTTTTTTATATCAGTTCTTTTAGGCATGACTTTCATTGTCCTTTCTTTGATCAATCATTTGCATAAAGTAATCAAAAATCCCTTCCTCGTCGTGCGGACCAGGGGTACTGTCAGGGTGAAATTGAACTGAAAAAGCAGGATATTTTTTATGCCGTAAGCCCTCAATAGTTCCATCATTAACTTCTACATGAGTTACCATTAAATTTTCGGGGTCAATTGAATCACGACTAACAGCATAACCATGATTTTGAGAGGTAAACCCAATATTCCCAGTAGCAATTTCACGTACAGGATGATTAAACCCACGGTGTCCGAATTTCATTTTATAAGTTTTAGCACCATTGGCTAAAGCAAAAACCTGATGCCCCATACAAATACCCATGAGTGGTATTTCCTTTTCAACTTCCTGCACCATTTTCGCTGCATCCTTCATTTCAAGTGGATCGCCGGGGCCATTTGACAATAACACTCCATCTGGATGCAAAGATAAAATTTTTGCAGCTGAGGTAGTGTAAGGAAGAACTATACAATTGCAGTCTCGTTTACTAAGTTCACGTAAAATACTGTTTTTCAAGCCAAAGTCGACAACAACAATATTGCGTTTTGAACCCGGCACAGGATATGATTTTGCAGTTGAAACACGCTTAACCACTCCTGCAGTAATTTTGCTTGCTCTTAAATCAGCAGCAATTTGAGCAGCATTTTCCTTAGAATCGCAGATTTGACCCTTCATTGTACCGTGTGCGCGCAGTTTTTTAACCAATTTTCTAGTATCAATTCCCTGAATTCCCGGAATATTTAAGCTCTTAAGAAAATCGGGCAAAGTAGTCTGCATGCGCCAATTATCAGGATAGCGAGCAACTTGGTGGCAAATCACACCTTTTATTCCCGGATCAAGTGATTCATAATCAGCTAGCGTTATGCCATAATTACCAATTAATGGGTTTGTAAATACCAGAATTTGATCAGCATAAGACTGGTCGGTGATTGCTTCTTGATAGCCGGTCATACCAGTGGTAAAAACGACCTCACCTTTAGTTACCTGATCTCCACCAAAACCTTCACCAGCAAAAATACTACCATCTTCCAAAATTAAATATCTCATTTACTTTCCTCACTTTGAAAAACAATTTTGCCATCAACCATTGTTAATACAGTTTGACCGAATACCAAATCTTTATTAAATGGAGTGTTTCTTCCTTTGGATTTGAAATCAGAGCTATTTATAGTCGCTTTTTGTTTAAGATTAAAAATGGCTATATCAGCTGGTTGGTTTACAGCTATTCTGCCTGCTTGTTTAAACCCAAAAGCCTTGGCTGGAGCAATTGTTAACCAGTTTAATAACTGCTTTAATGTAAAAATACCAGTTTTGACAAATTTAGTGTAAAGTTCGCTAAACGCAGTTTCGCTTCCGACTATACCAAAGGCAGACTTTTTAAAACCACCTTGTTTATCCTTTGCAGTATGTGGTGCATGATCAGTTGCAATCATATCAATCGTGCTGTCAAGTAATCCCGCTATTAATGCTTTTTGATCTTCCCTGGTTCTCAAAGGTGGGTTCATCTTGAAATTGCTATCGTCTTTACCGATATTTTCTTCTCCCAATAAAAGATGATGAGGGGCCACTTCACAAGTAACATTAATATCATGACTTTTAGCAATTCTAATTAGTTCCACACTAGTTTTAGTAGAAACATGACAAACATGATAATGAACCCCAGTTTTGGCTGCTAATAAGAGGTCGCGTGCAATTTGCGTTGTCTCTGCCAGTTCAGTAATTGGCTTCTGCTTAAGTAGTTGTGCTTTTGAGCCGTCATTCATAACGCCATGATTAAAAAGAGAATCATCCTGTGCGTGTTCAGCTATTATCAAGTCATTTGCTTGAGCTCTTTGCATTGCCAAAAACATGGTCCTAGCATCCTGGACCCCTTTGCCATCGTTACTTAAAGCAATACAACCAGCCTTTTTTAACCCAGCATAATCAGGAATTTCTTTACTATCCTCATCAACTGTAATAGGTGCGTATTGAAAAATATGCACTAAACCATTTTTACGATTATTCTGAACCATCTTTGCCATTAAATCAGGTGTATTAGGAACGGGGTCTACATTAGGCATCGCACAGACTGTAGTAAAACCACCATGTACTGCTGCCAATGAGCCAGTCCGGACGTCTTCTTTATCTGTTTGGCCAGGATCTCTATAATGAACGTGAACATCAACTAGACCAGGAGTAACCAATTTTCCTGTCGCATCAATCTCTTTTTCTGCTGTTAAATTATTGCCAATTGCGGCAATCACACCATTTTTGATTAAAAGATCGCTATGAACTGTTTCTCCGCCAGTGTATATGTAACCATTTTTAATAACAGTTGCCATCAGGATAATCCTCCTAAATTGCGTCCCCGCATAACAGCTTCAATCATTGCCATTCTCATAAAGACCCCATTTTCCATTTGACGCACAAACCTGCACTTTGGAGCTTCCACCAAATTGCCACTAAGTTCAACATCATGGTTAATTGGACCTGGATGCATAATAATGGCATCATTTTTCATAGCGTTATAGCGTTTCTGATTAATTCCATATTTATCATGATATTGCTTGGCATCAAATTTTGCCTCGTTAGGATCTCCTGCATGTCTTTCATGCTGCACCCGCAGCAACATCATTACATCCATTTGATCAACTAATTCATCTATCGGTAGATATTTTCCATATTTGTCATATTGTTTGTCATACCAATATTCTGGACCTGAGAAATATACCTTTGCTCCTAGTCTAGTTAAAAGCTCCATATTACTTTTAGCTACTCTTGAGTTAGTAATATCACCAACTATCGCTACGTTGAGATCTTTAAAATGACCAAAATGTTCGTGGATTGTCATCATATCAAGTAAACACTGCGAAGGATGCTGACCGCTACCATCACCAGCATTAATCACGCCAATATTAAGATGTTGGTTTTTATTTGGATGTATTAATTTTTTATAGTATTCATTTTCCGAATGTCTGATAACTTCAAGGTCAATTCCAAGTGCTGCCATAATTAAGGAAGTATCATATAGAGTCTCACCCTTTTGGGTTGAACTATGAGCAGCATCAAACGGAATGACTGTTAAACCTAATTTTCTTTCAGCCATTTCAAAGCTGGTATGTGTTCTACTCGAATTTTCGAAAAACATATTGGTAACATAAACCGGTTGCGTCAAATGCGGGCGAGCGCCACCGTTTTTAAAATATTCTGCTCGCTCGATAAGTGCCCCTACTTCTGCTACAGTTAAATTTTCGACACTGACAAATGATTTTAAAGTTACAAAATTGCTATTTTTCATTTTTTACTCTTTCCACAAAAATAAACCTGAAGCTTTATAGCTCCAGGTTTACAAAAGGGTCTCTAGTTCAGTCGATGACTCAACAAAATAAACTCAAACCCTTCTGACCCTCTCTGGAGCCAATTAAACGGTTGAATTGATTCTTTTATTGCGGCAATGGTTTCAATTCTACATTGTCTTTATTATCAATTTCTTCTACATGGACTGCAATTTCTTCATGTGAAGAAGTTGGAACATTTTTACCAACAAAGTCTGCTCGAATTGGTAGTTCACGATGACCGCGATCAACCAAAGCAGCAACAGCAATGGAACTTGGTCTTCCCTTATCCATTAAAGCATCCATAGCTGCTCTAATCGTTCGACCGGTAAAAATCACGTCATCAACTAAAATTACGTGTTTATTGCTAATTTCAACACCCAACTCTTTAGAGTTAACAACGGGATCCAGCTTCAATGATGCATCATGACGATCATCGCGATATAAAGTAATATCAAGCTGACCTAGTGGTACATCAACACCTTCAAGTTTTTCGATTCGATCGTGAATACGTTGAGCTAAATAAACACCACGAGTTTTAATTCCTATAAGAACTAAATCCTCAGTACCTTTATTGCGTTCAATGATTTCATAAGTGATTCTGGTTAGCGCTCTTTTCATTGCAGATGCGTCCCAAATTTCTTTAGTCATCTTTTTTCTCCTACTAGTGCTTTGCCCATAAAAAAACACTTAATCTGCCTGAGACTAAGCGTTTCGTAAAAGTCAATAGTTAATTGAGCTTTCCTTACTAGCCTCTCGGGACTAACTTAAAAGGACATCTATTTAAATATACTTGCTAAAGCAATAGTTGTCAATAGTAAAGCTGCATATTGACAAGTCAGGCTCATTAATTAAATTCAACCTGTCCTACCAGTTCATTGATATCTTTGACTCCAAGTTTTTCTAAAACCTGAGGCAATTGTTGTGCAATATGCGGGCAAGCCAAAGGATCTTTAAAATGAGCACTACCCACTTCGACTGCGTTAGCACCAGCCAGCATAAATTCAACTACATCTTCAGCTGAGCTAATACCACCCATGCCAATGATGGGTAACTTAGTATTTTTTCTTACCTGATTAATCTGGTACAAGGCAATTGGCTTAACAGCGGGCCCAGAATAACCGCCATAATTATTTCCCAAAAAAGGTTTACGCGTTTCAATGTTAATGCGCATTCCAGTTATCGTATTGATTAGTGACAAGCCATCTGCACCGCCTGCTTCAGCAGCTTGTGCAATTGCAGTTATATCCGTTACATTTGGTGTCAATTTGACAAAAATAGGCAAGTTAACAACCGGTTTTATAGCTGCAGTTAATTTCTCAACCAACTCGGGATGAACTCCAAAAGTCATTCCACCCTGAGCAACATTAGGACAAGAAACATTAATTTCCAGGGCATCAACCATTTTTGACTCCGATAGTTTTTGCGCGACTTCAATATAGCCTTCTTTACTTTCACCACCGACACTGGCAATTAAAGGAAGCTGGGGGTACTGCTTTTTGATTGCTGGTAATTTATTATCAATAACATTATCTACTCCTGGATTAGTCAGTCCCACTGAATTTAAAACACCTTTATCTAAAACCGCTATCTGCGGTTGCGGATTACCCAGGCGGGATTGCGGAGTAGTCGTTTTTATCACTAGCGCCCCTAACTCATTCAAGTCAAATCTTTTTGCTGCCGGTACGTCACCAAATCCGAATGTACCACTTGCCGGCATTAGCGGGTTTTTTAAGTTAAGACCGGGTAATTTAACACTAATATTTGTCATTTTATCCTCCCAAAATGTAAGCTCTCTGTCAGTACAATTATTTTGGCTATATTTTACACAATTTTTTAACCTTTTTAAAATAATATTTGGTTGTATTTTTTAAATAAAAATGGTAATCTCAATAATGACAAACTTTAAACGGTACAGAGAGACCGCAAGTTGAAAACATGACTTAAATTTTTAGCTAGTCTATTTTGATGCACTCTCGTACCAAAATAGGCTTTTTTTCGTGGAGGTTTTTAATGAAAAAAGCAGTATTTGTGGCTTTGGACTATGATAACCAAAAAGAAGTAGAAAAGTTACTGGCAAATCTGGGTCGCCCCGAAGAAACATACCTAAAAATAGGCATGGAACTTTACTATCATTATGGCTCATATTTAGTTACCAACCTCGTTAAACAAGGTTACCACATTTTTTTAGACCTTAAATTACACGATATTCCAAACACAGTATATCAAGCTGCAAGACAGATAGCACATTTGGGTGTATACTGCACAACCATTCATGCCTTAGGGGGTAGTGAAATGATCACTGCTGCCAAGAAAGGTTTAAAAGATGGCACAGCTCAAGGTAGTGAAGTGCCAAAGTTACTAGCAGTAACAGAACTAACTTCTATTACTGAAAAAGTCCTGTCTACTGAGCAAAATTGTTCGTTGTCAATGCCTGAACAAGTTGTCAGCTTAGCCCAAACAGCCAAAAATGCTGGAGCTGATGGCGTGATCTGCTCACCACTTGAGGTAAAAAACCTAATAAAGCACATTGGTTCTGATTTTTTATATGTCACACCGGGAATTAGATTAACTAATAAATCTAATGATGATCAAAAGCGGATTGCAACTCCACAGAAAGCCAAACAATTTGGTTCCAGCGCAATCGTAGTTGGTCGTCCGATTACCCAGGCAAAAGATCCTGCTCAAATATATCATGAAATTAAAAAGGAGTTTGAATAATGTATCAAGATCAAATCATTAACAAGTTAGTTGAAAAGAAGATTATAACAATATCCCCTAACAAGCCTTACACTTATGCAAGTGGAATGTTATCACCTGTTTATACAGATCTTAGATTAACTGTATCTTATCCGGATTTACGCGACTGGATTGCCTCAGATTTAGCAACTCTTATTAAAGAAAAATATCCAGATGTAAGTATCATTGGCGGGGTTGCTACAGCTGGCATTCCTCATGCTGCATGGGTTGCTGCCAAATTAAATTTACCTATGATTTATGTACGGCCAAAGCCTAAAGATCACGGTAAAGGTAAGCAAATTGAAGGTCTTTTCACTGAAAATGATCGGATTGTTCTAATTGATGATTTAATTACTACTGGTGGATCAGTTATTAATGCAGTGAAAGCCACTGAAAAAGAGGGTGGTCATGTGATCGGAGTAAGTTCAATATTCACCTATTATTTAAAGGATACCACAGCTAATTTTGCTCAAGCCGGTGTTGATTATAGTCCGCTATTAACATACCCAGAACTGCTGCAAAAAGAGAAAGAAATGAATTATATAAATGCAAATGAATATGAAGCTTTAAAAACTTGGCATGAAGACCCTTGGGCATGGGGTAAAAAGTTTCATAAAAAGTAATTTCAATATTTTAACTTGCATTAAAAACTGACTAAGTTTATACAAAGACAAGCTTAGTCAGTTTCTTTTTATTCAAAAATAAACTTAATGGTGCCTTATTGCACTGTTTAGACGAGTACGGTAATGCAAATAAATCAATATCATAAATGGTATTAAAATTAATTGTACCAAATAAAAATATTTTGCTGGTAGCAAATCATTCACAAAGCCCATGATTATCGGGCCAAAAGCCATACCAATATCTAGACCCAAGTAAAATGTACTACTTGCTAGACCCTGCTCACTAATTGGTGCCAGGAGCATTGCAGTTGACTGCAAAACAGAATACATTAAACCATATCCTACTGCCATAAAAGCGGCTGCCAGACCCATTAGAAAATTATTTTTCATTGTGGCTAATAAAATAAGATATATCAAAGTAGCTGCAACACTAACCCAAAACCAGGTGCCGAATTTGACAGTATCAAACAGATTTTTAAGGGTGATTCTTATAAGCAGTAATACCACGGCATATATTAGAAAGTACGAACCCACATTTATATTAAGATGCTGCTCTTCAGCATAAGTTACCAGGTCAGCTTGAGTAGCGAAATAAGGAAAAGCAAATAAGGTAGTGAGCAATGCAATGGGCAAAACATTTTTCTGAATAATTTTAATATGAAGTAATGAATTCTGTGCTTGAGATTTACTAGTATTTTGGGGCTTTGCTTTATTTCCTACAAATTGAATCATAATGACCATCAAACATGCAGAAATGCCGGAAGCAATAATCGCTAACCTGTACCCAGTTTTTTGATAAATATTAATTGCTAACGCTGGAGCAATAGCCATGGCCAGAGCATTCATCAAGCCATAAAATCCCATCGCTTGACCGACATGAGCCCGCGGTACCAAAAAAGCAAGCCAGGTAGTCATACAAACGGTGCAAAGAACATAGCCCGAACCATTAATTAGACGAAAAAGAAGTAACCAACTGCTTGTAGGCGCCAACACATAGCCAATTACTCCGATTACTATTAAAACTCCCCCAACAAAGGATAAACGATATTTGGAAAATCTATCCGTTAAATTACCAGCAATTGGACGCAAAAACATTGCAGCAATACTCATAATTCCCACAATTATCCCAGCAAAAGCACTACTAGCACCTAAACTTTTTGCGTAGCCATTGATTAAAGGATTTACAAACATCGTACTAAACATAAAAAAGAACGAAGCTGCCATGACTAATATTACGTCTTTAGTATATATTCGTTTTCTTTTTACCATTTTTACCTCTTATACTTAAAACTTGACTTATTTATTTTATCACTTAAATTCTTTTAATTTTTCTGACAGTTTATAATGTATATATTATTTTGCCTTTAATGCCAATTTATTAGCTTTCTTATTCCTTTGCTAAGCAGGTTGATGACAAAAATGTCAAAACAAAAATGTCAAGCTAACTAATAGCTTGACACAAAAATCTATAATAAATTTATTAATCAAATTTGAAATAATTTCTAAACTAGATTAAGTTAGTTTAATATCCCATATAACGATTTCGTTCCCAGTCAGAAACCGTTTGAGTATATTGCGACCATTCCAATTCCTTAGAATCAATAAAGCTTTGAGTTAAGTGTTCTCCTAAAGCATCTTGAATTAACTTGTCCTCCTTAAATGCTTTAAGGGCATTATGCAAAGTCGAAGGCAACGGTTTAATCCCCATTTCATTACGTTGTTTTTCACTTAAAGTAAATAAGTTGCAAGTAACTGGTGCCATAGGCATTTTTTCTTCCTTAATTCCCGCCATACCGGCACTTAAGCATGCAGCCAAAAGCAAATATGGGTTGGCAGTAGGATCAGCTGAACGCATTTCAAGACGAGTATTCAATTCACCAGCAGCAGGAACTCGAACCATTGGTGAACGATTCTTTGAAGCCCAAGAAATATATACTGGTGCCTCAAAACCAGGAATTAAACGTTTATAAGAATTAACAGTTGGATTACCGACAGCAGTAATTGCACGGGCATGTTCCAAAATACCATTTAAGAAATACAAAGCCGTTTTTGACAAATTATATTTGTTGTTTTCATCATAAAAAGCGTTTTTATTACCCTTAAATAATGACATATTAGTGTGCATTCCATTTCCTGCCTGACCCTGTAAAGGCTTAGCCATAAATGTAGCAAACAAGCCATGACGCTTAGCAATCTCTCGTACGATCATTTTAAAAGTTTGAACACGATCGGCCGTTGTTAAAGCATCATCAAACCTAAAGTCAATTTCCTGTTGACCGTCTCCAACTTCATGGTGAGCAGCTTCTACTTCAAAGCCAATACTCTCTAAAGTTTCAACAATATCTCTACGGCAGCTCGCACTTTCATCATTTGAAGTTAAATCAAAATATGATGCATGATCAGGAACTTCTGTAGTCCAATTACCATTTTGATCGAGTTTAAGTAAATGAAATTCCGCTTCAAACCCTATGTCAAAAGCCGTAAAACCCATTTCTTTCATCTGACCAATGATTCTTTTGAGATTATTTCTAGGATCTCCAGCAAAAGGTTTGCCGTCTGTGGTATGAACCGAACAAGTTAAACAGCCAATTTTACCACCTGTGCTGTCATCCCAAGGCAAAACGGACCAAGTGGAAAAATCAGGATATAATATCATATCACTTTCTTCCAACCGAACAAATCCGTCAATTGAAGAACCATCAAAGCGTACATCATTACTCAAAACTTTGTCTAGCTGACTATTTGGAACTTCAACTGCCTTAAGAGTTCCGTTAATATCTGTAAAAGCTAGTCTAATAAATCTGACATCTTCTTTTTCTACACTTTTTCTGATGTCGTCTGCTGAAATTTTCTTTGTCATGCTTCTCCACCTAAAAAATCATACAATAATTGGTATAGTCTTAATTGGAATTATATTCCTCATTTAAAACTAGATATAAGATTAGCAAATGATTAAATCATTGTAAAGTGGTCTAACAAAAAATATTAAATCTTTACCAAAGTTTTACTTTACATTTATAAATATCTGTTACTTGTTCTGAAAAAATAATTCGTTAACTGCATTGGTGATCG
Organism: Lactobacillus rizhaonensis; assembly: GCF_036246345.1. Lineage (NCBI taxonomy): Bacteria > Bacillati > Bacillota > Bacilli > Lactobacillales > Lactobacillaceae > Lactobacillus > Lactobacillus rizhaonensis. The sequence continues at coordinate 91,872 of NZ_BTTV01000005.1, read as the reverse complement.
CTATTTTCACATGAGCATAGGTCAATCCACCCTGCATATACAAAGCATATGGTGGCCTGATTGGACCATCCCCAGAAAATTCAATACTTGCACCTTCAACGAAGGACCCGTCTGCCATGATCACCTGATCCTCATATCCGGTATCATTACTTGGTATCGGATCCACAAATGAATTAATGGGCGAGTTCTCCTGCAGAGTTTTTGTGAACCTAATCATTTTATCTTTATTATGGAAAATAACGGTTTGAATTAAGTCAGTTCTGTCCTCATCCCATTTAGGAGAAACTTCTAACCCCATCTTTTCTAAAAGTGCAGACGCATAAATTGCGCCTTTGATAGCATTGCCAGTGACACTTGGTGAAATAAACAAGCCTTCAAAATAATCGAGATTATTATTTAAGCTGGCACCTTCTTCTCGTCCTATTCCGCCAGCTGTAAGACGGGTAGCAGTATTTTCAATTAATTCGTGCTTACCAACAACATACCCACCAATTTTTGCTAGACCACCACCAGCATTCTTAATTAAGGAACCCGCCATTAAATCGGCACCATATTCCGTGGGTTCGTGTTTTTCTGAAAATTCCCCATAACAATTATCAACAAAAATAATGCTCTTAGGTGAAACTTCCCTAATCATAGTTATCATCGGCTTAATCTTACTTACAGTGAAGCTAGGTCTAGTATTATAACCACGTGAACGTTGAATGACTACCATTTTGGGTTGATGATCTGTAAGCAATTTGCGAGCTGAAGCAAAATCAACGCTACCATCAGGTAATAAATCAACGTGAGAGAATTTTACTCCATATTCTTTTAAACTGCCCCTGCCATTACCGGCAATTCCGATAACTTGTTGCAAAGTATCATAAGGCATACCCGTTAAGTATGTTAATTCATCGCCTGGCAATAAATTACCAGCCATGGCTGTAGCCAAAGTGTGGGTGCCAGAAACAAATTGTGACCGTACTAAAGCATCTTCTGTGTGAAAAATTTGGGCGTAAATACGATCAAGCTTGTCTCGTCCGCTGTCATCTGAACCATAGCCGGTACTGCCAATCAAATCTGATTCTGCTACAGCCTTGTCTTTAAACGCCTGCAGAACTTTATTTTGATTAAAAAGAATGTTTTGCTCAATTTTTGCCAGCTGCGGCTCAATCTTTTTATCAATATCAGCTACAATTTCTTGTAATTCTTTTGGCCAATTATTCATTTAACCATTCCTCAACTTTCTGTAAAATCTCTTGCAAACAATTTGAATCAGCTAAAGGATCAAACCAGTATAAAGGTAACTGGTGGTGAAAATACGTCAACTGTCTCTTAGCATATCTCCTTGAAGCTCTTTTTAAATTTTTAATACAATTTTCCAGACTATCCTGACCAGCAAAATAAGGAAAAAATTCCTTATAGCCAATAGCCTGCAAAATAGTATATTCTTTATCACGATTTTGATAGACAAAACGGGCTTCGTTAAGTAAGCCTTCGTCCATCATTTGATCAACACGTTTATTAATCCTAGAGTAAATTTCTGAACGTGCAGAATTTAATCCAATAATAAAATACTGGTATCGCGGTTCAATTTTGTCCTGTTGTTCTGAAAATTTTTGTCCTGTACGATCAATTACCGTTAAAGCTCTTAAAGCCCTACGTGAATTGTTTAACGGAATTTTTTGAGCAGCTACTGGATCACGTTTTTTTAGTTCTTGCCAAAGCTTTACTTTACCGTTTTTATTTAAATAGCCCTGCCATTTATCTGATATAGCTGCACTTTCTTTACTCGGCTCACCTAATTGCATTTTATTAAGCAAAGCATTAACGTAAAAGCCAGTGCCGCCGACCAACAATGGCACTTTATTTTTCTTCACTATTTGCTCAATAGCTTTTTCTGCCTGGGTAACAAAATCAACTACTGAATAAGGTTTAAAAATTGTTTGTGTGTTGACCAAATAATGGGGTACCAATTTTTGTTCTGTAGGAGTTGCCTTAGCGGTTCCAATTGCGACCTCTCTGTAAACCTGCATGGAGTCACCTGAAATTATTTCAGCGTTAATTCTCTGAGCAAGCTCAATTGCCAAAGCAGTTTTACCAATAGCCGTCGGTCCTACGAGAGCTATAACTTTTTGCATAATTACATTCTCATTCATGGATAACATAGAAAAAACACGTTTGATAAGTGCAACAAACATGTTTTTTATTTAATATTTAGATTTCTTGGTGCGTCCATCCCACTCATCAAAACCATTCTTCAACCATTTAATTGAAGAAAAATGCTTTTTTTGTAAAAATCTGGCAGCACGTAAAGTAACTGATAAAGAGTCGGAATACAAATAAACGGGTAAATCAGCTCTCAATTCAGTATATTGGTATTTAAGCATCGTGTAAGGCAAGTTTCTGGCTCCATCAATATGTTTTCTTTTAAAAGGAGCTTTTTCACGTAAATCTACTACTTGCGCCTTACGCATTCCTTTATTAAATTCTTCATTGGTTAAATCTCCATTACCCAAGCGTTTAGTTTGTATTTTATTCCACAGCCAAACTGCCACAAAAGCTAATATGATAACAATTAAAACTACGTCTAGAATAAGTAAAAAAGATGACATAAATTTATTTCTCCCACTAAAATTTAAAAACTACTGCGCATAAACAAATCTAATATTTATGCTTATCTTTATTGTGGCGCTCTTCATACTCATATTCACGTCGCAATATTAATTTAGCGACTAAATAATCATGCTGGTCAATTAAGTGTGAATGGTTAATGTTGTCAAGTTCAAGTGCCATCAACTCAATGTCCCAAATTCTTTTGCCTACATGAACAAAAATACCATATTTTTCAAGAAGTTGCTGCACGTCATACAAAGTTTTCATTATAAATTGATTACCATGCCCATTCTGACGGTTGCCACACAATAAATAATTAGTAAACAAAGAGCGATAACACGCTTTTTAACTGAGTATTGTCTTAAAGTTTTTTCACCCAGAATTACTGCAACTAAAAATCCCATAACGAAACCGCCAATGTGACCTGGTATATCAATATTAGGTGCGAACAAATCAATCACTATATTAATTAAAGCTAACCAAAATGATTGTTTACCAAGGTACACCAAAATAGGGTTGGCCCGATTTTGCAAAGCAATTGCTGTCATAGCACCAAATAATCCAAATAAGGCTGTTGAAGCCCCAGCACTAATAGCATTATCACTGCCCCAAGCCAAGCTTAATAAGTTACCCCCTATACCAGAAAGAAGATATATTATTAAAAAGCGCCAATGACCAATAATGGTTTCCATATACATCCCAAGATAATAGATCATAACCGCGTTAGAAACCAGATGCATAATTCCCATATGCAAAAATTGGGCCGTAAACAGACGCCACCACTGATTACCTATGACAACGGCATCATTTTTCATGGCTCCCATTTTCATTAGAACATAAATATTTTCTGAACCACCAATGGCCGTTTCAATTAAAAATACTAGTAAGAGAACGGCTAATATACTTACGGTTATGTAACAACTTTTCAGGTTTTGTCGCTGATTCATTATAACCTCAATTAATTCGTAAAAATGGATTCCGGAGTAATAATTGTTTGAATAGCTATATCGGTCGCTTCCACTTTCCAGGGAGCTGTCTTAAAAATCATCTTGGAATTGGCCAAAGCTACTGTTTTAGAATTAGTATGCTTTGACAAAAAACGGTCATAATAGCCTCCGCCAAATCCCAAACGTTGATGCGAATCCAAGGCAAAGGCTAGTCCAGGAACAATAATCAGATCTAAATCATTGTTGATTTGAGCATTCGGCTCATTTACTTCTTCAACACCAAACTTTGACTTTGTTAATTTCGTCATATAACTATAATAAATAAAATCTTGAGTATGTTCGGCATTATCATTTGCACGTGCTAAGTAAACATCTTTACCTTGATCCCATAACTGAGCAATCAAACCTGAAGTGTCAACTTCATAACTCAAGGAAGAGGTTATGCCAATGCTTTGACAATTACTAATGATCTCAGAGTTCATAATACTTTTAAGCAAAACCTGATCTTCAGCATCCTTTTCTGCCGTTTCAGCAAATTCGCTCAACTTTTCAATTTGTTGTTGTCTTATTTCTTTTTTTGTCATGATTCTTCCATATAAAAAATAGCAGGAGCATAGGCTCCTACTATATTAGTTTATTACTTAGTTTCACGATGAAGAGTAGTATGTCTTTCTACTGGGCAATACTTCTTCAAACTTAAACGTTCCGGATGCTTACGCTTGTTTTTCTTAGATAAGTAACTTCTATCGCCACATTCGGTGCATTCCAAAATGATGTTATCTGCCATTTCTTTCACCACCTACGCTTTTATTCTGACTGTATTATCTTAGCATTTTTCTATTATTATTACCAGTAATATTAACAAAATTCTATTTTTTATGTAATTTAAAGTAGTCTTGTACCATCGCCTTGGTCATTTGTAATGTATAGGATCCTTCCAATTTGGGATCCAGTCCAGGAAAAATTACAGCTGTAGCAATTTCAGGATTATTCGACGGTGCATAACCAACAAAAGTAGCATTGACTAGTTCTGGTGGATTTTTTTGGTTAGGATTATCAGGATCGTAATAAAATGTTTGAGCTGTTCCCGACTTTCCCGAAATAGATGGTTTCACTTTTTTCAATTTATGAGCGGTACCCCAGGAATTTGTACCATGAACAACACGCCAGAAGCCTTGTCTGATGATATTAAGCTCATCTTGAGTCCAAGGTATGCGTAACTGTACCTGAGGCTTTTTGTTATAGTCAATATAAACTTTTTTACCATTATTTGCCGTTCTACCAACCGACTGCACCACATAAGGCTGCATGCGATAGCCACCATTAGCTATCGTTGAAACATATTGTGCCATTTGGATAAGTGTATAAGCATCATAGTTACCATATGATAAGTCAAGTACAGAACCTGAAAGAACTAATCCCTGATCATTGAATGATCTACCTTGAATACCCGATATTTCTCCCGGTAAATCAATTCCAGTCTTTTGACCCAAACCAAACATATTAAAATTGTGGCGCAAAGTTTCAAAGGCTGTTTGAGGCATGGTGATCCTTATTTTAGGAACATAAGACGCATTAACCCATTTCATTGCCAAATGCATCATGTAAATATTACTGGAAACTTCTAAAGCAGTTTCAGCATCTAGCGCACTAAAAGTGCCAATTGGATATACTGACTTTTTGACCGGCGTACTAGGTAAATAAACTGGGGTATCCGGCATTACATTATTGGTAGGAGTAATTACTTTATTTATTAATCCTCCACTTACCATTGCACCTTTAACTGCCGAGCCCATGACAAAAGACTGATTAATAACGCCTAACGCATTATTGGTAGTTTTATTTTTCTTAGGATCACGACTGATTCCCGCCATAGCTAGAATTGCACCGGTTTTAGGATTCATTGCAATGGCATATGCACCATTTGAATAGTGAGCGGCACCTGACCCAATAGCAGAAGCATAGATTTTTTCTAATGAACTTTGAACCTGTTTTTGATATTTAGCATCAAGGGTCAAAACTAAACTGGCGCCTGCCTGCCCAGAATAAACCGATTTTGACTGTTCGATGTCTCCCGAATTCTTAGTCCAAACTTTGCTGGTTGACTTAGTTCCCTTGAGCAGTGGTTCATATTTTTCTTCCAAATATGATGTACCTACCCGATCATTTCGAGAATAACCGTTTGTTAAGTAATATTGTAAATTATCACTAGGCAAGCCGGCCTTTTCTGTTGAGACAGAACCAATAATACTGCGGATAGACGAACCATTAGGATAAGATCTTTGCCAGTCAGTTCCAATGCCCACACCAGGAAGCTCTGAGAGGTGCTCACCCACCTCCGCAATTTCTTTGTCTGTTAAATGATTATTCTTAATATAAATTGTAGAAAGAGTATAGGCTCCTGAAATTTTATTATAAATTAATGCCGCTGTTTTCTCACGTGCATTCAGCTTAATATGTTCTGCACTAACCTGTTCTTTGATTTTCTGATTAATTAAATTGTCATCCTGTTTGGCTCTGACGGATTTAGGAACTTTGGCAGATTCTTTAGCACTATTTTCCTTATTTGCCAAATAATAATCAATTACTTGTTGTTCAGTCGGTTTCTCATCCTTGATAGAAATATAATGACTAAGAGAGTTGGAAATTGCATAGATATCTTCGGTTGTAGTCGAAACACTTTTAGTATAAGTAATAGCATTTTTAGCCTTATTCCCTACCAGTACACGACCTTTATTGTCATACATAACACCGCGAGGAACCTGACTGGAAACTATTGCCGAATTAGATTTTTGTACTTCAGCTTTAAAGCGTGAGCCATAACCTATTTGCAAGTATGCTAGTTGTCCAATCAAAGCCGCAAAAAGGACAAAAATAATACCTAAAATTATCTTCATCCTGATTGGAGTAGAAGCTTGTTTTTTGGCATTATTATTTTTAGTTTTCAGTTTTTTCTTGAAAAAATTCACTTAGCCTCAACCTCACTAAACTAGTGTAATTTTAACAAAAACTAGAGTACAAATCTATTGAGATGGTAACGTTTTGGAAAAACTTTAAGATAGAATACTTATTGATCAGAAAGACCAAAACTGCACACAAATACTTTTGCGAAAAATCTTCAGTATTTTTTCTAAATGTAATAAAATAAAAGTGGGATAAAATATAGAAAGAAGATCAAACTATGACACTTAAATATCTTATTGGAGTTGATGCTGGAGGAACGCACACTACAGCAATAGCTTATGACTTAAAGGGTCAAAAACTGGCAGAGGCTCAAGCCGGTCCTGGACAAGTAAATACGGACTATAATAATGCCATTACTAACATCACAAAAGCAATCAACGAATTAGTTGACGAAATTGATGGAGATTGTCAACGGATTCTCTGTGGAATGGCTGGTTTATCAGTTATCGGTCATGCGCCAGAAGTAGCCGCTGAAATCTCTGCCAAGGTTGATAACCTGCCAACCAGAGCAGTTACCGACTCCCTCTTAGCTCTTTATAATGGACTTGAAGGTGAAGATGGCGGTCTTGTTATTGCTGGTACTGGTTCTGTTTTCAATGGCTTACAGCATGGCAGCATTATCACCACTGGTGGCTATGGTTCCATTTTAGGTGACGAAGGCTCAGGCTATGCTATCTCACTAAGTGCTTTAAAATCTGCTTTACTTAGTTGGGATAAACGAGAAGACAATGAATTAATTGGAATGTTTAATAAACTTTTTAAAGTTGATAATTTAAATGATGCTACTGCCAAGTTTTACAAAACCAGCAATTCTGATTTTGCTTCAATGGCTGTGAACGTAGCTCAATTAGCTGATAAAGGTGATCCTTTTGCTTCAGCTGTAATAAAAGAGCAAGCTGAACTGCTTGCAAGAGATATTACAATCGGAATGGACCGGTATGAAGAGCCCAAGCCAATGAAAATTGCGCTGACTGGTTCCGTACTTGCCAATAATCAAATGTTGCGCGATTTTCTTGAAAATAAAGTTCATGAAAAATATCCACAAGCCCAGTTTTCTATTTCTAACGGTGAAAATGCTCGTGGTGTTATCTTTGATAAAAGCAAGGACTACCGCTACTTTACTAGTCATTAAATTTAAAATAAAAAGACCAGACGGTTACCACTTCTCTTATAGAAGTACAGCTGTTCTGGTCTTTTTATTTTTATAAGCGTTATTCTAAAATAACTCTATCAAACTAGCTATTTTTCTTCAACTTTATTGATTACGACATCAAATTTGCCACCAGGTGTTGAAATAGTTACTGTTTCACCTTTTTTCTTTCCCAAAATTGCTTGAGCAATCGGTGAATCATTAGAAATCTTACCATTCATTGGATCAGATTCATCACTACCAACAATTGTATATGTCTCAGGTTCATCCTCACCAACTTCAGTATAGGTAACAGTTTTACCTACAGCAACTTCATCTGGATCACTAGCATTAGCATCAACAACATGAGCATACTTAAGCATGTCTTCAACAACACTAATGCGATCTTCAAGATGACTTTGCTCATCTTTGGCTGCATCATATTCCGAGTTTTCGGATAAATCGCCATAAGAACGGGCGACCTTGATTCTTTCAATTACTTCTGGCCGCTTTACAACTTTTAAATTTTTTAATTCTGCTTCAAGTTTTTCTTTACCTTCAGCAGTCATCGGATATGATTTTTCAGGCATAAAACTTTCTACTCCTTAAAGTTAAAATTCTTTTTGCACTGGTCTATGATATTCACTTAAACGGTTAATGTCAATAATTAACGTATTTCTACTTTTAGTTGTTTTTCAAGGCTAGCTTCAATAGAATTCATTGCTTTATTAACGATTTCATCAGTTAATGTGTCATTTTCATTGAGAAATGTTAAACGATAAGCAAAGCTCTTTTTATCTTCAGCAATGTGAGAACCGCGGTAGACATCAATAATACGCAAGTTATAGAGATATTTTCCACCATTTGCTTTTATAACATCCTCAACAGCTTGATTAGTTACATCTTTATCTACTAAAATTGACAAATCGCGTTCAACTGCAGGAAACTTAGGAGCGCTTTGAGCAGTAGTTTGTGGATTAAGAATTAATGGAATAATATCATCAAGATTCAATTCATAGCCGTAAATTTCGCTATCTTTCATTGCCTTATTAGACTGAGTAACAGGACGATCCAGCATACCAATCATGCCAACATATTTGTTTTTAATGTATATCCCTGCAGTTCTAGTAGGATGCATGTACATGATTACTTCAGCTCGGTATTCAACATCATTCAAATTAATTCCCAGGGCTGAGAACAGATTAGTCAATTGTCCTTTAACATAAAAGAAATCAATTTTTTCATTATCATTCTGCCAGTTTTCGAAATAAACATTACCGCTATATAACGCAGCTAAATGTTCATGCTCATTATAATTGTTATTTTCAAAATCATAGACACGTCCCTGTTCAAAAATTGCCAGCTGATTTTGCTTACGTGCCATATTGTAGCTCGCAGCATCGACCAAACCAGTCATTAGGTTTTGTCTTAAAGTTGAACGATTGGAATTCAACGGCATTTGGACTTCAACGGGTTTTTTAGGTTCCTTGGAAAAGCCAATTGCTTTTTCAAGCGAAGTTAATGAATAGGAAATAGCTTCAATTAAGCCTTGACCTTGAACCACATTTTTAATGCGTCTAATGGTTTCTTCTTTTTTAGAGTAACCGCCATGTGTTTCTGCTAGGATCGGTTGCGTCGACTTAATATTATCATAACCATATAAGCGTCCCACTTCCTCAACCAGATCAGCAGGAATAGCAATATCCCAGCGCCTTGCGGGTACATCGACAATTAAATTATCACCGTTAATTTCAATTTTAAAATTCAAACGGGCAAAAATGGCAGCAATTTCTGAAGAAGATATCTCAGTACCTAATACTTTATTTATATAAGAGATTGTTGTGGTAATTTTAGTTGGTTTGCGTTCTACAGAACTGCCTGTAATGACACCTTCATTAATTGTTCCAGAAGCATCATTTCTTAAAAGCAACGCAGCCATATCTAACGCTCTGGTAGTAGCATCCCAATTAACGCCCTTTTCATAACGACTAGAGGCTTCAGTTCTATTTGCATGGCGCAAAGCAGCCTTTCTAATTAAAGTGGGATCAAAGATAGCAGATTCTAACAAAACATCTGTAGTATCTGATTCAATTTCTGAATTAAGTCCTCCCATTACACCCGCCATCATCACTACATCTTCACCATTAGTAATGACGATGTCATTGGGATCAAGATCAACTTCTTTATTATTCAACAAAGTCAGTTTTTCATCTTTATTAGCTTTTCTAACTACTAGTTTATGTGTTTTAAAAGCTCTGGCATCGTAACTATGCATTGGTTGACCGGTTAAAAGCATAATGTAGTTAGTAACATCAACTACATTGTTAATGGGTCTTATTCCCGCATTCCATAGTCTTCTTTGGAGCCAAAGAGGGCTGTCGCCAATTTTGACATTACTGATTTTGCGTAAATAAAATTTAGGTGCAAGCTGGGAATCCACATCGACAGTAAAATCATTGGTCCAATTGGGACCGTCTTCTTTAACTACTACACCTTCAACTTTAACCGGTACATCAGTAATGGCACCAACTTCATACGCCGAACCTTCCATTGACAATGTGTCCGCGCGATTAGGAGTAATGTCAAAGTCAAAAATATAGTCGTCCATTCCTAGTAGTTCAAATGCTGAATCTCCAGGTTTTATTTCTGCATCGTGTGGAAAAACATAAATACCATTTGTGTACTTTTCGGGTACCAGCTTATCTGGAAAACCTATTTCTTGTAAGCCACAAATCATACCGTTAGATTCATTGCCCCGCAATTTGGTTTTTTTGATTTTAACATTATCGGCAATTCTAGCACCTGGTAATGCAACCACAACGTCTTCTCCGGCAGCAACATTAGGAGCACCGCAAACAATTTGGTAAGGTTCTTCTTCTCCTACATCAACGTGAGTTAAATTTAAGTGCGTACCAGAAATTGGTTCGCAGTCAATAATATGACCCACTACCAACTTCTTCATACCATCTTCAGGGTGTTTAACTTCTGCTACTTCAACACCTGTCCGAGTTATTTTTTCAGCCAAATCATTAGGATCCTGGTCCAACTTAATAAAATCCTTTAGCCAATTGTATGAAACTAGCATTATCTTTCCTCCCTACTGAATTGTTCTAAGAAGCGGACATCGTTTGTGTAAAAATCACGAATATCATCAATACCATATTTAAGAATAGCGAAACGATCTAATCCCACACCAAAAGCAAAACCACCATATACATTGGAATCAATTCCAGCATTTTCTATAACGTTAGGATGAACCATTCCAGCACCTAAAACTTCAATCCAACCTGTATATTTACAAATAGAACAGCCTTTGCCATTGCAATTAAAGCAGGAAACGTCCATTTCTACAGAAGGTTCAGTAAAAGGAAAGTAACTAGGACGAAGACGGGTTTCACGATCTTGACCAAAAATATGCTTGGCCATTAGTTCTAAAGTTCCCTTCAAATCACCCATTGTAATGTTCTTATCAACTACTAATCCTTCCATCTGCATAAACTGATGGGAGTGAGTGGCATCATCATCATCGCGACGATAAACTTTTCCAGGTCCCACCATTTTTAAAGGTCCTTTAGCAAAATCGTGTTTTTCCAAAACTCGTGCCTGATCACCTGAAGTTTGTGAACGCAATAAGTTATCAGAATCAATATAGAAAGTTTCCTGCATATCTCTTGCTGGATGGTCTTTAGGCAAGTTCATCATTTCGAAGCAGTAGTGGTCAGTTTCTATTTCTGGTCCCTGCACGACTTCATAACCCATACCAATAAAGTATTTTTCCAGGTCATCTAAAATAATATTAATTGGGTGCTTAGCGCCAAGGTGCATTTCTCTTCCGGGTAACGTAACATCTATTTTTTCTTTGTTTAACTGCTCTTCTACTAATGCCTCTACTATCTCTGTTTTAGCATCATCCAGCTTGCTGTTAAAAAGATCACGTAATTTATTAACACGTTGTCCTACTTCACGTCTATCACTGGGATCAATATCTTTCATTGAATGGAGGATTTCAGTTAATTCACTTTTGCGACCAGTTAATTTAACCCGAACATCATTTAACATTTCCTCGTTCTTAGCCTTATTGATCTCTACCAGACCTTTTTCACGCAGCTCTTTTAATCTGTCAAACAAGTCCATAAAAATTTTCCTTTCAAATCAAACAAAAAAGCTTCATCCCATAAGGGACGAAGCTTCGCGGTACCACCCTAGTTTGGACACCAAAAATGTCCACACTTTCAATTTCGCTAACGGTGAATACCGGAATGGATTAGATTCTACTAGTAAGATGAAATTCACAGTTCCGTTTAAACTTTTCTTTCAGCTCAATAAAAAAGTTTCTCTGACTAAATGATTGCTGCTACTAGTCTTACTCTTTGTAATTAGTTAATAGAATATAACTTTTTGGAAAAACATGCAAGCGAATATGCGAAATTAAACCCATTTATCAGCCCAACCATGAATTTGATCGAAAACGGGTTTTAATTCTGCACCTTTTTTAGTCAGACTATAAGAGATAATCTTTGTTTTGCTATCAACTGATCGATTAACAATATTTTCTTTTTCCAATTCCTTCAATCTTTCAACTAGAACACGATCGGAGCAAGGCAAAACACATTGAGCCAAGTCTTTAAATCGCATATAATCGCCAGCACACAAAGAACTGATGATTAGTCCATTCCACTTTTTGCCAATAATTTTAAATGCGTTAATAAAATGTTCGCAGTATTCATAATTAGGAGCACCACAATCCGCACAGCGTTTGTCCTTAATACCTTGAGTCATGATATCGTCCTCCCACAAGAAAGCTTTACTTTGTCTTTTATTATATTAAATATACTTACTAAAAACAAGTGTTAGCAGTTAAGCAAAATAATAGATTATAATACCCGCAGCTACAGCCGCATTTAAAGATTCAGCTTTGCCTTTAATAGGAATATATAACTTTTCATCACTCATTTCTGCTATTTCTGAAGTAACACCGTGAGCTTCATTGCCAATAACCAAACCTAATTGGGGCACCTTATGAAACTGGGGCAATTCTTTAGCATTTTTGTCTAGCATACTAGAATATACAGGTATTGAATTATCTTGCATTTCTTTAATAACTTCTGTTAGGTCCTGCATAATTAATTTAACATGGAACTGACTTCCTTGCATTGCCCTTTGAGTTTTAGGATTATAAATATCAACACTTGCAGGAGAAAAAACAACACCATTAAAGCCAGCAGCATCTGCTGTCCTAATAATGGTACCTACATTACCAGGATCTGCCAAATGGTCTAAAAGAACCCATTTGCCAAAATTCACGTGATAGTCGCGGGCTTGCGCCATTTTTAAAACCATAAAAATATCCTGCGAATTTTTGGTACTAGAAAGGTGATGAGCAATAGCCGAATTTATGATAAATGTTTTCTTACTGGTTATTACCTCATGAAAGTTTTCATTGATTTTAGTGATTGCCGCAGCACTTCCCAGCAGATAAAGGTATTTTTCTCCCGCTTTTAGTGCTTCTTCAATTAGGTGAAAACCTTCAATTAAGTATAAACTGTCTTTTTGCCGATACTTTTTTTGTTTTAATTTAGATAGATCTTTTATTAAGTTATTATTTACCGAACTTATTTTTTCTAGCATCTGGATATCTTCTTTCGTTTTTATAATATATTTTTTAATTTCAAGCTGCTAAAATGTTAAAATCAAGGAAGCAGTATAGGAAGGATTATTATGGGATTTTTTAACAAACATAAAATTAAAAGGGAAAGCAATCCGACCAATGAATCAAGAGAAACCTGGCAATTAACTATCTCAGGCATCGTTCAAGGAGTAGGCTTTCGCTGGAGCGTCTTAAACCTTGCTAAAAAGATGGAATTAGATGGGAATGTGCGCAATAACAGCGATGAAACAGTCACAATTACTTTACAAGCTGACCAAGACAGAGTCAATCAGTTTTGCTCTGAATTACCCAAAAATATTTCGCAATTTGCCCGAATTTCAACTATCAAGAAAGAAAAACTGATAAAAGTGGGCAAAATAACTGGTTTTCATGTATTATATTAGTTATTGGCAAAAAAATAATAATTGGGTGAGTTGAATGAAAAAATTTCGAAAATATATCGGATTAATTGCTATTTGCTTGGCGGTCATGTTGATTGTTACTGCTTGTGCACAGAATGGTGGAGCTAATAAGCCACCAACGGGCTTTATATATGGGTCGATTTATAAGTTTATCGGCAAACCTATGCAAAATATCATGCTCTATTTTTCCAATATCATAGGTGGAGCAAATGGAGCCGGTTGGGCCATTATCTTAATGACCCTTGTAGTTAGAATGATTCTTTTGCCTCTAATGCTTAATCAACAAAAGAAATCAACTACACAACAAGAGAAAATGTCTCGTTTACAACCACAGATGAAATTAATTCAGGATACTATGAAACGTAAGGATCTGAATCAAGACCAGCAAATGACCTTGGCTGGTTGGCAACGAGAACTCTATTCCAAAAACCATTTGTCTCTGACCGGTGGGATGGGCTGTTTGCCCCTAATTATTCAGTTCCCTATTATGATTGGTATTTATGATGCCGTAATGTATTCCAAGAGCTTGGCTAGTTCGTCATTTTTCGGTATTTCCTTAAGTAGCAGATCAATTTCAGTCACGATTTTTGCTACAATTTTCGCTTTTGCACAAGGATATCTTTCAATGGTGGGAATTCCCCAAGAACAAAAGAAGCAGATGCAGTCAATGATGCTCTTGAACCCTATTATGACACTCTTTATCTGTCTTTCTGTCTCAGGATCCGTTGCCTTGTATTGGGCTGCCGGCAACTTTTTCTCTATTATTCAGCAATTGCTGGTAACATATATCATCACGCCAAAAGTTAAGAAAGAAGTAGATGAAGAGTTAAAGCGGGAGCCTATTACTGAAGTAGTAACTGAAGAAAAAGTTAAGGAATTGATTAATTCACAAGTAAGTTCTCCACTTCAAACTGAAGAAACAAAAGAATTGCATGAATCCTTACGTAATCGTAACAAAGGTAAGCAACAAAAACGGCATTAACTGATAAAAATATGTCAAAAAAACCTGTATATGTCATGATATGTTTATAACTCGACAAACATAATAACAGACTTACAGGTCTTTTTTATTTATTTTATTTTTTGCTTTTTTCTGCTTCTTCACGCTTTCGTAGCCTTGAAGCCTGAGATTGCGAAAGAGCCGGGAAGTCCATCATAAACTGACTACCCTGTCCCTCAACAGAATCAACGCTAATTTTACCATGATAACTAGTAACTAATTTTTGAGCAATTGACAAACCTAAACCATTACCGCCTTTTTCTCTGGTTCTAGCTTTATCCACCCTATAAAAGCGGTTAAAAATTTTACTTTGTTCTTTTTTGGAAATTCCTTCGCCGTAGTCTTGCACTATTATATGAACTTCATCCTGTGACAAGCCAGCTGAAACATTCATTTCTTTACGGTCCGTAGAGTATTTAACACCGTTGTCAATTAATATGACAAGGAGTTGTTCCAAGTGCCCTTGGTAAATCTGAATTTCTGTATCTTGAGGCAGATCATCCATATCTAATCTGATAGTAAAATCCTTGTGTACCAATGACATATCACCAACAACTCGTTTTAACACCTCTGAGACCTTGGTAACTGCATTAGGATATTGAACATTAATCTGTTCCGCACGAGTCAAGTCCAACATTTCCTGGATAAGATGCTGCATTCTTTTGGCTTCCTGCAGAGAAGCGTCGATAGATTCCGCTAAAATTTGGGGATCATCTTTGCCCCAGCGCTTGAGCATATTTAGATGACCTTCAATAACAGCAACCGGTGTGCGTAATTCGTGAGAAACATCTCCCACAAACTCTTTTTGCTGATCAATATAGCGTTGCATACGATCAAGCATTTGGTTAAATGAAACCGCCAGTTCCTGCAATTCATCATGACGGTGAAAATCTCTAATTCTGGCAGTACTATTAGGATCATCATTTACTTCCAAAGCAACATGAGACATTTCCTTAACAGGTTTGACAATATCGCGCACTATTATATAAGCAATTAAAGTGAACAATACAACAGCTATCAACGAAATCCGTACCATCCACTTTAACAAATCCTTCATCAGACCGTTATAGTATGACATTTTATTTTCAACGATAATATAACCTGTAACTTTTCCAGATTTATCTGATCTCACTTTTTGATAGGTTAGTAGTTCCTGTTTGCGGTTTTTAGTGACACGTGACATTTTATAATCATCCTGAAACTTCTTAAAATCCGGGATTTTACCGCCATTATCAAAAACATCTTCCCCGTGTAAATTATAAACTACTACATTTAAATCAGGATTAGTTAATGAAGATAGTAGGTCATCATTAAAGGCTCTATTGCCCTGTTGGTCAGACCTAATTGGAGGATTACCTCTCATTACTTCTCTAGCTGACGGTGTGAGGGCAAAAGAAACATTAGCTATCTGCAGTTCAGTTGGAATTCGTGTCAAACTACTATTAAGTTTAGATATCATTTCGTTTGAAGTTTGTTTTTGCTGAACCATGGATTGCTGGCCCACAAATGAGTATATTATTACAGAAAATACAACAAAAGAGACCATAATTGTCAAAGCCACGACAGTTACCCATCTCACGACAAGAGATGAGTGTTTGGTCTCCTTTTTCTTTTTGCTTTTATTCCTTTTCATCGTCCTCATCTCTTACCATGTATCCAGTTCCCCGAACTGTTTTGATATATGATTGCTTACCGGGAACGTCAATTTTATTGCGCAGGTAACGCACATAAACTTCTACAACATTAGTTTCAATATTTGAACCAGGACCCCAAATCTTAGCGAGCAATTGGTCACGGCTGACAACATTATTCTTATTTTTAATCAAAGTCATTAATAAGTTATATTCGCGCTTAGTTAGATCAACTGCTTTACCATCACCACGGCGAACAATTCTATTTGCGGTTTCAATAGTAAGATCTTTAAACTTTACAACCTTTTTCTCTATTGAATCATCCGAAGCATCTTTTTCGATTTTTACTCGGCGTAAAACCGCACGCAGACGAGCTAATAGTTCTTCAATCGCAAATGGCTTAACAATATAATCATCAGCTCCATGATCAAGACCCGAAACTCGATCAATGACGGAATCACGGGCGGTCATCATTATGATAGGCGTACTCTTTACCTGACGCACTCTACGAGCTATTTCCAAGCCATTCAGGTCAGGCAGCATCAAGTCTAACAAAATCGCATCAAAGTCTTCTTTTAACGCTAAGTCCAAGGCTTTGCGTCCATTGCTTTCAACAACTGTGTCATACTTTTCATGTTTTAGCTCAAGTTCAACAAAACGCGCCAAATTCTTTTCATCTTCAACAATTAAGATTCTTGCCATTTTTCTTCATCCTTTTTAAAATTTAATTTTGATTAATTTAATTTATATTGTTATTAACAAGTAAAGCATACTTTAAAAGTGCTTTTAAAACAAGATTAAAAACCAGCATTTTGCTAACACTGATTTTTTAACTAATTTAATTATCATTATTTCCGTTATGAATCTTTTCATTATTTTCTTTAAAAAGATCTTTTAATTTAGCAAAAGCAGGATTGATTTGATCATCTTTCTTTTTATTAAAATCTTTTTCTGAAATGACTCTCCAACCTTTTCCTTCAGGATAAATGCCCTGCTCCTGCTCTTTGGTAGTTAAAATTGTTGTTGGGATATTTAATAAAATGTTATCCTCAATTGCTTTTTGCAGATCAATAACTTCATGCTCGACTTTGACAATCGGAATATCACTCTCATCAATCTCTTCTTTAGCTATCTCAACATCTGTATAATTCTCACTAAAATGAAAATCTTCTTTAAACTTAACAGGATTTAAGCTACGACTGGATGGTACTACAAGATCTGCTTGTACATGAAAATTGCCTGTGACAAATGGTTGATTATAAAATAAATCTCCTGTCAGTAGAACACTATCAACTTGATAGACTAGACCATGACTTCTATTAATGAAATCATCTGCTACCTGCAAGTCGCATTCAATATGAGTTAAAGGATCATTACTATATTTGATCTGCGAATAATTCAGTTTTAACATTTAGACCTCCAATGGACGGCGACCAAAGTTTTGATCCACTTGCAGCAGTTGTTCAAAAAAGCGATCAACCCGAAGCTGTAGTCTCATGGAGCCGCTTTGAGTATTTTTTTGATCAACTTTAGAAATGATATCTGCAGGTGTTTCTTTTCTAATCCGTTTAAGATATTTCCTACCTACTTTACTGTATCCCAACAGAAAAAGTGATTCATGATTAAAGCTGTCAATCATATCCTCTTGGGTCACATTCATCAAAGTATATAAACTTAGTCGACGCAAGCGTGAATATGTATAACGCTTTGATTTTACTCTACGCAAAAACTCAGTAAAGGTTTGTGCAGTATGTATCTCCTGCTTCATTTTATATTCCAGGCCTTCACTCATTTGATATATATTCTGCAATTCTGAAATTGAGGAAGATTCTAACCGATATTTTAAAAATGGAAACAGAAGATTCCAATTTGGATAATTCTTTTGTTTAAAAAGTAACTTTACTTCTTTTTTAGGCATCCATTCTTCTAATGTACAACCAACTTCATTATGCAAAATCATATTGCGAATTGCACTTGCGCTCTGAACTACCTTATTACTCTGCAAAACATCGTCATGACCTGCTCCAATGCGGTTAATTGGATGTAAAACTAGAGGAGTACCTAAATTATGATTGGCTACTGCATAGGCTAAAGCCAAAATCGCATTAGGCTCACTAACTTCATGACCAACTTCACGAGCTACCATCTGATTATATTGAGTTGAATATGTCTGACTGTAATCATTAAAGTCCATGTGACTTTGAGGGATTTCCGCAATTTTGCTGCCTAAATAAGCATAATTTTGGGTAGCATCTTCAACTCCAAAAATTAGATCAGTTACTCCAACTTTTACCAATTGGTCGATACTGCCAAGTGCAAATAAATCAGCAGGCTCAACTGAAGTGGAAAATGGCAGTTCAAACACCAAATCAGCACCACTTTCAAGTGCTGTCTGGGCGCGAGACCACTTGTCCATTATTGCCATTTCGCCACGTTGAACGTAATTTCCAGACATGACTACAACGATCGGGTCTTTGCTTCCAGCTATATAACGAGCCTGATTCATTAAGAATTCATGCCCACTGTGAAAGGGATTATATTCTGCAATGATCCCAACTACACTCATGGTTAGCTAATCTTCCTTTAATTCTAATTTTTTACCGTTGACCCATAATTTTTCAACATTATAAAAATCACGAGCATCTTCAGTAAAAACATTTACGACAACATCGCCCAAGTCAAGTAAAAGCCAGTTGGATTCACTCGTACCTTCAACACGGTAATCATAATAATTATGTTTGTGAGCTTCGTCAATAATTGCATTGGCTATTGCGTGCAATTGTCTGTTTGAACCCGCGCTAGTAACTACGTAATAATCGGCTAAAATACTATGTCCTTGCATATCGTAAGCACCTGTATCTTCTCCATGACGGTCGCTAATTGCTTTTAACGTAAAAGTCAATATTTCTTTGCTAGTCATTTTTCTCCTTATTCTTTAATACCCCAAACGTTATATGCGTCTAAAGTACGGGGATAGATTTTATTCCTTTTATCAATTAAAAATTTAAGAGTGTGTGCTAACTGGTAGCCAACTCCCTGGTTAATATTAGCATAAGTTATTTTACGCGCTTCTTCAACACCCGGAAATGATCTGCCTGGTTCAATATAATCAGCCATGAACACAATTTTATCTAAAGTTGTCATTTCAACGTCAGCTGTAGTATGTTTACAAACTGCAGTTAATATTTCTGGATCATTAATCTTTAAATCTCTTTGGATAAAATATGTACCAACAATACCATGCCAAATGCTACGATTCCAATTTAACAGATCCTGATCGAAGCCTTGTGTTTTAATTACTTCGCGATATTCATCAACTGAAACTTGTTTAGCATAATCATGAATAAAGCCGGCTAAAGCTGCCTTATCTACATCATAATGATTAAGCTCGGCCAGTTTACGTGCAGTTTTACTGACCCCAATACAGTGTTCAAAGCGGTCAGCAGTCATATTACTCTTTTCCTTAGCAATAATTTCAGAACTTGATAAAGAAGAATATGTTTTCTTAAATACTAAATCAGTCATGATATAAACCCTTTTTATGAATATAATTTCTAACTGTATCAGGCACCAAATATCTGATTGAACCACCAATTGCAATCGTTTGTCTAATCAAAGTCGAACTAATATCTATAGCTGGAGAATCAACCCAAATCATCGGCAATTTTGCCTTCTGAGGATAACCAGCCCTTTGAACTCCCACTAAGGTTGCCAATTGTGCCAGCTTTGTTGGTTCCTTCCATTCACCTAAATTATTGACTTGGTCACTACCCATGATCAAGTAATAATGATTTTCAGGCTGGGTTTCGCGTAAATATCTTAATGTGTCTACTGTATAAGATACTCCTCCACGATATAATTCAAACAGTTTTACCTGAAAACGTGGATTGTCTTGAGTACCTAACTCCAACATATTTGCCCTATCTTGAGCAGAAACGCTGGGTTCATTTTTCAGCGGCGGAACATTGGTAGGAATAAACCAAATTTCGTCTAAATGTAATTTAGTTAATACCTGTTCAGCTACTATCAAATGACCGATATGAATAGGATTAAAAGTTCCACCAAAAATAC
Organism: Lactobacillus rizhaonensis; assembly: GCF_036246345.1. Taxonomy (NCBI): domain Bacteria; kingdom Bacillati; phylum Bacillota; class Bacilli; order Lactobacillales; family Lactobacillaceae; genus Lactobacillus; species Lactobacillus rizhaonensis. Next base: position 71,463 of record NZ_BTTV01000005.1, on the reverse strand, counting down.
CAATTTGGCGCCCTTTTTTTGGTGTCAATTTTTCTTCAGCTACAGCTACAGTAGGTGTTTTTTGATAATTTTTTGCAATAGCAATCATTATATCCTCTAAATTAAAGCTCGTCTAATACCCAGTCCGATTTTACCAGGTGTATAAATTTTAACTAAACAATCTGCAGGAACTGTAATGAAACCAATTCCTCCAAAAAGCAAGTCACTTTTACTACTAGTATGATATTCCTGACCCTTTAAAGGCGGTAACTCGTCACTTTTTGCAGGTGGACTAAGTAATTCACCAATATGCTTTTCGTAAAAACTATCCGCGTTTTCTGTTTTAGTCCTGTGAATATACAGTCCGCGCGCAGCATAAACTGTAAAACTTGCTTTTTCTCCTTTTAAATAGTCAACTCTGCCAAGACCCGCCAAAAATAAACTGTTTCCTGGACTAAGTTGAAAAGTAACCGGCTTAAGTTGTTTTTGAGGTGATATTAACTCCAGTTCCTGAGTGTTTAAGTGCGTAGCCAACTGGTTCTTGGTCAAAATTCCTGGAGTATCAACTAAAAAGTGACCATTTGCCAATGGAATTTCAATTTTATCAAGCGTGGTCCCTGGAAAACGTGAGGTAGTAATCAAATTTTGAATATCACCCATTTGCTCAATAATAGCATTAAGAAGAGTTGACTTTCCAACATTAGTTGTCCCTACAAAGTAGACATCTTGATCTCGGGAATTATGATCCAAGTAGCTTATTAATTCCGGCAAATTTTTTTTATTTTTAGCACTGACCAAAAAGATCTTTTTAGGGTATAAACCCAGCCTATTAGCCTCTTGCCTCATCCAATCTTTAATTTTACTTTGACGAGAATTCTGGGGAAAAAGATCAAATTTATTACCCACTAAAATAAAATCATTATTCCCTATAAAACGCTTGAGGGCTGAAAGCAAAGAGTTAGTAAAATCAAACAGATCTACCACATTAACAACCAATGCTTTTTTTTCTGCTAGCGAATTCAATAACTTTAAAAAATCATCATTGTCTGCTTTGACTGGCATAATCTCATTATAATGACGCAAGCGAAAACAACGTTGACAATAAATGTCATTATCCTCATCTTTGCTTTCTCTTGCCTGCTTTAAACGTGCAGCCGGAAGATAGCCGGCTTCTTCTACATTATCAGATTGAAGCACAGCACCACAACCAATACATATAATTTGGTCATCCATTTTTTATAGTCTCCTTAAATGTAACGGGATGTGATAAGCCTAAAAGGAAAAAAATAATTTTTTCAAAAAAACGATTAATACGGGTATTCCATTTATCAGTTTCAATAAGGGGTTTTACTAACACTGATTCTACACCAGCTAGATTTCCTGCCTGAATATCAGTAATCAGCTGATCCCCCACCATCATGACTTGTTCTTTTTTTAAACCCATACTTTGCCTTTTGCGAGTGATCGCGAAAGGTAACGGCTTTTTGGATTTAGCAACAAAGTCAATATGATAAGGATTCAATACTCTACCTACTCTTTCAGCATTGTTATTGGAAATTACAACAAGCTTAATTTTAGCATGCTCTAACTTCTTATTGAAACTATTCATTTTTTCTGCAGTTTCAAACTCGTTCCAAGCCAAAAGAGTATTATCTAAATCTGAAAAAACAGCTTTGATGCCCATTTTATGCAGCTCAGCAGTATTTAAATGATAAATTGTATCAATCGTATAGCGTGGTCTGAATAACATGCAAAATTCCCTTCATCTATATCCATTGCACTAGTTTAATATACCAAATTATCAGCTGCAAGTGCTAAATTTTGACATAAAAAAACAGCGCCATAAGCGCTATTTTGGTTAATTTAAAGCCTTCTTAGCAGTTTCTGCTAATTTTGCAAAGGTCTTTGAATCGTTATAAGCAATATCAGCTAACATCTTACGGTTAATATCAACACCAGCTAATTTCAAGCCGTGCATTAACTTAGAATATGAAATATCATTTTGTCTTGCTGCAGCATTGATTCTGGCAATCCATAACTTTCTAAAGTCGCTCTTACGTCTTCTTCTGTCACGAAATGCATATCTGTAAGATACAAATAACTGTGTACTTGCAGCCTTAAATTGCATATGCTTTGCGCCACGGTAACCCTTGGCAAGCTTCATAATCTTTTTACGACGTTTACGTGTAACTGTTCCACCCTTAACTCTTGGCATCTAAAATTCCTCCTAAATATCGTTTGATTGATGTAATTAACGCATTTGAGAGAGCATCTGTTTGATGCGCTTCAAGTCGCTGCGTGAAACCATTGCAGCCTTTCTCAAATGACGACGTTGTTTCTTAGTCTTGCCGTGGAAACGGTGGCCGGTAAAAGCGTGATGACGCTTTAATTGACCAGAAGCAGTTCTCTTAAAACGCTTAGCAGAAGCGCGGTGGGTTTTCATTTTAGGCATTTTCTAATTCCTCCAAATTAACTAATTATTTTTGTCACTCTTCGGAGCGAGCATTAAGAACATTGAGCGGCCTTCCATCTTAGGTTTGCTAACTACAGTAGCAATATCAGATGTAGCTTCAGCCATTTTTTCCAATACTTCACGACCTAGTTCCTTATGAGTGATTGCTCGACCTCTGAACCTGATCGAAACGCGTACTTTAGCACCTTCTTTAGTGATAAATTTACGCGCATGTTTTAACTTAGTGTTAAAATCGTTACCCTCAATCGTTGGACTTAAACGGATTTCTTTGACACTGACCGTTTTAGACTTTTTACGGGATTCTTTAACTTTCTTTTGTTGCTGGAAACGGTATTTACCATAGTCCATGATACGAGCAACAGGTGGCTTGGCATTAGGCGAAATTAGAACTAAATCTAAATTTGCAACACTTGCTTGGCGTAAAGCCTCAGTTTTAGTAACAACACCAACTTGTTCACCATCTTCATTAATTAAACGAACTTCGCGAGCGCGAATTTGATCGTTCAATATCAAATTCCTTGGAATAATTCTTCACCTCCGTGTTAATCTGAGGACAAGAAAAAGACGGGTAAACCTTACCCGCCCTTAATCAACAGAAAATATCGATCAGCCTAGAGGTCAACTTAACTTAGGCGAGAAGCGGGAAGCTTCTTCTTGTTCTCAACTAAAGTGATTATACTCGTCTTCAGTATACGTGTCAATAAGATAAACTTTAAAAAATTTCTTTCATCATACTAAACGCTTATTAAGTTTATTCCCTATCACAGATAATGTAAAGCAGATGATAAAATATAAAAACGTTAAAGCCGCAAACATCGGCACAATATAATTAGCATTTTGTCCGTAAATAACTTGCGCATGTTGGATAAGTTCAGGGACAACAATAATAGTTGCTAAAGAAGTATCCTTAATTAAAGAAACAAACTGTCCAATAATAGTAGGTATCATGTGCCGATAGGCCTGTGGCAAAACTACATGCCATAATGACTGCACAAATGTCATTCCGGTTGATCTGGCACCTTCAATTTGGCCAATTGCTACTGATTGAATACCAGAGCGGACAATTTCTGCAATCATGCTGGACTCAAAGATCGTCATAGCAATAATTGCTGATAAAATTGCCCCTGGCCTGAGTCCAATATTTGGTAACCCAAAATAAGTAAAAAAGATAATTAATAATAGAGGTAGATTTCTAACTAAATCAATAATAAAGCCTACAATTGCCGAAACAAATTTAATCTTAGCATAGCGAATTATTCCTAGGACTGAACCTAAAATGAAACTCAATACAATTGCAAAAACCGAAATAAATAATGTAACAGCCAGACCTTTTAACAAAAAGCCAAAGTTTAACCATGATAGAGCATTAATCCATGTTTGCATTATAAGCCGCCTCCCTACGCCATTCTCTTTTCTAAGTGCCGCATGTAATAACTTAGTGGCATAGTAATTACCAGATATAATATGCCGATTACAAAGTAACTGTTAAATGTATCAAAAGTTACAGATGCAATTGCATTGGCTTGATACATCAAATCAAAACCTGCAACAAAAGCCAGTATTGAAGAATCTTTAATTAAATTAACAAATTGATTACCAAGCGGTGGGATAACAATCTTAAGTGCTTGAGGTAAGATCACATAACGCATAGCTTGACTATAAGTCATACCGGTTGATCTGGCACCTTCCATTTGACCTTGAGATACCGACTGAATACCCGAACGAATAATTTCCGCAATAAAAGCCGAGGTATACAGGAACAGACCAATAGTTCCAGCTGTGAAACCATCAATTTGAACAAAATATTTAGGTACTATTAGATAAAAGAACATTACGATAATCAATAACGGAATATTACGAAAGATTTCAACGTAAATCCTACCAATCCTATTAGCTGTTTTATTTGGAATAACTTCTAATAATGCTAATAAAATACCAAAAATCAAACTAAATACTAGTGTTAACAGGCTTGATAAAATAGTCCAGCCAAACCCTGCAAATAGTTGACTACTAAAATCATTGAAGATCCGAATCATTTAATATACATCTCCTTATAGTTAAAACCAGGAACTTGACCGAACCACTTTTTGATTAAGCGATTGTATTCTCCACTTTTCTGAATCTTGTCAATGGCCCGATTTATTGCTCTATGAAAAGGTTCTTGATTTTTATTTACTGCAATACCATAAGGTTCTTTAGTATAAGTTCCTCCGGTTACTTCAAGGCTATCAGGACTTTGTGCTGCTAAACCATATAAAATACCATTATCACTGGTCAAAGCGTCACCTTGATGAGATTTCAAAGCTGATACAGCTTGACCATAATCTTGCATAGCAACAACTTTTGCTCTGGGAGCAACCTTCTTTATTGCCTCAACTGAGTTATCACCAACAATACCGATTACAGTTTTACCATTAAGATCGCTTGGCCTTTTAATATTGGATCCTTTAGGAACAAGGAACGATTTACCAGCCTGAAAATACGGCTTAGAAAAACTGATTACTTGAGCTCTTTCAGGAGTAATTGTCAAAGTGGCAATTACCGCATCAACATTGCCATTTTTCAGCAAGGGAATTCTTGATTGTGAAGTGGCAAGAGTAAAGCGGGCTTGACCTTTTGGACCTAAAATTTCTTTGGTAATAGCTTTAGCCATATCAATATCAAAGCCTTTTTCTTTATCATCTCTGATATCAATTAAACTAAATAGCTTTTTATCACCTTCAACAGCCCAAGTAATAGTATTGGATGAACGAATATTTTTTAAAGCTGATTGATCAGCGACTTTATTACCGCAACCAGATAAAAGGAACATTCCGATTAGTAGCGAGATTGAGCAAATTATTTTTTTCATGATAATGCCCCCATCTTAATGCGCTATTATTTTGCTTAAGAATTGTTGAGCACGATCTGTTTTAGGCTGCTTAAAAAAGGAAGTACTATCATCATCTTCCACAATATGACCCTGATCCATAAAGATAACGCGATTAGCCACTTCTTTAGCAAAGCCCATTTCGTGAGTCACAATCAAGGAAGTCATATCACTAGCTGATGTTACCTTTTTAATTACTTGCAACACTTCGTCTATCATTTCTGGGTCAAGTGCTGAAGTTGGCTCATCAAAAAGTAACAATTTGGGATTCATTGCTAAGGACCGAGCAATAGCGACGCGTTGCTTTTGTCCACCAGATATTTGTGCCGGCATATTTTGAGCCTTATCTGCCATACCAACCATATCAAGCAGATGCAGTGCCTGTTTTTTATTTTCTTCTTCGGGTAAATGGCTTACAATTCTTGGTGCCAGCATGACGTTTTCCAAGACATTTTTGTTTTTATAGAGATTAAAATGCTGAAAAACCATTCCCACATCTTGGCGCAATCTGTTTGAATCAGTCTTCGGATTGGATAAATCCTGATTGTTGACTATTAATTTGCCACCCTGAATTGATTCTAACCGATTTATTGTTCTGATAAGTGTACTTTTACCAGAACCGGAAGGTCCAATCAAAACAACAGTTTCACCTTTATCGATTTGTAAATTGATATTATGCAACGCGTGAAATTTGCCATAAAATTTCTGCACGTCATGAAATTCTACCATTGACATAATTATTACTCCTTTTAGCAGTTTTAATTTAATTATCCAACCTAATTTTTATCAATTGATTAATTAATCAAAAGTGCATCCCGTCAACACTACATTTTGTTACTCGACGTGCAAATTTTAGCGGTTTTATATTAAGATTTAAGTCATCAAACTATTTCTGCCATCTATTAAATTTTTTATTATCTTTTACTCTTTTATTCATTGCACGAGTATGATTTAACATCTTGTTCAATTTCACGAATAAATTCGTCAAAACTCTTTGCTACTTCTTCTTCAGTACCATAGCGACGAACGTTAACACTATTGCCCTTGAGCTCTTTGTCACCTAAAACTAGAGTATAGGGTACTTTTTGTGTTTGCGATTCACGAATCTTGTAGCCCAATTTTTCATTACGTAAGTCTGCTTCAGCTCTAAAGCCTCTCTTATTAAGCTCATCACGAACTTTCTTAGCGTAATCTGAATGAGCGTCCAGGTTAACAGGAATTACTTCAACTTGAACTGGAGCTAACCAGGTTGGGAAAGCCCCTTTGTATATTTCAATCAAGTAAGCGATGAAACGTTCCATAGTTCCGACAATACCACGGTGAATCATAACTGGACGGTGTTCTTCACCATCTTGACCAACATAAGTTAAGTTAAAACGTTCAGGAAGCATGAAGTCCAGTTGAATAGTGGACATGGTTTCATCAGCACCTAAAGCAGTCTTAGTCTGAATATCAAGTTTAGGACCGTAGAATGCGGCTTCACCTTCTGCTTCGACATAATCAAGGCCCATATCATCCATTGCCTTTTTTAACATTGACTGACTTCTTTCCCACATTTCATCATTAGCAAAATACTTCTTAGTATTTTTCGGGTCACGATAGGAAAGTCTGAAGTAGTAATCGGTGATGTCAAAGTCTTTGTATACATCCAGAATTAAAGTCAAAATCTTAGAGAATTCACTTTGAACCTGGTCTAAGGTCACAAATGTATGACCATCATTTAAAGTCATTTCTCTTACGCGTTGTAAACCTGACAAAGCACCAGATTTTTCATATCTGTGCATCATACCCAGCTCTGCAATTCGAATTGGCAACTCGCGGTATGAACGAATATGGTGCTTATAAATTTGAATGTGTGACGGACAATTCATAGGACGCAGCTCAAGCATTTCCCCGTCTCCCATATCCATCGGTGGAAACATGTCATCACGATAGTGTGCCCAGTGGCCTGATGTTTTATAAGCGTCAACGTTCATGAGCACAGGGGTATAAACGTGTTGGTAACCATCAGCTACCTCTTTATCAATGATGTAACGTTCAACTACCCGGCGAATTGTTGCTCCTTTAGGCATCCAGTAAGGTAATCCAGCTCCGACTTTGGGATCTACAAAGAATAAATCAAGATCCCGGCCAATTGTTCTGTGATCACGTTCTTTAATTTCTTCACGACGCTTAATATCTGCATCTAAATCAGCCTTTTTAAAGAAGGCTGTACCGGAAATTCTTTGAAGCATAGGGTTAGATGATTGACCTTTCCAATAAGCGCCAGCAACCGATAACAATTTAAATTGCTTAATCTTTCCTGTATTAGGCAGTAACACGTCGAAGCCAAAGTCAATGAAGTCACCTAGCTTGTATACTTGAATTTGATCATCTTTTTCTGCTTTTAGCAATTCACTTTTATACGGATCATCTTTAAAAATTTCAGATAATTCTGCTTTTGACATGAAAGAAGATTCAATTTTATTTCCAGCCTTAATAACTTTTTTAATTGCTTTCTCTAATTCTGGAAGTTCATTAACTTTAATCTGATTTTCTTTGTCAGTATCAACAAAAAATCCATCTTCATTCGCTGCATGTTCACCAAAATGAATCTCAGGATAAGCTTTTTTAGCAACAGCTTCAAAAACAAAGGCTACTGTAGCTCGTAAAATATTTAAGCCTACTTCATCCTTATCGGTAATAATTGCAACTTCAGCATCTTTATTTAATTTGTAGTCCAAAGAAACAACTTGACCGTTTACTTTTGCTCCAATAGCAGCTTTACCTAAGGATGTACCTATATCATGTGCTAAATCAGAAACTGATACTCCATCTTCATATTCCTTTTTAGAACCATCTGGCAAAGTAATTGCAAAACTCATTTTTTCCTCCAAAATTCAAATAAATAAAAAAATCCCAGTGCAGTTAAGCACTGGGACGTTAATTAACGTGGTTCCACCCAAAATTTAGTCTGGACTCCAGACTATCTCGTTGAAGATTATAACGGATCTAACCCATCTTTTTAATTTCAGGTACGAATGAGTGGGTTGTAACACTAATGGAAGCTTCCAGAATAATGCTTCTCTCTCTGAATCGTATTACAACATGTTCATTCATTGCAGTTAATTATAACCCAATAATTTTTTAATGCAAGTATATTTTCACTAAAAATATTCAAACTGGACTTTTTAGTCACTAATGCCGCCGATTAGGACCAGAGATGACTATTTCAGTGGCTAGAGAATGTATTCTTTCCATTAATCTGGCAGCTTTTACTGGTTCAATAGCATTTTTGGTCTCTTTGAAATGATCTTCTAAGTCATTCATAGCAAAGTTGGACGAAAAGAAGGTTGGCAAAATATTATCCATTCTTGCTTGTAAAATTACTGCTAAAACCTCGTCGCGTGACCACTGACTCAAGTTTTCCGCACCGATATCATCAAGTATTAATAAATCACAGTTTGCAATTGTGTAAACTTCATCTTGCAGACTATTATCATTAAAATGGCTTGCCAAACTGGCAATAAAAGTAGGAACATGTAAAAAAACAACATATTTGTTCATGGCAGCAACCTGATTTGCCAATCCCGCCAATATATAGGTTTTACCAATACCAAAATTACCTGATAAATATAACCCCTTTTGATGAATATCCTGAGAATAATGATATAAAAACTTTTGAATAGCTGTCATTACTTCTTTTCTTTCAGGAGTCAGTTCAATTTGACTCAAACGAATATCATGCAGTCCGTCAGGTAAATTAATTAAGCGTAAGTGTTTCTTAATACTAATTTCTCTATCATGAATCAGCTTACTGTCCTCAGGAACGAACTTTAAACTAATTGCATTTTTATTCATAATTAAATCAGGATAATATCCTTGAGTTACCGGGTCTTTTTTATGTTGACTGAGATAAAACTCGAAAAGGCTGGGTAAGCTTTTATCAATTATACTGTCGTTAAGCTGCTCTTGGTGCTGGCTGATAAATTGTTGCACTTTGGGTTCAGCCAATACTTTTTGCTTAATTTTAGCTGTACTTTCCTCATCTGCTTTAGCTGTTTGTCCCTTAACCATAATTTTTTTGATGGATTGCATTTTTTCACCTACTTCATGCCGTTTTTATCTTCAAAATTCTTGAAAAATTCTTTTAATTCTGCACTGGAAACATCCGATTTTACTTTTGGCTTTTGTTTGTTCCAATCCGTGCCCTTTTCAACCGTTTTTCTGGGAGCAAAAGAATGATAACGACCGCTTCTTTGTTCCTGTACCTTTTTTCTCTTTTCCATGTATTCCAAAGCTTGACTAGCAGTTTTAACCCCGTGCTGCAGCCAATCATGAAGTATTTTATTTGCTAGGCGAAAAGAGACATTGGGACCACTCTTTAAACAAGCATAAGTCAAAATATTAAGCAATTCTGCGGGTATTCCTTTATCGTTATATAAATTATCAAGCACTTGATATTCACTGGCATCAACAAAATCATTTCGCTCGGTTTTTAAATGATACAAAAACTGAGCTGGAGAATCAGATTGAGCTTTCTGTAATAACTGTTGTTGCTCTTCATTTAAGTGACTATTATTGACGACCTTGTCTGTTATTTCTTCCTTTTTTGGCAAATGCCGGCGCGTGTCACTGCCATGAATACTGTTAGCGATAGATTGCTTAATTTGACGCATATTCAAGCGATAATCACCATGTAAACAAGGTATTGCTTCGTCAACAAATTCTTGCTCAGAAAGTCCGTACATGCGCATAACAGCTCGAATAGCTTCTTCATTCTGATCAATTTCACTGCCCGCAATTTGATAAATTTCAAATTGTTGTTTCATAAAATCCCAGTCAATATGGTCTTGTTCATTGACGGTGGCAAAATCTTTAGAAGCATAACTGTTTTCTTTAGCAGCTTTTTTAACATCAATTGAAGGATCAATTGCTTCTTGGTCAGGTAAATGAAAAACTTCCATAAAGGATGCAGATACGTTAGGTGCTTCCTTAATACCACTTATGCTGCTTTGACTTTGCTTTGTTTCTCTGGCAAACTCATGGCTCAATTTATTAAAGGCTGTAATACCGACTTTTTCTTTTAATAAACTTGCTAAAAGTGCGGTTGTAAAAAATTCACTGCTGGAAGGAACATTCTTAAGTTCGAAGCACAAAACATGACCCATAATTTGATTAGCAAGCAAATGGCTTTCAATTAGACCAACTGCTTCAAGTTTATGCAAAGCAGGAAATAATTTTTTGATATCACAGTCCGCTTGTTCCAGCAAGAAATAGATACCTTTAGCATCAGAGAGCATCGCCTGCGGATTGTAGTCTTCATTTAAGCTTAAATAAACTGCCAGTGCCAAAGATCCTATGAGTGGCTGGTATAATTTGATTAAAACTCTTAAATCATTAGGAAAAATATCTACCCTGTTAGCAATGAAAAATGGTTGTTTGGGATCATTTGTCTCAAACATAATTAATTACCTTTCTCCCTTTTTGCAATCATGTCTTCCATGGTTTTCATGAAGCTGGACATATCTTTAAATTCACGATAAATAGAAGCAAAACGAATATAAGCGACATCATCAATTTTAGCCAATTCATCCATTACTAATTGACCAATCTTTTTGGAAGAAATTTCACTAACTCCTTGCTGACGCACTTTGTTTTCTACATGATCAACTAATTCTTCAAATTGAGAACTAGATATTGGACGCTTTTGTCCCGCAGCCATTACGCCGTGTAAAATTTTTTTACGGTTAAAAGGTTCACGAGTGCCATCATTTTTGATTACCAGTAGTGGTGTAGTCTCAACTCTTTCAAACGTAGTAAAACGAAAACCACAGTTTTCACATTCACGCCGCCGTCTGATTGCACGATTTTCATCACTGGGGCGAGAATCTATTACTTTTGATGCATTTTTGTGACAATTCGGACATTCCATATTAATACTCCTCTTTTATTTTAAGAAGCAACTGCTCAAGTTGATATTTCAGAGCTTGCTTTGTACCAACATTTTTAATGACAAAGTCAGCTAGTTTTTCTTTCTGAGACAAGGGCATCTGACTGCGGATGCGTTTCAAAGCAGCATCTTTACTTAAGTGATCCCTTAACATCAGCCGCTTTAACTGCAAAGATTCAGGTATTGCAATTAATAAAGTGCAATCACAATATTTTTGACCATTTGCTTCAAACAAAACTGGTGCATCTACAATAATTAAAGGTTTTTTAGCAATCTTGTTTAGCGCAATTTTATCTTGTATTTCTTTAAAAATCAACGGATGGGTAATTTTATTAAGAATGTCAAGTTGCTTTTCGTCATTGAAAACTATTTGTCCTAAAACTGCCCGGTTGATTAATTGATCTTCAGTGATTATTTGAGGGCCAAACTGTTTTCTAACTAATTCATAACCTTTATTGCCAATATTTAATATATCATGAGCTATTTGGTCACAGTCTATCACCGGTATGTGTTTTTCCCTAAAAAATATATCTGCTGTGCTTTTGCCACTGGCTATTCCACCAGTTAAGCCCAAAATAGTTGTCATTTATAGATCACCTGACATTTAGGACAAAAAGTAGTTCCTCGGCCGTTTACTTTAATTTTTTCAAGAGAAGTTCCACAACGCTCACAAGGTTCGCCCTTGTGACCATATACTTGCAACATTTTTTGAAAACCACCAGTCTTGCCGTTAGCATCAAGATAGGTATGAACAGTAGTACCCCTTTCTGCTATAGCTAATTCTATCAACGAATTAATATTATCATGCAATGCAGCAACTTTTGCTGCTGGGATACTATTAGCCATACTTAATGGGTGAATTTTTGTTTCCCACAAAACTTCATCCACGTAAATGTTACCAAGACCGGCCACTACTGATTGATCAAGCAATGTATTTTTGATATTTTTCTTTTTACGAGCTAAGCCATTTTGCAAGTATGAAACTGTAAACGCCTTTGAATTAGGTTCAGCACCCAATTTGCCAATACCAGTATTTTCTTTCTCTGTGCCGGTTTTAATCAACTGCATGCGTCCGAATTTACGCACATCATTGTAACGCAAAGCAGAATTATCGTTAAAAACAATTTGCACATGATCGTGTTTATCTTTTTTGGTATTTACTTTGACTAAACGATATTTACCTTCCATGCGTAAATGCGATACCACAGTTAAATGACCACTGAGACGAATAAGCAAATATTTAGCATAACGATCAATTGTTTCTATTCTTTTACCAGCTAATTGACTGGCAAATTCATGGGCATCGCCAGTTATTATTTTAGGATACCAAACAGTTACTTCTTTAATCGTTTTTCCCTTAATCAGGGGAAGTAGCGTCCGTCTGACAGTTTCAACTTCTGGCATTTCGGGCATTAAAATTACTCCTTACTTAGCATCAAACCAATTGTGACCATAGCCGGAATCAGCTACAAGAGGTATATCGAGTCTCACAGCAGATTGCATTACTTCTGGCACAATCTTTTTAATTGTTTCTAATTCATCTTTTGGCACGTCAAAAATCAATTCATCATGAACCTGAACCACCATCTTAGTTTTAAGATGCATCTCATCCAATTTTTTCTGCATGTTAATCATCGCAATCTTGATTATATCTGCAGCTGAACCTTGAATTGGTGAGTTAATCGCAGTTCTTTCCGCAAATGAGCGCACATTATAATTTTTGGCATGAATATCTGGCAGATAACGCCTTCTGTGCATAATTGTTTCGGCATAACCTTTTTCTCGAGCAACTTGAACTGCTTTATCCATATAATCCTTAATTTGCGGATATTGTTCAAAATAATTATCAATAAATTCCTTGGCTTGTTTTCGACTGATATTAAGATTTTTAGATAAGCCATAATCAGAAATGCCATAAACAATACCGAAGTTGACGGCTTTTGCTCTGCGCCGCATTAATGGTGTAACGTCAGCAGTTGATTTCAGATGAAAAATTTTCATAGCCGTATGAGCGTGGATGTCATAACCCGTTCTGAAAGCTTCCTGCATTTGTTCATCACCGGAAACTTGTGCCAATACTCGTAATTCGATTTGAGAATAATCACAGGAAAAAATGTAGCCATCTGGTTCACTTGGAACAAACGCTTTTCTAATTTGCTTTCCTTCCTCCGTTCTGGTAGGAATATTTTGTAAGTTAGGATCAACTGAGGACAAGCGACCAGTAGCAGTCAATGTTTGCAAGTACCTGGTATGAACCCGACCGTCTTTTTGGATAACATCCAATAGGCCATTAACGTAAGTTGACTGTATTTTGGCAATTTGCCGGTAAGTCAAAATTTGATCAATAATTGGGCTTTCATCCCTCAACTGATTCAAAACATCAACAGAAGTCGAATAACCAGTTTTAGTCTTTTTAACTGGCTTTAAGCCCATTTTTTCAAATAAAATATGACCTAATTGTTTAGGTGAATTAATATTAAATTCTTCACCGGCCTCATCATAAATTTGCTTTTCCATTTTCTTGAGGTCAACCGCAAATTCATCCTGGAGCTGCGTTAAAGTATCAGCTTGAACCTTGATACCATTTATCTCCATGACAGACAAAACCCGCGCAACCGGTATTTCAATGTTGGCAAAAAGGTCGTCCTGCTCGTGTTCTTTTAGTTTAGCCAGCAGAGTATCTTTTAAGTTCTCGATTGCCTCAATTTTGCCAGCCAAATGGTTAAACAACACCTGATCGTCCTCTGGAATATGGACGCTTTTACCTTTGCCGTAAACGTCGTAATCGCTTTTAACCGAATCATCACCGTACATGCGACAAATTTCACCCATATCGTCAGAATTGTTTTCGTTATTGATCAAATATGAAGCAAGTAACATGTCATAATCAATTCCGCGAGCATGAATACCCAATCGGTTTAAACCAACTGTAGTTCGTTTTAAGTCAAACACATTTTTGGCAATTTGCTTATTTTCAAGTAAATTCTTAAGTTTATCTTCTTTTAATAGCTCCACGTTGCGACTAACAAATATTTTCTGATCAATTTTTAAGGCAAAACCAACAAAATCTGCTAAATGATAGTTGGCACCCAGCATTCCTAAGTAAAAAGTAATAGTTTGACCATCTTTAACTGCAAACTTGTTAATGTCATTTTCCCCAAGCTCTGTAAAATCAACTGCTTTATTATTCTGTGCAGCTTGTTCTTTTGGTTGAGCAGTTCTTTCAGGGTTTAACTGACTCAAGAATTTACGGAAATTCATCTTTTCATAGAATCTACGCAATTTTTGGTAATCAACTTCACGCCTTTTGACATCATCAATACCAATAGTTAACGGGGCATTACGATCAATTGTTGCCAGCTTTTTACCTAGTAGAGCCTTATCTTTATCATTAATCAGGTTTTCTTTCATTTTAGAAGGCTTCATATCATCTATATGATCATATAGATTTTCTACTGAGCCATATTCCTGGATAAGTTGTGAAGCTTTTTTGGGCCCTATTTTGGTGACACCAGGATAATTATCCGAATTATCACCCATTAATGCTTTCATATCAATGAATTCAGTTGGTGTAACCCCATTAACTTCTTTCATGTGTTCAGGAGTATAAGCTTCCAAGTTTAAAACACCAGATTTAGTAACCATAACAGTAGTTTGAGGAGATGCCAGTTGCGTCAAGTCCTTGTCGCCCGTAACAACTGTGATTTTAAAGCCCTCTTTTTCTCCAATAGTTACAAATGTACCAATAATGTCATCAGCTTCATAGTTATCAAGTTCATACGTTGAAAGACCCAAATCATGCAAAAGTTCCTGAATGTAGGGTAATTGTTCAGATAATTCTGACGGGGTTTTCTGTCTACCACCTTTGTAGTCTTCATACATACTATTCCTAAAAGTTGTTTTACCTGCATCAAAAGCAACTAAAACATGGTCAGGTTCAACGTCATTCAGCACGACATCAAGCATATTTTTAAATGTATAAATGGCGTTAGTGTGCAATCCTTCAGGATTTCTAAAATTTTCAAGTTGGCGGTACAGTGCATAGAAAGCACGAAAGGCAACTGAATTACCATCAATTAAAAGTAATTTTTTATCAGCCATTTGATCTCCTTAAATTTAAACCAAGTTTCTTTATTTAACTACCATTTTAACAGTTTTTCCATTCATCTTGTACGATACCGATTTCTCTGTACCTTATTACATGTAAAATCTGTTATAAAAAGCAAAAAGATCAAGTCTTGAAACTCGATCTTAATAACTTAATTTATTTTAGTAATCTTTCTAAAGCATCTTCGTATTTCTGGATATCGCCTGCGCCCATAAAAACAATGACACTGTCTTTGTTCTGGGTTAAGTCTGAAATATTATCAAGGTCAATTACTTCAGAACCAGGAATTTTAGCTACCAAATCATTACTTGAAATGTCTCCGCTAGCTTCTCTAGCTGAAGCATAAATAGGAGTAATGTATGCTTTATCCACTGAACTTAATATTTCTACGAAATCTTGCGCATATTTTTTTGTTCTCGAAAAAGTATGTGGCTGAAAAACGACAACTAAGCGTTTATGGGGAAACCTTTGTCTAGCAGCTTGAATTGTCGCACGCATTTCAGTCGGATGGTGGGCATAATCATCAATGATATTAATATCCTTAAAGTCCTTTTCAGAAAAGCGACGTTTTGCCCCTTGATAAGTAAGTAAGCCCTTTTGAATGTCTGCTAGCGGAATGTTTTCAGTATAAGCAACAGCTATCACGGCAGTAGCATTCAAAATATTATGATCGCCAAAAAGATGAATTGTAAACTTACCTATCTTCTGACCGTGCTTTAAAACTGTAAAACTTGAGCCTGTAGTAGTGCGGTTAACATCAACCGCCTGAAAATCATCATTTTCTTCAAAGCCATAAGTGTATTTAGGAATGACAGAATGCAGTTGTCTTAATCTGTCATTACCTCCCCAGACAAATAGTCCCTTTTGGGTTTGATCAGCTGCAGTTTGAAAAGCTGAAGTATAATCTGCTTGATCTTTAAAATAATCCGGATGATCAAAATCAATATTGGTCATGATTTGATAATCAGGGTGATATGCCAAGAAATGGCGGCGATACTCATCAGCTTCATAAACAAAAAAGCGGGACCCTTTAACTCCTTTTCCTTCACCATCGCCTATTAGGTATGATGTGGGCGCTGCTTCACCCAAAACATGAGCTAAAAGACCAGTAGTAGAAGTTTTGCCATGAGTTCCAGAAACACCAATACTGGTATGCATCTTGATTATTTCTTCTACAGTATCAGGATAGCTCTGCCAGGCAATCTTCTTTTCTTCACAAGTTTTTACTTCTACGTTGTCATCTTTAAACGCATTTCCTTTAACAATCACCTGACCAGAATCTTTAATATTGTTTGCACTAAACTCTGCCACTTTAATTCCGGCTTTTGCGAGCGGTTCTTGTGTAAAAGTATATTTTTTGATGTCACTACCAGCGACATGAAAACCTAAATCATTTAATACTAAGGCTAAAGAAGCCATTCCAGTTCCTTTAATACCGATAAACCAAATTTGCTTATTTTTATCTAACATTTGCCAAACTCCATAATTTTATCATTGCCTCTTATTTTATCATTTCTAACAGAAAGTGTGCAGAAACAATGAAAAGCCATAGCCCACTTTTGCATTACTATGAAAAAAGACTCTACCAATAACTTGATAGAGTCCCTTAATCTTATAATTTAATTTGTCCACTTGCCAAAAGTGCATCGCATTTGTCAGGATCAAACGCGTCTCCCACAGCAAAAGTGTCTGGAACTACTAAAATTCCCCGTTTTTGCGGTGCGTGCGGCAAACCTAATTCTCGAGCCGAACAAATCATCCCATAAGAATCAACATGACGTAATTGACCAGGCCAAATCATTTGGCCATTTGGCATTAAAGTGCCAGGTAAAGCCACCACTACTTTTTGCCCTTGAGCAATATTAGGAGCACCACAGACAATTTGATGTTCCTCATCAGGGCCAACCTCAACAGTAGTAACATGAAGGTGGTCAGAGTCAGGATGTTTTTCGCAGCTTTTGACATAGCCATAAACCAGCGTTGGCTTACCGTAAGCAAGTTGATCATTAAAACCGACTTCTGCCAGCTTTTTATTTAATGCTACTAAATCGTCATTAGTCAGTTTAACTTGACCGTCTGGCAATTTGTCATAAGCAATAATTTGGTCGACATTGAAGAAATTATATCCAGTCACATTGCCATCTTCATCAGTAATTCGTGTGACATCGTCTTTTTCCTCATATTCGCTCTTGCCCTTATCCTGACCTAAAATCACAATTAGGGTATTGGGATAGCTACGTTTATTAATACTAGTAATCATTAATCAATTATCCTCTTTCACTTAGTCCAGTGACCGCAAAAAGCTCTCAACTTCTTCTTTGGTTTTACGGTCCTTATTAACTAGTCTACCAATTTCTTTACCATCTTGGTAGACCACAAAAGAAGGAATACCCATGATATTCATTTCCTTAGCTACATCTACAGAACCGTCACGGTCAATTTGATAAAATTTACTGTCAGAAAAATCTTTTTCAATCTCCGGCATAAACGGATCCAAAAAACGGCAATCAGGACACCAACCAGCAGAAAATTCTAAAACCACACGACCATTTTTGGTAATATCATCTAATTTTTCTTGATCTAATTCTTTTATTTGTTCCATTTTGAAAAAACCTCTCAATCCTTATCATTACCTATTTTACCCCAAAATCAGCATGCAAGGCATAAATTGGGTTGCCTTGGCTGGCAAATTTATGCTCATACTCGGTTTCAATATTTGAAGTCAAAATCTCTTCTTTTTCATTATGGAGGTCAACTGTAACAAAATCAAAATGCATGCCAAAATTATTCATACTCTGAAGAGAATAAGCAAAAAGACCTGCATTATCTGTTTTAAATTGTATCTGACCATTTTCTTGCAAAACAGTCTGGTATTTTTGCAAAAAAGTTTTATAGGTTAATCGTCTCTTTTCGTGCCTAGTTTTAGGCCACGGATCACTAAAATTTAGATAAATGGTATTTGCACTATGTTTTTCGAAAAAGCAGTCAATATTAGCAGCATCTGCGCATAAAATTTGTAAATTAGACAAATTTTTTGCCAGTTTTGAACGTAAAATGATGCCAGCTGCTGTCATTTGCAGTTCAAGCGCAACAAAATTTTTTTCAGGATGTTCAGCAGCCATTGTAGTGATAAATTTCCCTTTACCTGGACCAACTTCAATTTCCAATGGCTTTGAAATATCAGCAAACCGTTTTGACCAATCGATCTTTTGAGTCAGATCAGGGCGATCTATCACACTTTCTGGATGTTCTTGCACAAGTTTTACAGCCCACGGTTTGTTACGTAGTCTCATTTATTTACAACTTCCTTTTCTTTACTTTTGCTGGTAAGTATAACCTTAATACCGCACAACTGAAAACAACTAAAATCCCCATTGCTTCAAACAAATGTAAACTGATAGGTAATGTTATCAGCCATGAAATACTGATGATGAACCATTGTACCAGCATTATTCCAGCAAGCGCAGAAACGAGATCTAAACCTCGTTTAGTGCGCTCAATAGGATAAACACGATACATGATATTGTTATCAAATTCATCAACCATTGGGACTAACTGGTAAATAGTTAAGAATACTACTAAGCAGGACAAGCCTAATGCCCAAAGCCAATTCTGCACTAACCATGAGATTAAAATTGCAAAAGCAGTCATCCTGACTACCAGATTAATGTTTTCAGGATTACGAAGAATTGAGCGCCTATACAAAAACTTATTAGGATTTTCCATTGTCAAATTTTTGGGCAATAAAAAGTCCAAATATTTCCGTCTTTTAATATTGGTTTGCCTTTCCTTAACATCGGTGAACATGCTATAAGCATTATAAACAACGTTTTTACGTTTTTCTTCCTGCTCAATGGCAAATTGCCAGTCAAAAAGGGCCACATGTTGCGGTTTTAAAATCAAAATAATCAAAATAATTATCAGCAAGCCTGCAACAATTATCATACTTTTTGGTCTAAACATTCCCAATGCGAATAAAAAAAGGAAAAGGATATTTACCATAGAAATGGCAATTTTACGGTTAAAAAACAAATTATATTCCATAATTTTAAGCTGCAACATCTTAGCTAGAAAAACAGCAAAAACTGCGAAAATATAATCTAAAGGTTCAATTCTTGCTTTAATCGTAGCAAATGGAAATACAGTTCCTGCTATCAAAGCTAAGCAAATTGTAGGTACGATCAGGCTGTAATTTAACATTGGTTGCAAATATGATGATAAATTTTCATCCTCAGGCAGTAAAAATTGTAAATCAGCTGGTTTTAGCAGTGTTACCAGTTTGCCTATTAAAAGTGGCAGCCACAGCAAAACACCAACTAGGGGACGATAATACCATAGATTTTCAGGCATGGTCTTCATTGCCTGTGCATACCAGAACATGAGTGCTCCAAAAAGAAAAATCAGAGCTAAGATAAAGAAGTCATTAAAAACCAATACTAGATATTTCAAAGACTGACGCAAGTTTTCCTGTAGCCTCTTTTTAGCCAAATTACGCATTTTGTTGCTCCTGACTTAAAATTTGGTAAATTTGGTCAAATGAATCCGTTTCCTTCAGACCATAATGTATGCGAATTTCAGCCAAAGTGCCGGCAGCCTTAATTTTGCCATTGTTTAAGACCGCATAACGAGAAACAGCCTGCACACTGTCAGCTAAAATGTGAGTTGACATTAACACCATTTTGCCCTGACCAGCAGCATCTTTAATCAATTGCACTAAATTAGCCACTGCCAACGGATCAAGTCCTGTGAACGGCTCATCGATTACCAGTAAGTCAGTATTTGCTAAAAACGCGGAAACAATCATCACTTTTTGCTTCATACCCTTAGAAAAATGAATCGGCAACCAATCTAACTTGTCATCCAGCCTAAACAATTGTAGCAACTCATGGGCCTTTGCCCAAGCCTGTTTTTCATCTAACTGGTAACTAAGAATTGTCAGATCAAGATGCTCTTTTAAAGTCAATTCTGAATATAAAACTGGCGTTTCAGGAATGTATGCGACCTGTCTTTTAAATTTAGTAGGTTGAGCCGCTAAATCAATGCCATTTAGCGTAATTTTCCCTTTTTGCGGTCTTAGTAATCCTAGAATGTGTTTAATAGTAGTAGATTTACCAGCGCCATTTAGGCCAATCACTCCAAGAACCTCTCCTGGTTTAATTTCCAAATTAATATCTTTAATGACCGGCACACCAGTATAGCCACCTGTCAAATGCTCAATTTTTAAAGTCATAATTCCTATCTTTCTTTTAATGAATTTACTCATTTATTATGATAGCATGATATTAAAAGAAACTAAATTTTGAAATGTAGAGGTTTTAAAATGGAAGATTTAGATAAAGATTGTTTATTTTGTAAAATTATCAAGGGTGAAGCAAGCAGCTACACTGTTTTTGAAAATGACGATGTAAAAGCTTTCTTAGATTTATCTCAAGTTAATCCCGGTCATACTTTAATGGTACCTAAAAAACACATCACAAACTTTTTTGATTATACCCAAGCAGATGCTCAACGCTATTTACAATATATTCCTACCATTGCTAACGCAATTAAAAAATTTGATCCCCGAATCACCGGTATGAATATTAGCAGCAATAATGGTGCCAGTGCAAGTCAAGTAGTTATGCACTCGCACATCCATTTCATTCCGCGGTTTGAAGGTGATGGCTTAAAGATTGCTACACGAAACAACGCAGAAAAATACACTGAAGAAGATTATGAAAAGGTTGCTGCTGCTATTAGAGCACAATTTTAAGGTGATGAGATGAAACGTTTTAGTTTAGGACTGGCTGTAGGAGCGGGTTTTGGTGTGGTCCTTTCACTGTTCAAAGATAAAAATGGCGATCGCCTGTTTCCTCCTGTGCAAAAGCAAATAAAATCAGTAAAAGAAGATATTAGTGACATTTCTGTAGCAAACAATAAATTTAAGGCTGCTCAGCAAGAATTAAAAAAATCTTTGCCGCTAGCAAAGAAAACTTTTTCTGAGTTACAAAACGAAATAGAATATTATCAAATCAGTATCAATCGGATTATGGACAAGTTGAAAGCCAAAACTGCAACAATTAATTCCAATAGCACAAATGAAACTAATAGTTCTAAAAAATAGTAAAGAAACTCTCTTTTTTGTTTTAAAAAAAATAAAAATAAAAACTAGTTTTGCCAGTTTATGTTATATTAGTTGTCGGTGACTTAATTTATTAAGGATGTGGAGAATTTATTTTATGAAAAAATATATTAAAAAAGCTGCAGCAGTGATTGCCGTAGCCGGTATGGCATTATCAACAGCTGCTTGTTCTAATGGTGGCAAAACCGTTGCTTCTTATAAAGGCGGAAAGATTACCCAGCAAGAGTATTATGATGACATGAAAAAATCTCAGGCGGGTAAAACTGCTTTGGCAAACATGATTATTAATCGTGTTTTAGAACAACAATATGGCAACAAGGTTTCCAAAAAGCAAGTTGACAAACAATATAACAACTACAAGAAACAATATGGCAGTCAGTTTGATGCCGTTTTACAACAAAATGGTATGACTGCTGCAAGTTTCAAGCAAAACTTGAAAACAAACTTGCTGTCCGAAGCTGCTTTGAAAGATATTAAAAAGATTTCGAAGAGTCAAGAAGAAAAAGCTTGGAAAGCATATCAGCCTAAAGTTACAGTACAACACATTTTGGTTTCAAAGAAATCCAAAGCCGAAGAAATCACTAAAGAACTAAAAAATGGTAAAAGTTTCAAGAGCTTAGTTAAAAAGTATTCTCTAGATACTGGAACAAAAAACAAAGAAGGTAAACTGCCAGCATTTGATTCTACTGATACTAGTCTAGATCCAGCTTTTAAAAATGCAGCATTTAAGTTAAAGACCGGTGAAACTACAAAGAGCCCAGTCAAATCTCAATCAGGTTACCACGTAATTAGAATGATTAAACACCCTGCCAAAGGTTCTTTTGCTTCACATAAAAAAGAAATTGATGACCAAATTTATCAATCAATGTCGCAAGATCAACAAACCATGCATGACGTCCTTGCCAAGGTTATTAAAAAGGCTGGAGTCAACATAAAGGATAATGATCTTAAAGATGTTTTAGCTGCCTACGTTTCTACTTCTAATAACAAAAAGTAATTGAATTATAGGAGTTAAGACCAGTTTAATAATAAAAATATAAAAATCCCGTTATCAGTTATTTTTACAAATAGCTATTAGCGGGATTTTTGCATTAAATTTTTTGATTGTAATGTCTCAACATACTTTTAATTAAATTTACAGATAACCTTTGCTCTTACAGCAACTTTCTGATTGACCAGATAACTTGACATAATTTGTCGAGTTAATTAGCAGTTAAACTACATAAGTTATATAAATCACCTTTTTGCTCAATCAATTTTTCATAAGAACCTTGTTCAGTGACAGATCCATCTTTCATGAAAATCACGGCATCATATTTTTTTAATAAGTTAGGATTTAATTTATGGGTAACTACAATAGCTGTTAGATCTTCTATTCCTAAAATGGTATTTTCAATTGCAATAGTATTTTTTTGGTCTAAAGATGATGTTGCCTCATCAAGCAATAAAATTGGCGTTTTTCTAATTAATGCTCGTGCTATTGAAATTCTTTGCTTCTGTCCACCAGATATCTCTTTACCGTTTTCACCAACATCCATTTCAATTCCTTTAGCATTGCTTTCAACCAATCTTCTTAAGCCAGATCTATTAATAGCATAGTTTAGTTCTTGCTTGGTAAAGGATTTGCCCAAAGTTATGTTATATCCAAGAGAATTGTCAAAAATGTAGACTTCCTGCTGCACAATATTTATCAGTTGGTAGAGTGATGATAATTCAATATTATTAATATTTACATTGTCAATACTGATACTACTATTTTTTCCCAGCTGGTAGTATCTCATTAATAACCTTAGCAATGTGGTTTTACCACTGCCCGACATACCCACAAGAGCATATTTTTTTCCTTTTTCTATTCGTAAATTAACATTTGTAAGTACTCTTTTTCCTAATTCACCTTGTTGCGGGTACGCAAAATTGACATTAGTGAACTTAATATCTTTCTCAAATTTTTTTAGATTATGATAATTACTGGTATTTTTTGGTGTATGTATTTTGTTTAATAATTGATTTAATGATTTAATAGCAGCTTCTCCAGCTTTTTTGTTATTCAGCTCAATGCCCAATTTACTCAGAGGCAGCACGATGAAATTAACTAATTGAACAATTGCTGTGACCGCTCCAATACTCGTACTGCCATTAAAAATCATAAACAGACCGAGTCCATAAGCTACTAGAAAAACCAAATAACCTGAAAAATCTGAAATCGCTGTCGAAACGTTGTTAAGCTTTGACAAAGAAAATTCGCTATCTGCGCGTCTATTATTATTATTTTCAAATTCTTTACTTATCTGCCTTTCAATATTAAAACTCTTAATAACTAGAAAACCGGAAAGCGCATCTTTTAATTTAGAAACATAAGCGTTCTGTTGTACCAAAGCTGCATTTTGCTTTTCTTGCATTTTACCACCTAATAAACTCATAAATATAATAGGTGCAAAACTGACTATTAGTACAGCTATTGATAGTTTCCAATTAATCATAAACATTCCAAAAATTGAAAATATTAATAGAGATAAATCAGATATTACATTAAAGTAGCTTTTAATGTATTTTTCTTCAATAGTTGAAATGGTATTTGTCATAGTTGCTAAAAAAGCGCCAATACTGCTGTTGTTAAATTCATTTAAATCACTTGTAATAATTTTATTAAAAATTTGTTTTCTATACTTCTTACTAAAATTGTTGCTAAATTTGTTTTTAGTCTGCTCACTAACAAAAACAGCGCAGGTCAACAAAATACATACCAATAAACAAGCAAATATCGTTTGCTTTAAAGCACTAATATTCCTCGCAATTCCTGAATCAATTAACTTTTTTAAGACAAGGGCAAGTAATAAATTTATCATTGGATAAACTAAGCCGGAAAAAATTAACGTCAGATAATAATTCAGCTTATCATATTCTTGGTATATTTTCATTAATATATACATCCTTCCTGTTTTTAAAATTATCAATAAAAGTAATCAATAATTTAAATATATCTACGTCTTTTACTATACGCTAAACATTTTATAATCGAAAGATATATTTTAAAATAAAGTTATATTTTTTAAAATCATAAAATAATATTTTAAATATCAATTATTGCATTGCTTTTTATTTTTGGACTGCTAACGGTGTAATCAAGAGCATCCTCTTTCAAATTAAAGTAAATTAAAAAAGCAGCTAAAAGTAATGTCATACTTTTAGCTGCTTTCTAGCTATGCATTTGCAATTTTTAAGTTATTTGCTTCTCGTATTCTCTGAGTAACTATTCTAATTTATGTGATTTAGCTAAGGATTCATCATCTTTAGGTCGATAAAATTTTCGACCACCCTGACTCATAATGTTTTCGGTAAAGTTCCCCGGTCGTGTATGTTGTAATGCATTAGTAATAGCATAAATTGACGCATCTAAATCATCAATGCGATGTAACAATTCTGCTTCCAGGAGCGCCGGCAGTTTGGGGGAACCATACTCAAATTTACCATGATGAGATAAAACCATGTGACGCAATAAGAGTAGATCTTCTGATTCAAGATCAATATTTAATTGTTGCGCCGCTAACATAATTTGCTCGTCAATTAAAACCAAGTGGCCAATCAAGTTACCCTCATTAGTATATTGAGTTGCAGCCGGACCAGTTAATTCCAATACTTTACCCATATCGTGCAGAATACAGCCAGCATATAATAACGAACGATTAATTTGCGCATAATTATTTGCCAATCCTTTGGCATCGCGCAACATTGACAATGTATGGTATGCTAGACCTCCTCGTACGGCATGGTGGTTACTTTTTCCAGCTGGAAACTCAAAGAAGCGTTTATCCCATTTTTTTAATAAAAAACGTACTATTCGGTTCCAAGTTGGATTTAAAATTTCAAAAACATACTGATTGATTTCTTCCTTCATATCAGCAACTTTTTCAGGTGCTGATTTAATAAACTGCCTGAGATCATAACCTTCTTCAGGCCCAACAACACGTAAACTATAAATTTTTATTTGTGGCTGGCCCTGATATTCTTCCCGTTTGCCGTTAAGTTCAACAATTGTTCCTGAATTAAATGTAGAGGCATCCTGGTCATTGGCATCCCAAAAATTACCGCGAATTTCACCAGATGAATCACCAAATGACATTGCCAAATAAAGCTTACCCTTTTTGGTGTGTCTTAGTTGCGAGTTCTTAATTAACACGACCAACTCTAATTCTTCGCCATCATTATAATCCAGTAAGCGTTTATACATGTTCGGTTCCTTTCTTAAAAGTTAGCGGCTGTAATTGCAGTTTATCAACAAGGCTTCTTTGGGCAGTAAAAATTAATACCTGGTTGCTTTGCGCAATTGTCTGAAGCAACTTTTCGATTTCATTAATCCTTTGGTCATCAAAGTTAACGAAAGAGTCATCAATCAAAATTGGTAAATTAATTTGATCTTTTATGTGTTCAACAAAAGCCAGTTTCAAAGCAAAATAAAGTTGCTCAGAGGTACCCCGAGAAAGATATTCCACCGCTAATTTTTTACCATCAAAACGAGTAACCGTTATTTTTTTACCTATTTCAATATTATTATACCGATTATTTGTCAATAGTCGCAAATATTCTTTTGCAGTAATTAGCATTTTAGGAAACCGTTCATTAGAGGCAAGGTCAAGTGCGCGACTAATCCACTTGGCAGTAAATAAATTAGCCAAATATTCAGCACTTAAATTTCTAAGTTTAGTTCTTAAGTTTGCCAGTTTTTGTTTTTCTTCGAATACCGCCGTTGAACTGGCTAGATTTTCCATCTTGACTTTAGTTTCAGCCGTTTTACTTTGTAAAAGTTTAATTTTTTCATTAAATAAGGAAATTTGAGTCGCTAAATCCTGTAATTTCTTGTGTCCACTATTTTTATCTTGTACAAATTCTTGCAATTGGGTGAGATCGCTTTGCAAACTGGATTTGAGAGCACTAATCTGGGTTTTAATATTATCCTGTTTCAGCTTTTGTTTTTGAATTTCTTTATATTCATTTAAGTTGTTGACTTGAGCTCTAGCCAAAATCATTTTTAACTTAACATTAACTTCTTGGAGCTCTTCATCATTTTCAGTTAAATTGTTTTTTAAACTATTTTGCTTTTCTCTGCGTTTACGATCCGTATCGATTTTTTCAGCAAGCTGGTCTAAAGCACGCAATACATCCGAAAAATTTGCATCTATTGCTTGTTTCAGTTCTTGACTTAACTCGACAGCAAACGGTGTGAGTAAATCAAATAACTCCGATTTACGCAACTGATTTCTCTTCAAGTTTTGGGACAGAACCTGATACTGTCTCCATTCATTAATTAAATTATTGAGATCTAAATTGCTGGGATTAATGCCATATTGTTTTTCAAATAAAAACCGTTGCTCTTTAACTCTTCTGTTTCTTTCAGCTTGTACTTTAGCAGATTTTTGCACTTGCGTTTGCTGGTAATAACCAAACACTGCAAGAGCTATACCAACACCCGTAGCAAGCAAACCGAAGGCACGCGCAATGAATAGTAAAATTAGCCCTAAAATGAAAATGGTTCCACCTAGCAAAAGAAATTGTTTAGGCTTAGTGCTTTTATCCTGGTTAATAACTGTTTCTTTTGGCGGTAATTTTCGAAAATCTTCCTGCAGCTTAATTACTTGCTCTTGGGTCAATGCAGCAATTTGATTCAGGTTAGGATCAAGAGTAATGAGCTGCTGTTGCTCGTTTTTAATTTGCGACTCTTTTTGTATGCAGCTGCGATATTCTGCTTGCCATTGTAAAATTTCCGGTTTCTTTTGCAGCAGCTTTGCTCCTCTCACATCTTCATCTTGATCTTGAGGATATTTATCTATCTTTTCTGAGATTTTTTGTTGTTTTTTACGCAAAGTTTCTGCTTGAATTGCTAAATTTTGTGCAGATTGATATTGCTCCGAGTCAAAGTGAATTGTTTTGATCTGATTTTGTAAATTCTGCAATTTTTCGTAACTGGGGACAAGCTTTTCAATCTTCTCCAAGCTGTCATATTTTCTTTGCAGTTCTAGTCTTTTTTCCTCTTCATTGTGCTGCAGCTCTTCTTGCTTTTTTAAGTTACTATTTAGCTCTTTATAAACAGAAAACTCATTTTCAGAATCACTTACTTTACTTTGCTGTTCTTGAATCTGCAGCAAAAGCTGATTAACCGGAAGTTTCCTACCCTTCTTTTTAAATAAACTGTCAGCGTTTTTGGCAAAATCATCGCGCACAGTTATCAATTTGTCACTGTCGGCTGCGCCTAGGTAATATATGCGTTCTAATAAGTCCTTTTGCTTGATCTGATCAACTTTGGTCAACATATCCTGATTGAAGATAAAACTGTCGGCATAAAAGTTACCGTCAATGTTCTTTATTTGGTCAAAAAAAACATTTTCGGGCACTACTTGATTGTCACATTTAACTGTTAGTGTGCCTAATTTAGAGCCTTTGCCATGTGCGTAAAGCCGTTCCAGCTCATAGCACTGTCCTTTTTCATTCTCAAAAAGCAAATAGCCTCCCATTGGACTAACTTGTGCCAAAGGAGTGTAGTTTTCAAAAAAGGGCGAATTGTGTGAAGCAAGATGAAAGCCAAATAAAATTTGCTTAATAAAAGCAACGATTGTGCTTTTCCCTGCTTCATTTGCACCATAAAAGACGTTAATGTCAGGATTAAGTAAATCAAAGGTGAAATTTGAAAATTGACCAAAATTAATTATCTTAAGTTTAATTAATTTCATCATTGACTCCTTTCAATTTACTGTTCAGTTTTACTTCTGCCAGTTGTTTAACCTCCTGAATAAAATCTGAGTCTTGAGCTAAATTATTAGTAAACTCAGTTTTTAAGGACCAGTCTTTACTAATTTGAGCAAATTGATCCGTGGCAAAAATCTCTTCTTCAGCCTGTTTAAAATATTTTTGATCGTTAACAGCAACTGCTAATTTGCTTCCATTAATAAAACGCACATCTACCAACTGAGAACCATGAGCAAGTTTTTCTGAAATCATTTGCCAAAAATCACTGTCTTGAATTAATTCTGTTTCTTTTTCATTTAAAAAATCTGCGCCCTTTATTTGTAAGCAAAAATAGGTAGTGGCAGCCGCTTTCAAGCAATTAATAATCATCTTTTCCAGCTCGGTTTTCGCTATTGGCTTAGTTAATTCAAGCTGTCTTTTATCCCATGAAATAAGATTAGTCTGAACGAAATGAATTTTGGTTTGCTTTGTTTGCTCATCAATAGTGCCTAAATAACAGCCTTTTGGACCATTTTCGTTAATGTGACGACCTTGAATATTGCCAGGATAAACAATTAGTGGTGTTTCTGACAATACCTGCCTTAAATGGATATGACCGAGAGCAAAATAATCGTAATTAAGATTTTGTAATTCACTTAAACTAAAAGGGGCATATACATTTTGAGAGCTCAAACCTGCCCTTTCCTGAGCATGCATAATACCAAAAGTGTAATGATTACTTTTAGGAGGAAATTGGGCGGCAAGATCATCAGTAATATGATTAGCCAAATATGAAAAACCAGTCACGTCATATTCAAAACCACTTTTAGTAGTGTAAGAAGCAGTTTCAACTTTTTCGTCCTCACCTAACAATTTAAAATACGGGTTTTCGGGTACCAAAAGGTCTTCTTTTGCCATATGATCGTGATTGCCCAAGATCATAACTACTTGAATCTTAGCTGTGATTAAGCGCTCAATTTCACGTGCGAAAAAAATCTGGGCGCTGGGATTAGGCTTGAAACTATCGAAAGTGTCACCTGCAATTAATACTAAATCAACATTTTCTTTGATAGCTAAATCAACAATATTAGTTAAAGACTGCATCGGAGCTTTTTGAATTTGGTTAAAACTCTTAGATGGTAAAAAAGATAGCCCCAAAAATGGACTATCTAAATGTGCGTCAGCAAAATGGATAAATTTCATCGTTATTTTTTAATTTCTAAGACCGTCATAAAGGTCACTAACGGGTTTGGTAATTGCCTTTTGAACATCTTCAATTGTTTTAGAGACAGCCTGCTCTGCTTGCAAAAGTTGCAATATTTGATCATTCTTTTGCACTTTTTCATTCAACTTTTTATAATCTTCCTCTAAATCCTTAGGAAAGTCCCTTCCTTCAGATTGGGAATTAATGATTTTAGTTTGCATCTCATCCATCTGCTTGAACAAAGTTGCACTTTCTTTATTATTTTTTACTGCATTGACGGCATTTTCCAAAGCCTTGAATTCATCAAGCTTTTGCAAATCTGCCGCTACCTGGTTTGCTGAATCGTAAATATTTATCATATTTTTTCCTCCTAATTAGTGACCTAAAAGTCCTTTAATGTCATTATACCATTCATTAATCTTTTCACTGGCAGATCCGAGCCCTTTTTCAATTTTGTCACCAAAACCTTTTGTCCAATCAGTACCAGCACCGTTATTTTGGATAATTTGCCTTGGCGCTTGTTCTCTAAATTGATTCTGTGCCGTGTATGGCAAAATGCCCTCCATTTCTGCTTTATAAAGCCTAGTGATACCAGTTTCAGATACACCATGCATGAAATGTTGCTGATTAGTGCGATCAAAACCGACCCAAGTAGCTACAACAACATCTGGGGTATAACCAACAATCCATTGGTCCTTAGTGCCAAAGCCGTATGTATTAGGAACTTCAGTAGAACCAGTTTTGCCGGCAACGCGATAGCCGGCAGGTTGAGCTGAAGTTCCTGTACCACCTGCAAATACCCCTAACAGCATTGTGGTCATCTCTTTTGCCGTGTTTTCAGAGATAATTCGATGGGTACCTATATCGTGATTTTCTGCAATAACATTACCACTCGCATCAGTAATTTTGGTAATAAAGTAAGAATTGTTCGGTAAATTACCTTTATTAGCAAAAGCCGAATAGGCACGAGCCATTTGGATAGGTGAAACACCAGTTGATAATCCGCCTAAAGCCAAAGCTAAATTTTGATCTTCTTTCGGTACCTTCAAACCAAAATTATTAGCAGACTGAACGCCTTTAGATACTCCAATGCGGTCTAATAGCCAAACAGCAGGCACATTTTTACTTTGAGCTAAAGCTACATACATTGGAATTTTATCTGAATAACCATTGTCAACATTGTGTGGCTGATAACCATTTTTCCCAAAGCGCTGCAATTGGTTAGAAAGCTGGGAATCATAATGATATCCTTGTTGCAAAGCAGGCGCATATGAAACGATAGGTTTAATTGAAGAACCAGGTTGTCTCTTCATTTGTGTAGCCCGATTATAACCACGGAAGACATGCTTGCCACGACCTCCTACTACAGCTCTTACTGCACCAGTAGTAGGATCCATTACAACAGTTGCACCTTGAGTTTTAGTACCATCAGCAGCATTTTGTGGGAATAAATAATCCTGGTTAAATCTTTCTTGCAGCTGACTCTGATAATTTTGATTAAGAGTAGTATATATTTTCAGACCCTTATTCATCACATCTTCTTCTTTTAAGCCATAGCGATTAATTGCTTCATCAACGACAGCGTCAAAGAAATAGGGATAACGATAGCCATCTTTATTGTGATATGTATCACGTAAAGTTAAACCAATTTTCTTTTCACTTTCAGCCTGTGATTTTGATAATTTTTTATTATCAACCATCAAACTCAAAATTAGATTGCGCCGTGATAAAGCATAAGACATGTGATCAATAGGGTTATACTTGCTAGGATTACGCAAAATACCTGCTAATGTTGCACCTTCACCAACTGTCAATTGACTGGCACTCTTGCCAAAATATTTTTGGCTGGCATCTTCTACGCCCCAGACGCCATTACCAAAATAGGAATTGTTAAGATACATGGTTAATATATCTTTTTTGGAATAAACATGATTAAGTTCGATAGCAAAGAAAAGTTCCTCAACTTTACGCGAAAATGTTTGTTTTTGAGTTAGTAAGGCATTTTTGGCTAATTGCTGGGTGATAGTTGAACCACCTCCGGCAATTTGCCCGTGATTAAGCACTATACTTAGAGCGGCACGCCCCATTCCCTTAATACTAAAGCCGGGATTTTTCCAAAAAGTCCTGTCCTCAGTCGAAATTACAGCATTTTTCACGTTAGGTGAAATCTTGTTGTATTCAACATAAGTTCCTTTTTGTGAGTATAATGAGCCTGCTCGTTGACTTTTTTGGTCATAAATGCCTGTCGTAGCAGGTAATGACGCTTTTAAATTTGGAATATTGGATGTTTTAACTTTAACGGTATAATAAGTACAAACCAAGAGAATGACGGTAAGCAAAATCAGAATGATCCAGCGACCGATAAAAAAACGATGATCAAAACGGTACCATAAACCACGTTTATCGTTTTTCTTTGGTTCATTGTTTTCCATTTTATCTGCTCCTTTAGAAACAATTAAAATTGTATCATATTAGAGGACATTACCTTTATTTTCAAAAAGATTTAACAAATATTTATGAGCTATTATTTTACATTTAATTTTCCCCAAAATCTCGAACCATGCTCAGTAAACGACTTATTGCGTCTTTTGCTGATCCCACGCAAATGGCGTCATTACTTGCGAACTGAACACCAAATTTTGATTAACGGCACTTATCATTATTTTAATCAAATGGTCTTTCCGGACGATAAAATTGAGCTATGGCTTAATCACATTGAGAGTAGTCAAAATACGTACCCAGCAAGTGGACAAATGCCAGAAGTGATTTACGAAGATCAAAATCTGTTAATTATTAATAAACCCGCAGGACAAAAAACACATCCTAACTTAAGTGAAACCACCACTGCCTTGAATGATTGTGCCACTTATTTAGGTTATTCTCCTTTTATTGTACATCGTTTGGATATGCTAACTAGTGGTTTACTTTTGGTTGCTAAAAATCCGGCGGTGGTTCCTATTTTAAATCGTGAATTAAGCAGTAAACTTTTTCACCGTGAATATTTAGCAGTAGTTGATCTGACTAAGCCAATTGCAGATACTGGCATAATTAACCTGCCAATAGGGAGAGACCCACTTGATAAGCGCAAACGCAAGATTATTGCTGACGGACGTAAAGCAATCACACATTACCAAATTCTAAACTATTTTAGCAATAATACTGCTTTAATTAAGCTCGAACTAGAAACGGGAAGAACACACCAAATTCGTGTTCATTTAGCGGCAATAGGTTGTCCGATTGTGGGTGATCCTTTGTATAATCCCAATTTTGTAAACAAAGAATATTTACATTTAACCGCTTATCAAATTTCTCTGGTCCTGCCATTTTCATTTGAACAATTAAAAGTCAATCTACCTAAAGCTAAAATACCTTTGCTCAAGTAAAAAATCCTTCAATGGCTTTTACTCAAGTATTAAGTGCTAAAAACTCCTATTGCTGTTTTCGATAATAAAGTAATGATCATTTAACTAAATATCACATTGAGCGCAACAATTATTTTAATTACGCGACTTCGTTAGTGTAAATTACTAGATGCTCTTGTATAATTTTATTATTGAAAAATTATATAAAGAAATTGAGAGTGAACATGAATAATCAAAAAATTTCCGATTTAGCAAAAAATGTTATTGACACGTTTAATTTACCCAGTTTAGGTGTAGGTGTTTATCATAAAGGTGATAGTTACAGTCACGTTTTTGGTAATGCAGAGCAGGATAGTTTATATCCCTTAGCATCAATTTCAAAAACTTTTTTTGCAACTGCAGTTTGTCAATTAGCTGATTCAGGTAAAATTGCTTTGGATGAGCCATTAAAAAAATACTGGCCCGGTTTTAAACTAAGAGATAAATACGCTGAAGACCACTTAACTTGGAGGGATGCTCTAAGTCACCAAAGTGGATTGCCAGCTCATGACTTAATGCGTTTTACTAATATGAACAAGCACGATCTTACTTTAAAAGAAAAGGCAGAACATGTTGGTTTTTTAGAGCCTAATCATGAACTGCGTTACAAAATGCAATATAGTAATCTAGTATTTGCTGTTGCGACATATGCTTTTGAACAAGCTATCAATCAAGATTATGGCATTTTTGAGCGCGAGCATTTACTGGAGCCTTTGCATCTGGATAATACCTATGTTAATCATCACGAGGCACCACGTGAAAGAATAGTCAAGCCGTATATTAGAGATAATGAAGATACAGAAGAAGTCTCATTTATTGCCCCAGGTAAAGTTGGTGGTGCCAGCAGCATGCTTTCAACTATCTCTGATTTGCTAACTTGGGCAAAATACCAATTAAAATTGCAAAAAGAAAGCAAAAATAACGCAATGGCTGAGCACTTTCTTCCTCAATCTATTATGTCTCCCAGCCGTGCATATGGTGGAGCAAATTTTGGCGCTTATGGTCTAGGAATGATGATGGAAGATTACCGCGGACATAAGTATTTCTACCATAGTGGTTCATATATTGGCTATTGTTCTTTCATGGGCTTTGTTCCTGACCTTGACTTAGCTTTTGTGTCAACAACAAATATGGATTCAACTGATGCCATTTTTGCTTTAGCTTATCAAACTATTGATAATGTTCTGGCTATTCACGAAACAGACTGGACTAGTAAAATTAAAAAGATAGTTGATAAAAAAGCTGTAATTCGTGAAGAAAATATCAAAAAGCAAAAAGGTAGTATTCCTCAAAATGTTAAAGCAGAAGATAATCTTTTAGGCGATTATGAAAATCCAGGATATGGTTTAATTACACTAAAAGAAAAAAATGGTGATTTGTTGGTCACCATCGGTAAATGGGACTACCCAATATTTGTAAATGAGAAAGGCAAAATGTTTGTAGAAGAAAGGTTATACCAGCATGAACTTTTGCCGATTAAACTTCAGGAAAAGCAAGTATTATTATGGACTGATCGCGCACTTAATAAACCAACGGTATTTAAAAAGGTAAAATAAAAAGCCTAACTTTTTTACATTAAAGCTAGGCTCAAAAATATTTTCTAGTAACCAGCTTGATTAAGAAAGCTGGTTTTTATTTGATATGTGAACTAATCCAGGGAACTACTTTGCCAATAACCTCATTTAGTTTGGTAAAATCACCCGTTTCAACATTGTATGTATGATTTGCATTTTCTACAGTAAAAGAATCTACGTTGGTCATATGACAATTTTTAATAAAATTTAAACTAATATTGGGATCTAAAGTTGGATCACTGGTGCATACTTCAACTAAAATCGGATTTTTAAAGTTTTTAATGTTATTATTCAAAGTCGTTTTAAGTTCGTCAAAAAATCTGCGGTATACTAGTTCAACACCACCGCTACTAGTATGAACAATGCAGTAACCTAAATTTTCCATTTCAAATTTATCATATGCCATTTCCAAAGGTTCTGAAGTATTAATCGCACCGTTTAAAGAAACTATGATTTTAGCTGGCAAATTTGAGCAAGTAAATACTAAACGTCCACCGAGACTATGACCTAATAAACCAACCTTATTTTCTGCAACATATGGTAAACTTTGCAAGTATTTAAAACTGGCCTTGACCTCTTCTGTCATTACTTTCATACCATAATTTTCTCTAGAATATAGGTTCTCACCCATACTGCATAAATCAATTCTGGCCGCTACTATTCCTGCTTCAACTATTTTTTCACTGATTCTTGCTAACATATGATTATCATTGTTTCTGGAGGACATGAAGCCATGGACCAGCAACATAGCCGGAAATTTATCTCCGCTATCAGGAATATCAATCTGTATTGGCACTTCATGATCAATGCACTTTAAAAACCGTAATTCTTCACGCACTTCAATTATCTCCTTGTATATCTCAATGATTTTATGATTTAGATATATTATACTGTTATTTTGTGGCATACACACCAAAACAATATGTGATTATTTTCCTATATATAAAAAGCCTGCAACCACTTGAAATTTCAATGTTGTAGACCTTTTTATTAATAATTAGACATAGTTAACTCGATAACATTAATGCTCAATTTTTATTTGATATGTGAACTAATCCAAGGAATCATTTGTTTGTTCAATTCAATTAATTTGGTATAATCACCTGTTTTGGCATTAAAGGTGTGATTTGCTCCTTCAATAACAATAGAATCAACATTTTCCATATGACAGTTTTTGACAAAATTAAGTCCAATATTCGGATCAAGAGTAGGATCGTTAGCTGCAATACAAATTAATATTGGGTTTTTAAAGTAACTAATATTCATATTAAGAGTATCTTTCATGTCTTTTTCAAATTTCTGATATATTAACTCGACTCTCCCATCACTAGTATGTATAATACTATAACCTAACTGCTTCATTTCTAATTTATTATATGAAGGAACCATAATCTCATTGGTATTGATTGCACCATTTAACGTGACAATTAATTTCGCAGGTAGGGTTGAACAAGTAAAAGCTAAACGACCGCCAAGACTGTGACCCAGCATACCTACATTTTTTTCAGAAATATATGGTAAAGACTGTAAGTAATTAAAGCATGCCTTAACCTCATCAATCATAATTCTCATACCATATTTTTCACGTGAGCAGATATTTTCACCCATACTGCAAAGGTCCATTCTTGCCGCAGCAATACCATTTTGAGTCAATTCTGAGCTTATTGCTTGTAACATATGGCCATCTAAATTTTTAGCTGACATAAAGCCATGAATCAAGAGCATGGCAGGAAATTTTTGGCCTTTATCTGGTAAATCTATTTGCAATGGCACTTCATGATCAATACATTTCACAAAACAAAGTTTTTCTTTCATATGATTATCTCCTTAAATTTCAGCAATAAGCTTATTTTTCTCAAACTTCACGTTTTTATATTTATTTGAGTTTAAAAGCACTACAATTACAGTATCATCCAACTTACGCTTTTTTAATTGTTCTCGATGCAATACTGCTATTTTTTGTCCTTGTGCAATTTGATCACCTGGTTTAATCAATACGGAAATATCATTTGGCTGAAGTTTCATAGAATCTAAAGTTAAGTGCAACATTACTTCATCACCATGATCGCCTTTTATTGTAATCG
Organism: Lactobacillus rizhaonensis; assembly: GCF_036246345.1. NCBI lineage: Bacteria > Bacillati > Bacillota > Bacilli > Lactobacillales > Lactobacillaceae > Lactobacillus > Lactobacillus rizhaonensis. The sequence continues at coordinate 35,001 of NZ_BTTV01000005.1, read as the reverse complement.
CATGTTTTGTAGGCGCAATTGAATTAACTTCACCGTCAATTGGAGAATAGATATCATCACTTTCCGGACTAACTCCAAAGCAGCTTCCTAGACTGCCACTAGAAAATGCATGGTCACTTATTTCACTTTGAGAAATAATTTTACCTACTACTGGAGCAGAAACGATATCATTTTTTAGATTTGACAACTGTTTAGTTTCTTTCAATTTATGACTACCATTTGACATATTAGAGTCGTCTGACTTTTTCCTACCAAAAATAGATTTTAATGACATTTGATCTACATTTGCATCATCATTCCATGACCATTTGGTGAACCAAACACCAATAAAAGATACTATCGCAACAAGTATAATGCCGCCTATTGCTTTGATTAAATTATTAGGGTCTTTTGCATTGTAAAATAAAAGTAGATTAGTTAAATAATATGCACCATAGGCATATGCTTTCGTTCCAACTATTCCGTTGTATATACTTAAAATCAAGCCAGTGATAAAATCTACAGCATACAAAACTGGCATTTTGTATAGAATACCATAAACAGTCGGCTCTGAAACACCTCCAAATAGAGCTGAAATAGCAGCTGTCCATGAAATATTTCTACCTTTAATATTTTTTGATTTTAATGCAACCCATAATGCAACGAATCCAGGTACTAATGTACCGGCCATAAACCAGATATTAATAATATCATCATAACCTAGAGTGCTTAAGTTTTGAGTTGCTATCGGAATTAATGCCAAGTGGAAGCCCGGCATAAAAACTCCTACCGTCATTGCAAAAGTATATATAGCTGGTACTGTTAACCATGGCACCGTTTTTCTGAGGAATGCTATAAATGAACTAATACCATTCGTAAACAGACCACCTAACGGTCCTGTCAGTGTTAATGTAATAATTGACATTAAAAGTAGTAGAGATACAGGTTTTAAAAAATAACGAATTGAATTAGGAATTATTTTTTTAAGCCAGCGGTCCAATAGGCTCATAATCCAAATGGATAAAATAATTTGAACTACTTGACCATTATATGTTTGCAAATGAACTGGTAATCCAAAGTAAGAAGTAAAACCTGTTGCAGAACCCTTTGCAACTAAATTACTCCAATCGGGATAAAGTAAAAAGCAAGCTAGCATGATTGATAAAATTGGATCCGTATCAAATTGCTTAGCTGATGAGTATGCCACCATGACTGGCAAAAAGTACAGAGCTGTTTGGCCCAAACTGTTTAAAATGATATAAGTTGAGTCAGTAGATTTCAAATGGAAAAACATTTGAGCAACTATAATAATTAGGGAGAAAAATCCAGCACAAATTAAAGCAGGAATGACAGGTGCCATAATTTTGGCTACTAACTCCAAAAACTCCACAAAAAGCGTTCCAATATTTTTGCGCTTTTTTACGCTTGGTTTATTTTCTACATTTCTGGCACCTGAAAAGCCGGCAACTTCTCCAAAAGCATTATAAAGATCTTCTATAATTTGACCCACAATGACTTGGACCTGGTTCGAAATTATTTCTACTCCCAAAACGCCCTCTATTTGAGTTAATTTCTTTTTATCAACATTTTCTGTACTCTTTATACCTAGTCTTAATCTTGTAGCACAATGATTGACTGAAGTTAAATTGTCCTTGCCACCAATATACTGCAAAATTTCATTAGACATTTTAATGTAATCTAAAGCCATTTTTTACCTCATTTCAATTATCTGAATAAATTAAACGTTGTAGATGTAATAACAAATATTTCTGTTCTAATTTGTCCATTGAATGTCCATATTTTTCTTTCAGCTTGTTATTAATATTCTTTATAAGCTGTTTCGTATTAGTAATAAATTCTTGATCAAAATCAAATTTGATATTTTGATCGTGATATTCCTGATTTGATACAAAGCGATATGCATAGTATTGCAAGTGTGTTCTAAACCTTTTATACGAAAAACTTTTTTTATCAAGATTGGGAAAAGCTGCATTTACTTCCCTTTCGACTTCTTTTACAACTTCCATTATCTGTTTGAGCTCATTCAATCCGTTGTTATTCCCAATCAAATTCACAACATCTATAGTTAAAAAGCCAATTTCATCATCAGGCAATTCAACATTCAAAGCCGCATCCAAATAATCCAATATCCACTCCGCAACTTGAAATTCTTTTCGATAAAAAAGCTCAGCTTCCTGCATAAACCCAAATGGCATACTAATACTGTGCTTATAGCGATACATTATTCCCTCAATATGATCAGAAATAACAAAATATGCATCATCCGAAAGCGGCTGTTCCAGCTTCCTTTCTGCATAACGAATTATAATTGTTGCCATCTCGAAATATTCATCAGGTATTTGTTCAATTAGTTTAGTAATTTTTTGATCAGCGTTAGTGTAAATTTTGTCAATTCTCGATTTATCTATTTCATCTCCCTCTTTTTTACCAAAAGTAATTCCTTTGCCAATAACAATGATTGAGTCTGAAGAACTATTGGTACAAATAGCTGCACTGTTATTTAGTTTATGAAGAATCTTCATTTTCTACCTCCTTTCCGTTTTAAGCCAAAATAAAAAAGGCCAAATATTAACTATTTTAAATAGTCTAATATTTGGTCTTGCTTTCAAAACGAAATAGCACCCATATTTAATTTCATGAATTTTGCGCCAAAGCTAACAATTTCACTGAAATTATTATATTTTATTTTTGTCCCAATTGCAAACGATTTCAAAAGATATAATTTTTCAATATGTCTATCTAAGATTTAAGTTTCGCAATTTGTAGTATTTTTCTTAAAAAAATATATGAAAAAGTTTGGATTACAAAAGTTTCCGCTTTCCAAGTTTTATAAATTTTGGCTATAGTTCATAAAATGAGAGTTCTTGACTTAAAATACTTTTATACTACTTAGTTGACATCATTAAGGCATTAACCTCAAAATTCCAAAGTAAAACTTTTTATGACATTAACTTATCTTTTTCCGCCAAAAACTGGAAAATGACTGGCAGAGCCATAATCAAAACTATTAATATTTTCCAAAGTAGCCATATCATCTTCACTTATTTCAAAATTCAATTCGGAATTTTGCTTCATATGTTCTGGATTGACAGACTTAGGTAAAACTACTGTGTTAAGTTGCCAATCATAACGAATACAAAGTTGTGCAACTGAAACATGATATTTTTCTGCCATTTTTTGAATTACTGTATTATTTAAAGCTTCACCATGCGCAACAGGTGAAAAAGACTCAACTATAATATTTTGCTGCTGACAAAAATCAATTAGTTTTTTAGGTGTTGCACCAATATGACAAAGAATTTGATTAACCATAGGCTTAACATCACTATTGTCAATTAAGTTCTGCAAGTCATCTGGTTGAAAACTAGAAACTCCAATAGCACGTAATTTTCCTTCTTTCAAAGCGTCTTCTAAAGCGTGCCAAGTTTCTAAATTACCTGCAAAATGCCGGTCATCAGATTGGTTTACCTCTTTCCATGGCTGTGGATTATGGATAATCATCATATCTAAATAATCAAGATCCATTCGCAAAAGAGTTTCATCAATAGATTTTTTAGCTTTTTGATAGTCTTTAATTTCGGCCTCTACTTTTGAGTTAACAAAAATTTGATCACGAGCAATACCTGAATTTTTAATCCCCTGACCTACTCCACTCTCGTTATGATAAGCTTGAGCAGTATCAAGATGCCTATAGCCCATTTTTAAAGCAGATTCGACTGGCGAAGCTACTTCATTATCGGGAATTTTCCAAGTTCCCAATGCCAGTTTAGGGATTTTTACCCCGTTATTCAGTGTAAATGTTTCTTCAAAAATCATAATTTTCCCTCCTTATGCCTTTTCTTGAGTATAACGCTTAACTTCATGTTTAAGTCAATCATTTTTCACTTAGATTTTTAAAACTTTTTTAGTTACAATTAAGTTTAAATAGATAAAAGAAGGCAAATTTATGAAATACGTTTATTTAATGCGTCACGGACAAACTTTGTTTAATGTCCAACATAAGATTCAGGGCTTTTGTGATTCACCACTGACCTCTCTGGGAATTAAACAAGCACAAACTACGAAAAAAGATTATTTTGAAAATGAGCAGATTGCTTTAGAGGAGGCTCATTGTTCCACTTCTGAAAGGGCAATAGATACTTTAAAATTAGTTACTAATTTACCTTTTAAAGCTCATAAAGATTTACGAGAATGGAATTTTGGTACATATGAAGGGGAAGGAGAGCACCTAAATCCGCCTTTACCTTACAAAAATTTTTTCGTCCAGTTTGGTGGGGAATCTCAAGAACAAGTAGTTGCCAGAATTAATAAAGCGATTACAGATATTGCAGTAGCTTCCTCTCATAAACAAATTTTAATCGTTTCCCATGGTGGTGCTATAGCTAATTTCTATAGGAAATGGGAAAAATATAATACATTTAAGCGTAAGGATCATATTCAAAATTGTGCTGTTTTAAAGTACGAATATGAAAATGGTATTTTTCGTTTGCAGTCAATATTTAATCCTAGCCGTTGAAGGAATTTAAAATAAAAAAGACTAATAATTAGTATTATTAATCCACTTTTACGGAGTAAATAACACTAACCTATTAGCCTTTTTATTACCCAACTTTTTACTTTTACATTAAAGAATTTTGTACTCATTTTTGACAAAAATGTAGATTTGTTCTGCTTTCTGTCTTTTTCATAGTTATGGTGAATGACTTTAAATTTGTTCCCAAAGTATATTCAATCTTATTTGGCAAGCTTAAGTAATAATGCCAATGATTTTTTTTAAATATAGTTTTAGTGTCAATTTTACCCTGCATTGTATTAATTGACGTTTTTATTTTTGTAACTTCATCATTAAAATACGGATTAACTGAAATTTTTGAAAACCCCACAGCATTTTCAGTAAGACTTATACCGCCTAAAGCTTCAAAATACCATTTTAGATAACTAGCAAACATTGCATGATTACCAGAGTCAGAAAGTTTTCCATCAGTAAACTGTTCTTTTAAAACTTGATTTCCGTTGGATAACATGTGTTTAAAACTAATCTCACCTGACTTGGTAAGCCATTTATAAACAATGTCGTCTCTGTTCTCTTTATGTAAAATTGTATAAAGAATTGATTGACCAAAAATTCCACAATTAAATATATTTTTTTCATCTTTAATTTTTTTTTCTAAACCTTTTAAAAGTATATTTTTACTTCCCAGATTCAGGAAAAGCGCAAAAGCATATGCAGTTTGAGACCTTTGGCCATATGTACCATCCTCATTTTTATAAAGTTGATCAATTGTTTTCCTAATTTTTCTGTTTTCTTCTAATAACTCATTTGTTTCTTTACCCGAAATGTTAGATATTTTGATTGTCAATTCATTGAATAATAATATTGTGCAATAACCCACAAATGTTTTGTCAGGCGTCGCTTCATAAAAATTTGTTAGTTTCGGACTTGCGTGATCACCAATATCTTTTTGAGCTAATGTTGATAAATCCCATGACATTAGATAGTCATATTGCTTTTTAACGTATGGATAACGATCAGCTACAAATTTCTGATCCGCATAATATTGATAATATTTATATATAAGATAAGGAAAAACTATTTGCCACAATAAAGGTCCTTCACCGTCTCCTGTACCGTTTGTTTGAATACCCATATAAGGAGCTGTTTCAGGTATTCCACCTCTATCGGTTTGACCTAACAAGAAGTCATCAATTACCTTACGATTAAACTGGCTTAAATCAAAAGTGTCACTCATTGCTGTAATTAAAGCAACAATATCTCCTCCGTATTGAAGGCGTTCACGTGCACAATCTTCATAAACTGAATGTACGTTATTTAATCTTGTATTAATACCGGCATCAAATAAATTATTTAAAAAAGTATTATTTGTTTTAACCAAACCTGTTTGACTCAAATCGGTATGCACAGGTATGGCAAATATACTTTTTATTTCATCAATACTCAAATTTTCTATTTCAATATACCTAAATGAATGATAAGTGAACTTATTTTTAAAGTTATTTGTACCTTTTTTAGCATATATTACATCCTTTTCAAATGCTTTTTCAGGAGAACCAGGTCCGCCTGTTATTCCTGGAATATTTCCAATTCCGCCTGCAAAAGAAGTTTCATAAGCTAATTCCCCATTTTCTTTAGTTTCGCAATAAAATATCTGAACTTTTTTATTTTTTGTACATTCAAAGTTTAATTTTAAAAAGCCAGAAGTTGTTTTTCCGAAGTCAATTACTAACTTTTCACCTTTCTTGCTCATTTTTACAAAGTGAATAGGTTCAAATTCTCTAATTTTTGGAATAAAACTTTTAACTAGTGTTTGCTGTTCTTTTTCAGTAAGTTTTACAGTTTTGTAAGATAGCCGTTTCCCTTCAAAAGAAGAATCAACTTCTTCACCTAAAAATAAATTATTAAAAATACGATCACCTGTCATTAAATGCCAAGCACTATTACTGGTAAAAATGACATTACCTTCTAAATCTAAAAGATCTAAGACAAATTTAGGTTCTCCAACATCTTTTAAACCATGGCGAAAATTATGTTTTCCAAAAAACTTTAAGGGAAATGGATTATACATACCATTACCTAATTCAACTTCTATAAAATTTTCACCTAAATGAATCAGGCCTGTAATGTCATATTCATCGTAGTATTTTCTTTTCGAAAAATAGGTCCAATCGTTGTTCAAAACAGTATTGCTTGCGAGTCTACCATTAATTTTTAAAATATAGTAACCTAGCACACATATTTTTAACTTTAAGGAAATTACTTTTTCTAAATTAAAGTTCCCAGAATATATGACTGATGGATTTTTTTGATAATATTTCTCTTCATTTAAACCATAATTAATATGTCTTCGCGTTAACCAATGTCCCTGAAAAGTTCTAGTCATTATTTCCCTTTTTCATTTTTAATCTCTAATTTTAAATTTCGCTCATCTGCAATTTTAACAAACGGTATCCATATGAGTGTAGCAACAATGAAGCAAACAAGTTGTAAGATTGCACCACGCCAGCTTCCAGTTACTAAAAATCCACTAATAATTGGAGGGGTAGTCCAAGGAACTTGAACCGTTCCATTGGGTATTGGAACTAAATTCGTAACAAATGCTATGTATGAAATAATCGCTGAAACTGCCGGAGTTATTATTAAAGGAATAAAGTAAGTAAAATCAAGCATCAATGGAATACCAAATAAAGTTGGTTCACCTATTCCAAAAATATAAGGTATAAGTGCAACTTTCTTTAGTGCTTTGTATCTTTCGCTATGTGCAACTATAGTTATGGCAATTATAGCACCTGCTACACCAATGCTGGCAAACTGATCCCAAAAGCTTTGATTTATAACATTAGGTAGTGCTTTATGCGTTAAATAAGCTGTTTTATTTTGATCTTGCAATACCTGTAGAATTGGTGTCATTACGCTATTAACGATACTATCTCCATGTATACCAAAAAACCATAAAAATTGTGAAAACAGTTTTGCTATTACAATACCAAAAATTGATCCTCCAACTGCTTTTAATGGTGTACCAAGAATCTTATTAATTATCTCAAGCGCACTCAAATTAAAATATGTTCCTAAAATTATTCTTATAACCCAAAAGACAGTTATAACAATCAATGAAGGAATAATTGATTCAAAAGGTTTTGAAACAGCAGGTGGCACTGAAGATGGTAATTTTATTGTAATCCCTTTTTTATCTATAGTTCTATAAATGATAGAGACAAGAATTGAAACAACTATTGCTAAAAAGATAGACTGAGCCCCTATGTTTGTAACCTGAAGTATGTTATTACCATTTTTATCAAGCTGATAAGGTGTCAAAATAAAGAAACACACTAATGCTGTTAACATTATCGGTGTATCATCTAACTTCATTTCAATCGCAAGGTTTTTTGATATAGCTAGCAAAACAATTAGACCGCCAATTACTAAACTAGCATCGTTTACTATTCCCAATCTTGCAGCGAATTCATTTACACTTAATTTAAAAAGAGAAGCTAAAAAACTAGTTACTTCTGGAATTGGAAAACTTCCAATTATTAAAAATACTGACGCTATAATAGTAAATGGTACATAAGCTAGCATTCCATTTTTAATTGCTTGAATATAAGCATTTGAATTGAAAAAAGCTGATAATTTTCCCAATTTTTCTTGTATTTTTTCTGTCTGACTTGTTTTCATAATTGAATCTCCATGTTATCACTTTCTATGTAAATGCATTTACTTTTTCTTTCAATTTGAATTGTAAGCGATTCATATTAATGCTACAATATCAAAAAGTTTAATCATTTAGAACAGAAATACAGGTAGGAATAATGGAAAAAAATATATACGCTCAATTACTTGAACCTAATCCCATTGAGTCTTCTCAATTAATTGACCACAAATTCCATAGCGATTTTAAAAATAAAACTCTTATTAGTTTAGAAAATTCACAGATACCTGTTTTTACAACTGGATTTATTAAAAACAGAGAGATTTATATTGCGAAGCATAATCGCTTTGCCTCATATCCCAAGCATTCACATACATTTGTGGAAATCAATTACGTACTTAGTGGAAAAGCAGTAGAAATTGTTAATGGTCAGAGAATAATTCTTGAAAGTGGAGATTTGTTGCTATTGGATATAGGAACAGTACATTCTATTAAGTCACTTGACTTTAAAGATATTCTTATAAATATTGTTTTTAGAGATATTAATTATGCATTTGATAATTTAAATAAAATCAGTGAAAATGATACGATTGGAAACCTATATTATTCTAATATTTTTGATAAACATTTTCTTTTATTCAAAAAAGAAGATACCGAATCTAGTTTACAAACAATAGTGGAATTAATGATTACAGAATATTTACAAAACAAAAAAAATGCGGATTCCATACTAGACTCGTACATAAATGTTTTTTTCAAATTATTATTTCGTAATATTAATATTAATTCAAAAACTATTTATGATAGTGAACAAGATAAACTAGTATTACTAATCTTAAGAGAGATAATGAACTCCTATCAAACAATATCACTCAATCGTATTGCTACTAAATATAATTATAATAGAAATTATTTAGGCAACCTATTTAAAGAAAAGCTTGGAGATACTTTTTCAAATGTCTTAACTGATAAAAGACTGTCAGTTGCCTATGAGAAGCTATTGCATAGTAATGATTCGGTTTATCAAATTGCTAATTCAGTTGGTATTTCAAATACAACCTTTTTTTATAAGAAATTTAGAGAAAAATACCACGAACTTCCTTTGGAAATTAGGAAGAAAAAACAGTAGTAAAAATAAAGTCTGATCAAAAAGAATAGATAAAAGTTTGGAAAAAGAAAAAGGCCAATAAATTAACGTCTCTTCAACGTAATTTATTAGCCTGTAAATTAAAGTTTTTTCAAACTTTTTATTTTATTATTCTAAATTCAATGAGCTCTTGTCAAAACCAGCTGACTTAATCTTGTCATCAATTGATGGAGTACCAAGCCAAGTGATCATTTCCTTCATTGAAGCTGTAATTGCTTCAGTACCAGGAAGAAGAAGCTTACGAGGATCATAACCCTTGTTGTCCTTGTCTTCATCTTTATGAGCTTCAAAGTACTTACGAGTAGCAGCTTGGAAAGCTAATTGGAATTCAGTGTTAATGTTAACTTTAGAAATTCCAAGGGAAATAGCCTTCTTAACTTGCTCTTCAGGAATGCCTGAACCACCGTGTAATACCAATGGTACAGAAACTGCATCAGCAATTTCCTTTAAGCGATCAAAGTTCAGGCCCTTCCAGCCTTCTGGGTAAACGCCGTGAATGTTACCAATACCACAAGCAAGTTTATCAACACCTGCGGCTACAAAAGTTTTTGCATCTTCAACAGATGCTAATTCTCCACCATCAGCTCCTTGGTTTTCACCAATTTTACCAATTTCAGCTTCAACTGAAATACCGCGTTCATGAGCCAACTTAACGATTTCCTTGGTTTTAGCTAAGTTCTCTTCAGTTGGTAAAGCATGACCATCAAACATAACGGATGAGTAACCAAGAGCAATACATTCTTTAGCAGCTTCAAAGCTACCATGGTCTAAGTTCAATACAACTGGAACAGAAATGTCCATTGCATCCATTTCGTCTTCAACTAAGTCTTTAGCAACTTTATAGCCACCCATGTACTTAGCTGCACCCATAGAAACCTGAATTAAAACCGGAGTTCTAGTTTCTTCAGCTGCTTGCAAAATTGCACGTGTCCATTCCAAGTTGTTAGTGTTATAAGCACCTACTGCATAATGGTTTTTACGAGCATCCTTAAAGATTTGATTACCATTATCTAAATATGCCATTAAATATACCTCCTAATAAACTTACAGTCATATTGTATCGTATTAATTAAGTATTGAACAATCTTTTATTTGATGAAAACGTTATTTTTGAAAATTTTTACATTTCTTTAGGAGCATTGACACCTAATAGTCGCAAAGCTTCGGTTAAAACAATTGAAGTCGCTTGAACCAGAGCTAACCGAGCGCTTATTTGATCATCATCAACTAAAACCTTGACATTAGCATAATATTTATTAAACTTCTTTGCTAAATCAAGTGCATACTTAGCTATAATTGATGGTTCAAACTTAGCACTGCTGCGAGCAATGATACGAGGGAAGTCGGCTAAAGATTTGGCAACTCCAAAAGACCAGTTATCATCTATCTTAATATTAGAAAGATCGGGTATATGACTTTGTTCAGCAGCCTTGCGCAAAACGCTTTGGGCACGCGCATTTGTGTATTGCACGTAAGGACCAGTGTCTCCTTCGAAACGGACAACTTCATCCAGATCAAAGTCAAAGTTTTCAGTGCGCTCATTCTTCAAGTCATGGAAAATTACTGCTCCAACTCCAACATCATGAGCAACCTGGTCTTTATTAGCCAAATCAGGATTCTTTTGCTCAATCTGCTTTTGTGCCAAATTAACAGCATCCTGTAAAACCTGATCAAGGAAAACAACATTCCCTTTTCTAGTAGAAAGCTTTTTACCATTTTGAGTAATTAAGCCAAAAGGAACATGATAAATTTCGTCAGCCCAATCATATCCCATTTTCTTCAGAACTGTTTTCAGCTCCACAAAATGCTGTGACTGTTCATTACCAACAACATAAAGCATTTTGACAAAATGATATGTGTTTTGACGATAAATGGCTGCTGCCAAATCACGAGTTAAGTAAATACTAGTGCCATCGGACTTAACAATCAAAGCTGGATTTTCATCTTTACCCATGTCAACGACCTGTGCACCGCGAGATTCATGCAAAAGCCCTTTTTCTTTCAATTCATCAATAACCGGCTGCATTTTGTCATTAAAGAAAGCTTCGCCTTTATATGAATCAAAAGTAACTCCGAGTTCTTTATAAATGCGATTAAAATCAGCTAAAGATACGTCACGGAACCATTGCCATAATTTAACTGCTTCTGGATCGCCATCTTCTAATTTTTTAAACCACGCACGTCCTTCGTCATCCAGCTCCGGATGTTTTTCAGCCTCTTTATGAAATTTTACGTAGTATTTAAATAAATTCATGATGGGGTCTTTTTTAACATCTTCTTCAACGCCCCAATGCTTATAAGCAGCAATTAATTTACCAAATTGGGTGCCGTAGTCACCTAAATAATTAATTTTGATAGGTGAATACCCCACCTTTTCCAAAGTCTTAGCGATTGAATTACCAATCACAGTTGACCTTAAATGACCCATAGACATTGGCTTGGCAATATTAGGGCTAGACATATCAATCGGGACGTTACCCTCTCCTAACTTTTGATCCCCAAAGTGCTCTTTTTGCTGCAAAATTTCAGCAAGAGTTTGTGAGATTAATCTGCCATGATCTATTGAAAAGTTAACGTATGGGCCTACAGCTTTGATAGATACAAAATCAGTGCTCTTTAGCTCACTTGCAATATTTTGTGCAATAACTGCAGGATTTTTGTGTTCCACTTTTGCCAAAGCAAAGGCTGGAAATGCATAGTCACCCATGCTTTCATTTTTTGGTCTCTCAATTAACGAATTGATTTGCTCTTTGGAAAGGTCAACCTGTCCAGCAACTAACTCGACAACCTTGTCTTTAAAATCCATTTTTCCCTCCTAAATGCCAAAAAAAGTCTCTCCTTCACTAACATGAAGAAGAGACGAGTATAACCCGCGGTACCACTCTTTTTGATACAAAGTATCCGCTTATTAAATTTTCTATTTGGTTGGTTAGACACGCCTTCAGTCATTTTTCCAGCCTGACTCTCATCAATCTCAAGCTCGCTATATTGGAAAAAATGCCTACTACTTCTAACTACTTTCATCAAATGATTATAACAGTAAATAATGTCTGCGCCAAATTTTTTAGTTATTTTTGATAATTACTTTTGTTCCGGCAGGGATGTTTTCAACTAGCCAGCGAGAATCAGGGATACTTAACCTAATACAACCGTGAGAAGCAGGCTTAACTCCCAACTTTTCAGCTTCTTTAATGTTGTATTTTCCATTGCCTTTCGTTGGAACCGAATGAAAAAGATAAACATTTTCTTTATCCCAACTGGTCCAGTTATTAGCACCTTCATTTAATTCAGGATTATAAAAAGAATCACCACGATCATACTTTATTTTATATGTTCCAGTCGGTGTTAATGACTTATTTTTTTTAAAAAGTCCCGCGCTTGATAACATGGTATATATTCTTTTATTACCACGTAAAATATAAACACGGTTACCTTTAAGCGACACTCTAATTTTTAAATTGTTTTCAGAGTGCTTTATTTTAGGATAAGGCTTAGTTTCACTCGCTTTTTTCCAATTGAAAGGAGAACGCAAATCATTAGGGTCTTGATAGGGACGATAAGATGCAGCAGTTTTTATAACTACTGTTTTCTTATCATCTTTGGCTTTATTACCCACTTTAGGCTGAGTAGGCATAGATATCCGCGCAAGACTGATAGCACATATTAGAATAATGCAAAAAGCAGTTAGAACTTTTAATAGACTCTTTTTCATATAATAACTTTTCTCCAAATCATATTTTGTATTTCAACGGAAAATCTATCCTTTATCAGCATATTGTTTCATTAACTGAGGTAGTATTGCACTTATTTTAGTTGGGCGCACCACGTAATCCATTTTAGCAATCTTATCTCCAGCTAAGGAATGAATATAAATCGCTGCCAGCACTGAATCTAGCTTGCCACCAAACTGTGCTATAAAACCACCAATTATCCCTGCTAAAGTATCTCCCATTCCACCGGTGGCCATACCAGGATTACCGACAGGATTTACAAAAATTTCTTTAGTACAAGTATAAACATGAGTGTGATTTGATTTTAAAACCAAAATAACATTTTGAATAGGAAAAATCTTTTTTAAAGCACTTAAATTAGCACTATCAGTTTGATAAGGAATTCTAATTTGACTTAAACGCTGCCATTCCATTTGATGAGGCGTTATAACAATCAAGCCAACATTGGTCGGAATCAGCTTAGGGTCTTGTCCAATCAGGTCCAAAGCATTTGCATCCAAAACTAGTGTTTGACTTGGGAAAACATTCTGACAAAGAGTAAACATCATTTGATGAGCAAAAGAATTAGTTCCTAATCCTGGTCCACAAACAATAACATCCATTTTAGTGATTAAATTTAATAAGTTCCGATCACGCCAATCGATGAACATCACCTCAGGATTACGAGCATGTAGTGCATTCAAGTTAACTGGATGGGTAGCTACTGAAATAAGACCTGCACCACTATTAAGCGCAGCTTCAGCTGCCATGATGATTGCACCACCATAATTTTCATTGCCCCCAATTAGCAGGATTCTGCCATAATTACCCTTATGTGAATTACTGGGGCGTTTTTTAATTACTTTTGTCAAAATCTTTTCAGTTATTTCAGACATTATTAACCTCCAAACAGCCAACGCCAAAATCGAATTAAAAAGTTAACTTTATTAGTTGATTGTAATGCCTGAGCTGGTAAAAGTAAGCCATTAGGCTGTTGCAGCGAAATAATTTTATTTTTACCGGCTTTAAAGTAATAATAATTAATTCTTTGCCCCTCTTTAATGGGAGCTTCAACAACTTTTGCCATTAAACCCACTTTAAATTTTGGACCATTTTGTGGTACCCAAATCAGACTCTTATTCTTCATACCAATATTTATTTGTCTGGCTTCTCCGTTATGAACTTCTACATTAGTGTGACCTATAATTACCTCATTACGTTGAAAAACTAGGGACTGATAGTTCTGATAGACATAGTCAAGGAGCTTACCAGTCTGAATAAAACGCGCTGGGTCTGTATTGGTTAAATGTTTTGCTCCCATTATCACCGTGATGATTCTGCCGCCTTGATGGCGTGCAGTTGCAATGAAGCAAGCACCAGCAGCATCTGTTGTTCCTGTCTTTAATCCATCAATCTTAAAGCGTTTATGGTACTGCGGCATTCCTTTTAACATCCAGTTAAAATTGCTCATTGGTATAGCCATTTTTTGGTCAATAAAATTCATTTTAGCAATGTTAGTAGTTTTGAGCACTTCCGGAAAATCTTGAATCAAATGCTGCCCTATGATTGCCATCTCTTTAGCCGACAACATATTTTCGGCATTTTTATCTGCATCTGGATAGCCATCGTTACCCACACTCTTATTAGGTAAACCGCAAGTCGTATAAATCTGATCGCTCTTAATACCCCATTTATTTAGTTGTTGTCTCATTTGCTTGACAAAAGCTACTTGGGAACCACTGACTGCCTGTGCTAACATCATTGCGGCTCCATTAGCCGATTCAATTAATGTTGCCTGATACAACTGCCTGATCGTATAGGTATGTTTCATACGCAACGGAACGTTGGAATATTCTCTGTTACTTGCAACAGCAAAAATCTGCTGAGTTGGCGTTACCTTAGTATCCCAGTTTATTTTATTTTGATCAATCGCCTTTAGTGTCAAATAGACGGTCACCAATTTAGTCATCGAAGCTATAGGTAATTGCTTATTAATGTTTTTACCATACAGCAACTGTCCTGTTTTACTGTCTATAGCAATTGCCGCCTTGGCATCAATGTTGACTTCATTCTTATTATAGTTATCAGGTAACTTTGGGGCTGCTTTTACATCCACAGGAACCACTAAAATTAATAAACTGATAAAAATTAAAATGATTGCTTTAGCTTTCTTTTTCAAGTACAAATCACCCTTTCCTGATTTTTTTAAATTATTTTACGTTTTATGATTACATTTTACCAAATTTTTGGTATGATTATTACTGTGCTAAAAATAATAAGCCCCGATGGCGGAATTGGCAGACGCGCAGCGTTCAGGTCGCTGTTTAGGTAACTAAGTGAAAGTTCGAATCTTTTTCGGGGCATTTGTGTAGTAAGAGCTAATCTCTAGGGATTAGCTCTTTTGCTGTTTTACTATTTTTATGATGCACAATCAAAACAAGCAGAAACTTCAAAGACCCTGTCTCCCCCTGAATTATCTGACCTCAATGATGACAATGAGATAATCCTCATATGTTGCAAACAATAATATATTTTTTTAAATTTTTTTGTGTGGCATGCCTTGAAACTGATTTTTTCATTTATAGAAATATTGAAATTTGAAATTTTAAATTGTAACTAGTATTTTTATAATAAAAAATATTTTAATATGTACTTTAATGATTATTTTGTATTAAAATTAATACAAAAGGAGGCACAGTCATGCAAAAACGATTAACAAAATCCAAGGATAAAGTTATATCCGGCGTATTTGGCGGTGTTGCAGAATATTTTGGTTGGGATAAAGCGTGGACCAGAATTGGTGGTGCAGCATTAATACTATGTACAACCTTTCCTGGACTGCTTTTATATATTATTGCTGCTATTGTAATGCCTGAAAAAAATCGTCATGATGATACTCTTGATGGTGAATTTCACAAGCCTTAAACAGATTATAAAAATATAATTTAATTTCAACACATTATTTAAGTCTTTCAAAACTAAATTAACATGAGATTAGCTAAAAATCCAAGTATATATGGGCAAAACTGCTCAGTTATACTTGGATTTATTTTTTAGTTAAGTTGACCTTTTTTTAATTAAAGAATATGATTTATACAATAATTTACTTAAAGAAAGGTTAGCGTATTATGAGCTTAGACGTTAATATACTTCCCTCCGACTACATTGATTTGTCTATTGGAGATTTTCGTTCTGGAATAAACAAAAGAATAATTGATAAATTGGTAAAAAGAGTTGAGAATGCTGGAAATGGATATACTCCGGGTTTGGGACTGCCTAAACTGAGAGAAAAAATTGTGTCATACTACAGTGAGACCCACGGTATCAAGGATATTGACATCAATAATATTCAAATAACCGTTTCATGTCTACATGGTGCTTTTTTATCATTAAAATCTCTCATCAATACTAAATCCGATGAAATTATTGTTGTTGCTCCTTTTTTCCCTTCATATTTAAATTTAATTGCGGGAGTTGGCGCAACTCCAGTAATCGTTAAATCAGAAGCACCCACTTTTGCACTGCCAATTGAGCAAATCAAAAAAGCCGTAAATGCAAATACTAAGGCCATCATTATTAATTATCCTAACAATCCTACTGGAGCCAGTTTGTCGCAAACGGACCGAGAATTCTTGAATAATCTCTGTGAAGAGAAAAATATCTTTGTGATTGACGATCATGTTTACAGCGATTATCCCAGTAAATATCAATACCAGCCAATCTCAACTGATATTTCCCATCAAATTTTAGTAAGCAGCTTTTCCAAAAGTTTTGCCATACCAGGAATACGTCTTGGCTATGTCATTGCACCAGCCAATATTATTGAGCGGGACGGCTTTTATAATGAAGGGATCACTTTCAGTGCCCCGACTATTAGTCAATTCATCGGGGAAATTATTTTGGAAGAACCAGAGAAATATACCCACCATATCGCAGAAATCAAACAGACCGGTGCAGAATTAACCAGACTTTTTGCTTCGAGTAAGTATTTTCCTTCCTCCTCATACATGGGCGGTTTATACATGTTTATTGAAGTACCAGAGGCTATCAAGGATATTGACTTATACTATAAATTGCTGGAAGAACACTTTCATGTAATTGTGGCCAAGGGAAGTGATTTCCAATATTCAGACAGATACTTCAGAATTTCCCTATCAACTGAAAAAAAAGTTTTATTAAAAGGTGTGCAAAAAATTATTGATTGTGTAGATTATACCTTAAATTATAATAAACAGAAGGCATAAAATTAAAATTTTAATTACTTTGAACAAATAAATTCAAGATTGGTATATTAAAAAGCAGCTCATCAATTGCTAGATAGAATTTTAGCAATTGATGAGCTTTTTTATTTTACCTAATTTTTTACTTGCACCTCATAATTAATCTTAAATCGTTTAGTTAAATAAAATAAAAATGATACCGAAAGAATATCGGTATCATTTTTAATTATATTGGGTTTTGTTTATGCACGAATGTGCAGTTTTTCCAATATTGGAATGATTTTGTTTCCTAAAATTTTCTGTGCTAAATTAGACTTGATAGCCGCAAAGCCATAAAACAAGCAACCCACAACTACCGCGACAAAAACAATGACAAGTGACTGTAAACTGCTTGCAGGATTTAAGAACAACTCCAATCCTTTTTCTACTGCCAAAACCAGCAAAAACATAATAACTGAAAAAGCAGTAATGCCGATAAAGCGTCGTCTTGTGCGATCCTGATTGAAATTGTAATTAATCTTAAGGTGCTCTATTGCCATAAAGATAATGACAAGCATTCCTAAATTAGTTGCAATCAATGGACCAAATATTTTAAATACGTAAATCATGGGGTATTGCATTAAAATTTTAATGATTAATCCTAATACTAAATATTTAATTGCAAGTCCATTTTCAGATAGACCTTGTAAAATAGCCATCAATACCGTAAATAAGCCCAAACTGATAGCTGTAAAGGAAGAAAGGTAAAGTACATTTGAACCCAGTTTGTCGTAACCGTAAAAGATTGTATAGATAGGTGTAGAAATAGCTGCCATGCCAAAAGAAGCGGGAATCATGACAAATAAAAATAAATCTAAAGTATTGCCAATTTGGTCAGAAATTGCACGAAAATCATGCTTAGTGTGAGCTGCAGACAATAGCGGAATTGTCGTCACAGCCATAGCACTTGCTAAAGATACAATGATCATTATCAACTTATTGGCATTAAGCGCAAATAACGCATACCAAGTTTCAATTGTATTATTAGTTGCACTAACCAAACTCGAGATAATGGGGTGAAAGCTATATTGATCTACCAGATAAAAAAGTTGAATACCTGCATCAATGATAATAAAAGGAATTGCCTGGGCAATTATTTCAGCAAAAAGAGCAGAAGTTGAAACCTGAATTTCATTATTGGAATTTTCAACCAACTCGTTAAGCTTATTACGTCTAGACAGCAAAAACCACGTTAAAATGGCTATGCCAAAAACCGCTCCAATCGCAGCAGCCAAATTTGATTGCACCACTGCATCTACAAAATTACCATGCTGTACTTGCATAATAATATAAGCAGTTAATAACATCCAGATTACTCGTGCCAACTGTTCTACAAACTGAGACATTGCTGATGGCATCATGTCCTCGTAGCCCTGAAAATATCCCCTCATAATACTTAATACAGGGATAATTAAGATAGCATAGGACAGGCTCCTCATTACCCTTACCTGTCTCGGATCAATTTGTGAACCATTAGAAGCTAAAAAAGGTGAAGCAAAATACATCACTGCTGCAGAAATAATTCCCAAAAATACCATTAGTATTAAGCCGCGATGAAAAAGTTTACGACCAACTCCGTATTCATTAAGTGCATTATATTTTGCCACCTGTTTAGCAACAGCACCAGGAATACCAGCAGTGGATATTAAAATAAAAATACTATAAATGTTATAACTTCTGGCAGTTAATGCATTGGCAATATTACCATAGGGCGACATCCAATAAAACCACGGAATAATATAGAGAGCACCCAAAATACGTGATGTAATAGAGCCGAAAGTCATCCACGCACTGCCCTTAATGAAGGTATTTTGTGTATTTTGTTCAGATAAATTATTTTCTTTCATTAAAGTTCCCTAAATCTAGTCTACTAACTATATTATTGTGAATGAAAATGGACAATTAACAACAAATATACTTTGCACTTTAGGAAAAATTAACTTTATTTAGCTACAATATTGACAATCTTATTCGGTACAACGATGACTTTTTTAATATCTTTGCCTTCTAAAAATTTCTGTACGTGAGGAAGGGCCAGTGCTTGTTTTTGAGCTTCGTCTTTATCCATGTCAACAGCGGCCTTAAAATTGCCACGCAATTTGCCATTCACTTGCACCATGATTTCGACTGTTGATTCAACTAGTTTGGCTGAATCATAAGTTGGCCATTTTGCAAAAGTTACGGATTGCTCATGTCCAAATATTTGCCAGATTTCTTCCATCATGTGAGGAGCAATTGGGGCCAAAAGCGTAATAAAGCCTTCAGCATATTTTTTTGGAATCGTTTTTGCTTTTTGCGCAGCATTAACAAAGACCATTAATTGAGAAATTGCAGTATTGAAATGTAAATCATCAAAATCTTCAGTTACTTTTTTAACAGTTTCGTTATAAATTTTATCTAAAGTACCATCATTTTCATCCACAATATTTTCTTGTGGTATGGCTTTAAGATCCAGATCATTAACAAACAGACGCCAAACTCTGTCTAAAAACTTCTTGGTTGAAGCAGGACCATTATCATCCCAGTCAATAGATGCATCTAGTGGACCCATGAACATTTCATACATTCTAAGACTGTCTGCACCATATTCATCAATCACATCATCAGGATTAACTACATTGCCTTTGGACTTGGACATTTTATCATGATCTTTCAGGATTAATCCTTGGTTGAATAATCTTTGGAATGGTTCTTCATTAGGAATAACACCTAAATCATACAGAACCATATTCCAAAATCTGGCATAAAGCAGGTGCCGGACAGCATGTTCTGCGCCACCAATATAAAGATCAACTGGCATCCATTTCTTTAGCATTTCGTAATCAGCCAACTTATTGTCATTATGCGGATCAACAAAGCGTAGGAAATACCATGATGAACCTGCCCAATTAGGCATGGTATTAGTTTCTCTCTTACCTTTCCGACCATTTTTGTCAACAACATTTACCCAATCCTGCAAGTTTACCAATGGACTTTCAGGTGTACCTGACGGCTTAATGTCGGTAGCGTGAGGTAAAACAAGAGGTAATTCATCTTCCGGAACCAATGTAGTTTCTCCATCTTCCCAGTGAATTACTGGAATTGGCTCACCCCAATAACGCTGACGACTAAATTCCCAGTCACGTAATTTGTAATTAACCTTTTTCTCTCCAGCGTGGTGTTCAGTAAGCCAACCAACAATTTTATCCTTTGCTTCAGCATTATTGAGCCCATTTAGAAACTCAGAATCTATATGAGGACCATCACCAGTATATGCTTCTTGTGCAACATCTCCGCCCTTAATAACTGGTTTAATAGGCAAATTGAATTTCCGGGCGAACTCATAATCACGGGTGTCGTGAGCTGGGACAGCCATTACGGCACCAGTACCATAACTGCCAAGAACATAATCAGCAATCCAAATAGGAATTTCTTTGTTGTTTACAGGGTTAATGGCATAAGCGCCCGTAAAAACTCCAGTTTTGGTTTTATTTAAATCTGTTCTTTCAAGGTCGGACTTAGATTCAATTTGCTTAATATAGGCGTTAACTTCATCTTTTTGACCGTCGGTCATTATTTTCTGGACTAATTTATTTTCAGGGGCTAAAACAGCATAGGTTGCACCAAATAAAGTATCTGGACGGGTACTAAAGACATCAAAAGTCTCATTAGAATTTTTGACCTTAAAAGTAATTTGTGCACCTACTGAACGACCAATCCAGTTACGTTGCATTTCTTTAATATTTTCTGGCCAGTCAAGATTATCCAAGCCAGCTAAAAGACGATCTGCATATTTAGTTATTCTCAGCATCCATTGCTTCATGTTGCGCCGATAGATAGGATAGCCGCCGCGTTCAGTTTTACCATCAACAATATCTTCGTTGGCAACAACTGTACCTAAATCTGGTGACCAGTTAACCGGTGCTTCTGCTTCATAGGCCAAACCATTTTTATACATTTGCTCAAATGTCCATTGGGTCCACTTGTAGTATTTAGGATCACAGGTTGCAAGCTCCCTGTTCCAGTCATATGAGAACCCCAGAGTATTGAGCTGCCGTTTGAAATTGGCAATATTTTCAGTAGTAACAACTGCCGGGTCTTGTCCAGTTTGGAGAGCATACTGTTCAGTCGGAAGGCCAAAAGCATCCCAACCCATTGGGTGCAGTACATTATACCCCTGACTCCGTTTCATCCTTGCAATGATATCTGTTGCTGTGTACCCCTCAGGGTGTCCTACGTGAAGTCCTTTACCCGATGGAAAAGGAAACATATCTAAAACATAATAATTTTTCTTTTTGGGATCGTTACCTGTTTTAAAAGTTTGATTTTTTTCCCAGTAATCCTGCCATTTTTTTTCAACAACTTTGTGATTGTACATATTTTTACCTCATAAAAAAAGTCCTATGAAATTCTTTCATAGGACGAATAATCGCGGTACCACCTAAGTTCCACGCCCAAAGCGCGACACTTCTTGCCCCTTAACGCGGATAGCAAACGTTAGAATTGTTCCAGGCTCAGTTCACAATCTTATTTTCAAGTCTTGCACCCTCCGACTCTTCTCTATAGAAAACAAAAACTGCTACTAATTCCTGATCTTTATTTTTTGACCAATAATGATTATAATTTACCACAAATGCAAAAAAAAACAAGGGGAGAAAATTTTTGAACAAAACGATACAAACAAAGAGAGACACAATAATACCTGCGACCATATTTTTGATTTTGTACGCGATCTGGGCAATTTTAGTTGCTTCTGAAAATCAATTTATTCACAATTTTGACCAAACAATGATTAATATTATCTGCAATAACAATCCTTCTGCAATCAAATTTGCGACAACTTTTACTAATTTAGGCAATACTAATGTTATCCTAATTGAGACTATAATCCTGGTAATTATTTTAGCTCTTTGCAAAAAATTCGCGTGTGCGGTTTTTACTGCTGGAACTATGATAGGTGCTAACGGCTATAACTGGATCATCAAGCATGCAATTGCAAGGCACAGACCATATACTGAACATCTCGTTGCAGCTCATGGTTACAGTTTTCCCTCAGGTCACTCTGTTGGCAGTGCTGCTTTATTTGGAATTTTAATTGTTCTAACAATTTTATTAATCAAAAATAAGGCTGTTAAAACTGTCTTATGTCTTGTCTGGGCTTGTTTTCCAATACTAATTGGCTATACCCGAATTTTCAGTCATGTCCACTATCCTTCCGATGTAGTTGGCGGTTTTTTAGAAGGAATTGCATTTATCTTAATTGGATACTCTTTTCTTTATCATTATTATTTAGAAAGCCAAAGAGCACAAAGTAATTTATACTAAGTAAAAAGGATTCAAACCGATTTAAAAGTTTTGAATCCTTTTTTATGTCAAAATTATATTAATCCAGCGCTAATCGCTCAATGACCTTTTTGTAAGCAGGATATTGTTTGAGTAAATCTCCTTTTTTAAGCAGTTCAAAGTCGTGATAATCAAATCCAGGCGAAACTACACAGCTCACTAAACAAAAACTATCTGGTTTTACGACTTCAGATGCAAAAATGGTATTCTTCGGAACTCTAAATTGCATTCTTTCACCTGCAGAAACATTTTTGCCTAATTTAATAGCTGAATATTTACCATCTGGAGTAATACAATGAATAGTAATCGCTTCTCCATCATGGTAATACCACATTTCATCATGATTCAAGCGGTGAAAGTGGGAGCAGCTTGTGTCATCAAGTAAAAAATAGATGGAAGTATAATAAAAGCGCTCTGCTTTACTATCTTCATCATAAAACTGCTTATCACTCGCATAAACTTGCCTGAACCAACCCCCTTCTTGGTGAGGTTCAAGATTTAATGCTTTGATATAATCGTCACGTTTCATTTTTTCTCCTTAACAAAAATACAAATTATATATACAAATTTAACGCATTTTTGCTTTAAAGTCAGCTAGTAATTATTTAGATAGAAGTTAAGAACTTATAAAAATTTAAGCTTGATTGATTAAATTAATCTTGCAATAACAAATATTATATGAACTTTTTATTGCAATAAAAGAAAAAATATTATATTATCAAGTAATTAAATGTTGACACTTAAAAGGTACTGTGTTAGTGCCGTGACATTAATTTTAATATTAAAGTCATATAAAACTGCTAGATCAATAATTTTAATCTAGCGGTTTTTTTAAACCTAGATTAAGAGGTGACCAAAAATGCCGTACATGAAGTTAAAAGTTAAGCAAATGCTCAAAAGTAAATTTACCTGGATCAGTCTGATAGCTATTCTAGTAGGTTGCCTCTCTTTTTGGGCAAAGAATTATTATGCTAGCAAGTCTGACAGTATGGAACTTAGTACTGCAAAAGCTAATGTAGCTATTCAAAAGAAAAACGTCATATATTTTCAAAAAGAACTCAAACAGAAAAAATTAGATGAGGACAATAAGAAGCAAATAAGAAAAAGTCTAAAGAGTTCCCAATCAGATATAGCTGAAAAACAAAAACTCATTAAGGCCCTCCAGTCCAAAGATTGGCAAAAAGCCTATCCGATCATGATTAAAGAAGCCAAATTTTGGCTTGCTGATGCTAAGAAAAATGGCTCAGATAGTGAAGCCGTTGCTATAAGTAAACGTGATTTATTGGAACTGCAAACATTAGCTAAACAACATTTACCAAAAGAACAGACTATTAATCCAGTAAAAGGCAGTTTCTTTCTTATTTTTGTTATGGAACAATTCTTACCTATACTTGTAGTCCTAGCCGTTATTTTTGTTCTGGTAAAAATATTTGCAAGTGATTACTTTGATCGTATGAGGTTAGGCAATTTATTACCGCAAAATAGATTGGTATTAAGCGAATTTTCTACTGGTTCTTTAATGGGTTTCTGTTATTTTCTCGTTACCTTCTTGTTGATTTTTTTGATACCTAGTCTTTTTGCCGGAACTGGAAATTTTTATTATCCAATTGCGGGCATGAACCCTGTGACTAAAGAATATATTTTTATTCCAATGCATCAACTCTTGTTGCCAATTTTACTGTTAGAATTGTTAAGTTTTATCTTTATCTCAGGCATGGTGTTATTTTTCGTTCAGTTTTTTAAGAATCCTATTATTGCGTTACTTTTTTCTGTACTGATATTGGTTGGAGGTATGGTTATCCCACAATATATAGTAGCTGAACGGAGTTTTGCTCAGTTCATTCCGATGAGCTACTTCTTTGCTTTACAACCAGTGAATGGCATGTTTGGTATCAGTAATTCCTATGTCATCGCAGATGAAACGAAATTGGTAACTTATCCGCAAGTAAATTTTACTAACGGTGTAATTGTTTTACTAGTAGGAATATTAATTCTTTTGCTTCTAAATTACTTTGTCGCCGAAAAAGCACAAAAAGGAATAAAAACAAGTTAACTATATCAATATTATCTTAAAACGTTTAAACTATCTTTTTAATTTTTATATAAAGAGGTGAGAAAAATGCCATATTTTAAGTTACAAATCAAACAGGTGCTCAAAAGTAAATTTACCTGGATTAGCCTTTTAGCCATTTTACTTGGATGTTTTTATTTTTGGATAAAAAACTACAATTCGCGCTATATTAATCCGCGCATAATAGAAGCTAAAGAAAATATAGCTCTGGAAAAGAAAAATGTCAGATATTATCAAAAACAGTTACAAAAAGCTAATTTGACCAAAACAACCCGCAGTCAAATTGAACTGGATCTGGCTGAAAATAAGTCATCCATGAAAGAATTTAAGACCTTAATTAAGGCAATTCAAACAAATAAGTGGCACAAGGCTTATCAAATCATAATAAAGCAAGAAAAATACAATCTTGCTGATGCAAAACGTAATAATGTCAGTAAAGATAATATACTGGCAATTGAAAGTAATATTCAAAAATTACAGTATCTGGCACGAAATAACTTACCAGAAGAAAATGAACATTATTCTGTTAAAGGTGGCTTTTTTATATTAGAAATGATGCAGGAAGTCTTACCCCCTTTAGCAGTTTTAGCCATAATTTTTATTCTGATCAAGTTATATTCGTCCGGTTTTTATGAACGGATGCGTCTAGAAAATCTTTTACCGCAAAAAAATCATTTGCTGATTGAATTTGGCACTGGTTCATTAATTGGATTCGGTTATTTCTTAGCAACATTTCTATTGCTTTTTATTATTCCAAGTATATTTTTTGGTACTGGTAACTTTAAATATCCGATGATGGGCATAGACGCAGTAACTAAACGGAATATCTTCATTCCAATGTATCAGTTGTTTTGCCCTACTTTAATTTTAGAATTATTTTGCTTTATGTTCATTGCAAGTGTGGTTTTGCTTTTCGTACAAGTATTTAAAAACCGTCTGTTGGCATTATTCATTTCCGCTCTAATATTAGTTGGTGGTATGATTCTCCCACAATATGTAGTAGCAGCGAGAATTTTTGCCCAATTCATCCCCATGAGCTATTTTTTCTCCTTACAACCAGTAGTTGGTATGTTTGGCATTAGTAATGCATATGTCTTTGCTGATGAAACCAAATTAGTTACTTATCCGCAAGTTAATTTTACTAATGGCATGCTAGTTTTAGCCCTAGGAACTATTATCCTGTTATTTTTAAACTACCTCACCGCACAAAAAGCCCAAAAAGGGAGGAAAACAAAATGATTGAAATTAAAGATTTAACCCTTACATTACGTGAACCCATACTCAAAAATGCCAATTTTAACTTTCAAAATGGCAAAATATATATGCTTCATGCACTTAATGGCACTGGTAAAACAAGTGTCCTCAGAACTATGGTCAGCTTACTGGCACCAAGTTCAGGCCGAGTCTTGTTTGACGGTAAGCCCTTCGCTAACGTCAAGAGTCAGGTTTTTTACCTGGAAACTTCTGACTGGTTTGACAAAAATCTTTCGGGGTTCGATTATATGCAATTTGTTAAAAACGAGTGGCATTCAAACCAGGATCTACAAGATATAATAAACCGCTGGGGAATGAATAATTATATCAAAACTGCAATTAGAAAATATTCATTGGGTATGAAGCAAAAATTGGTGGTTGCCCTTTATGAGTTAAGCGATGCCCAGTACTTACTAATGGATGAAATTAACAATGGCCTGGACAGTGACAGCCGTCAGATTCTGTATCAAGAATTGGTCAATTTAGCAAAGCAAAACAAGCTTATTATTATGGCTTCTCATTATCAAGAAGAAGTAACAGGAATTGTTGATGATACTTTGACATTAAAGCACCACCAATTAGTTCGAGGATAGAGCTATGGCCTATTTCGAATTACAATTTAAAAAAGTATTTAAAAATACTTTGACATGGCTAATTTTAAGTATAGTGCTAATATGTGCAGGGTTTATTCTAGGCTATAATGCTTTAAAAGGTGATCAAACTACAATCCGTTACCAAATAAATCAAGATTTAAGCAAGCAGAAACAGTCCCAAGCTAATTTGCCCACGGTTAAAAATCAAAATAGAAACGAGCGGCAGATATTAAAAGCCCTAGATAATGAAAATTGGAATCATGCATATGAACTGATGATTCGTCAAAATAACAGGCAAGCAGCGCAAGTCAAAATTGGTGGAGCTGATCTCAGACAAGAAATTAAGCAGAAAAATGCCCGTTTGCATGCTCTAAAAAAAGCAAATTTACCAGAACAAAATGAACAGCATCCTAAACAGGGTTGGTTATTCCTATTTAAACTTTCAGAAGGATTTTTGCCTGCAATGATCATCGTTATGCTTTGTTTTATTTTAAGTAATATATTCGCATCAAAGTATGTTGATCATTTAAATCGTGCCGTATTGTTACCAAGCAAGCACAATGCAATCCTTGATATCATTTTAGGATTACTAATTGCTTTTTCACTAACTCTTTTCATCTGTGTTTTAATCTGGGGACTTTGCAGTTTACTTTTCGGTAGTGGCTCACTTTCCTATCCAATTCAAGGAGTTATTTTGTCAGGTAGTTTCAAAAGCACTTATCAACCACTTTCTGTTTGGCTAAAGCCTGCGCTTGTTTTATCTATCTTGGTGTGCATTTTCATCGTGATTTTGTTAATTCTTTTAGCACAGATTACCCGTAATCAGTTAAGTTGTCTTTTCTTAGCACTATTCATACTGTTAGGTGGTGCAATTTTACCATTTATTTTACAATCAACTTCTGGTATTGGTGGAATGGCCAAAACTGCAGTTGTGCAATACATACCAATGACTTACCTGCTTTCAACTCAGGTGGCAAATGGAAACTTAGCAACCAAATTTAACAACCCACAGCTTAATTTTGCTTTTGGTTGTATAGTTCTTATAGTCTCAATTGTCATTCTCACAATCCTCAACTTGTTATGGCCATGGTTTTCAAAACAAATGACAAAATTGACTAAAGGTAATTGAATAAGTTAGAACAAAAGAGTCTGGGAGAAATATTTTCCCAGGCTCTTTTGCTTTTATTCTAAATAAATTTGTCTCATTTTAGTCTTAAAATCAAGCGGCAGATCCAAGCCCTTGATCAAGTAGTTGTCAAAATCACCATAATTTTGCTTAATAGCTCTAAAATATCTTTCTAAATAGGATTTTTGCACAGTTAAAGCTACAGCTACATCTTGTAATTGGGAACTGGTTAATTGGTCTCTCAAGTAATCCAAAATTTCTTGATTTTCTTGTTTTCTAGCCGAAATTGTTTTTAAATAGTCTGCAAAAATTTGGTCATCACTCACGCCCAAGCTTTTCAAAATCAAAGCCGCTGCCACACCCGTACGATCTTTACCGGCAAAGCAGTGAAAGGCAGTCGGAACAGGATCATTAATTAATGTCATCAAAAACTGATGATAACCCTTTTGTGCTGATTTTTGGAGTGCTAATTCTTCATAGGTGGTAAGCATGTCCTCTTCAGCTTGATTATTACCAGAAATAATTTCATCTACACTTGCCTGATTAACTTGAGCGTCTTTTAAAACATCAATTACAACATAATCTAATCCTGACCACAAGTAATCCGGAAATTGCTTTCTTTCTTCCTCGCCCCTGAAATCAAAAACTCTCCTAATTTGATATTTATTCTGTACCTGTTCTTTTTGGTAGGCGCTTAGATTATATAGTTGGCCACACCTAAATAAAAGTCCATCTTTGACTTTTCTTCCATCTGTGCCAACATTTCCACCCAAGGAACGCCAATTTGTAATTTCTCTTGCCATTTTACTGCTCCCGTTAAATTTTATTTTAATAGTTTTTATTATAATTTTTAAGAAAAAATATTTCTACTAAGGAAGATATTTTTAAACAAAAAACCGCTGAACAATTCTGCCAGCGGTGTCATTTAAAATTTGTATTATTAATCATTACTATCTGCTTTTTTATAAATACAGTTAAAAATAACGGAGATAATAATTGCAGCAAGTGAAACGAAGTAAACACCTTTTAAGGCGCTAAACAGCACTTGTCTCAATTGAGGTACTAGGTTTGCAGCCAGCTCCTGCGCCTTAGCTGACGAAACAATTTTATTCATCATACCTTGTGTCAAGTTTGGATGTTTAGCAAGTTGGTTCGCCACAATGGTGTTAAAAGTAATACCGAAAATTGAAACCATCATGGTTTGACCTAAATATCTCATTAAGGTGTTAAAAGAAGTGGCTACACCAATATTTTCTTTAGAAACTAAAACTTGTGAGCGCACCTGTGAAGCAGTTAAAACTCCACCGAAGGAAAAGCCATTTAAGGTAGCAATCACACAGAATACCCAAAACTGAGTATGAATAGGGACAATTAGTAACATACAATCCGCCACTAACAACACTGCTAATAAACCAAAGAAAGTTTTCTTAACACCCCAACGGCTCAACATGCCGCCAATTAAAAATGATCCTACGACCCACATTACAGAACTTGGAGTCACCGCAAAACCGGCGATTGTGGCAGAAGTACCATTAATGCCCTGCATCCAAGTTGGAATATAAAATTCAAAGCCAATAACCACGCCCGCAATTAACAATGTAATCATATTTACAGCTAGAAACTCTCTGCCCTTTAGCATTGAGAGTGGCATTATTGGGTCCTCTGCCTGCTTTTCTTCATGATAGAATATCAGGGCACTGACAACGATTAAAGCGACTAGAGCGGCTAAAATCAGCGGCTTGATTGTTCCAAGATCTTGTAATGTGAACATCAGAGTCAAAAGTAAAACTACTAACCAAAATGTTCCCTTAATATCAAGTTTTGATTTTTTCTTATTTTTGGGTTCCTTTAGGAAAAAGATAATTAATAGTAATGCAATGATCCCGATTGGTACATTAATATAAAAAACCCAGTGCCATGAAAGGTTTTGCACAATAAAGCCACCCAGTAATGGGGCAATAACTGAAGCTACACCCCAAAAGCCTGAATTGAGGCCTAACATCTTCGTTCTTTTTTCAATACTATATAAATCAGCAATGATTGTCATAGCTACTGGCTGAACTGCTCCGGAACCCAATCCTTGAATAACCCGGAATAAAATCAGTTCAACCATATTTTGAGCTTGCCCGCAAAGTGCAGACCCAATTACAAATAACGCTATTCCAAATAGAAAAATTGGTTTACGTCCAATGCTGTCTGCTAATTTGCCATATAAAGGAGTCGATACAGCTGTCATAAACAAAAATATTGAAACAACCCAATTCATAATTTCCAATCCATTTAGATCAGAAACAATTGTCGGCATTGCAGTAGAAACGATCGTACCCTCAATAGCAGTCATAAATGTGGTCATAAAAATCGCAATCATTACTACTCGTACATTTGTTTTCTTCAAAATTACAACTCCCTTACTTATGAAAAAAATTACTTATTTTCGTTAACAAAGTCTAACAAGTCTTGAACTTTATCGGTTTTTTCCCATGGTAAATCAATATCTGTCCGGCCAAAATGACCATAAGCTGCCGTTTGTTCGTAAATTGGCCGTCTAAGATCCAGCATTTTAATGATACCGGCTGGACGTAAATCAAAAGTTTTACGGACAGCTTTTGTCAATAAGTCATCGCTGACTTTTCCTGTTCCTGCCGTATCGATCATAATTGAAACAGGATGAGCAACACCAATTGCATAAGCTAACTGAACTTCACAACGCTCAGCTAGGCCTGCAGCAACTATATTCTTGGCTACATATCTTGCAGCATAGCTGGCACTACGATCAACTTTTGTTGGATCTTTACCTGAAAATGCACCGCCACCGTGACGAGCGTAGCCACCATAGGTATCAACAATAATTTTACGTCCAGTTAAACCTGAATCGCCTTTGGGTCCACCAATAACAAAGCGACCCGACGGATTAATCAAAAACTTGGTCTTTTCATCTAAATATTTAGCAGGTATGACCTTTTTGATAGCGAAATCAATCATAGCCTGACGAATTTCCTGGTTAGAAACTTTATCATCGGTTTGAGTAGAAATAACCACAGTATCAACCCGCTTAGGCTTCTGCTTTTCATCATACTCAACCGTTACCTGGGCCTTAGCATCAGGCCTAAGCCATGTTAAAGTACCATCTTTACGGAGTTTTGCAACTTGCCGCATTAAGCGGTGAGCCAATGAAATTGGTAAAGGCATTAATTCAGGCGTTTCGTTGATTGCAAAGCCAAACATCAAGCCTTGATCACCTGCACCAATTTGATCCAGCTGATCATCATCAGATTGATTTTCACGTGTTTCAAGCGAATGGTCAACACCTTGAGCTATATCCGGTGATTGTTCATCAATATCAATTAAGACAGCACAATTATTGCCATCAAATCCAAGTTCAGGTTTATCATAACCAATTCTCAAAACAGTCTTGCGAACAATGCTTTGAATGTCAACATATGCAGTTGTAGAAATTTCGCCAAAAACATAGACAATTCCAGTATTGACAATAGTCTCACAAGCAACATGAGCTTGCGGATCCTTGGCAATAATAGCATCCAAAATTGCATCAGAAATCTGATCAGCAACTTTATCAGGATGACCTTCAGAAACTGATTCTGAAGTAAATAAACGTTTTTCCATAATAGTCCCCCTATAGACAATAGCTATTCGGTTACAAGGCATCTCCATTAAAGGATCCTCTCAGGACTTGAACCGATTTTTTACTTTTCGTTCTATGTTTTTATATATTATATTGATAATAAAAAAGGCTACCGCAGGTTCGGTAGCCATAGAACGATGGAGGATACAGGGCTCGAACCTGTGACCTCCTGCTTGTAAGGCAGATGCTCTCCCAGCTGAGCTAATCCTCCAAAGTGACCCGTACGGGATTTGAACCCATGTTACCGCCGTGAAAGGGCGATGTCTTAACCACTTGACCAACGGGTCATTGTTCTGAATCAAAGCACATTCAATAGTATACCTATTCTGGAAGAAAATGCAAGGATTCAATTTATTAGTTAAATCAATAAATAATGGCGGCGCGAACTTCCCTTCACACCACCATTATTATGGAGGATACAGGGCTCGAACCTGTGACCTCCTGCTTGTAAGGCAGATGCTCTCCCAGCTGAGCTAATCCTCCATTTTGTTGTTGTCTCTCGACCACTTCTAATAATTTATCATAAGTTTCTTTTTATGTCTACACTTTTTTGGAAATTTTTGCTTGATTCGTGTGATGGGTGTTATTTTGAACAGAATAAGTTAGTTAAATAAGAAATTATTCGTGCTAAAAGTATCATTTTGAAAGCAAAAGTAGTAATCATTTAGAAGTCACTAAGTAACTTTAGCAGTGAGTAAAATAAAATAGTAACACAATATTTTTCTCTACAATCTAAATAAAAGCAAAATTTACTTTTATGTTAAATTATATCCTTTTCATATATTGTAAAAATTTGATACTTTTATATATTGCTAAACTAAATCAATCTGCTATTCATATTCACAACTTTATAAATCTTAGTAACTGAAAAAAATTTCCACAATCAAATATTCAGCATCAAATTGTTCAAAACGAAAAATCATATATTCAAAGTTCAATCTCCAATATGCCTTTTGGTCTTTTTGATTCACTGTACCTTAAAATGCTGTGTATATATTTCTTTTGTTGATTAAGTTTAAGCACAGCCATCATTATAAACTTATATATGAATTCTATTTTTTATTTTTTCATTTAGACTCTTAACACCGAGTCAATGATTCAACTTTTTAAATTGCTATTTCCAATTGTCTATATATAATTCAACAACTTATGCTTAAATCCACCACGATATTTATATTTTATGATCATAAATTATTTTCTATACATTAGCATTCCAAAATATTTGCATTTTAACTTACTTAAAATAGTTTAATTGATAATTGCTTGGACCAATTAGATATTGTTATAGCTTGCTTCAATCAAATAAAAACTACGTAATTTTGTTTCTAGGTACATATTTGTCCTTTTGCACTTTTTTAATATAAAAATACCAAACATAAAAATGATATGTAATGTTCATATGTTTGTCTGCGTAACATAACATTTCTACATTCATATCACTTGGAACCTATTTATTAATAATTTAATATAATATAAATTTTTTATTTATTTGATTGAAAAAACTATCAACTTGGAAACAAGCAAATATACATTACTAAATTGAAAATCCGATTCTTCTAAAGTATTTTTTTCAGTTCACTAACATGATCTATATTTTCTCAAATCATGACTAAAAAAAGCAACTCATTAATTATAATAAGCATTTATTATTATGAAACTAAAAAGAATTTTAATTTGTTTTAATGTGTTACCTCTTTCATAAAAACAATATTAAAAGCAATAATTAAATATTGATAAAAAAGCAAAAATATTTCTAATAATATAAAATTTAAAAAATAGTTACTATTTACGTAACTACAGAGCATTTATTAATTAAAAAGTAGACAATAAATAAATTATTACGCTAAAAACTTCTCCAAATCCCAGATTGTACTTTTAGAATAATTCGGTTCTTAATTTATATATTATTGAACTTTTCGATATGTTTTTCAATGATAACATAACCTTTATTAAGCAAATTGCTTAATTTATAAAAATTTAAAACCACAGTGTTAATATTTCTCAAAGATACCCCAAGCAAAATTACAGTTTTATTATATAATAAAATATATATTTATTATTTATTTTAATTGGAGAACTATATGAACAACAATAATTTTTTTAATAATTTGCCTCAAAGTACGCAAGAAAATTTACTTAACCCTACTGCTAAAAATATTGGTGAAACTTTAGGTGGACTGACAGAATTAATACTATCACCAATTAACATTGCTACAACATTTGTTAATACATACATGAGACAATACAAAAAGTCAATTGTAGATAGAGTAACTAAAATTCCTTTGAAAAATAGAGATCCATCGAAAATAAATCTTGCTATGAAAGCTGTGCAAGACTCTGCATACCAATTAGGTGATAACAATTTAAGAGAGATGTTTGCTAAACTTGTAACAGCTTCTGTTGATAAAAGAAAAAATCAACATTTATCACCAAGGTTTTCAAATGTTTTATCTCAATTTAGTCCGGAAGATGCAATTTTTTTAAAGCAAATTTCAAACAATAGTGATATGATGCCCACTGCCATTTTTGGAATAGAAGTCAAAAAAGGGATATCTACAGAAAATAATGAACATCTTATTAGTGTAAATGATTCGAGTCATGCATGGATTTCAAATGAATTTAGTCTGGATAATTTAATTGCTCTAGGAGTTATCAGACAGACTGATGAAGACCAATTAGGAGACGATGAGGGTATAAAGTTTTATTCTGATATTGAAAAGTCGATTGCTTATTTAGTATGGTCTGCTACTCAATATAGCATAAACCCAGATCAAAAAGCGTGCATAATAAAAGGGTTACTTAGTTTTACAACTTTTGGTAAAGAATTAAAGAATATAGTTTTACCAAAATAAGCAAAATTTATTTTTTTAAGTTCCAAGTATATAACGCTTTATTTTCAATATTTTTATATTTTAATTAATATCCATACTTACCAAAAAATTTCACTTAATCTAATAGTTACTATTTACTTTTAAAATATTTAGTAACTTTTATTTTTTCTTCATAGCGGTATCCGTAATATAATTTACATAAGATTTTTATATCTAGTTATTGTTCTAACTATTAATTCAATAAGAGGAAGAACGCTTACCATACATGGATAGTTTAGAATTGTAAAGAAAATTATTAAGACTAAAAATTACACACTTATAGTACTTTAAATTTATCACTTGGTATGTTAAAAAATAAAGTTAGGAATAGTTCTAAATGATCAGCATTGGAATTTTTAACTAAGTTTTATTGAATATGCAAAACTAAGATAGTGATTTAGGAAGCTCAGTAAATCCATTAAGTTGTTAAAAAATCCCTGAATCAATAAATATTTAAAAATAGATGTAAAATTTTGGCGAACATTGATAAGCAAAAAGCTCATAACATCAACTGTTATGAGCTTTTTTTTACGGAGTGTGAGAGATTTGAACTCTCGATACAGGATTAACCCATATACATGATTTCCAATCATGCTCCTTAAGCCACTCGGACAACACTCCAAATTAACTCCGGCTGTCAGACTCGAACTGACGACATCTTGATTAACAGTCAAGCGCTCTACCAACTGAGCTAAGCCGGAATACTAAAAAGCACGGCAGCGTCCTACCCTCGCAGGCAGTCTCCCACCAACTACTCTCGGCGTGAAGAAGCTTAACTACTGTGTTCGGCATGGTTACAGGTGTTTCCTTCTTGCTCTTGCCACCGTACTTTTTCCTT
>NZ_BTTV01000004.1:0-222393 GCF_036246345.1 Lactobacillus rizhaonensis | reverse complement strand
CCGTTTGACAATCGAATTCAAAGATTCAATCCTGTTGGCGACCTCAACTTCAACTTTAAGTATAAAGAAAAAGCAGATAAAAGTATCGTCATACTTCTATCTGCTTCCTACTTTAGGATGTTTGACAGAGAGCCAGAACTTTTCTATTTAATTATTTTTAAATTGCTAAAAATTAGCTTTTTTAATATAACGATTCTTACCAACAATATAGTATAACTTATGATTAATTTTAATAGCGCCACCATATGTTGTTATCGTATACTTCTTTTTCAGTACCTTGCGGCCCATGCGTTTAGCTTTCTTAGTATAGATGTAAGCATTATGCTTTAATTTACGGTTAACACCAGTTATATTAACTGCTTTGACAAAGTCATTATTGCCTAAATCATAGTATTTTTTGCCTTGAATTAGCTTAGTACCATATGTTTTGACCGTTTCGCCAGCAAAATACTTACCCGTTTTACGGACGCCATTTTCATCATAAACATATGAATTGTGGAAAACAGTTCTTGTAACAGGACTTAAACCAGTAGCATTTTTAGTGTAAATGTAAGTAACGTC
Source organism: Lactobacillus rizhaonensis (assembly GCF_036246345.1). Lineage (NCBI taxonomy): Bacteria > Bacillati > Bacillota > Bacilli > Lactobacillales > Lactobacillaceae > Lactobacillus > Lactobacillus rizhaonensis. The sequence goes on along the minus strand of NZ_BTTV01000004.1, from coordinate 221,832 downwards.
TTGATTTTGATCATTGTAAAAGCCGGTAGCATTATCAGGCCTGGTTTTTAGCGTATAGCCAGCAATTTCTACAGGAGAGGTAATGTAGCCATCGCCGACATTACCCTGTAATACCGTATCGGGTGCAAGTTTAATGCCGCTTTCATCTTGATAATGAACGATCACATTCGCGGATTTGACTGGGGTTGAAGCGGCTGGAGTAGAAGGGACGGATACGGGAACAGTGGAATAAATAAACTTGACAATTTGTGGCTGATCAGTGAAAAAGCCAGTAGCGTTAGCGGGAATTTCCTTGATAACGTAACCTGGAATTGTTTTAGGTGTCAATTTATAGCTGTTACCGATTTTACCATTTAAACTTGTTTCATCCGCAATAGGCTTGCCGTCAGTATCTAAATAAAAAGCCTTAATAGCTGCACCCGGACGGATATACGTGTCACCAATTCCTTGGGATGCTAAATCATTTGAATTCAATTTCTGGTTTGCTTGTGGTGCGTCTTCAGTGCCATTGCCAACATTAACCCACGTTCCTGGAGTATCAAGATGCGTATCATTAATATAAGTTCTTTTTCCTAGTTTAAGGGTATTTAATTTATCAAGTCCATCTAACATATAACCCTTGTCAATACTGGGATCTATGACGAAACTGCTGAGATCAAGTTCTTTTAAGTTACCACAATTAGTAAACATACCCATCATATCGTTTACTTTAGAAGTATCAAAGGATGATAAGTCTAACTTGGTTAAGCTGGAACAATCTTCAAAAACTCTTATCATGTTGGTAACATTACTAGTATTAAATTTGCTAAGGTCTAGAGCAGTTAAACTGGAGCATCCACTAAACATGAATTTCATACTGTTTACATTAGCTATTGTGAATTTAGGTGAAAACTTAATGCTCTGCAAATTTTCACAACCTTGAAACATGCCTTCTACATATTGTGTATTGGTGGTATCAAAGCCGGACAAATCCAGGTCAGTCAATTTACCGCAATCCGCAAACATATAAAGCATATTAGTAACTTTGGGAGTTTGTAAATCACCAATGCCGTCTATGCTGGTTAAATTTTTACAATTTGCAAACATGTACCTCATGTCAATGGTATCAGATGTATCAAGATTTTTTAGACCGGTAATTTTAGTTAAATTAGGTAAGCCCCTGAACATTTCTGCAGCCGAATTAACTTTTAATTGACCAGTAAACTTCACTTCCTGAATATCATCTTTGTTAATGCCATTAATATAGGCCATAGATCCGGGTTGAGTAACACTGCCGCCGGGAACAGTAACTACGTGGTTGCTATAAGTGACGTCGAGGTTTCCCCATTTAAAAGTATTAGGAGCTAAATCTTGAAATTGAGGCGTCTCTGGAGTGTTAACTTTTGGTTGATCGTTTGTGGTAGATTTAGGGGAAGCAACTTTATTGTTAGCAGAATTTTTATCAGCAACAGTTTGCTTGGTAAGGGATGAAGGCATTGTCTCATCGGCTTTGACTGTCTTAGGGGTCATGGCTAATAAGCTTAAGCTGGCAGCAGCAATGCTAAAGTACACTAATGAAGTTTCTGCTTGCTTAGAATTCTTTTTCTTACTCATGTTACTATTCCTTCTTCAACAATAAAATAAATGTATACATGATTAATATTTAGCTTATACTTTATTACAGGTATTATACATCCTTTTAGTTTATTAACATAATTTATACACTTTTATTTGAAAAGAACAAATAGTTAATTTGATTAATAAATTGCCAAGCTGGCTTGCTTACTTACTCACTAGGAGCTATTATGCCAAGCAAAAAGAAACCCGATTAGCAGCGACACCTACTAATTGGGTTTCTTTATTTATGAAAAGTATTTTTTATTATCTAAAGTTAGCTTTCTTAACAAATTGGTTCTTGCCAATGATGTAATACCACTTATTGTGCATCTTGACTGCACCACCGTAAGTTCTAACTTTCCTATTCTTCTTTAAAACTTTACGTCCAAAGCGCTTAACTTTATTATTCTTCTTAGTGTAAATGTAAGCATTATGCTTTAATTTACGGTTAATACCTGTAACGTTGTTGGCCTTGACGAAGCGGTCGTTGCCTAAATCATAGAACTTCTTGCCGTTAATATACTTAGTGCCATAAGTAGTAATGGAATCACCAACGTAGAATTCACCACTTACACGTACACCACTTTGGTTAAAGATGTAAGCATTGTGAGTAACAACTCTCTTAACGCCCTTCTTGACGTTAGTGTTTGGCTTAGTTGTAGTATTGTTGTTGGATGGAGTAACTGGCGTACTTGGAGTAGAAGGGGTAACTGGTGTGCTTGGATTGCTTGGTGTAGTTGGAGTACTTGGGGTTGAAGGAGTGCTTGCAGGAGTTAAAGTGAAGTTACCAGCATCTTTCTTACCATCAAATTGACTTGCAAATTCATCAGAAGTTAAGTTCTTACCGTTCAAGTTCCATGTACCCTTTGTGTTAAGACCAGAACTTTTAATAATATTGTCTTTACCAAGTTTTAGAGAGGTTAAGCTGTCCAGTCCCTTTAGCATATCAGTTTCATCGGGTTCACTATAAGCTGTCTTTCCGTTTTCATCTTTTACTGGTACTGAATCCTTTGGAGTTTTGAAATTACTGATGTCCAAAGATGTTAAAGCGCTCTGGTTAGTGAACATATTGCCCATCCGTTTTACCTTGGCAGTATCAAACTTTTCCAAGCCTTTAATTTCAGTCAACTTCGGAGCAGCGTCTTTACTTGGTTTATCGTCATCATTAGATGCATCAACCTGAGCAAACATGTATGACATATCAATCACGTTTGAAGTGTCAAAACTTGATACGTCTAATGAGGTTAAACTAGTATCATTGGTAAACATACCCATCATGTCAGTTACGTTAGAAGTGTTAAAATTCGACAGGTCCAATGAAGTTAATTTAGGATCATTAGCAAACATTTCTCTCATACTAGTGACTTCTTTTGTATCAAGGTTGTTTAATCCCTCAATTTTCTTCAAGTTTGGTAAATTAGCAAATAATGAACTGGCATCTCCTTTGAAAATAATGGGACCATCTTCAATTTTAATGGTTTCAATTTCATCTGTGTTAACATCATCAACATTCCAAGCTATTTGGGCAGGATTGATAGGTGGTTGATCTTGACCGCTAATAACTGTGTATTCATTGTTAAATATACTAGGTTCACCTGGCTTACCTGTATTCTTAATGGTAAAAGTCTTAGTCTTTTCGTCATAACTGTAAGATCCTTTGATCCATGCTGAAGCCCATAGACTGTGTGAATCGTCTTCGGCAGTATGATCCTCTATATCGGTTTTTTGGTCTTTATCATTATTTGTTGTTGACTTAGTTTCAGCTGGCTTAACAGGTTACTCTCCCTCAGATTCAGCAGCCTTAGCTGCAACAGGACTAACTGCAATTACGCTTAACGCAGCAACTGCCATACTAGTAAATAAAATCTTTTTACCTTTATGATAAAAATTATTATGCATATTAACACTCTTCCTCCATTAAATTTTTATTACATTATAATTTATTATATACACATATCTCATACAAATAAATATCATAAAATGTGTTTTTATACAGTTTTAGAAATTTTTTGGTACAAGTAAATAAAGTAAAAATTTAAATTCATAAATTAAAGCGCTCAAAAAAAGAAGAGGGTATAATTAAAAGCTAAAGCTGTTTTTCTACCTTTGAACTATATGCCAATTAAGCCAGCAAATAGGGCCTAGTTCTCAAGGATTTTATTATCTAGACTGCTGCTTTTGCTTATCCTGCTTTCAGTTAAATTTTGCTTGTTTTGCCTGCTATTAATGGCCAACATGTTACCATTATTTTCATTATTAAAATTAATTTGATTGAATTATAAAAGCCTTTAAGTACTAAATATTATCTGATCATTTTCCTTTTTGAAGTCTTGCCTGATGTAAAGTAGCTATCTTCCTATATAGTCAGTAATACTTTTACTTAGGGTGATTTCATTAACATTTTTTATTCATAATCTTGTTAACCAAAAGCTCCGTAAAGTTAACGTGTTTTACGGAGTATCTTCAATTGATGCGTTGCTAGCGTTAGTTGTTTTTTATTAAAAAAGGCATGACACTCCAACTATCTCGTTAGGGTGTCATGCCTAGTCTTATATCTAAATTAAACTATCAAAAGTAGTGTAAGAATATTTTAGCTATACCTAATTTTTAAAAATTAGCTTTCTTAACAAAGTGGTTATTGCCTATGATGTAGTACAGCTTATTGTGCATCTTAACGGCTTTGCCATATACTCTTACTTTTTTATTTTTCTTTAGTACTTTGGTGCTAACGCGTTTAGCTTTTTTATTGTAAATATAAGCGTTATGTTTTAGTTTGCGTTTGATTCCGGAAATGTTGTTAACTTTGACAAATGTATCATTACCCAAGTCATAGTATTCTCTACCTTGAATATAGGTCTTACCATAAGTTGTAATGCTTGTGCCACTATAATATTTACCTGTTTTACGGCTTCCATTGTGATCATAAAGATATGAATTATGATATACCGTTCTGATAATAGGTGTAACCGTAGCTACATTTTTACTATAGATGTAGGTAACAGTTTGCGGTTGGCTACTAAAGAAGCCAGTAGCATTTAAAGGTCTTACCTTTAAAGTATACCCTTGAATTTCTTTAGTTTCAGTTACATAGCCGTCACCCACATAGCCGGATAATGTTTCAGTTGGAGCCAATTGATTACCATTTTCATCTTCATAGTTAACTTTAATGTCACTGCCTTTAGTTTGGGTTACTGGATTATAGGAATTATTAGTATTGCCGCTACCATGAGAATTATCTGATTTGACTTTAGTATAAATCAAAGTGATAGTCTGTGGGTCTGAAGAGTAGGTTACTTGATCTAACTCTACTTTTTGACCATTTATTTCGGCATGGTCGAACTTGTAACCAGGAATTTCTTTCTCCTTAAAGGAAGTAATAAATTGTGGGTTAGCTTGATCAATAAGCTTGTCGTTAACGTTGCCAAATTGCTTTTCATCTTCAATACCTTCAATCTTATGCTTGTCTTGCCCGTCTTGCTCGCGATATTGCACCGTAATTGGAGCGGCCAAATTTTCAAAGCGCACATAGGTATCATAATCAGTAGCACCTTGATATTTTGTAAAAAAGTCTTTTGAAGAATCCCATATTTTTTCTCCTCTAGCCAAATGATTGGTTTTACCCCAGTTAACCCATTTTCCTGGTAGTGTATTATTGATGTTATCACCGTCACCTCGTCCGGAAGCAGATGATTCAAATTTAAACTTATTGCCTAGGTCTAGTTCACGTATACCAGAACTTTCCATAAACATACTTTCCATCAACTCTACTTTAGAAGTATCAAAACTAGATAAATCTATTCTGGTTAAGGCTCTGCATCCCGAAAACATATTTTTCATCCAACGAACGTTAGAAGTATCAAAGCTTGATAAGTCAAGAGTTGATACGCTATTCATAGACTCAAACATAAAGGCCATATCGTTTACATCAGTAGTATCTAAATTAGTTAAACCTTGAAATTTAGTTAAATATGGAAGTCCTTTAAAAAGTCCTTGCGCACCCCCTTCTAGTTTTATTTTTCCCTGAATTATTATTGTTTTAACATCTTGACTACTACAACCCATTTCACTCAAAGAGAATTCAAGAGGATACAGTTTGCTTTCGCCATCTATAGTATTTTTCATTATAGCTGGCTGTTGCTCGGTTCCGCCAAAAATTGTTAATTCCTTGGTTTCGGGGTTAAAAGAAATATCAATATTATTCCATTTTGTCTTAGCAATTGTTTTATCATTATCATAAAATTGAGGTGTTTTAGCTGTTGTAGCCAAATTATCTGATGTCTTATTATCATTTTGCTTAATTATATTTGTTTTATTGGTTGTATCTTGGGAATTATTATAAGACCTACCAATAGAGTAATTTTGTTCATTTGAAAGATTTAACGAGTTCTTCTTAGATGAATTATTGACGCTGCTTTGACCAGCTTGCGAATTTGGTATTACAGTATCAGCCTTAACAACTTGACTGCTAGCTAGAAAGGTACTTCCAAGTAAAATAGACGCAGCACTGAGTCCTAATTTATATGCTATATTGGTTTTTACTCTGTCTTGCTTTGCTATAATTTTTCTTTTGTTCAACGTGTAGTCTTCTTTCTAAATTATTTACCTTTTAGAATTAAACCCAGTAATTTATTTCCAAAAGTAAATTTTTAATGATTTTTCTCTTGTAAACAATATATTTAATCATTATAGGAATATTTGAACTGACATTATGTTTATTTACTTGAATAGGCTCTAAATATTATACTAAATAATTATATATACTATATATTATAAAGATTAGAGCAGCTGCTTGTATATATTATGCTTATATATTTATTATTAGTGACTTAATATATACATATATAGATGCATAATATAGTGATTGTTTATTAAATTTTTTCACTATATAAAACTGGTTTAGTATTAAAAAAGGGCTAAACTGACTAAATTAGAGCATGACAAAAAGAATTCATCGTGTTAACGATAATCAATAAATTAAAATTTCAGAATTAAGTGGAAAACTTTGCTATGATTATTGTTTAGTAAATAAGACTAATTTAAACTATATTAATATATTTTAAAATTATTTTAGTAATTTTTATATTCATTTTTTTGCAATGAGCTATAAATATGCCTTAAATATTGAGACTTAACATTAAACTAATTATTAATAGTTCTAAAAATGGTAATTACTAGTTTTTGTATTGAGTTGCTGAACATCTTTCTTTTTATTAAAAGGTACGCATAACTTGCTATTAAAATGTTGACTTCGACTATTCTTACATTGCTGAGCAGTTTTACTTTTGGCCGCATGCTTTCCCAACGCTGAGATTGTGATTGATCGCTTTCACATGGTACAAATGCTTACGCACTCTCTTAACTCTCTGCGCGTGTAGATCATGAAGAAATTCAAAAAGACCAGCAGAGAATACAAATTGCTTAAAGCACCGTGGAAACTGTATCTTAAGAAGTACCAGGAGCTCGAGAAAATTCATCCGCATTACAATTGGAATTGCAAAAACAACCTGACGCAAGAGCAGGTAGTCAACGAAGGCATTGTCTGCTCACTAATGCCTACAACCTGCTGCAGTCATTTTATGATGCTTTAGTCGCCAAAGATCAGCAGGCAATTAATTTCTTAGTAACAGCTTTACCGATTACTCTATAAAGCTGTTCAGTCATTCCTTTAACCGTCAGACCAGCTAAATAATCTGGATGTGCATACTTGCGAATCATCTGCAAGGCTACAACAGAGCGAATAATGGGAAAAATATCGTTTAACTCAGGGAAAGACAGCTCTAGCGTCGAACGCAACTGATTTTCAATTCTAACCCGCTCTTGGCTTAATTTGTGATATTGCACAGCTAAAAAGCATAAAGAGTGATAGTGGATATCAATATAATGTCGACTTCTAGTAGGAATGACGGCTGCCTACGTGATTCCTAATAAAGCTAGTTTGAAGGAATCACTAGCATCTGTCTTGTTTCGCCGCAAAGATGACATTCTCATTTTTGCTTCCAGCGGATTGAGCTCACAAAATTTAATTTTATTTTGGCTTAAATAATAAGCTAACTTAACAGAATAAACTCCTGTGGTTTCGAAAATAACTAAAACTGGATCAGCCAGATAAGCAGCTAATTGCTTAAAACCGCTGCGATTATGACTAAAATTAAAATCTTGCTTTTCAAAATCAGTAGTAATTAAAGTGGCATGACTTTTACCACGACTAACGTCAATACCAATAACATTCACTGTAACACCTCTTAAAATTATTGAAGCAGAATAGTGCGTTTGTTCATTTTCTTAATACGATCTTTAAGATCCTCATCCTAACCTAACTAGCAAAGGGCATTATTCTTACGGGACCCTTTGCAAATCGAAAAATTCAATCCTGTTGGCGACCTCAACTTCAGCTTTAAGTATAAAGAAAAAGCAGATAAAAGTATCGTCAGACTTCTATCTGCTTCCTACTTTAGGATGTTTGACAAGAGCCAAAAAGGTATAACACCCCAACTATCTTGTTAGGATGTCATGCCTAGTCTTATATCTAAATTAAACTATCAAAAGTAGTGTAAGAATATTTTAGCTGTACCTAATTTCTAAAAATTAGCTTTCTTTACATATTGGTTTTTACCTACAATGTAGTACAACTTATTGTGAATCTTGACTGCACCACCGTAAGTTCTAACTTTCTTATTCTTCTTTAAAACTTTACGTCCAAGACGCTTAGCTTTCTTATTCTTCTTAGCGTAAATGTATGCATTATGCTTTAATTTACGGATTACACCTGAAACATTGCTCACTTTAATATAGCGGTTATTACCTAAATCATAAAACTTCTTACCTTTAATAATTATAACGCCATAAGTTTTAATCTTTTTTCCGACAAAGTATTCTTCAAGTCTGCGCTTGCCATTCCGGTCATAAAGGTAAGAATTGTGATGCACAGTTCTGATAACTGCAGTTTGAGAATTATGTTGAACCGGTACCTTGATAACATCTAGTTTATTTGAGTTAACAGGATTAACAGAAATAATTGGGTTACTTGGGTTAACCGAGATAATAGGATAAACAGGGTAAATTGGATTAGTAGAACCATTACTACCGGAGCCATTGGAGCCGGAATCATTGCTGCCAGACCCGTTACTACTGGAGCTATTGCTATCGGAGTCGTTACTGTCAGAATCATTGCTATCGGACCCATTATTGTCAGAGCCATTGCTACCTGAGTCGTTACTGCCAGATCCGTTACTATTGGCTCCGTTACTATCGGAGTCATTACTGTCAGAGTTATTGCTACCAGAGCCGTTACTGTCAGAATCAATGCTATCGGAACCATTGCTGTCAGAACCATTACTGCTGGAGCCGTTGCTATCGGAGTCGTTGCTGTCTGAACCATTGCTGTCGGAACCATTGGAGCCAGATCCGTTACTATCGGAACCATTAGAGCCAGATCCGTTGCTGCCAGAGTCGTTGCTGTCAGAGCTATTGGAGCCGGAGTCGTTGCTGTCTGAGTCGTTACTGTCGGAGTCGTTGCTGCCAGAGCCGTTACTGCCGGAGCCGTTGTTGTCTGAGTCGTTACTGTCGGAACCATTAGAGCCTGAGTCGTTGCTACCAGAACCATTGCTGTCGGAACCATTGGAGCCAGATCCGTTACTATCGGAACCATTAGAGCCAGATCCGTTGCTGCCAGAGCCATTACTGTCAGAACCGTTACTGCCGGAGTCGTTGCTGTCAGAGCTGTTGCTGCCGGAATCGTTACTGTCGGAGCCGTTACTGTCGGAGTCATTGCTGTCGGAACCATTAGAGCCAGATCCGTTACTATCTGAGTCGTTGCTGTCGGAACCATTAGAGCCTGAGTCGTTGCTGTCGGAGTCGTTGCTACCAGACCCATTGCTGTCTGAACCATTGGAGCCAGAATCGTTACTATCGGAGCCGTTACTGTCAGAGCTATTAGAGCCGGGATCATTACTGCTGGAGTCGTTACTATCTGAGTCGTTGGTACCTAAGTCGTTACTGTCTGAACCGTTGGTGTCGGAGCCATTGGAGCCGGAATCATTACTATTGGAGCCATTACTGTCAGAGTCGTTGCTGTCAGACCCGTTGCTACCAGAACCATTGCTGTCGGAACCATTGGAGCCAGATCCGTTGCTATCGGAGTCGTTGCTGCCAGAACCATTGCTACCAGAACCGTTACTGTCGGAACCGTTATTGTCAGAGTCGTTGCTACCAGAACCATTACTGCTGGATCCGTTGCTGCCTGAGTCGTTGCTGTCAGAGCCATTACTACCTGAGTCGTTACTGTTGGAGTCGTTGTTGCCAGATCCGTTGCTATCGGAGTCTTTGCTACCTGAGCCATTGCTGCTGGAACCATTGGAGCCAGACCCGTTACTGTCGGAGCCGTTGCTACCGGAACCGTTACTACCTGAGCCATTGCTGTCGGAACCGTTAGAGCCGGAGTCGTTGCTGTCAGACCCGTTGCTACCGGAATCATTACTGCTGGATCCGTTGCTATCAGAGCCATTACTACTGGAACCATTGGAGCTGGAGTCGTTGCTGTCAGAATTGTTGCTGCTGGAGTCGTTACTTTCGGAGCCATTGGAGCCGGAATCATTACTGCCAGACCCATTGCTGCCAGAGCTGTTGCTGTCAGAACCATTACTGTCGGAGTCATTGTTGCCAGATCCGTTACTATCGGAGCTATTGCTGCCGGAGCCATTGGAGCCAGATCCGTTACTATCGGAGTCGTTGCTGCCGGAGTCGTTACTTTCGGAGCCGTTACTATCGGATCCGTTGCTGTCAGAGCTATTACTGCCAGACCCGTTACTGTCGGAATCATTACTGCTGGAGCCATTACTACCGGAACCATTTGAGCCAGATCCATTACTATCGGAGCCGTTGCCATCAGTTGTATCTTTATCCTTAGTATACGTAAAATAGAATTCTGGTATAGTACCCTGATCTTTTTCCAGCTTAGTAGGAAGGTTGTCAGATTGACAAGTATAGCCAGCTATTTTCTTTGGTGTTAATTTACTAAAGTCATTATCAGCTACATATGCATAACCAATTGGTGTAATATCATTCTTACTATCATCATAGTAATGCACTATAACGTTATAGCGAATAAATTCGTCTTTAGTTATTTGTTTACAATTGTATACTATATTTTGTAAAGTCCATGGTAATTCCGGTAAACCTGAGCTCAATGGAAAACTGTTTTGAGGATTATTTTCTGTTCCATTACCCACATTGATCCATTTATTGGGATAGTTATTATCAATTAGATTTGAACCTTCTAGCTTATTTTTACTACTGATACCTATAGCGCATAAACTTGGCAAGTCTACAAGCATGTTTATAGTCTTATTCTTATCCTTATTCTCCAAGTCCAGCGAGTCAACAGGGACATTTTTCATGTCAAAATTACTGATATCAAGCTTTTGTAATGCTTTACAGCTCTGAAACATGGAAGTCATATTAGTAACTTTTGTAGTATTGAAGCTGGATAGATCGAGATCAATTAGTTCTCCACAAAAAGAAAACATGTTTGACATATCAGTAACGTCAAAAGTATCTAGCTTATTAAGTCCTTTTATTGACGTTAATTGATTGAGACCATTAAAAAGGCCATGGGCGGATCCGTAAATTTTAACTTTTCCATTAAATCTGATTTCTTTAACGTCAGTTGCGATGTTAACGTCATCCGCAATGTGAAAGCCAAGGTCTAATTTACCACCTTCATTATGAATGTCACCATCAAAAATAGTTAATATCCCTTGTCTCTTATCAAAAGTTATTTTTAAACCGTTCCAAGTTGATTGAGTAGGAACTTTTTCTTCTTGAGTACTAGGGGAGTTAGTACTTTTTGAAGTTATAGTAGTTGTGGCAGAATCTGAGCTATTTCCTGATGTGGATGTAGCAGAATTTGCGTCATCACCAAAATTATTTGAAGCAGTACTAGTGATATTGTTATTTGAATCATGATATGGACTGCCCGTGTCAGATATAGTATCTGCTTTGGCAGAGTCAGGATTAATTGCGATTAAGCTTAAAACAGTAGCCGCGATACTAGTAAATAAGAATTTCTTATTAGTTTGATTTACATTCTTTCGTTTATACATTTTTATCCTCCAAGATATACATACACTTATTAAATATACATGATGTTAAATATACAGGTAAAATTAGGGAAAAGCAAAACAGTTTATACTAATAATCTTATAAATTTTTTAATAAATAAATTTTAGTATAAAAAAGTTATTATGAAATATCATTTTTTTCACATATTGATTTATACACGAATATCTAATATATATAAAAAACGTCTCTCGATTACTAAAATCAGAGAGACGTTTACGAATATTTTGTTTTTTGTTATTTATTAGAAGTTGGCTTTTAAAAAAATACTGATTTTTACCTGAAAAGTATTATAGCCTGAAATACTGCTATAATAGCATATCCACAGATCTCAATCATACAATTTTTAGGTCTTTTGTCCATAGCGTTTACATTTTCTAGTGTAAATATAAGTGTTATGTTTTAGTTTAGCCTATGGCTACTTCCAGAAACTTTATTAGTTTTGACAAACATATCATTACCCAAGTCATAGTATTCTTAACTTTGAATATAGATCTTACCATAGCTGTAATACTTGCATCACTATAATGTTAGCCAGTTTTATGGCTGCCTTTGTGATCATAAAGATGTGGATTATGATAAATAACGATTTAGAACATTCTTTATTAATTAAAACTTAGCTAGTCTTTTTTGCAACCAAACCAGGCTGCACCTAAGGCGGTTGCTAGTGCAAGTCCACCCAAAGCCAGCATTGCTAAACTGTTATGCTTGTCGTTACCAGTTTTTGGCAAGGGATCAGTTAAATTATCATCTGAGGTGGTTCGTGCATTTGAGCTAGAGCCATTGTTCTTCAAACTGTTTGCCAGTTGCTGGTTATGAATTGCATTTTTACCTTTGATATTAAATCCTTTATTAAAAGTTTTATGAGGTTTAACAGTCTTGGGTTTGCGGTTCACAGGTGATGGAATGTTATTTGGTTCATTGTTAGGCAAATTGTTGCCGTTATTTTGGCCATTACTTGCGGAACTGGAATTGTTATTAGAATTGCCAGTGTTACTGCCTTGACTATTGGATCCTTGGCTATTAGAAGATGAAGGATTATTGACTGAACCGTTATTTCCAGAAGAACTGTTATTGTTATTTGGAACTGAACTGTTAGGAGTGCTGTTGCCGGAACCATTATTACTGCCGGAACCGTTGCTACCGGAGCCATTACTGCCAGACCCGTTGCTGCTGGAACCGTTACTATCTGAACCGTTGCTACCAGAGCCATTGCTGCCAGAGCCGTTGCTATCGGAACCATTGCTGCTGGAACCGTTGCTGCCAGAGCCGTTGCTATCGGAACCATTGCTGCTAGAGCCATTACTATCAGAGCCGTTGCTATCGGAACCATTGCTGCCAGAGCCATTACTATCGGAACCATTGCTGTCAGAGCTATTACTATCAGAGCCGTTGCTATCGGAACCATTGCTGTCAGAGCCATTACTAGTCCCAGTACTACTCTTTTCGTATCCAAAGGTAACAGTTTGAGGATCATTAGTAAACTTTAGTTTACTCAACGCATCTTCATATTTATCTGTGGCGTATTTGTTGCCATTAATTTCAACGTAGGCAAGTTTATAGGTAGGCAACTTTCTGGCTGTGATTGGAATAACCACGTCTTTACCAGCGGTACCGAATTGATAATCGTTTGGCGAGAGTTTGGCGGTTTTATCGTCTCCCAATTGATAATTAATGGTAATACTGCAAGGATTTGGAATTTTATTGATATTAACATACACATCATAATCCTTACTGCCATCATAATTTTTCATTAAATCAGCACCAGTCCAAGAATGAACTCTAGGCTGAAGACCTCCGTTATCTTTATTAACTCCCATGTTAACCCAGACATCTTCTTCTTTGCCATCATGATTGTTGCCTAAACCACCGTCCCAATAATTTTCGACTATATGCAAATCATTTCTTCTGCCTAGTATAAGCACTTCAAGAGATGGAAGATCACTAAGCATATCACCAATAGTTGATGCTGAAATTTTCATATCAAAACTACTAATGTCAAGTTTTGCTAGTTTATCACAGCCTTGAAACATGTCAGTATAATCAGAAACTTTTCTGGTATTAAAGTTGTATAGGTCCAAACTGATTAAATTTGAACATTGCCAGAACATTTTTAACATATAAGTAACAGCTGCCGTGTTGAAATTAGTGACATCTAAACTTGGTAAAGAATCACAATATGCAAACATGTTCGTCATATCAGTTACTTTGGTAGTATTAAAATGACTAACATCAATGTTAGTTAATGAATGACAATCATCAAACATGTAACTCATATCACGTACGTTTGAAGTATCAAAATGACTGACATCAATACTAGTTAATGAATGACAATCTTCAAACATGTGATTCATGTCAATAACGTTAGAGGTATTGAAAAGAGAAAGATTAAGGTTTATACTTGCTAAATTTTTATCGTTATTAAACATCCAGCTCATATCACGGACATTTTTAGTATCAAAATTGCTTAAGTCTAAAGTAGTTAAGTTACCACAGCCACTAAACATTCTTTCCATACCAGCACGAGATAGTTCTTCAGAAACATTTCCGACATTTGCAGTATCAAATTTAGACAAATCAAGTGAAGTTACTTGTGAGCAGCCATCAAACATTTCTGTCATGTCTGTGACTTTGCTAGTATCGAATCTGGATATTAATTTGTTTATACTATCAGTAGTAATTACGATATCGCCAGAAAACATGTCACTCATGTTAGTAACATTTGCTGTAGTAAAGTTATCAGAGGCAGTAATCTTTGTTAATTTACTAGAACCTCCGAACATATTCGCCATATTAGTTACTTTAGCAGTATTAAACTTTGATAAGTCTAACTCAGTTATGTTCTCACAACCGCTAAACATTCCCTTCATATTTTGAACATTGTCGGTAACAAAGGTAGCTGGCAGATCTAATTTAAGCAAATTACGACAAGCACCAAACATATATGACATATCTGTCACTTTTGACGTATCAAAGCTTGATACGTCTAACTTAAGAAAACTTTGACAATTATAAAACATATATGCCATGTTTTCAACATTAGAAGTGTTGAATTTGGTTACGTCAATTGACCAAACTTGATTACAGTTATCAAACATGTATGACATGTCTGTTACTTTATCCGTGTTAAAAGTAGCTGGGAATGCAAAACTATGAAGTCCCACACAGCTTTCAAACATATGCGCCATGTTTGTGACATTTGACGTATCAAAGTGAGATAAATCTAACTTAGTTAAAGACTCGTCACTAGCAAACATGTATGACATGTCTGTCACTTTATCTGTTTTAAAAGTAGTTGAACTAGATAAATCGATATTTTTTAGTTTTTTATCTTTACTAAACATGTTTTCCATGCTGGTAACTTCAGAAGTATCAAGGTTATCTAGACCTTTGATAGTTTCTAAATTCTCAAGGCTAGTAAACAGATCCGCTGCAGAGCCAATAATTTTGAGTTTGCCAGTGATATCAATTTCTTTAATATCAGCAGCTAACGTTTGATTTTGACTATTTAGGTTATAGTACAAGCTGATAGTATGATTATCACTGTTATCAATTGTACCACCACTAATTTTTAATATATCACCTTCATCATCGAAACTGATGTCTAATCCTTGCCATTTACTTGGAAAGCTTGCCCTAGTGGCTTTAGCAGGGTCAAATTGTGTAGAGCCCGCTTCGTGCTTATCAGTTTTTGTATTGTCTGTGGTGCTTGGATCGCTGGTATTGCCTGTGATTGCATCTTGATTACTTCCACTTGCTGTACTGCTATTAGTATCGGCTTGCCCCTGTCCACTTTCAGGTTTGCTGCTTGCTGTTCCTACATTAGCCTCACTGCCAGCAATTTGACTGCTGCTGGTTTGGTTAGTAGGGCCGTCAGTAGCTGTTTCGCCTTCCGTTTCTGAAGCAGTTTCACTTTGATAGTTTAATTTAGTTTTGACCGCTCTTCTCGCAGTCTTCTTGGTGGCACGAGTGCCATTTTGATTAGCTGCTTTCACCGTCTGGGGCTTGGCATTAATTAAGCCTAAAGCAGCAGCGGCCACGCCACCGAGCAATATTTTTTCTCCTTGCTTGTTAGCATTCTTATGTGTATTCATATAATTCCTCTTCTAAACTGCATATTAATATAAGTTTAGTATATTGCTGAGCTTAGTAAAAGTCAAACTAAGCTAAGCTAGAGCAAAAAACGCCCAATATTTAATAATATAGAACGTTTTTTACTTATTATAATTTAACTAGTCTTTCTTACGGTTAAGCCAAGCAGCTCCTAGGGCAGTTGCTAAGGCTAAGCTGCCTAAGGCCAGCATGGCTAAACTATTGTGCTTTTCTGTACCAGTTTGTGGCAATACATCAGTTCTGCTGTCCTGACCCATCATGCCTTTTTGTGGGTTATTAGTGTTAGCAGCTTTATTTAATTTGCCACTTGCTGCTGTCAAATTAGTTTGACGATTAGCTTTATGCTTCTCTCTAAATCCTTTATTAGCATTCTGATAGTGCTTAACAGTTTTAGAATTATTCTGCCTATCCATGCGGTGTTTTTTATGTGACTTCTTAGTAGACTTCTTCTTTGACTTATTGTTAGTCACATTGCTGCCACTACTATTGTTTGATCCTGAACCATTAGAAGTATTGGAGCCGATTGAAGTGGCAGAGCCATTGGAGTTGTTTGAAGTATTAGAAGTGGTTGACCCACCAGAAGTGGTTGACCCACCAGAAGTGGTTGACCCACCAGAAGTGGTTGACCCACCAGAAGTGGTTGACCCACCAGAAGTGGTTGACCCACCAGAAGTGGTTGACCCACCAGAAGTGGTTGACCCACCAGAAGTGGTTGATCCACCAGAAGTGGTTGATCCACCGGAAGTGGTTGACCCACCAGAAGTAGTTGATCCACCAGAAGTGGTTGATCCACCAGAAGTAGTTGATCCACCAGAAGTAGTTGATCCACCAGAAGAGATTGGCCCACCAGTAGTTTTCTTATATATAAGATTAACGGTTTGAGGCTCGCTTGTGAACAGAAAGCTATTTATATCCGTTATCGATCCATTGAATTCTGCATGGTCATATTTATATTCTCCAATGTATTCTTGGGGGCTAAAAGCAGTGAGAGAGTCGCCATTGACAAGTTTAGTATCTATATCACCAAATTGTTGTTCTGCATCAGCAATATCTTTATTGTCACTTTGATAGTGAACTGTAATTGGCCCTCCAAGATCAGTAAAACATACATAGGTATCATGTTGAGTCGAAGGATTAAATTCATCTAAGAATGCTTGCGGATAGTAAAATTTGCATGTACCTTTTTTAGGGGAACCTTTTCCTAAGCCCATATTTACCCAGGTGCCTTGAACATTGAGATTAGAATTTGAAATATTGCACTTAGGTCCTAAAACTAATTTTCGTAGATTAGAGTCTTTTTCAAACATTGAAGTAGCGGACTTAGCAGATGGCATATTAAAGTTTTCGATATTTAGTTCTTCAAGATTGGTACAATTTTCAAACATAGAACCTAATCCCAAAAAATCATCTATCTCATCGGTATTGAAATTTTGTAGGTTTAAGCTTTTTAGACTGGTACAGCTATTGAACATATTTAACATATTAGTTACTTGAGAAGTATCAAAATATGACAAATCTAAAGTTTTTAGAGCAGTACAGTTCCAAAACATGCCTCCCATATTAGTTACTTTACTTGTATTAAAACTTTTAGGAAGTGATAGTGAGGTTAGTGATGAACAGCCTTCAAACATATTGTCCATCCGTGTTACTTTATCTGTTTTTAAGTTTTCTAATCCCTTAAAGGTTTGTAAACTAGGAAGACCCGAAAATAGGTTTTGAGCATACCCTTCGATTTCTATGTTTCCTACTATATTTATTTCTTTGATTTTTGATGTGTCTACAAAAGATATATTGTTCTTGATGCCAATATTGGTAGATAAACTATCACCTTTAACGGTATAAGTATTTTTAGGATTACCTATTTTTAATTTACCAGAATCAGTATAGAAGATAACAGGCACACCTTCCCAAGTACTTGAAACAGAAGGACCAGAATCACTAGGGTCAGAGCCATTGGAGGTGTCTGAACCGTTAGAAGTATCAGAGCCGTTGGAAGAGTCTGAGCCATTAGAGGTATCAGAGCCGTTGGAAGAGTCTGAACCGTTAGAAGTATCAGAGCCGTTGGAAGAGTCTGAGCCATTAGAGGTATCAGAGCCGTTGGAAGAATCTGAACCATTGGAAGGATCAGAATTATTAGCTTTTTTAGTATAGAAGAAAGTAATAGTCTGATCATTAGAGGTAAACTTCACAGCATTATAGTTTACCGTACTATCATTCATCTTAGCTAAATTATCAAAATCATACTCGTTTCCTGAACTATCAGTAAACTTTTCTTGTGGTTTAAAGGCAGTATAGGGATCGTTGTTTACGAGAAAATCATCAATATTACCAAACTGAATATCATCGTCAACACCAGGAATCTTGTTGCCGTCTTTGTCACGGTATTGAATTGTAATTCCTTTACCGAGATTCTTAAAGTTAATATAAGTGTCTTGGTAAAGATCTTCGTTAAAGACACTATTATCATACTTCTGGGCAAGGTCAGCAGAACTTAGTTGGATTGAACCTTTTTGGGGAACTGGCCAACTCCCTTGTGGAATACCCATGTTTACCCAAGTCCCTTCAGTATTAAATTCGGACTGTTTTATATGGGTAAAGCGGCCTAATACTATTACTTTTAGTTTAGGAAGATCTTTAAGCATAGAGTAGCAAGTAGCTCTAGTAAAGTGTTCTCCATGATCAACTTCATCAAGTGTAGTAAGGTTAATTAAATTTAAATATTCAAGATTATCGCAACCCTCAAACATATGACTCGCGTCACCAGTACAGGAAGAACTAGATAAATCTAATTTAGTAAAAGATTTGCAATCTTTAAACATATAGGACGTGTCTGTTCCGCTTGCTATTTTAAACGTAGACATATCAATATTTGGTAGTTTTTGGCAGCCATTGAACATATAGGACATGTCAGTTGTTTGATCTGTCTTAAATTTATTAGAGAAGGTAATAGATGCTAGTGATGAACATTTATCAAACATACGAGACATATTAGTAACATTAGAAGTGTCAAAATGAGATAAATCTAAACTGGTTAAAGAATTGCAACCATCAAACCAACCGTACATGCTAGTTACATTCTTAGTATCTAAATTAGGCAGTCCCTTAATTGTAGTTAAGTTAGTTAAACCACCAAAAAAATTTATTACCCCACCTGAAATTTTGATAGGAGCATTAAAATCAACTTCTGTAATAGTAGATAAATCATCAATTTTTAAGTTTTTCTTATTGTCACTAAATGAAAGTCCCTGGTAGTCGGAGTTTATGTTACCAAACGAGTAATTATTTCCTTGTTCTCCAATAGACAATACACCATCAGAAAAAGTGGTAGGTATATTATTCCAACTACCTGAAATTGCGCCATCTCGAGTAGCTTTAGCAGGGTCAAATTGAGCATGATCTGCTTCTTGCTTATTAGTTTTTGTATTGTCTGTGGTACTTAGATCGCTGGTATTGCCTGTAGCTGAGTCTTGATTACTGCCACTTGCTGGATTGCTATTAGTATTAGTTTGCTCCTGGCCAGTTATTGTGCTATCTACTGTATTCACTTTAGTTTGATTGCCACTATCTTGGTCAGCAGGATCAGCGGTTGCCGTTTCACCTGCAGTCTCTGAAGCCGTCTCGGTTTGATAGTTTAATTTCGTCTTGACTGTTCTTCTAGTCGTCTTCTTGGTAGCACGGTTACCATTCAAAGTGGCCGCCTTTACCGCCCGGGGTTTGGCATTAATTAAGCCTAAAGCAGCTGCGGCTACACCGCTGAGCAATATTTTTTCTCCTTGTTTATTATTATTCTTAAGCATGTTCATATAATTCCTCTTCTAAACTGCATGTTAATATAAGCTTAGTATATGGCTGAGCTTAGTAAAAGTCAAACCTGGTCTATTTAACCAAAAAAAGCGCTCTACATTTTGTAATATAGAACGCTTTGATTATTTAGAAATTAGCTAGTCTTTTTTGCGACCAAACCAGGCTGCACCTAAGGCAGTAGCCAAAGCTAAACTGCCTAGAGCCAGCATTGCCAAACTATTATGCTTGTCGTTACCAGTTTGCGGCAAGGTATTGCTTGCACTATTTTGTGTATTTGGGCTCGAACCATTGTTCTTTAAACTGTTTTCCAGTTGCTGATTATGAATTGCATTTTGGTCCTTGATATTAAACCCTTTATTAATAGTCTTGTGAGGTCTAACAGTCTTGGGTCTGCGGTTCACAGGTGATGGAATGTTATTCGGTTCATTGTTAGGCAAATTGTTGCCGTTATTTTGGCCATTACTTGCGGAACTGGAATTGTTGTTAGAATTGCCAGTGTTGCTGCCTTGACTATTGGAACCTTGACTATTAGAAGATGAAGGATTATTGACTGAACCGTTATTTCCAGAAGAACTGTTAGGATTGTTGTTGCCAGGAGTACTGCCAGGAGGAGTAATTGGTGTCACTGAGTTCTTGGTATAAATAAGATTAACAGACTGAGGCTTAGCAGTTAGAGTAACATCTGGTACATTAGTACTTTTGATGATGTTGCCATTATTAATCTGATAGGAATCAGGAGTATAGCCATTGATGGATTTGAAAGGAATATGCACAGGGTCGCCAACTACACTCTGAGTAGCATCTTTAGGGAAATTTTCAGGGTTGGAGCCTGGGATTTCAACCAGTTCACCGTTATCAGCTCTATACTTGTAGTAAACGGTCACTTGCTCAGCTTTATTTTGTTCAGGTGGTGTCACTGAACTCTTAGTATAAACCAAGGTAATATCTTGCGGGCCAGAAGTAAATGCTTTTACATCAGGGTTTCGATTTTCTTTGAAAATGTAACCATTAATTTCCTTGCTGGTGTCAACATTTATCGGGTCTGAAATATTGCCAAAGAGTTCTTCATCAGGAACTATCTGCTTGCCTTGTTCATCTTGGCGATGAACAGTTACGGTGCCACCAAGGTTAGTAAAACGAACATAAGTATCATGGCTTGTGTTTCCATGGTAGTTAGCTACCAACTCGTCTGAAGTCCATTTATTTGTCCCTTTAGCTGGAGAATCCTGATCTATACCCATGTTTACCCAGGTGCCTGGTTGCTTGAGTGAATTATTTGGCTGATTATCCGGTGTAGTAAACTCAAAGTCTTTGCCTAAAGTTAGCTTAGTTAAGCTGGAACAAGAACTGAACATGTCGGCAGTAGCTGCAACTTTAAAACTGGATAGGTCTACACTAGTTAAAGCTGTGTCGCCACTAAACATTGAAGAATATGAAGTAGCTTTGGCAGTATCAAAAGTTGAAAGATCCAGCGTAGTTAATTTAGGGCAGTTCGAAAACATTTCTTCCATATTTGTTACTTGTGATGTATCTAAATTACTTAAGCCTTTTATAGTAGCTAAATTCTTCAGGTTCTTAAATACTCCGTTGGCACTGCCTATAATTGCAATAGGGGCATTAAGATCAATTTCTTTAATCTCATCAACATTTACGCCCTTAATATTTTGGCTAATGCTAATATCTCGAGTGTCAAGTGCGTAGCTCTTTTCTTTGTTTCCTGAGTTGTCAATTTTATAATTTTTACCTTTTTCACCTAGTGATAAGACGCCGTTATTAAAGGTGTAAGGAACACCCTCCCAAGTGTTGTCACTAGTGTTATCAGTTTTACTCTTAGAGTAGATCAAAGTAATATCTTGTGGATCAGAGGTAAATGCTTTTACATCAGAATTCTTGTTTTCTTTGAAGGTGTAACCAGCAAATTCTTTGCTGGTATCAACAGTTACTGGATCGGAAATATTGCCGAAAAGTTCTTCATCAGGAATTTGTTTACCATCTTGGTCAACTAGCTGCTTGCCATCTTCATCTTGGCGATGAACAGTAACGATGCCACCAGTATATCTAACATAAGTATCATGGTCTCTATCACCTTGGTAATTGGTCATTAAATCAGCTGAAGACCATTGATTAGTGCCCTTGGCCAGAGAACCATTTCCTTCCCCCATGTTTACCCAGGTACCTGGCTGTTGAAGTGAATTGTTTTTAGTATCTTTATAATTTGTAAATTTAAAATCCTTTCCTAAATTCAACTTAGTTAAGTTTGAACAAGAATCAAACATACTAAACGTTAAGGCATCGTCTGTAACTGTAAAGCTTGAAAGGTCTACACTAGTTAGAGCTGAGTCTCCACTAAACATTGAAGAATATGAAGTGGCTTTGGCAGTTTCAAAAGTTGAAAGATCCAACGTAGTTAATTTAGGGCAGTCAGCAAACATATAGCTGAAATTTGTTATCTGAGGAGTCTTTAGGTTATTTAATCCCTTAATAGATACTAAATTGCTTAATTTAGAAAAGAGACGCTGAGCAGAACCCGAGATTGCAATAGGTGCATTAAGATCAATTTCTTTAATCTCATCAACATTTACGCCCTTAATATTTTGGCTAATGCTAATATTTTTATTAGTTAAATTGTCGATAGGATAGTTTTTGCCTTTTTCACCTAGAGATAGAACACCATTATTAAAGGTGTAAGGAACTCCTTCCCAAGTATTGTCACTAGTATTATCAGTTTTACTCTTAGAATAGACTAGAGTGATAGTTTGTGGGTCAGAAATAAAAGCTGTGATAGTAGGATTCTGATTTTCCTTGAAGGTGTAACCGGCAAATTCTTTGCTGGTGTCAACAGTTACCGAGTCTGAAATGTTGCCGAAAAGTTTTTCATCAGGAACTTCCTTACCATCTTGATCAACTAGCTGCTTGCCTTCTTCGTCTTGGCGATGAACAGTAACGATGCCTCCAGTATATCTAACGTAAGTGTCGTGGTCTCTATCACCTTGGTAATTGGTCATTAAATCAGCTGAAGACCATTGATTAGTGCCCTTGGCCAGAGAACCATTTCCTTCCCCCATGTTTACCCAAATTCCTGGCTGCTGAAGTGAATTGTTGGGTCTACCATTGCTCGTAGTGAATTTGAAACCTTTACCTAAAATTAACTTGGACAAATTGGAAGTATAATTCTTGCTCAATGCAAACATTCCCATCGTTGTAGCATCATCTGCAACAGTAAAACTAGATAGATCCACACTAGTTAGGCTGGGGTCTGCGGCAAACATTGTATTAAAATTGGTTACATTAGTAGTATTAAAACTGGATAGATCTAAAGAAGTCATTTTTGCACAGCTCATAAACATTTGTTGCATATTCGTTACTTTAGAAGTATCTAGTTTATCTAAACCATTTATTGATGTAAGGTTCAAGAGGTGGTAGAAAAGTATTTCGGCTGATCCAATGATGGCAATGGGAGCATTAATATCGATCTCTGTAATGTCATTTCCAGAAACATTGTCGATGTTCATGTCAATGCTAATATCATTATTGTCTGAATTATTTATTGTATAGCTTTTGCCTTTTTCACCAATTGATAGTACGCCATTATGAAACGTGACAGGTATATTTTCCCAAGTACTTGAGATGGTAGTATTGTTGTCACGAATTGCGTTAGCAGGATCAAATTGTGTAGAGTCCGCTTCTTGCTTATCAGTTTTTGTATTGTCTGTAGTGCTTGGATCGCTGGTATTGCCTGTAGCTGCATTTTGATTACTACCACTTGCAGTGCTAATGCTATCTTCATTGCCAGCAGATTGGCTGCTGCTGTCTTGGTCAGTGTGGTCATCTTCAGTAGCTGTTTCGCCTTCCGTTTCTGAAGCAGTTTCACTTTGATAGTTTAATTTAGTCTTGACCGCTCTTCTCGCAGTCTTCTTGGTGGCACGAGTGCCATTTTGATTAGCTGCTTTCACCGTTTGTGGCTTGGCATTAATTAAGCCTAAAGCAGCAGCGGCCACGCCACCGAGCAATATTTTTTCTCCTTGCTTGTTAGCATTCTTATGTGTATTCATATAATTCCTCTTCTAAACTGCATATTAATATAAGTTTAGTATATGGCTGATATATATATATGTCAAATGATCATTGATAGACAAAAAATACTCATTAGTATTTTACTAATGAGTATTTTTAGAGACTTATATAAATATTGTACTTAAATTAAACTTAATTCATACCGTCATTACGATACGTACCATAATCAGTACTACCATTATAAGTAGCCATTAGCTCATCTGATGTCCACATATTACCACTGTTACTTGTCCATGTTCCTGGTGTGTCAAGACCAGTGTTAGCCATAACAGCATTCTTTCCAAGTACAAGAGTTTTTAAATTAGGTAAATTTGCAAACATATTAAAATTAAAATTAGCGTGTGTCATATCAAAACTGCTAATGTTTAAATTCTGTAAATTAGTACATCTATAGAACATAAAATAGAATTGAGTTACTTTAGAAGTGTTAAAGTTACTTAGATCTAATTTATTCAAAGAAGAACAATAAGCAAACATCTGTCCCATTGAAGTTACTTTAGAAGTATCAAATTTGTCTAATCCCTTTATTGAGGTCAGTTTTGGACAGTCACTGAACATAGCATTCATATTCGTTACTTTAGAAGTATTAAATTTGCTTAAATCAAGTTGGGTT
The DNA here is from genome assembly GCF_036246345.1 of Lactobacillus rizhaonensis. Lineage (NCBI taxonomy): Bacteria > Bacillati > Bacillota > Bacilli > Lactobacillales > Lactobacillaceae > Lactobacillus > Lactobacillus rizhaonensis. Next base: position 197,516 of record NZ_BTTV01000004.1, on the reverse strand, counting down.
AAATTAATGTCACCATTGAACATACCTGACATGTCAACAACATTTGAAGTATCAAAATTAGAAAAGTCCAGATTTGTTATTTTCTTACAGCCCTCAAACATATGCGCAACATTAGTTACGGCATATGTTTTATTTGGCTGAAATAACTTGTTTAAGTCTATATTCTCTAAAGCAGTACAATTAATAAACATAGAGTTCATATCAGTAGCGTGCGTTAGGTCAACATTTTCAAAACCGTTAATGGTCGTTAAATTATTATAAAATCTAAACCATTCAGCAGCAGAACCATTGATAACTAATTTTTTAGTAAAGTTGATAGTTTTAACTTCTAGTGTGTCATAGGTATACGATGGGTCATTCCAGTCAATGCGTAAAAGTTGTAAAGTATTTGGCACATTTGGCACATGCATGGTGTTATTAATGGTGCCACCACCAATTGTGAGTGTATGGGTAACAGTATCATATTCTACAGGTATTCCATCCCAAGTACCTGTTTCGATAGTATCACTCTTAGTAGCTTTGGCAGAATCGAATTTGGCACTATCATTTTTAACCGCAGGTGTATTATTTTTAGCCTGATAATTTAATTCAGCTTCTTTTGTATTAGCACTATTGGTTGAAGGATAGTCACCATTCACGGTAGCAGCTTGAACTGGCTTTGTGGTTACACAAATCATGCCTAAAACTGCAGCTGCTATGCCACTAAATAGCAACTTTTTACTTTGCTTAATAATCTTGTGTTTATTCATTTTTTCTCATTCTTTCTATAATAACATACACAATTCAATTTTAGTATATGACTATATATCAGCAAAATCAAGACTAAATAAATATATATTTATTGTTATTTATAATAAAAACTCACCAGTATTTTGCTGATGAGTCTTCTAATTTATTTAATTTTCTTACGACTAAACCAGGCTGCACCTAATGCACCAACTAAAGTTAAGCTTCCTAATGCTAGCATAACTAGACTAGAATACTTATTAGTACCTGTTTGTGGTAAAGTGGCGTTTTTTTGACTTTCAGCAACGCTAGAACTGCCATGCTTTTGTGGTAAATTATTGTTTGTTATTTGCTTAATAGGCTTTTTCTTCTTGGGCTGTTGAGGCAAGTTAGTAGGGATATTAGGTTCATTAATATTTGGTGTATTGTTTGTACTTGTCTTAGTATAAATATAAGTTACATCTTGCGGGAAAGTGCTAAAGAACCCTGTAGCATTATCTGGTCTCGTCTTTAATGTATAGCCGGAAATATTTTTAGCCTCAGTAGTATAGCCATCGCCAACATAGCCGCTCAGTATCTCATCGGGAGCAATAGTATTACCAAATTCGTCTTTATAGTGAACAGTTACATCTGCTGCTTTAACTTTATCAGTGTCTGGGTTACCAGTGTCTGGGTTATTGGTACTTGGATTATTAGTGCCTGGGGTACTAGGACTTGCGTTTTTAGTATAAATAAAGTCGACAATTTGCTCTTTATCGGAGTAGCCAACTGTTGCTTTATCGGTTCCAGTCTGTTTAACATTATCAATGTTAATTTGCTTAATGGTGTAACCAGGTATTGATTTTGGAATAATATCTTTTTGATCACCATAAAGTACACCGGGAACCTCTTCCGTCATCGGCTTGTTGTCTTTATCAAGAAAGGGCTTGGTATTACCTTTATCATCCACAAAGTATAAATAATTAACCTTAATAGATTTACCTGTTGCCCTGTCATAAACGAAGTAAACATCTTGTTCGTGATCAGTAAATGTGACTGTGACTTTGTCAGTACTAGATTGTTTATCATTATTGACAAAAATGGAATTGATAGTATAACCATATATATTTTTAGTATTAATAGGTTCGCTGGTTTTACCATTATCACCGGCAACCACATAGTCATAAGATTTTCCGTCTTTATCTAAAATTGATTGTCGTTTTCCGTCTTTATCAAGGTATACGTAATGAATTTTTACAGGGTAGCCATCATAGAACCTGATATAAGTATCATGATCCGTGTCACCATTATAATTATTCATTAAATCGGTGGAAGACCATTTTTTACTCATTTGCGGATTTTCTTCAGTACCGTTACCGACATTAACCCATGTCCCTGGAGTATCAAGGCCAACATTAGTATTAGTATCATTTCTGTAAAATTTGCAATTCTTACCCAGTACTAATTTTCTCAGAGCAGGTAAATTATTCAGAGGATTCTTAATCCCATTAGTTTTTATAGCTTTTGACATATCAAAGCTAGCAATATTCAACGTTGTTAAATTAGTACATCCGCTAAACATATAATCCATATATTGCAGGCTATTAGTATTAAATTTGGATAAGTCTACTTTTTGATTTGCTGGATCTCCAGAGTTTTCAGAATTTGGATAACTTACAGAAACTAAGTTTGAGCAGCCATAAAACATACCTGTCATATCGGTAACCTGAGAAGTATCAATTTTATCTGGTAAAATTAAGCTTTTAAGTTTAGAACAACCCCTAAACATCTCTTTCATGGTAATAGTATCATTCTTATTAATATTTAAACCGATATTTAAGCCACTTAAATCTAAGTTAATTAAATCTTTAGAGTTTTCAAAACAGTTTTCAAACATGTAGGACATATCAGTTACTTTGGAAGCGTCTAATTTATTTATTCCCTCAACTGACCTTAGGCTTGAACAATTGGCAAACATGCCATACATGCTATATACATTAGATGTATTCAGGTTTTCTAACCCAGTAACGGTGGTTAAATTTGGTAAAGTGTCGAACATACTTTGGACTGTGCCGTTAATGGTCAAAGGCCCTTCAAAATGTACTTCTTTAACTTGATTTCTATCTACAATAAGAGGTTCAGCAAGAAGATCACGACTCTTTTTTGCTTTTAAGATACTAGTAGAACGATCGTTAACAGTATTAATAGTTTGATTGTTACCTTTAACAGTAAATATTCCGAGTCCAGGTTGATAAGTTACATCGACACCAAGCCAAACACCGGTTAATATGGTAGGATTTTCGTTATCTCTTTTGACAGCTTTTCCGAGTTTTTCAGTTTTTGTATTGTCTGTGGTGCTTGGATCGCTGGTATTGCCTGTGATTGCATCTTGACTACTGTCACTTGCTGGATTGCTATTAGCACCAGTTTGTTCCTGTCCACTTTCAGGTTTGCTGCTTGCTGTTCCTACATTAGCCTCACTGTCAGCAGTTTGACTGCTGCTGGTTTGGTTAGTAGAGTCGTCAGTAGCTGTTTCACCTTCAGTTTCTGAAGCAGTTTCACTTTGATAATTTAATTTAGTCTTAACCGCTCTTCTCGCAGTCTTCTTGGTGGCACGAGTGCCATTTTGATTAGCTGCTTTCACCGTCTGGGGCTTGGCATTAATTAAGCCTAAAGCAGCTGCGGCTACGCCGCCGAGCAATATTTTTTCCCTTTGTTTATTAATGTTCATATGTGTATTCATATAATTCCTCTTCTAAACTGCATGTTAATATAAGTTTAGTATATGGCTGAGCCTATTAAAAGTCAAATTCATTGTGATACTTAGCACATTGATCACAAAAAAATAATGTTCTAATTCATTTATAAATTAGAACACTACTTTTTCATATTAAATTATATTGATCATCAAAAATAATTAAATTAATCATATACGATGAATGGGATAATGAACCATCCGCCTTCACCGTGAGAGCCTTTATAATTAATTGTCATGTAATGAGTAGCCTGAGGATCTGGACTAATTCCAGTGATATCCCAAGTAACTGATTTGCCATCATCTGAAACTACACCAGCATTTTTCTTCCAATTGCTGAGGTAATATTTAACATAATGATCGTGTTGGACATCATCTGTATCGGCCACCCGAATCTTCATTGGTTTACCGTCAATACCAATTAAATTATTATAACGGAATGTATAGAATGGTGTGCTTGATGAAAGGTAGTATCCATTTGAGCTAACGTCTTGATAATAAGCCTGTGTTAGGTTTAAGTTTAAATTAGTATCTGAACCTAATGGGGAGAAGTCAGTAATACCATTATAAGAAATAGAAACTCGTGTTAACGAAGGTTTATTTGCTAATGCAGATATATCAGAAATAGAGCATTGTTGGAAGTTGACATAATCTAAGTTCTTTAGTCCCTTTATTGCACTAATATCGGATAGAGTGCTGTGCAATAATGCATATGCAGGCCCAAAGTGATCAATACTATAGTTAATATTTGGTGCTAAATCGATTGATTCTAGATTAGTAGCGTACTCTAGACCAGTTAGTGATTTAATGCTGATTGCGGCTGCATAATAATTGGCATCATTTTCTGCAAGCTCACTGGTAACGCTTAAGTTCGTTAATTTAGCCAAATCATCTTTGGTAATTTTATCTACGCTATTTGGATTACCATATAAATTATAGGCAACTACTTGTTGCAAATTCTTATCAGGCATCCAAGCGTCAATAGAATCATCAGATTTGGTGGTTACCTTATTTTTAACACCGGTAGTTTTTGCTGAAGCTGGTAAAGTAGGCCACAAAGATTTCGATGGAAATGTTTTAGCAGTTTTTGTATTCAAGCTTTGTGCAGCCAGTGTGCTTCCAGATACGCTGTCAGCTTTAACTGCATGTGGGCCACCAACAACTAGTGCTAGTGCAGCAGCAGTAATTCCACTAAATAACAATTTTTTACTTTGTTTACTTAGTTTTATATGTTTATTCATATTTTTTACCTCTCAAATTTTAACAAATAACAGTTTGCACTATTATTGTATATCTATAATATAATGTTTGCAATATATAGCGACTATATCTTATCTAAAATGTATATAAAAAGCACCCAGTAAATATACTTATTAGGTGCTTTTTTATTTTGTTCTTTTTCTTTTATAGTGCATCAGTACTAGGCCTAACACATTGAATAATACTATCAAAATTATTGTTGTTAGTACTAAATGCGAAAGCTTATTAATTTTGGAGCTGGGTTGCTGTTCACTTGTCTTATTGTCATTTGATGGGTGTATCTTGCCACTAAATCGCTGATCTTTACTGTGCTTATAGTTAGCGATAATATCAGCCTTAACTAGGCTTTTGCTTTCTGCTATGCTTTTAGTATAGACATAGATTAGCTTTTGCGACTGTTGCTTAAGAGTAATTACGGTTGTATCTAAATTATTTATAATATGTGAACCGTTAAAATCTTTAAATTTAATAGTGTAACCTGGTAGTTTTAATGCAGGAACAGATTGTTGATCATTAATAAAGCCACTTATAATTTTATTCGGAGAGATCTTATTGCCGTCTGTGTCTTCAAAGCAAACAATCACATTAGATACTTTTTCTTTGCTTTTTTTATCATAATAGAAAGTAATATCTTGTGGCTGACTATTGAGCAGAATAGCTATGCTTCCCAAATGATAAGAGTTGCCATTGTGGTCAATTTCATAATAAATAGGAGTATAGCCAGGAACATCTTTAGGCTCAATTATTTTTTGCTTATTAAAATCACCACTAGTTATGCTTTCAGGTGCAATTGTTTTGCCATTTTCATCTTGATAATGAATGGTAATGTTTTTTGGCTTATCGCGGTTATAAAGCAAGGTAATGTCTTGTACTTGGGCGCTAATAGTGGTCGTGACAAAGTCCTGGCTGATTGGAGTCTTAGTGCCATCAACTAATTTTGCAGCAATTGAATAGCCGGTAAAGCTCGGAATAGAGATATTGCTGCTGGTATTAATATCGCCATATAGTTTCTGCTCAGAGGCAATTGTGTTACCGTCATCGTCTTTAAAATGAAAAGTAATCGGTTGACCTGTAACTATTCTAAAAGGAATAATATACCAACCAGTAATTAGCGGCTCTTGCACACGATTCATACTGTGGAATTTTACGGTCATTGCTGCCCCGTCACCGGGTTTCAAACCCAGAAGGTTCCAAGTTACAGTCTGCTCATCAGTAATTTGACCGACATGGTTACTCCAATTGCTGCAAAATTGTTTAATGAAGCAGTTGGAATTAAGATGCTTACCTGTTTCAATTTTAAATGGCATATTTGAGCCATTAAAATCAAATAGTTTGTAAGGGTCAGGTGTGTAAAAAGTACTTTCTGCAGGGATGTGAATAGATTTAACGCGAATTATTTGCTTTTTTAAGTTTACACTACCATTTTCAAGCAACCGTTTATTTGTCTTTAATGGTGAAAAATCTGCAATTGCATTGTATGAAAGGTTAAGTTGAATTAGTTGCGGTTTATTTGCTAAAGCAGAAATATCATGCACGCTGCACATCTCTAGGTTAACAGAAGTCAATTTATTCAAATGATGCAAAGCCGAAATATCCGTTAAAGTTGAATTAACAATAGTATGATGCAGCCATTTGTGATTAAATTCGCGACTAGGGGCAAGGTCTATTTTAGCTAAATTAGTTGCGTATTCTAAGCCTTCTAGTGATGTAAGCTTTAAGCGTAACCTATATTCACCTGCAGAAACATCACATTGCCGTTCGCCATGAACAACATGTTTTTCACTAGGTGCTATTAATTTAATTTCAGTTAAGTTAGCTAAGCTTTCCTTGGTAATCTGGCTAATATTTTGGCTCAAATTCGCAGCCACAATTTTTTGCAAGACCTTATCAGGCATCCAACTGGCAATTGAATTGGAATTTTCGACAGAATTTATCGCATCAATATCAAAATCAGAGGTAGCGATCGTTGATTTGGGTTCACTAGTTCTAGTCGACATTTAGTCATCATCTTCTTTACTAATAAAAATAGCGGTAAATTCATTTTTAACGTTAAGCGTGTTTGCTTTAAAAATAGCAATAGGTATATTAATGTTTTAAAAAAATCGCTTTCTAAAAACTATATATTAATATTATACGCGAGAATAGCCGCAAACAAATGTTACCCTCATAATACTATCTAAGCCTCAGTATAGCATGTATTATTGCAGATGACTATTTCAAAATAGTTATTTCTGATATCGTTATATAGTGATTTTAAAGAAATTAGCGCAAAATCCAAATGCGCACAAGTTGCCAGCCAATTGCTAAAACAAAAATAACATTAAAGGTAATGATTACCGTCTTGATGAAAGTCATATTTTGGTAAAACTTTGGCTGGGCTTCAGGTCGAACCTGCTCGGACTTTTTGTTTTTCTTATGGTCTTTTTTGGCTGTTAAAGACGCCTGGCGTCTTTTTTTACTTTGCTTTGGCTTAGCGGTTAATTCTGTAGCAATTAAGTTATGTTTCGTCGCTTTATTTTTAGCAATTAAGTCGCCTTGTACAACCGTCCGGTGCTGGCCGTAGCCATACTTAGAGGTATTAAAGTCTGAACAGGTAATCAGTGTGATCATGCTTTTATCCTGCATGTTGTTTTCAACTTCAACCTGAGTGGGCTTAATAGCAAAGGAAATTGTTTTAATTTTATACGTATATATATGATGTAAGTCAGTTATGTAAATAAGGTCGCCCGGGCGTGATAAGTGCAAATTATCTAAAACGGCAGGACCATAAGACCCCATGTAGTGTCCTGCAAGTACGTAATTATTAGCACCACCCATGACACGGTCGGGCAGGCAAGTTACCACACCGTATTCTAAATTTTGATTCTGGTCTCCATAACCGGCGAAAAGGGGATTATGAATATTGACACTGGGAATAGCAATTCTGCCAATGGCATAGGCCCTAGCTTGCTTAGCTCTGAGAACTTCGGCTGCACTAACTGACTTAGTTTTGCTGGCATCGTAATTTGTTTTGCGTTTTTTATTTCTATCTGCTTTCTTTTGTGTTAAAGTTGTATTTGCTTTTTGCGCATTTTGTTGAACGACATAGGAGTTACCGAACCCGGAACCGAAAAAGATTAGGGTTACTCCCAGGTAAAAAAGGGCTCCTAGTAGTAACACACGAATAGTAGACCATATTTGATATTTTAAAGAATGTTTTTGCTTTTTATTTGCCATTGAACTATTTCTCTTTAAACTTCTGTATTAGGTTTCAGCTATTATTTAAGTATAAATTTGCGTAAAGCACAATTATTTGTTTTGTAGGAAACACTTAAAAATAATAATCAAATAAGTATTGAAATCGCTTATGCACTACTTTATAATATCAGCTGTAAGTAGACGTGTTACTGATTTGATCAGGCATTAACCTATGAACAATACTTATTTTGGTACTGTTTGTAGGTTTTTTTATTGGAAAGGAAGTAAGTTGAATGAAATTTGTAAAGAATTTTAACAACAATGCTGCCTTGGTGTCTGATGAATCTGAAGTAGACTGGGTGGTGATTGGTAACGGGATTGGTTTCGGCAAAAAAGTCGGTGATCCCATTGATGAGGACAAGATTTCGCGCCGTTTTATAGCTGTTGGAGAAAATCTGAAAATGGTTGACAGCGTGCGGAATATTGATCAGAGGACTTTAGCACTAACTACTGCTGTGATTAATTTGGCTAGCAAACAATTGCAGATAACTTTTTCGGATTATCAGTTTATGGTATTGGCAGATCATATCGACTTTATGCTAACCCGTGCTACTGAAAATATTGAATTAGGCCAAGATACGCTTGGCTGGGAAATGCAAAAATTGTTTCCTAAAGAATACGGCACGGCTCAGGAAGCATTAAAGTTAATGCAGGAAAAAACCAAGCTTGATTTTCCTAAAAGTGAAGCAGCTTATCTGACATACCATTTTATTAACGCTGGCTCTGGTCAGACTAAGCTGCAGGATACTATCAAAATTACTAAGCTTATTCGCGGAGTAGTTGATATTATACAGTACCAGTATGGGATGCAGCTCGACACTGAATCATTTAATTTTAACAGGTTCATGACGCATTTACGTGCCTTTATGGTAAGGCATATGTGTGGCGAATGTGAGAAGGATTCGGGTGAAGAACTTGATAATTCTTTAATTGAACTTATGAAAGTCAAGTATCAAAAGGCGTATGACACTGTCCAAAAAATCGGCACGTACTTATATAAACAAGCAGGTTGGAAAATGCAGCCTGATGACCAGGTATATCTAACTCTTCATGTCTGGCGGGTAACGCACAGACAAAATGATGCACAATTACGGGAGAGTTAATTCTACTATATTTTAATAATTAATTAGTTTAAACGGTGTGTTACTGTTTACAGGCATTAACCCGAGAACTTTAAGTGAAAGTCTCACAATAAATTAGTGAGATGTTTTCTTGAAGTTCCCGGGTTTTGATATTTAGGAGGAAAAATGGCATACGAAGATTTAAGTAACGAAATTATCGCTGACGTTGGCGGTAAAGACAACGTGGTTAGTGTGGTTCACTGCACTACGCGCTTGCGTTTTAAATTAAAAGATATGAAAAAGGCTAACGATGACAAATTAAAAGCCACTGATGGCGTAATTTCTGTTGTCAAGTCTGGCGGTCAATACCAAGTAGTCATTGGTAATAACGTTGCCGATGTCTATGACACACTGGTTAAAGTGGGTGGATTTTCTGGTGGCGGCAGTATTTCTGCTACTGCCGCTGACAACAGCAATATGAGCTTGGCTGATAGATTTATTGACTTGATTTCCGGCATTTTTAATCCGCTTTTAGGTGCAATGTGTGCTGGTGGTATGATTAAAGGCTTTAATGCAATGTTTTTAGCGTTTGGCTGGCTATCAGCAACTTCTGGAACATATGTCATTTTAAACGCTATTGGCGACAGTTTATTCTATTTCTTACCTATTATTTTAGGAATTTCTTCAGCGAAAAAATTTGGCATCAACACATATTTAGGTGCCACCCTTGGAGCTGCACTTTGTTATCCTTCTATTGTGGCAATGACTGGCAGTAAAACTGCATTGTATACAGTATTTAAGGGCACATTCTTGGAAGCACCAGTTCACATGACCTTTTTGGGCATTCCGGTAATTTCAATGAATTATACTTCATCGGTTATCCCAATTATTATTGCGGTCTGGTTTGCTTCTAAGGTGCAAAAAGTCGCTCGTAAAATAGTTCCAGATGTTGTTAAAACTTTCTTAGTACCATTTATCGTTTTATTAATTACAGTTCCGGTTACTTTTCTTGTAATTGGCCCTGTTGCAACTTGGCTGGGTAATGGGGTTGCGGAAATTGTGAGTGCGATTTACAACTTTAGCCCGGTGATTGCTGGTATTTTAATGGGTGCATTTTGGCAGGTATTTGTCATCTTTGGCGTTCATTGGGGTTTCGTGGCGGTTATGATGACTAACATTGCTGCCATGGGCTTTGACCCGATTATTGGTTTATCATTTGCAGCCTCCTTTGCTCAAACTGGTGTGGTTTTAGCTATGATTTTTCAAACAAAAGATGAAAAAACTCGTAGTCTGGCTATTCCCGCATTTGTATCAGGGATCTTCGGTGTTACTGAACCAGCTATTTATGGCTTGACATTACCACGCAAGAAGCCGTTCATTCTTAGCTGTATTGCTTCTGCCGTTGGTGGCGGATTAATTGGACTCTTTGGCACAAAAACTTACATAATGGCCGGAATGGGTATCTTCGCAATTCCATGTGCTATGGGTAAAAATGGCATTGACATGGGTGTATATGGCTTGATGATTGGTATGGCTGCGGCAATCATTTTAGGCTTTATATTGCAAATGCTTTTGGGTAAGAAAAGTGTAGATGAGAATTTAGCTGAACAAACTGCAGGTTCTGCTGCAACAAATAGCTCTGCAGATTCAGCAGCTGTTAAGCCGGAAGCTTCATCTAATAAGGAAGAAAAATTAGTAGCTCCGTTAACTGGCCAGGTTGTACCATTAAGCCAGGTTAAAGATGAAGTTTTTTCTAGCGGCTCAATGGGTAAAGGCATTGCGATTAAACCTAAAGATGGTCAAGTTTGCTCACCTCTTGATGGTGAAGTAGTGATGGTTTTCCCTACAGGACACGCTATTGGTCTTAAATCCAATAGTGGTGCAGAGGTAATGATTCACATCGGTATGGATACAGTTGAACTTGATGGTAAAGGCTTTACTACTTTAGTTAAAAAGGATCAGAAAGTTAAAAAGGGTGAACCTTTAATTAACTTTGATCTGGAAGCCGTCAAAAAAGCCGGTTTTGAAACTGCAACACCAGTAGTTGTTACTAATTCTAATAATTATCATGAAGTTAATGCAGTTGCAAATGGTACAATAACCATTGGGGATGCATTACTAGATTTAAAATAACGAAAGGAGAAAATGATGACTACAAATAATTTTCCTAAAGGATTTTTATGGGGCGGTGCTACTGCTGCTAACCAATTAGAAGGTGCCTACCAAGAAGGAGGCAAAGGCTTATCCTTGCCAGACGTTTTACCAGGCGGTAAAGACCGTATGAAAATAATTAATGATCCAGGTTTTGATTTTAAAATGGATTCTAAATATTTTTATCCCAATCATGTAGGTATTGATCATTATCATCACTATAAGGAAGATATTGCGCTTTTTGGTGAAATGGGCTTTAAGTGCTATCGCTTTTCAATTGCCTGGTCACGTATTTTCCCTAATGGTGACGAGGAAAAACCTAATGAAGAGGGCTTAAAATTTTACGATTCACTAATTGATGAGTGCTTGAAGTATAATATCGAACCTGTAATTACTATTTCTCACTATGAATTGCCTCTTCATTTAATAAATGAATATGGCGGCTGGAAAAATAAGAAACTGATAACATTTTATGAACGTTTTGCCCGCACAGTTCTAACCAGATATCATGATAAAGTTAAGTACTGGATGACTTTTAACGAAATCAATAGTGCTGCTCACTTCCCGATCATGAGTCAAGGAATGACAGCTAGTGATAGTCTGGAAGACAGAAGAAATATCTTTCAGGCTTGGCATAACCAATTCGTTGGTAGTTCTAAAGCTGTTAAGATTGGTCACGAACTTGATCCTGATCTTAAAATCGGCTGCATGATTTTGTATGCTACTACTTATAGTTATGACTCTAACCCTAAGAACCAATTGGCTACCTTGCAAGACAACCAGGCTAATAACTTTTTCTGCGCTGATGTTCAAGTAAGGGGTCACTATCCTGCTTATACAAAGAGCTTATTGGCTCGACAAGGTGTTAAATTAGCAGACCTTGATTACACTGATGAAGAACTGGCATTGTTAGCTCAATATCCAGTTGACTATATTGGCTTTAGTTACTACATGTCTTCTGTAGTTGACGTTACTCATGAAAATCAAGAAACAACAAATGGTAACTTGATGGGCGGCGTTAAGAACCCATTCTTAAAGAGCAGTGACTGGGGCTGGCAGATTGACCCTACTGGTCTTAGAATTGCCTTAAATCAACTGTCAGATCGCTATCAAAAACCTGTATTCATTGTTGAAAATGGTTTAGGTGCGGTAGACAAGCCGGATGAAAACCATTATGTTGCAGATGATTACCGGATTGATTATTTGCGTGAACATATTGAAGCTATTTCTCAGGCAATCGACGATGGCGTTGACGTCATGGGTTATACTCCTTGGGGTTGCATCGACCTAGTTAGTGCCTCAACTGGTGAAATGTCCAAGCGCTATGGCTTTATCTATGTTGATGAAGATGATGAAGGTCACGGAACCTTTAAGCGCTACAAGAAGAAGTCATTTGACTGGTACAAGAAGGTTATTTCTACCAATGGTGCTGATCTAGCCTAGTTGTAATAAATTACTACTAACCTCGAAATTAAATCATCTTAATTTCGGGGTTTTTATATACTATCCTTTAACACGAATAATATCTAGGTATAATAAAAAGGTGACAAAAGTCGCCTTTTTGATTATTTAGAATTTAGTTGGATATTCCATTTCATTAAACTGATAGCAGGCATATTTTTGTGTTAACTTCTCGGTACTTAATCTACTTGGATAATTGTAACTTTTAACATATTGCGTTAATCATAGACTCAACAAAAAATCCTGCTTTTGTGGACAATGCAGTTGTGCATTATCTACTTAAGCAGGATCATCCATTAACACTACTTTTTCATATTCCAACAGAAAATTCAGCAGGTTGTATCTTTCTTGGCCCTAACGCCAACTATAATGATGCCCATTTACCATTATGAAAATGATTAAATAAACTTTTGTTTTCTTTCAGTAGCCCAATTATCTGTTGTCTATCATAAACAGCTACTCCATGATTATTTAGTATGGCAACAATTTCTACTAAATCTTTTGCTTGAATATTTCCTAATTCTAATTGAATTGCTTCATTATTCACAGTCAAGTTTAGCTTAAAAAAGTCTGGATTAAAATCAATTGGACTAATTCTAATTTTTTTACGATATGTAATTTCAGCCTTAGCTATATTTTCAAATAAGTATGATTTTGTATAAATTTTTTTGATATGTAATAACTGCAAAAGTTTCATTGCATCATTTGAACTATAACTTACTACAGTAATTCCATTTTTATTGATCTGCCAATATCCACTAAAACATGTTGGTAAAGTAATAAAAATTTCCACCAAAATTATGAGTCCCAGTACCCACCAAGGTTGATAGCCAAATCCAGTCATAAATAATGACACTAAAATGACTAAAACTAGTCCTAGGATTACATGCAGAATGTTTACTTTATGTCCAACAGTTACACTTTTATCTGAGTTAGTAAATCCTGAATTATTCGAAGGATAAAGTTGTTGTTCTGCAATCATTTCTTCGTTTGACTTCATGATATTCACACTTTCACAATTTAGCAGTAACTATTTTATTTGTATTTAATTATACTACGTCTTGGTTTTTTAGAAAGCGTTTTTCTTTGTAGTAACGAACGATTTTTGCTGTTTAGTAGGACTTAGAATATAAAAGTTCATTATTCAAATTGTAATAAAAAGCTAGTTACCAGTGAATGCTGGAACCGGCTTCTTTTTATACTAAATTGCCACCTGTCTTTTCTTGCACAGTTTTTTGCAATTGCTTACTATATTCAGTCATGCCGATTAAGGAAAATTCTTCTATTTGCATTGCGCAATTATCTAGATGAACCTGTTTGGGATCAAAATGATAGTTAATAATGTTCTCTAAAAATAATAGAGTCATCTTATTAAAGCAGGTTAGCGGCTGAGTGTGAATTTCATGGGATTTTTCCACCAACTGCTTTGCTTCCTGGTACTTGCTTTTTTCCAGACACATATTAATCATATTGATTAATATTCCCAACACTATAAATTGTATATCGTCATCATCACTATCTTTAAATTGCTGAAAAATTTTGTTAGTAATGATCATGTCACTGGCAAAATCATAAAAAAACATGCAGTTCAGGAAAATTTTGATAGTTTTCCAGTCGAAATTCTCTTCATTAAAGAATTTATTTTTAAGTTGCTGAATTTCTGCAGCACTCAATTTTTCTCTATTACCATCTATAATAGCTAAGATTGAGTTCACACTTAGCATTAAATCATTTTTACTGGTAAGTTCGCTACCCGCAATGGCCTGTTTAATTTCTTTTAGTCGCTTAGTATCAAAATTATAATAAGCGTCCGTCATTTGGGCAACAATCCTCTTTTTGAGATTATCTTCACTTTCAGCCTGGTAATCAAGTTGTTTAAAAAAACCCGCAATGTTAACGTGATTTTGCCGTAATAATTCAATTAGGTCTGCCGCTGAAATGCGCGTCTGATCTTTTTCTACTTTAGAGTAAAAAGAGGGGCTGATAACATCGCCAATCCATGCGCGTTGAGTTTTGCCAGCTTCTAAACGGTATTGTCTAAGTAATGCACCGATAGTCATAGTTTAACCTCATTATTTTTTTTGTTTCATATATGACACTTTTATATTCACAATTTTAGCTTAAGTACAATTAAAAATAAAGAAAGCTAAAAAGGAGAAAAAAATTATGACTATCTTTTTTAAAAATAAAGAATATCGCAAGTTTTCAATTGCCAGTATTTTATCCAGTGCGGGGGATATTTTATTCTATTTAGCGCTGATGACTTATGCCAGTCGGCTCAAAAATTATTCGCTGGCCTTGTCATTAATTGCTATTTCTGAGTCAGTTCCCCGGCTGTTCTCCAGTGTTGGTGGCTATCTAGCTGATAGGACGCAGAACAAATTTCAAAAAATAGTCTGGATGGCCATGATCAGAGGAGCTCTTTATTTACTGGTTGGTTTTCTTTTTAGCCAGAATATTGCGGGTTGGAATCTGGTAATTATGGTGATTATTATCAACTTTATTTCTGATACGGCCGGAACTTATTCTGGCGGACTTACTACACCACTAATTATTAGCCTGGTTAAAAAGGATGAGATTGCTGAAGCCGAAGGCTTTACTAGCGGTGTTTCGCAAGTAATCACTTTGATTAGTCAGTTTGTTGGATCAGGACTTTTGTTATTCATGTCATATTCTGCGCTGGCTGTAATTAACGGTCTGACTTTCGTTGTGGCAGGGTTGATCTATTGCAATATTGCCAGGAGTAAACGAAAAAAAGGCATTTCAATTGTCACACAAGAAGTCGATGATCGTGGCTTTTGGTCCACCTTGGCCTTAGCATTAAAGCAAGTTAAAAAGGCTAGTGGCTTAATTACTACCTTACTGGTAATCGCCATTTTAAACGGAGTTCTCAGCACGATAGAGCCTCTGATTTCTATTGTAATTGCGGGCAATCGTCAGGTAATGGTCATTGGAACCTATAGTTTTACAATTGCATTAATCGGCGCTATGGCAGGAATAGGCGCTGCCTTAGGCAGCATTTTTGGTACTAATCTATTTAAAAATGTTAGCCTTTATATGATCATTATGTTTGCTTATATTGCTGGAGCAAGTGTCATAATTGCTATTTTAAGTAAACAAATTTGGTTCTGTTTAATAACTTACTGTATCTTAGGCTTTTTTGCGGGAACTGCTACACCAAAATTAACCCAGTGGATGGTAGGTGCAGTTGATCATAAAATTTTGGCGTCTTCTGTTGGTCTGATCAATACGATTTTATTGATTGCCAGTCCCTTAATGACAACTGCTTTTACTACCTTATCGGCTGCGACAAATGTGCAATATTCTCTTTTAGGATTATTGATAGTCAGTGTTCTGCTTTTTGTTATTACTGGTGTAGTAATGAAAAAATCAGCCAAAAAAGAGGATTAATGGTTTTTCAGCTGGTAAATTCGCAGTTGCTTTTTGCCAGCTTTTTTCTAAGCCAGATATAAAAAGCCACCAAGATAAATTGACTTGATGGCTTTGCTGGTTGTAAGTTAGTTCTTATTTATTCGGACTTTTTCTCAAACTGAAAAAGATGATCAGAATAAAGTTAATTAGTAGGGTGAAACCTGTAGTCCAAAAAACAGTTGCATAGTTGAACAGTCCCGAGATAGTGGAGCCCATTAGTGAACCAAACACCGAACCGACTGCTTGAAAAGACTGATTATAGCTGAATATCCGGCCAAAACTTTCGGCTGGAGTATTTAGAGTCAAAACGGTCTGTGCTGCAGGCAGCATAGCAGCACTGGCAATTCCCAGCAGAAAACGCAATCCTGCCAACACCCAAGGTGAGTGTGTTAAAGCCATAGGTACGAAAAGAATTGCACCTACTATTAAACCTAGGCGTAAAATTTTTAGTGGTCCAATTTCATCCATTTTATGTCCGATTTTGGAAGCAGCCAGCAGTGTTCCGAGACCTGGGGTTGCGGCTACGATCCCCGCCACAAATGCAATATTCTTGCTATTAGGCATCATCGATTTGACATACAAAGAAACAATTGGATCAATTGACATGTTAGCAGCCTGTACTAAGAGAGTAGTCACGAACATAACCACAATCAGCTTAACGTTAGGCAAAGACTGCATAATTTCTTTCATTGGCTTCATTTCTGCACGAGAAATCGGAGTAAAGTTTTCATGAACTAAGAAAGTTGAGCCTAAGAAGACGAGCACCATCAAGAAACCGGTGATGAAAAATGGAATCCGGTAGCCCCAAACGCCACCTAACCAGTTACCGAAGAAGTTTGACAAAACACCACCTAAAAGTGGTCCTACCAAGTTTCCTGCCGTTCCGGCGGTCATCATTTGACTCATCACCCAGCCGCTTTTTCTATGGGGAGTTTCCCCTGCGATTAAAGCAGTAGCGTTGTTAATATATCCGGAAAAAGCACCCTGAATAAAACGCATTACAATAATGTAGATAGCATTAGGAGCAAAACCGGTAGCAGTAATGGTCAAAGCCATGACTCCAGAAGCACGCATGCACATTAACTTACGGCCTTTTCTGTCGGCCAGGTTGCCCCAATATGGCGAAACGATTGCCTGGGCAATAAAGGTCATAGCAAAAGCAAGGCCAGAATACATGCTAATCTGCAGCTTACTATAGTGCCCCAGATCGGCGATAAATAGAGAGATAAAGGGCATCGTCATGGAATAGCCCATGCCCGTGATAAAGCAGCCAAGCCATAGAGTCACAAACGCTTTATGCCAGCCAGCTGGGAATTTGTTAGAATCTGTCAAAACTTCCTCGCTTTCTTTTTTAATATTTTTCTAAAAAATATGATATCTTTTATATTTTAGCACAATAAATTTGCTAAGAATTTGCTAAATAGCTGATATTTTCATATTAATCATGTTAGGATATTATTTCTGAAAGGAAGGGGTGCTGTTATGGAAAAAAATTCGCATTTAACTAGGCAGGAATATCGCGAAAAATACAACCAAAAGTCTCAGCTTCAAAATAAAAAAATGACGAAAGCAGCACTCAGAGGGCATGACACTTCTCAGACTCGTGCCGATTATCGTCATTTAAAATTAAATTTCTGGGATATTTTTGCAGATCGACCATACGTTGCGGTGGCCATTGTTGTTTTGGCTATTTTCTTAGTTATGGCTAAACTGTGGTGGCTGCTTGCTGGGCTGATCGTTATTGTCGCAATCGGTATCTTTGTCATTGGTCGCAGCCACCATCCCGATCGCGTTCTTAGCCTGGAATTTAAAATGAAGTCCTCCAGGAAATTAAGCATGTTGCGGGCATTGCAATTTGGGGGCTCGATCATCATGTTTCTGGCTACTTACATGAAAAAAGTAGTAACAGTAAACTTTTCCACTGCTGGTTCAACCGATGGGTTACAGATTGTGCAGGGAATTTTATCTAATCGTGGCGGTATCTATGGTCAACAAGGATCATATTTCTTAAGCTTACTGAATACCTTAACTGGTGGACAACTTTGGGGAAAATATCGCTATGCTACTAATAGTGCCCAAATGATGAACAGCAGTGCTGGACGCTTAATTATCATGTGGATATTGCTTTTAATGATTGCACCTGCATTTTGCGTTTTAGCACAATTTTTCCGTGAACCATATTCACGCAATACGGCTTTAGCAGCTTCAATTGTGGCAACCATCAGTTTCGTATTAACTCCGCGCTTATTGAGTAAGTGGATTGTAGAATATGCGGTGGAAAATCGGATGGCAAGTGCTCAGGCACAAGCCGCTATTAGCGTTGGACCAATGGCTTACGTTGCAATTTTCTGTGCAACGTTAGTTTTAATTATTTCTATTTATCGGGTAATTAAAAAAGACAGGTTCGTCTAAAATAGTCTTCTCATAACATTTAACTTAAATAGCATTAATGCTGGCACCTTAGTGGTGCCAGTTTTTTTGTGAAATTAATTTCTTAAAATGAAACAAATATTTCAAGTTGCGAAATACGTATTCACTTTCTTGGAAAGCGGATACAAAAAATAAGAAAGATGTTATAAATATAAAAGTAAGCTAGCTTAGAAAATAACAGCTCAAGTTGGGCAGAGTGAATTAAAGGAGAAGAATATGTCCGAAAAAGATAAACGTTATTCCGTAGTCATTGCAGGTGGTGGTAGTACTTTTACTCCAGGATTTGTTTTGAGCTTGATTGCTAACGAGGACAGATTTCCACTGAGAAAGCTGAAATTTTATGATAACGATGCCGAAAGGCAAAAGAAAATTGGTGATGCATGCGCAATCATTATGAAAGAACGCGCACCGCAAATTGAATTTTCGTATACGACTGATCCTAAAGAAGCATTCACAGATGTTGACTTCGTTATGGGATCAATTCGGGTTGGTAAATACCACATGCGTGAACTCGATGAGAAAATTCCGTTAAGATATGGCGTTAACGGCCAGGAAACAACCGGACCAGGAGGAATGGCATATGGGATGCGTTCTATTCCAGCTATTATTGAGATAATCGACTGGATGGAAAAGTACTCACCAAATGCTTGGATGATCAACTATTCCAATACCATAGCTATCGTTGCAGAAGCTTGCCGCAGATTAAGACCAAATGCTAAAGTAATTAATATTTGTGATATGCCTGTAGCAATTATGACTAGAATGGCTCATATTTGCGGCTTAAATGACTACCATGATCTTGATGTTAACTACTATGGCTTAAACCACTTTGGCTGGTGGAAAGAAGTTCGTGATAAAAAGACGGGCAAAGATTTAATGCCTCTTCTCAAAAAGCATGTATCTGAAAATGGCTATTGGATCGGTGGCGAATACGATAAAGAAACTGAAGCTAGTTGGGCCGAAACATATAAGAAGGCAAAGGACTGCTATGCTCTTGAACCAGAAACTTTACCTAATACTTATATGCAATATTACTATTATCCACAATATGAAGTTCAAAACGCTGACCCTAACCATACTAGAACAGATGAGATTCGTGAATACCGGCAAAAGATTGTCTTCGAAGAATGTGCCAGAATTGTAAAAGCTGGTACAGCTAAGGGCAATATTTGGGAAGCAAGTGCAGAACACTCTAACTATATTGTTGATATTTGTCATGCGATTGCCTATAACACTCACGAAAAATTCTTTGCTAACATTCCGAATAACGGCGCGATTGCTAATATGGATCCCGACTCTGTTGTTGAAGTACCTTGCTGGTTTGGTGCGGATGGAGTTCAACCTATGGCAACTGGAATGGCTGGCAGATTCCAAAAGGGATTAATGGAAGAGCAACAAGCATGTGAAAAGCTGGTAGTTGATGCTTATGAACAACATTCATACAACAAGATGTGGCAAGCCTTTGCTCTTAATAAGACTGTCCCAGATGCTTCAGTTGCTAAGAAGATTCTTGATGATATGATTCCGGAAAACAAGCCATACTGGCCAGAACTTAAATAGTTGTTAGGGAGATGATAGCTTATGATGCAGAAGTTTCAAAAGTTTGGTGCAGCAATGTTTGTACCGGTGCTTTTGTTTTCATTTGCAGGAATTGTCGTTGCTTTTGGCAGTTTGTTTACCAATCAGGCAGTTTTCGGCTCTCTGGCAAGGCCAGGAACAACTTGGAATTCAGTGTGGGATACAATTAGCGCAGGTGGTTGGACAGTTTTTAAGCAAGAAGCTTTGCTTTTTGTTGTAGGTCTGCCAATTGGTTTAGCAAATAAATCCAGAGGTAGAGCTGCCATGGAAGCAGTAATTACTTACATGACTTACAACTATTTTGTCGGTGCTATTTTGACTCACTGGGGTGCCAGCTTTGGTATTCCTAACTTTGATAAAATTCAGATTGTGGAAAATTCCACTAACCACGGACTAACAGAAATAGCAGGTATCAAAACTCTCGACACCAGTATTATTGGTGCTCTAGTAGTTGCTGGTATAGTAATTTGGCTACATAACCGTTACTTTGATAAGAAATTGCCGGACTGGCTGGGAACTTTTCAAGGGTCCACATATGTTTATATTTTAGGCTTTTTCCTTATGATTCCTCTGGCACTTATTACCTGTTGGGGTTGGCCTAAAGTTCAGCTGGGAATTACGCAATTACAGCATTTTATTGTTAACAGCGGCGTCGTTGGTATTTGGATTTACAACTTTTTAAATCGGGTTTTAATACCAACTGGGTTACACCATTTAGTGTACATTCCATTTCAATACGGTCCAGCTGTAGTAGCAGGGGGGTTGCAACCTTATTGGTTGAGACACCTGACTCAGTTTGCTATGAGTACTAAACCATTAAAACAGTTGGCCCCTCAATTGGGCTTCCAATTATATGGTAACGAAAAGATGTTTCTTGCTCCCATCATTTGTTTGGCCTTTTATGTTACTGCTAAAAAGAGTAAAAAGAAGCAAACTTCAGCTTTGTTAATTCCAGCAGCTTTGACTTCCTTCTTTACTGGTATTACTGAGCCAATTGACTTTACTTACTTGTTTGCAGCACCAGTTTTATGGATCATTTATTCATTACTTTCAGCTACTATGAACACTATTATGTTCAGTTTTGGTGTTGTTGGTAATATGTCTGGTGGTGCCATAGATACGGCCGCAGAGAATTGGATCCCTTTGTGGGCTAACCATTGGCAAACTTTTCTTACCCAAATTGTGATTGGGATTATCTTTGCAATTATTACTTTCTTTATCTTTAAATATATGATCGTAAAGTTTAATTATATTACTCCCGGTCGTGAAGAAGATACTGAGGAAGTACATTTGATAAACAAGAAAGAATACCAAGCTAGAAAAGCTGAGCAAGCAGTTATACAAGCTGATGAACAAACTGCTACTGATCCATACATTGAAAGAGCAACTGCCTTCCTAGATTTACTAGGTGGAAGTTCCAACATTAAAGAGTTAAGTTCATGTGCTACGAGATTGCGTGTTACTGTGGCTGATCCTGATAAGATGGGTTCTGATGCTCAGTTTAAGGCAGCTAAAGCCATTAACGTTGTCCATCATGGCAAAGCGATTCAGGTTATTGTTGGCTTGGATGTTGCCCAAGTACTTGAAGCAATGCAAGAACTAAGAAAGCAGGATAATAAACAAGATTAATTATGGCTAGAACGCTTGTATAGGTAAAAGCAATTTGTCATATGTAAAATTACTTTATATGGAGCGTTGATCTATGTCAAAATTAGAATATTTAGTCTATCAAAATAGTAGTAAATTGAATGATTCTGAAATAAGGGTCATTCAATTTATTATAAATAATGCAGAAGCGTGCAAAGGATTAAGTCTTACTGAACTTGCCCACAAATTATACGTTTCGCGTTCTGCGATTTTCCGTTTGTGCAAACATTTGGGATTAAGTGGCTATAGTGAATTGAAATTTATCCTGAATGAAATGGTTCTGGAGAAGGAGCAAAGTGAGAAAAATAAGATTTTTACAAATAACTTTAGTTCTGACTTAATTAAAGAAACAGAAAATCTAGTCAAAAACTTTCAGTCACTTAATTTAGACCCCTTTTTTACTGATCTGAGCAAAGCAGAGCACAAATATATTTACTCTACCGGTTGGATCCAACAGATGTTGTCAGATTATCTTTCTCATGAGTTATTACTTTTTGGCATCTCATCAATAGTTTTGCCAGCCGCTGTCAGTGAACTGGAAATGATAGGAAAAATAGCGGAAAAAGGCGACATGCTTTTTATTATTTCTTATACGGGTAATAATAAAGAAATTAATGATGAACTTGGTAAGTTTGAGATGGTTAACAACAAATTACGTTATGTATCCTTTACCGACTTAAAGCAAAATAAGCTTGCTTCACTTTCTGATTATAATTTCTACTATCCAACTGTAAAATTTTCGTCTAGCAATGATGTTTCATTTATACTGGCTTATACCTTAGTTGATTTCATCATAAATAAGTTTGGTATTTGGCAAAAAGAAAAAAGTGATAAAAATGGTAAGTAAGATAAACAACTTTGTGATTAGTTTCTTGGATAGAGCTCATTTGGATACTAAAAAAATTTTGACAACCTATATCTATGCTTTAATTTTAATTCCCTTGTTTTTCGGCAGCTTTGTGGTTTTGGCGTCATCTATTACTAAACAAAACATCAATGTAGTTTTGAATAATACGCCCTTGATTGCAATAGATATGATAGTAGCTCTTACAGATTTTATAATGGGCTATTATATTTGGCTCAAGAAAGATTTGATTCTTGAGTGCAAGGGTAATTATCACTTTTTGATGTTCACTCAGGCGATTAGCCAGTTAATGGTTGGTAACATATTTTGCTTGATTTTGGCGCTTTTTGGCATCATACGTATTAATGAACAAACTGGCAAATTAAAATGTCAAAGCAATTTTATCAAAGTACCTGCTTTTATCTTTTTGACTATCTTCGGTTTTTGTTTAGTTTTAACAATTAGTATATTTATTAGAAAATAGGTAGAATTAATGTTTAATATATTTAAAAAACGCGGTTTTACAGTGGCTGCAGCTTGTGATGGAAGACTAATGCCAATTACAGATGTGAAAGATGAAGTTTTTTCTCAGAAAATGCTAGGTGATGGGTACGCCATTAAGCCTACAAATGGCAAAATTTATTCTCCTGTTGCAGGAACTGTCACTACAGTCTTTCCCACTAAGCATGCAATTGGCATTACCACTGATAATAATTTAGAAATATTGATCCATTTAGGAATTGATACTGTTGAATTAAAAGGTGAGCCCTTTGAAGTGGCTGTCAAACAGGGCGATACTGTTAAGCAAGATGATTATTTGGCAAGTATGAATACAGAACTGATTACGGCTGAAAATTATGATGATACGGTAATAGTTGTTTATACTAATATGGACGTCATAAAATCTGTTTCTGATGTGTCGGTAGGTGATACGACCCACGGTGACACAGTTCAGACTCTTCAGTTTGATGCCTAAATATTTTTAAATAAGATGCTTCGACTAGTTAAATAAATTAAAACCCTGAGTTTTAATTGCAATTTTAACTACCTCGGAGCGTTTTTTATTTAATATTGTAAAGGTATAGGCTTGGATATATTATGAGGTTAACTAAAGATTAATTGTAAAATTGTTCTGAATTTGAAAATCACTTGTGTATTTTGTGAAAAAAGAAAGTAGCAAAAAGTATATTATCCTTAATGATATTTGTGCTGCCAAAAATAATTTTACTAACATGCTGCTAGTCGTGGCTAAGTGATCGACTATCCGAGAAAAAACGAGGAAATGATAAAAGCTACATTAATTTTAAATTAATTCTAAATTTATAAAAATTAAATTAAAAATATTGTTGACTTTTTATTAAGTACATATTACATTGTAATTAATCATATATGATTAAGAAAAGTATATAATAATGCTTTTGCTGTCACAAATACTGTGCCAGCAGCTTCTGTTGATAATTCCGCTTACGCTCAACTAGCTAAAGTCTTAAGTCAAGACATCGTAAACAAAATTGCTTTGTATATAGAAGTTAAAAAGGTTATTACTCAGGCTGAATATGTCTCTGCTCAAGAAGTAATAGCCCATCAATTGACTTATTAGTGGATCATTTTTTGTTATAAATAAAAGCACAAAAAATTCAACTCTAGAATTTGAAATTAATAATTCTGGAAAATCAATTAGAATTTTACTATCAACAGAAAATTCCGAAATTCAACCCCGCGCAAAGCATCATTTTGGTGTAAATATAGTTGAATTTTAATGGAATTACATTAGAGTTTTTTTAGATAAATGCACTGCTAAAACTGTTGCTACAGGCGGTCTTGCAGGTCTCACAGCTATTATCACCGCTGTTGTTGGCCCTGATGGAGGCCCTATAGTAGCTGCAATTGGTACTTTTCTAAGTTAGACAATTGGTGACAATATTAAAGGTGGCGTCTGGTTTGATGTTAATTGGATACTTACTGGCATCAATCACTATCCAGTAATTACTCAGTGGGGCTGGCAATAATTTAATTTATAAAAGACAAAATGAATAGAAAGAAAAAGACTGAATCTGATTATTATGAATCGGTGAAATATCGTAACGCTTTAGCGTACGGAATATCGACTGGAATTATAGTTTTCATATATCAAATATATTTATCACCTTACATAACTAATAGGTGGACAAATATTTTTGTACAATTTTGCATTATACTTTTGGATATTTTTATAGTTAATTGTGTGCTTCATTGGTATGACCGCAACAAAAAATAATTTAAATCAAATATTTTGTAGTCAATAAATGTGACGTATAACTAGTACTTAGACATCTAATTATTATGCAAAAGCCAATGCACGATTTTGATATTGATACGACCTCCGAAATTAAGATAATTTTTGAGGTCGTATTTTTATAGTTAAATTATCTTAATTTTTGGGGGTTAACATTAATTACTAAACGATTTTTCATATACTTTTTAATTTTAAGTAGCACCAGTTGTTCATTAGATTAAATTCCTTTTGGACTTCGGAATAACCAGGATTTAACTAAGATTATGGGCGCAATTAAGCGCAAGGGAGCCACACTGCAGTTTTTCGTCTTTCTGAGGCCTTTTGAAGATCCTAACCTGTAGCATCTGATGAACAACCTCATTCTAGAGCTTTATAAGTACCAAGGTGAGAGCGAACGTAAGAGAATTAAGGAGCGGAAACGGCAGGACACATCCCAATTGCTAAATCTGAGGACCGCTATCATGGTCGCCTTCTTATCGTTCTGCATGTGGTTCAGCATCTATTAAATAATATCTCCTTGTTTGGGTTCTATCACGGAATATTCTCCTTACCAACCTGCATAGTATCGGGGTTACCTACTTTTGCAATTTCTTTTTTAAAATCAATATCGTTGCATTCTTCATTAAACCACGGATTAGAGTCAATAGCTTTCTTATAGATTAAAGTATCGTTATCTTTTTGAGTCAATTCAAATCGTTCACCAAGTTTAACTCCCGCCTTACTTGGAACCGTGAGGACTATAGAATTACCAACTTTTCTAGCAACAAACATACCCAGTTTCTTTTTCTTTAATATCAACTTCCTAAATCGTATTAGTGCAAGTATACACTGCTCATAAGGAGATTTAAATTATATCTCTCCAAAATTTAGGTTATCTTGATTTTAATCAGCAATATAGTCTTAACAGTTATTTTGCATAATTAATAGAGGCCATAATCATATTTTCAATTCGATAAAGCCTTAAAACAAAAATACATAGACAAATCATGAGTCAAAAGCCTAATTAAATGTCTAATATAATTTTTAAATAAAAGAGCCCCAAATTTAGGACAACTTTTAGAAGCTCAGTACATATTAATTTCGTGCTTTTCTTTTATTTAGTTATCGTTTTGCCCTGAAAAAGATAATTTCTCTTGCCGCAACAATTGGACCGGATGATTGATAAATCGTCAGATGCACTTTTTTAGCGCGCACATCTCGCAAGCCTACTACCTTGTTTTTAGTATCAGCCTTCCACTGCAAGTGGTCTGCGTAAGTAGTATAGTTTTCACCATCTGTTGAAACAGCAATTGAAACAACAAGAGGATCACCATTATGATCAATATTCCGAGGTACAAAAACCATTCTGCTTAGCTTTTCAACCTTTTCAAAGCTAAAAGTTAATTCCAGCGGTTGCTCAGGTGAAACAGATTGGCTAGTTTGCCATTCGCTCGCTAGTTTAAGATCAGTTAAATAGGACAGAGGATGGTTTCCTTTACTATCACAATTGCTGGTTACCTCAATGTTTTCAATTGCATAGTCTTTGGCAGCATGTTTCGTAATGACACCGAAAAGGTCAGACCATTCAGAAACTTTATTTTTAATTGCATAACGCATCCTAATAATATAGCGGGTATTAGGCGTTAACTCATGAAAAGTAAAACTTTTGCCGGTAATGCCAACATAAAGAAGATTATTAATTTCAATCTGCACGGCACTCTCATGAGGCCAGGCAAGTTCAAATGAATGAGCCGAGATCTTACTTGAGTCTACTGCCGGTAGTTTTGGTGACGGCAAGACACCACTGGTAATTTCATGTACTAACACGTTTTTGCCATAGTTGAAATTACGGACTGTGATTTCTATTTCAGTGGTGGTAATATCTCTGGCAGCTAATTTTATTTGCAGCGCAGTCTGCGAATTCTTATGATATTTTTTAAACTCATCGAGGCCGTAATTAGTATTATAAAAAATACCTTCATGAGCATGATTGAAAGCATCCAGCGAGCCGTATTCTTCTACGGGGACAACTTGATCATTAATTTTAATAGTTACAGCATCAGGGTAAGAATCGCACATGATTGTCAGATTGGTAGGCTGTTCAACGAATTTCTTTGTCAAATTACCTTCAGTCGGTGCAATAGTGACCACCAGCTTTTCCTGTTCAACTTTACTGCAGATTTTAGTAGTATAGTTGTTACTTGCAGCAATTGTCCCATCATCGTCATAGCTAATGGCTTCACTCTGCTCTTGGGGATAAAGTAGAAAATCACGCTTATTCCAGTCAAAAATACTGCCACCCCGAACAAAAACCGGCAGATGCCATAATGGGAAAGTTAAATTATTGTAGACCTTGCCGCCAGCATATTTTTTACCGGTAAAAAGGTCAATCCACAGCGTTTTTTTGCCTGGCAAATATAAATTATCCTTACGAGAATCGCCGTTTTTGTCTTCGCGACCATTAGTAATAGGAGCAATTAAAAGGTCAGGCCCCAACATAAACTCGTTGCCAAACTGGGCTGTATAATTAGCACGCTCATCAGGAAATTCGCTGAATAGTGGCCGCATAATCAGCTCGCCGCTTTTTGCCCGTTCATTTAACGTATAAATGTAACTGGCTAAATGCTGGCGCAATTTAAGATAGGCCAGATTAATTTCAGTTATTTTCTTATTATAAGCAAACGGGTTTTTACTGAAATTACCTTGATCGTCAAAGTTAAATAGTAAAGCGGTAAAACTTTTCCATTCAAAGTCACGGACATTGATTTGAGCATTGCCGCCGCCTTGCAAGCCATCGACCGCTGCCCCAACTAAAGGCTGACCGGAAAGATTTGCTCCCAGTAATCCCGCAACTTGATTAGTAATATTGTCCCAGTTACCACCAACATCGCCAAAAATAAGTGCGGCATTTTTTTGCATGCCAGCGGTGCCGCTGTCAGCCAACACTAGAGGCCGCTCTTTTTGCGATTCACTTTGGAGTTTTGCCGTATCTTGAGCTGCTTCGCCAACTGCAGTATAAGTAAAGTCAGTTTTTTCAGGTAGATCAACTTCACCCTGATGCCAAAATCCGGGATGAACACCCTGAGTTTGCGCGTATTCATTAAAGAAACTAAGAGCCTGCTCATTTTCGGGTTGCTCACCATAGTTAGGGACAAACCAGCTTATTGGAAAATGCATGGCGTGATAGCGATCAATTAGCGCTCTTGCTGAAAACTGGTAGTTCTCTTCGCCATTAAGTGAGGCCTTACCCGAAGCGGCATTTTCATCTTTGGTACGGGTATAATAATTGTTGCCAATTTTGCTGGCATTACGTTCCTGGGCATGGCTTGGCTGCCATAAGGTCGTGCAGAAATTGCCGATATGGCCGAGACCTAAAGCATATTTAGGCAGTAACATCGGCTTGCCCGTTAAAGTGAAATAGCGCTGTAAAATTTCCTTGGGTGTAGTGCCAAGGAGGTAAAAAGTGTCAAAAACAGCATCTTGATGAGCGAGGATGGTAGCTCCCCGCTGGGTTTTACCAAAATCATAGCTTCCCGCTGCAGTGGTATTTCTTAATTCACCATAACCGGCATTTGACCAGAAAAAGGGAACAGGCATAATCACGCCGCCTTTTCCAGTTATTTGATCATGCTTAATTGCGATTTTATGGCCTTTATGACTAAAATAACCATTTTGCAGTCCACCACCGTAGAAAAATTCGTTTTGGTTTTCTGCTAAAAATTCTCGCGTTTCGTTTTCACTAAATTCGAGCGGCTGCGACTGACGCATCCTATTATGATGCAGCGATTCATCAAAAATACTGAGCACAGCCGGATTTTGACCGAAAATAATTTGATAGTTGCCTGTATGAATGATTAAGGAATCGTTGGTAGCTCTGACCTGAGAATTGGTAAAAGCAGTATTATCAAATTGCGACAGCTGAATGTTTGAGTTTCGATTTTCAATAAAATTTTGCTCTGGATCAATTAAAAGGCGAAAAATACCGTCAGCTAAGACGTAAAAGTGCGCAATTTCGCCAGTGGCAAAGTGTAATTCATAATAGTGGTCACACTTGCTGGCACCAGTAAGTGCTCCCAATGAGTATTTATTTGTTTGCGTATTTTGAATCATGATTTTTGCTTCCTAATTAGTTACCTACACCACTATTATAACTAAAAAACTAAAACTTTCCGTACTATTTGAAATTGAACTGGTAAAGACCAGTTGATTAAGCTAAAATGAAACTATAAGTAAGAGGTTTATTTTATAAAAGAAAGGCCAAAATATTATGACTTATTATATTCATGCAGATAAATTCTTTCTTGAAAATGTAACTGAACAAGGTGGTTACTTAGAAGTACAAGATGATGGCAAATTCGGCTTTTATTATACTGAAGACCAAAAGCCGGAAGGTAAAATTATCGATTATAAAGGTAAGTGGATAGCACCGGGACTTGTTGACACTCACGTTCACGGTTCACTAAAAGAAGACGTAATGAAAAGTGACTGGGCGGGAATTAACCACTTGTCAGAAGGCTTTCTGCGTTCAGGTGTTACCAGCTGGTTGCCAACGACTTACACTGCCGGTGCTGATACATTAAGCAAAATTTGTCAGATGTTTGGCGCCCATAAGGGTGAAGAAACTGGAGCCAAAATTCAGGGACTTCACTTTGAGGGGCCATACTTTACTGCTGAACATGCTGGTGCGGAAAATCCTAAATACTTGATTGACCCTGATATTAACCAGTTTAATCAATGGCGTGAAGAATCAAAAGGACTTTTAAATAAAATTTCTCTTGCTCCTGAAAGAAAAGGTGCTAAAGAATTCATTCGTGCAGCTGTTAGAGAGGGTGTAGTTGTAGCTTTAGGACACTCAAGCGCTACTTTTGCAGAAGCTAAAGCCGGTGTTGAAGCTGGTGCCACTATGTTTACTCATACTTTTAACGGGATGCCTGATCCGTCACACCACGATACATCAATTTCTAACGCGGCAATGGCGCTACATAATGTGACAGATGAGTTGATCTGTGACGGTCACCATGTTCAAAAAGAAATGGTACGGGCATTAGTTCAGCTTAAAGGTGCCGAACATATTTGCTTAATCACAGATTGTATGGAAGCCGGAATGATGCCTGATGGTGACTATATGTTAGGTGAGTTGCCTGTTTATGTTAAGGAAGGTATGGCTCGCTTAAAGGGTGGCAATAATTTAGCCGGCAGTATTTTACAATTGAAGACTGCCGTTAAAAACATTGTTGACTGGAATGTTGCTACGCCGGAAGAAGCAATCATGATGGCCTCTTACGTACCGGCTAAGAGCGCTCATGTTTTGGATAAATGCGGTTCAATTGCTCCTGATAAGGACGCTGATTTCTTAGTATTAAACCCAGATATGACTTTAAGTGAAACTTACTTAAATGGTGAGTCACGTTACAAAGCATAAGATAATTGCTCGATTAAATTTCAAAAAAGCCAATTCATCAAGTTGAATTGGCTTTTTGCTTGTTATAATTAACTATATTTAGCTCTTTATTATACACTATACGCTTTTACTATAAGTTAAATTAATTGCACTTTTTTCACCCCGGATATAGTCTAAGCATATAGTACGTGCTATTAATAATTAAATAGACGGAGAGTGAGAAAATGGCTAAAACAGGACAAGATAGGTTGAATGACCCATTTTTGAATAAAGGGACTGCTTTCACAGAAGAGCAGCGAGAACAATATCATTTAGTAGGGATGTTGCCGCCAAAGGTGCAGACTCTTGAAGAACAAGCTCGAGAAGTTTATTTACAATACCAGGAAAAATCAACGAATCTAGAAAAACGGATTTTTCTAATGACGATTTTTAATACTAACCGCGTGCTGTTCTTTAAAATTTTTAGTGAACATGTCACTGAATTTATGCCAATTGTGTATGATCCGACAATAGCAGAAACTATTGAAAACTACAGTCATTTGTTTGTTAATCCGCAATATGCCGCATTTCTATCAATTAATGAGCCGGATAAAATAGCAGAAACATTAAAAAATGCGGCTGATGGCCGTGATATTAAGTTAATTGTAGTTACCGATGGTGAAGAAATATTAGGAATCGGTGACTGGGGCACACAAGGAGTTGACATTTCCGTTGGTAAATTAATGGTTTATACAGCTGCAGCTGGTGTCGATCCAGCGTGTGTATTGCCTGTAGTTCTTGATGTTGGTACTAATAATGAGAAATTACTCAATGACTCGCTTTATTTAGGCAATCATCAGCGTCGCGTGAACGGGGAACCTTATTATCAGTTTGTTGATCGCTTTGTGCAAACTGTAGAAAAACTGTTTCCGGGACTATATTTACATTTTGAGGATTTTGGCCGGGATAATGCTGATAATATTTTAAAACATTATCGTGATCATATTCTAACCTTTAATGATGATATTCAGGGTACTGGAGTCATTGTTTTGGCTGGTATCTTGGGAGCCTTAAGGATTAGCGGACAAAAGTTAACCGATCAAAAGTACGTTTGCTTCGGTGCCGGAACTGCTGGTACTGGGATCATTGAACAGGTCTACGCCGAGATGTTGCAAGCAGGTTTACAGCCTGATGAAGCACGCAAGCACTTTTACTTGGTGGATAAACAAGGATTGCTTTTTGAAGATACACCTGATTTAACACCAGCGCAGAAGCCTTTTGCAAGAAAACGCTCTGAGTTCAGTAACGCCGATCAGCTCAAAGACTTAAAGAGTGTCGTGCAGGCAGTTCACCCCGACATTTTAGTAGGAACTTCAACCCGTTCAGGAGCTTTCACCCAGGATATTGTGACGGAAATGGCTGCCCATACCGACAGGCCAATTATTTTCCCATTATCAAACCCAACTCAATTAGCTGAAGCAAAAGCAGAAGATTTAATTCACTGGACTAAAGGCAAAGCCTTGGTAGCGACTGGTATTCCTGCTGATCCAGTTGAATATAATGGCGTCAAGTATGAAATAGGTCAGGCCAATAATGCCTTGGTCTATCCTGGACTTGGTCTGGGTGCCTTGGCAGTTAATGCCAAGATTTTAAGCAATGAAATGATCAGCGTGGCGGCCCACTCACTTGGCGGAATCGTTGATTCCAGTAAACCAGGTGCAGCAGTTTTGCCACCAGTCGAAAAATTGAATGTCTTTTCTCAAACTGTAGCGAAAGCCGTGGCTAACAAGGCCATTGCCGACCATCTTAACCAGAACGATTTTCAAGATGGTGAAAAAGCTGTAGCAGCACTTCGCTGGACGCCAGAGTATGCAGATGAACGGAAGGAAAAATAAATGCAAGCCTTTATTACTTCGTTAACCAGTGTAGTTGAGCTGTTACTTGTAATTGCCTTAGGTTATTGGCTGCGCACGAGTGGCAAACTGGGTGACCAGTTTAAAGGCAATATTTCTTATTTGATTATGAATATTGCTCTGCCTGCTTCAATTTTTGTTTCTGTTTTAAAATATTTGAATCGACAAAAATTGTTCGGTTTAACAGGTGGCTTAATCTATGCCATTATCTGCTTTGCCCTAAGTTATTTGTTTGCCTGGCTATTATGCAAGGTTTTGCGAATTCGCAAGGGCCGTCGTGGTACTTTTATTAATGCCATTACGAACGCCAATACTATTTTTATTGGCCTACCATTAAATATCGCCTTATTTGGGCAAAAAAGTATGCCATACTTTTTAATTTATTATGTTTTAAATACTGTTTCTACTTGGGCAATTGGTGTCTTCTTCATTTCTAGTGATGATCCGACCGCACAAAAGAACAAGCAGCAAAAATTTAACTGGAAAAAGTTGTTGCCAGCGCCACTAGTGGGATTTTTAATAGCTTTGATTTGCTTACTGGTTGAAGTTCCAATTCCTGGCTGGATTACAGCCGTGTTGAGCATGGTCGGTGGTATCGTCACCCCAATGTCGCTCATCTATATTGGTATTATATTGGCAGATGCCGGCTTAAAATCAATCCACCTTGACCGTGATACTATTTGGGCATTACTAGGTCGCTTTATTTTAGTGCCAGCTTTAATGATTATTTTAATCGTTGTTGGTGCTAATTGGTTGCCAGCTTTGACTGGTTTAGCTAAACAGACTTTAGTTGTGCAATCAGCTACTCCGGCTTTGGCAGTTTTGCCAATATTAGTTGGTGAATCACACGGGGATGTGCAATACGCTACCAATGTTGTAACCACCTCAACGGTCTTATTCGTAATTGTTGTTCCGTTAGTTTTGGAAATTACTCAAATGTTAATATAATTAATAAAAATTTTGCAATATAAAACCCGTCTTTTATCGTATAAATAAGGCGGGTTTTTGCATTGGGCGTCGGAGACATAACCATTGTTGGATTAGATCCACATCCTGCAAATAACGTTTATATAGAAATAATATATCTGACACACTTTAATAAATTGGTTTTTGAATACATAGTAGTCTTAAAATTATTTTAATGTTTTACCAAATCGTTTTTGCATTTTATTGCTGGTATAGCCCAGTTTTTCATAAAATTTGTGAGCACCTAAACGTGATTCTCCAGAATTTAACCTGACTTCATTCATTCCCAAAGCTTTAGTTTGCTTTTCTAAAGTATGCATAAGTTGGCTGCCGATTCCTTTCTTTTGAGCAGAAGAATCTACGGCTAAAGCTAAAACATTAAACATAGGGTCAAAATAAGTTTCTTCAAAAATTTCTGCGTGCAAATAGCCTTCTACTTTTTTAGTATTCTCGTCTTCAAAAACCCAAAGATAGTGGTGTTTAGGATCATTTAGTAATCTTTTAATATTGGCTGTGGTTTTTTCAACAGAATAATCATAACCTAGTTCGGTTTTATTGATTTTTTGAATGGCCGCACTGTCGGCTACTTGGCATCTTCTAATCATAAAAATTCCTTTCTTATATTTTTTTACGTGATAAAGCTATTTTAGCGCTCCCAATATTGATTAAAAAGATTTATTTACATAGTAAAAATGCGCTCATTTTAAACTTGGATTGGCTTAGTATAGTGGTAGTAAAACCGTATTTTACTATTGTCAAAAATGTATTTTAGTTTTTAAAGAGGGAAACAAAATACTATCAAGACAGATATTATTCTTATCTAGCTGTATTAGATGGTTCCGAAAATGAAAAAGGCTTTTACACGGTAACATTTCCAGGAGCTATAGGTGAGGGTAAAGGCTTAAAGCTTTGGCCAGTGGTAAGAAGGTTTAGCAGCCCTATTGAAAAAATTAGAAAAGATAACCCTGGTGAAGTTGTTACTTATATTTTAGCTGATATGAAAGAAGCTAACGAGATTACTAAGCCAGCTACTATTATGAAAAATACTTCTATACCTAGAGATTTAGCTATTGCGGGTGAAAAGGCAGGTATTAACTTTTCAAAACTATTAACTGAAGCCCTTAAAATTAAATTAAGCTAAAAAATCAATATAAAATTGACAACCTTTTTAGACTGTCATTTTTATTTGGCTAAGTTATTTTACTATTATTTAGTCTGTTTTGACTGAACTTCCTAAATTAATTTTTGCTTGCGAACTTTCTTTGAATAGCAATGAGAGTTTACATTAACGGCAGCTGTTCTTAAACATCATTTTTAAAGTTATCGTATTGCGTAACAATTCTAATGGCGTGAAGTATATCTTCAAGCCTGAATTTACAGGAAAACACCATAATTTTATTGACAAAAATATATTAAAACATTATTATGTTGATTATAAAAATTTTATATTTTATTAATTTAAAAATAACGCCTTCTAACGCTTAAACTGGGTAAAAGCTCATTTATTTTGTTTCTAAATTTAATAAAAGCTATAAATACCACTATTATGAAGGACTTAATGGACAAGATGTCATTCAAACATTATTGAAAGGAAAAACAATGATTATAAAATATTCAAACCCGTGGAAACTCGCCTTGTATGTCTTTTTTGCTCTTTTAAAATCACTTCAAGTTGTTTTTGTCGCTTTCATTTTTCAAAAATTTATTGATTTTGCTCAGAAGCCCCAAGGTAGTTTGATCAAGCTGACTACTTTTGCTGTTTGCGGTCTATTGGTATTTGGAATAGTCGGCATCATATATCAGTATTTCTACTATAAAATTATCGAAGAAATTAATCTTGCCTTGAAAAGTGCGTCTGCTAATTATTTAGTGAATAACTATGCTGGCCATAACGAAATTGACAGTTCATTTATGACCAATGACCTCAAGCAAATTGAAACTAATAGTATTGAGGCAGAGCTTTCAATTATTTCTGATTTAATTCAATTTTTGGCAGCTGTAATCTCTGCATTTGTTAGTTCTTGGATTATTGCGCTGGTATTTTTAATAGCTTCATTTACTCCTGCCGTTATTCAGTCTGTTTTTGGCCCTAAGATCGAAAAAAATTCTGAAAAGTGGGAAAAATCCAATAGCAACTATACCAATACCGTTATTGAAACTCATTCTGGAGCAGAAATGGCTAGCATCTATGATGTTCAATATTCAATGGTTAACAGGTTGATTAAAGCAGCGAAGCTAATGGAAACGGCTCTTTTCAAAACCAATTGGACTAAAGGTATGTCTAATGAGATGACTATGATAGTAGCATATATTTTCAGTATGTTCCTTCCTTTTGCCATTGGTATTAGTTTCATTGTTAGCGGTCGGCTGACTTTAGGCACGTTTATGATGATTGCACAACTGGCTAATAATTTTATTAATCCTGTAGTTGGTATTTTTGGCTCAGTTAACGATATTAAAACGGCAAAGCCGATTTTGCAAAAAATCAAAAAAATCGACTTGTTGATAAAACCGCAGGGCAGTAAAACTGCAACTGCTCCAGATACGTTCCAATCATTACAATTGATTAATGCTGGAGTTAGCCAGGGTAAACAGAAAATTTTTGCCAATGTTAACCTAAAAATTGATTCCGGTGAAAAAGTTCTCCTGCAAGCTCCATCAGGTTGGGGGAAATCAACTTTACTGAATGTTTTAATTGGTATTCAACAACTTGATTCTGGATCCTATGAAGTTAATCATTCTGAAGTAAATGGTGATTGGGGAAAATTACACGAGTACTTCTCTTTTATTCAGCAAAAGCCTTTTATTTTAGATGATACTTTAAAATACAATATTACTTTAGGCCGCCATGTGTCTGAAGAAGACTTAAATTATGCTGTTGAACAAGCCGGCTTAACTGATCTCGTAAACGAAAAGGGCTTAGACTATCAGCTTGGGAAGGGTGGTAGTAATTTATCTGGTGGTCAAAATCAACGAGTTGAAATTGCACGAGCATTAGTATCAAAAAGACCAATATTATTAGCTGATGAAGCAACTTCGTCTCTTGATCAGAACTTATCTTTGCAAATACACCAAACAATTCTAAGTGAGTTTAAAGGAACTGTGATCGAAGTTGCTCACCACATTTCATCAAACGAAAAGGAAATGTTTGACCAAATAGTTGACTTGGCAAAGCAATCTTAATTTCAAGTTATCGTGAAGCAAGAATCTAGAGAAAAAATAAAAGAAATCTATAATTTATCCTGTTGATGACCTATCCGTGTAATAAGCTGTTAACAGGTTTTTTATTGCATAAAAAAGGGTGGAAATATTCCTCTTGCTCCTTGTAATACAATACCAACACTTCTCAATTTTTCTTATTGTAGACAAAAGTGCTATAGAAATACTGCCGGTAAAGTATAACTAATAGGAAGAATGCATATTATGGAACTGAAAACGAATTTTTTCTTTAATCTCATATAATCACCTAAAAAAATAATTTACCTTGATGTCATAGAATAATAAATTTGATAGGCTTTCACATAGGTTAATGCTAAGCTAATGAATTAAAGCTAAGCTGGAACTATTTAAATTTAAAGGTAGATAAAAAATAACTTCCCTGTAATATGGAAGTTAATCAAAATAAGCCATTGATTTGGCAATAATACTTTATAGTTATTCAATATGCAAACAGTATTTGTTATAATTAATTTAGAATTCAAGCAAATTGTTTTGAGGGCGGTTGGCTGTTGATCCGGAAAGGAGATGGTGCCTATGGCACGAAATCTTTTAGAAAGAGAAGCAGTTAATGAGCGTTTACCAGGCATTACAAATAATGTTGGCGTTCGCTACGTTTATTATTGTGTTATTGAATTATATCAATAATCACAAGAAATAAAAAAGACCGTCCTAATAATACTTTAGCAAGTTGGGATAGTCTTCTATATTCCTACTCAGCTAACCGCCTTTAGAGCGGCTGCTTGTTTTCAAAGGGGTCTTGTTGGCGCAAGGCCTCTTTTCTTTACAATTACATTATATCATGACTGAATTAATTTAGCACGGTGAACTGAGTAATGATTGCGACTAGCATAGCTAGAAAGAGAAACAGTTAATGAGCGTTTACCAGGCATTACAAATAATGTTGGCCATTCGCCACGTTTATTATTGTGTTGTTGGATTATATCAATAATCACAAGAAATAAAAAAGACCGTCCCAATAATACTTTAGCAAGTTGGGGATAGTCTTCTATCTCTCACACAGCTAACCGCCTTTAGAGCGGCTGCTTGTTTTAAAAGAGGTCTTGTTAGCGCAGGGCCTCTTTTCTTAATGATTATATCATGACTGAATTAATTTAGCACGGTGAACTGAGTAATGATTGTGACTAGCAGAACTAGAAAGAGAAGCAGTCAATGAGCGTTTACCAGGCATTACAAATAATGTTGGCATTCGCCACGTTTATTATTGTGTTGTTGGATTATATCAACAATCACAAGAAATAAAAAAGACCGTCCCAATCATACTTTAGCAAGTTAGGGATAGTCTTCTATTACCTAGACAGCTAACCGCCTTTAGAGCGGCTGCTTGTTTTCAAAGAGGTCTTGTTAGCGCAAGGCCTCTTTTCTTTACAATTATATTATATCATGACTGAATTAATTTTGCACAATGAGCTGAGTAATGAGTGGAATCTTAATTAATAAAGTATCTTATAAAGAAAATCAGGTGAGTTTTCATAAAAAATCTAAATAACCACTTCTTTGTGGCTATAAATAGTAGTTCAATAAAAAATCAGAATCACATAAAGAACAATAAAATCTTAAAAAATCAATGAAAATTCTACAAATATTATATATACATGGGAACCTTTCTGCTAAACTTATAATTAAGGACATGAATTTCTTAATAAGTTAGTCTAAGTGATAAAAAATATAGTCACATAAGACTTAAAACTTTGATTTCTTTTTATTAAAATTAATGACTAAATAGGACTGACTTTTAGCGATTAAACATCCAGGATTTATGTTAAACATGTGAGTAATTGACGCATTCTAAAAAAACTATAAGTGGGAGAGCTTTTTATGGAAAATATGATCTGCTATTCTATTGTTATGATATTCATACCTGTTGGAGCTGTAAGTTTGTTATATATGATTTATATCGTCTCAAAAGCTTGGCATAAACGTAGTCTGGAATTACGAAAAGAAATCGCAGCGTTTACAGTTGAGCTTTCAGCACAGCCTGGAATTAAAAGAAAATTGATAATGATAAATATCTGCCCGTTTATTGCAATTATTTCTCTAGGATTAAGTTGGGTTTGTTTTACATCAGATGTTGTTATTCTGTGTATAGGAAATTTGATTTTTATTGCCGCCTTATTAGCAGAAATATATATGAGTGCAGATATAATTAAAAAAATAAGAAAGCAGTTTACAAGTACTTCCTATATTCATAATGCAAAACGGGCAAAATTAGTATGGCGATTATATGTCACTAGCCGCGTTTCTTTTATAGTTGGTTTTACTGCAGGTACTTTCTTTATCTATTCAGTATATGGCTGGTAGACGAAACTGAATTGTGAAAAGCTTTAAGCAGAAGATACAAGTTCTGCTTTTTTCCAGATTGCTAAAAATTTAGTTTATTACCAATTTGACCGACTGCTCAAATTAAAAATATGAACCATGATTAGATTAATAAAATGATAGACCAATCTACTACTAATAAAGCCTAATAAAGCCAATATAAATTTTGGCTAACAATTAGTGATAGAACGGGTTAATTATGGCAGAAAAAGATAATCAACCAAAACGACTTTATCAGATGAACGCCTCTCAGCTCTTTACAAATTTGCCAGAGTTCACAACACCGAAATTTTAATTTTATCTGGTTTAGATAATTTAGTCATAAAAATAACCCCAAATTTGTCCTAAATTTGGGAGTCACTTCATTTAAACTTTTGAGACTTGCTTTTTTAATATGCCCTAATTCTATTAAGTGGCCAGTAGCGATACTTGACTACACCTTGTATTTTGTTTCTGGGGATAGCTCCTATATAGCGACTGTCCTTTGAAACACTTCTATGGTCACCCATTACGAAATATGAACCTTTAGGAACCTCATTAGTTTTTTTCATTTTTTTCAGTTGCGCAGAGGAATAGATACTTTTGTATTCTTTAGTTTTAGCCAAAGACCGAATTGAGAAATTTTCCGTATAAGAATATTTCGTACCATAAAAGCCATCTTCATTATCTGTAAGCTTAAAGCCGGGCTTTAAAAAATCCTGATTTATTTTTTTACCGTTAACATAAATTTTATTATCTTTTGCAGTTATAGTGTCACCTGGTAATCCAATAATTCTTTTGATATAAAAAGAATTGCGTTCATCAGGAGCTTTTAAAATAACAACTTCGTTTCTTTTCAATTCGCTATTTCGATCGGCTATAACTTTTTCCTGATTTTCAAAAGTGGGTTGCATTGAGATTCCAGATACAGAACACTTAACTATTAAATATTTTGTTAGTAAAAAGTTACATAAAACAAAAATAGCAAAAAAAACTATTACATATCTTAGAAATTCGTAAATCTGTTTTGATTTTTCTTTTGTATCGTTATTTTGATCGTTTTTCATTATTCAGTCTCACTATTTAAATTAATATTAATGTAAAAATTATAGACTTATAAATAATAAAAAGTCAAAAAATTTTTTCAATTACTATTAGCTTAAGTAATGTTAATTGAAATAGCTTTTCCTAATTTTATATAGTCATTCACACTGAATCTTTAATATTACTTTTTCATGAAATAGAAAGACTATTTTTGCATAAGTGATCAAACAAACCAGTTCTATCCTTTAATGCTCTTATTTAACAATAAAATTAGCTATTTTTTATTTTGCTGATTAAAATCAATAAAAAACTGAATTTATCTATAATGCATAATTTGGGCGCAGTGGATAGAAAATTTTTCTGCGGCTACTTCTGTGAACAAGCTTGTCAGTCATAATCTTGTACATCTAAAAATAGCTTATGAAATACTCCATAATAGTTAAATTACTTCTTAACTATTGTGGAGTATTTTTAGTATCTAACAATAACCACTTAGTCTTAAAAAACTACCTCTTAGTAAATACTTATATATTTTAAAACTAGATTATGGTTAAATTGAATAATAATTAAAATGCTTTAGAACAAAAGAAGTCGTATTGCTTCTCTGAAACGAGGGTGTTTTAGCAAAGATAGGTTAAATATTAATGAAAGGTAAAATCAATTATGAAAAAATATTTTGATAACAAAAGCATAATTCTATGCTTCTTGCTAACCCTGATCGTGGGTCTGGATACCCCTTTTAATACGTGGTCTTACTCGCAAATCTTTGCCATGGTTGAAGCCGGTGATAAAAGACGAGTAGTTCTTGAAGTCTGTTTGATTGTTCTAGTTATTTTCTTATTAACCGTTGCCCGCTACTTTTACGAGCGAACACTAAATCGGAATATCTACCTCTTCAACAAGAACGTGCGTAGTGATCTGTTATCTTCCGATTTCGTTAAACAGAAGGGACCGGTTTCTGATAAGCTGTCATTTGTCACTAACGATTTAGAGTTGGTAGAAAATAATTACGTTAAAGAAGTATTTAACCTAATTACTTGTGTTGTTAACCTGCTACTTTGTTTAGTTATGGCAATAAATGCAAACTTCATCCTAACTTTTGTTTTCATGCTTTTTTCAGTTATTTCGGCAATTGCTCCGGAAATTATGGCCAAACGAGTTATGGAGAGCTCTAGAGCCTGGAGTGCTAGTGTTGGTAAGTACACGGGATTTATGTCGGATTACCTCAAGCACATTGACTTAATTCTACATTATAATGCAATGCCTTTCTTTTTACTGAAAGGTAAGAAGGCAATTACCGAAACCGCTGCAGCCAAACAGAAACGGGAAAATACGATTGCCATGAGCAATTTACTGGCTGGGATTCTGGCTTATTCCTTATCATTTCTGCCCATTGGAATTGGTATTTTATTTGTGTTAGACAAGCGCTTGCCCCTTTCTTCCTTTATCATGGTTCAGTATTCCAGTTCTTGGATTGTGAATTCTATCTTGGCAATCAACCAGTCAATGACAACGATTAACTCGGCCAAACCCTTGTTAACAAAACTGGCTAATATCAAGGAATTACCACAGTCCGCTCTCAGTGACGAAATGACCACAATAGACTTCAAAGACTTGCAGCTCAATGATGTGAGTTTTGGCTATCAAAATAAGACTATTATTCAAAATGCCAGCTTGACAGTTAATCGCGGCGATAAAATTCTGCTAACTGGTCGTAGCGGGCAGGGTAAGAGTACACTGCTCAAATTAATGGCCAATATAATCCATCCAAATAAAGGAATCGTTGAACTCGTTGAACCAGATGGCAAAGCTATTACCCCACAGCCTGACTACTTTGGAGAAGTCAACCAGGATTCCAATATTTTTCACGACACTCTGCGCTTTAACTTGACTTTGGGACGCAACTTTTCTGACCAAGAGATTGAACGTGCTATTCAAAAAGCGGGTTTAACACCATTAATGCAAAAGATTGGTCTTGATGCCGTAATTAAAGAAGACGGAACTAACTTGTCGGGTGGAGAAAAGAAACGAATAGAAATTGCTCGTGCTTTTTTATACAATCGCAACTTTTTACTGATTGATGAGGGTACCGCATCTCTTGATCCTCAAACTGCACATGAAATTCATGAATTGATTTTGTCTTCCAACTTGACTGTAGTTGAAATTGATCACCATATTCCAGAGGACTTGCAAAGTAAGTTTACGCGTTCTTACAAGTTGGAAGATAAGAAGCTGAGCCTGATTAGTTAAAGTACTGGGATAAAGTAGGCCGGTTTTTAACTGTTAATTTAATGATTTAGTTATGGAAAAGTAATTAAGTCACTATTTAAAAGTAGCGGGGTTTATCAAAGCTTTAAACTACTTAACATTGTGAAAAGAATGATCA
This sequence comes from Lactobacillus rizhaonensis, assembly GCF_036246345.1. Lineage (NCBI taxonomy): Bacteria > Bacillati > Bacillota > Bacilli > Lactobacillales > Lactobacillaceae > Lactobacillus > Lactobacillus rizhaonensis. Next base: position 155,477 of record NZ_BTTV01000004.1, on the reverse strand, counting down.
ATAAAGGAAATTATAAATTCACCTGGGACAAGAAAAATTATGTAATTGACCATGTGTGACATTCGACGTACAATGATAATGAGGTGATAAAAATGGCTAGAATAGAAGCTAGAATTGATCCAGCTATCAAAAATAAAGCGAAAACAGTACTTGCCAACCATGGTTTAACAATTTCAGAATTTGTTAGAATGACGGTAACTACTGTGGCTAATCAGGGTTTACCAAAATATTATTCTTTACCTAACCAAGAATTAAGCAGTTCGTTAGAAGAAATGCTTGATGATTTATCTGGAAAAGAAAAGCTGCCAGAAGCTCATAATTTTAAAGAATTAGAAAAGTTACTCAATTCAAATGAATAGTCGAATCTTATATGATAAATGGATAAAACAATCAAATATACTAAGATATTTAAAAAGCAGTTAAAAAAGCGAAGGCAGGATCCGAAATGGCATTCTGTATTTAATGGATCTCTTCCACAAGAGCTTGATAATCAGGAACGAAGCCCTTGGGAATTCATTATTCAAAGTTTGATCGAAGATAATAAAATACCTAATTATTTTCATCCGCATGCTTTGGAAAATTTAATCAATATAAAGAAACAAATTAAAAAACAACTAAGCGATAAAAGAGCAACAGTAATTATTCTGGAACTTCATTTTGACGGTCATAGTGGTGACCATTTATTAGTATATGCTCCTACACAAGAAACAGTTTTTTTAATTGGTATAGGAACGCATAGTGAATTATTCAAATGAGGTATCTATAAGAGTTAGAAAAAAGTTATTCCAAGCCAATAGAAAATACTCATTTTAATATGATATACAACCAAAATTAAAAAGAAATAGAAGAAGTAAAATAATAGCTAACCTTTTTATTAAAATGCTCTAGAAAGTTAATCAGTTGATTAACGCCTAGAGCATTTTTGCTTTAACTAAAGGAATTTAATATTTTAATTCTACTGATCGTATTTTTTAAATCCTATACAAGTGGTAGTATTGGTGTAAGCTATTTCATTTTTAAGAAGTGCGTGTGTAAACGAGTAAGGAGAAAAAAGTTGCACTATAAGGCAGTAGACTCAAAAGCATCTCTTGTAAATTTATTTTGGGACCAATTTTTATTTTTGTGGCAACTAATAAAATCGCGCTTTCTTTTTTGGTTAGGCTTAATAAGCTTTGTAATACTGATGTTGAAACTAATGCCTAATTCCGCTATAGTTCCTCTTTTTTTCATTGGTGTTGACTTTAACGCTGTTAAATCAGGCCAAGTTATTTTGCCTGTTTTTTGGTTTGTTTATTTTGTAGTTCCGCTATTAATAGTCTTAAGCAGTTTTAAACAATTGTGGCAAGTAAGGGGAATGCAATTGCGAGGGCTCAGATACTCACCATTAAGTTTTGCCACAGTTAATGTTGGGTTAATGGGGTTGATCACCATCATTTATGTGGTACTAACAGAGGGAATCATGACTTTAGTGACTGATTTTTCTTGGCTGAGAAATTTTAAGCTATTACAATTTCACGGATTACCGGCTTTATTAGTATTGTTTATTACCAATTTTTTAGGAATATTTCTGTTGTTGACAATTCAAACCACTATCTGCCAGTTCAATGCTCCATTGGGTATAATTATTCCTTTTAGCCTGTGTATTATCACCATTTATACCACTTGGAAATATAATCCGCTCAATAGTTTAATGTTGCTGCGGGTCAATAAGAACAATATTCTGTTGTTACTAGTTACAACGCTATTAATGATAATCGTCTATTTAATTACTAATCGTTATAGTGAGCTGGATTATTAAAAGTTTAATTCTACTATTTTTAACAATACTAAAATGATACTATTAATGTATAGAATTAAACGATAATTAAAAAATAAGAAATAAAAACTGTCTATCTATAAAAGTCGAATTAAATTGTACTTATTATGCGGCTATCCTCACTCTTAAAAAGAAGGTTTTTATGAAACGTCTATTTTGGAATCAATTACTATATTTATGGCAAATAATCCGCTTCCGTTTTATTTGCTGGCTAAGTTTGATTTGCTTTTCAATTATTTTTCTCAGTGCGCAGCTAATTAACAGTCCACATACTTCTATATTTAATCTCTTCTTTGCCGATACCAGTCAAGATACATCTTTTAATTTTATTTTGTGGCTGGTCTATTTCTTAATACCGCTGCTTATTGTGCTAAATAGCTTTAAGCTGCTTTGGCAAACTACCATTATGCACCTAAGAGGATTACAAATTCCACCGAAAAATTTTACTGTTGTCACTATGTTATTAATGGGAGTAATAGCTTTTGTCTATGTGTTTGTTACACTTTTAGTTATGTTGCTTGTTACGGCTTTATTTAAATTGCCCTCTTTGTCTTTTTTTAATTTAGCTGACTGGCAGGCGATCCCACTACTTTTCATCAACAATTTTTTAGGAATATATCTGACGCTTCTTTTGCAAGGTACAATTGGAAAGTTTAATTCAGCCTTGGGTCTGATTATTCCAGCTTCACTTTTGATAATGACATCTCTTTTAAAATGGCAATTAAATCCTTTGAATTGCTTGATAATCATGAGATTTAATTTCCCCGGTTTTTTATTATTATTGCTGGCAACTTTGATTATGGTAATTGTTTATGGGATTATTGATCATTTCTTTAGTGTAGAGTAAGGAGCAAAAAATGAGTTTTATTGAATTAAATGAAGTAGGAAAAGTAGTGAAAAGACGGCCACTATTGCATGATGTCAGTGCAGATATTCCGGAAGGCAGTATTACTGTTTTAGAAGGAATAAACGGTTCCGGTAAAACGTTAATCTTAAAGACGATTTTAGGCCTAATAAATACCAGTGGGGAAGTCATAGTTAATGGTAAGAAGATGAAGGTCCAAGATCCTTATCCTATTAAAGCGGGAATTTTAATTGAAAATCCCAGTTTAATAGAAGAATTTACTGCTCATAAAAATTTAGAACTATTAGCGAAATTAAATCCAGATATTCAAGAAAAGCAGATTAATGATTTATTGGCGTACTTTGATTTAACCAGGTTCCCTAAACAAAAAGTTAAGAAATTTTCACTGGGGATGAAGCAGAAATTAGGAATTGCACAGGCTTTTCTTGGAGCCTATCCGTTAATTGTTCTGGATGAACCCACCAATGCGCTGGATCATGAAAGTATTGGTAAATTAATCAGATTGATTGACGGCTATAACCATAAAGGTTCAACCTTTATTATTGCTTCGCATGATCATGAATTTGTGAACAAAGTCGCCACGCAAAAGCTATATGTACAAGAAGGAACAATTAATCATGAAAAATAAAAAATTATTATGGAGCTTCTTCGTGGTAATAATAATTGTAGTTGGCTGCGTGGGCTTTTATCGCTACAACCAGGTAAACGCCCATCCTCAGCAGTATGGTGTGACTAAAGAACAGCTTTTTCACAAAAGTGAATTGGTAAAAGCCTATCACGTTGACTTTATTGTTCATAAAGCTGCAGTTAAGAAAAGTAAGGACGCTGTACAAGCCAAAGTCAAATTTAATATACGTCAAACTGGTCAGTCATTCTATGGCGAGAAAAAGAACAATCCTAATTTTAGAGAAAATATGTATCTAAATAATCCTTATGGTACAAGCAATCCCTCAATAAAATTGTATGACAAAAGTCACCACAGTATTAATCCTGATAAAGCATTAGCGCACGGCAAGCAGCCTTTTACAATATTTTTTACCATTCCGCGTTATTCATATGACATGCGCAATCAAAAATTACGTTTCAGTTTCTTGGTACCAACTAAGAAGCACTATGTCAAATATTCGCTTCTGCTAGAATAGGGAGAATAAAATGAAATTTTTGTGGTCACGTTTGAATAAATTATGGTTATTTTTGGCATTGGCAATAGGGTTAAGTATTAGCGTTGTACAATGTGCTGTTTCTGTGTCTAAAAATATTCTTGCGACAAACTCACCTTATACTATGTGGATGTCAATAGATGGATTTACTTTTGTACCTACTATATTTTTTATCTTGTTACCTTTAATAGCAAGTTTACCTGCCAGTACATTATTAAAAGAAGATTTTACCAACGGCTATTTTTATAAATTAAAGATGGAGAAGTCCATTAAACAAATCTTGTTAGGATACCTAGAAATTGCATTTATGACAGGTTTTATTGTGATCGCTGTTCCTTTACTGTTTAACTTCTTATCTTGGTTTATGATATTGCCTAATGTTAAGCCCGATAATTTACTTAATATTAATATTGGTGCTAGAAATTTTACTATGCTGTTTGTCTCCCTTTATTATTCCCATCCATTTGTCCACGCTATTTTGTCAATTATATTTTCTTCTCTTTGGGGAGGATTGTTCTCTGTATTCGCAATGGTTACTTCTTTGTGGATTAAAAATAAGTTTGCTGCCATGTGTACAGGTTTAGTTTTGCAAATAGTTTTATTATTAATGAATGCAACTATTCATTTGCCATATTTTATAAGTTATTCACCGGCTGATTTCTTACGTGAACTCCCTGGAACTGCTAACATCTATGTGGTGGTGTTTATGACTGCAATATTATTACTTTATTGCATGATTATGTTTTATTTAGATAAAAAGCGTTTGATGGAGCTGTAAAAGTAGCAAGTAAAAAAAGGATTGACTCTAAACGTTGAAGAGTTAATCCTTTTTATTATGCTTTGATTCCATTTAATGCTTACTACTGATATTTAACTGTATCTTCAATCTTGCTTCTGGAGATATTTTTATATCATTTTTGATCTTTGGCATACATGTACTGTACAAAAGATTTTAGAAAGAAAAGCATGTCTCTACAATAGAGTATCTTACAAAGCCTAGCAACCCAAAGTTAATTAAAACTTATGTAAACCTAGCGCATGTTGTGCGACTAAGTTCAAGATATTCCATTGCCGATCAAAACTTGGTGAGAAGAAAAAGTCTTGCTCAGCTAAATCTTCTAACGTTAATTTATGACCAATTGCTAAACTTAAAACATTTCCTTGAGCAGTGATGTCATATTTAGACATAACTGCACCCCCAAGAATCTGGTGAGTATCCTTATTATAAGTTAAGGAGACATATCCTAGTGGATTATCTTCTGTAGGAATAAAGTCTGGACGCAAATGATCAATATAGATGCTGGTTGCAGCGTTGATACCAGCAAATTCGGCAGATTTTTGTGGAAGACCACTAACTACTGCATGTACATCACCGAACTCTAATAATTGGCCACCAACTAAACCTGGGAATGGCCGGCTTGGTTTTTTCTCAAACAAATGTTGTACTAAATAATTTGCTTCATGGCGAGCAGCAACTGCCGATGGAATCGGCATTCTTTTATTAGCCGGGATTGATAGTGGCCAAATAGCGTCACCCAAAGCATAAACGTCTTTTTGATTAGTCCTCAAATATTCGTCTGTTTCAATATAACCACGTTGGTTTAAATTAATAGTATCTTTAAGCCAGTCTGTATTAGCGACAATGCCTGCAGCGACGATGACTAAATCAGCTTTAATATCACCATGATTAGTTTGGACTAGGTGATCATTGGTAAAGCCAGTAACTTTTGTATTAAGCTTTAAATCGACACCCTTGTCATGCATTTCTTGTTCAAAAACATCGGTAAAGTCTTTTGAAAAATAATTAGCCAAAATATGGTTGCTGGCATCAACCAAGGTCATGTGTTTACCAGCTAAAACACCTGCTTCAACGGCAGCAATTCCGTTACCAGCACCTACAACAACGATATTTTTGATTTCATCATTATGAAGAGCTTCATTGATCTTTTTAGCCCAACTATAGCCCCGCATTAAATAAACATAGTCTAAATCTGCCCCTGGAACAGGTAATTGGAGTGGATCAACTCCTGGAGACAAGATTAATTTGTCATAATTAACTTCTTCAGTCTGACCAGTTTGGGTATTTTTAATTGTAACTTGCTTATTCGCCGGATTTAAGGCAACTGCTTGCGAATTATTGCGAATTTTACCACCTAATTTTTCTAAATCAGAAGGTGAAAAGTTACGTACATTGTCCTGACCGGTAGTTTTTTCTTCTAAAAAGAGCTTCATTCCGCAAGACATAAATGAAACAAAGTCACTTGCTTCATAAATAGTGACATCAAGATCTTGATATCTGTCTAATAATTCGATGGCTGCTTCATGACCTGGATGAGAAGCACCAATGATGACTATTTTTTGATTCATTGAGAAAATCCCCTTTTTATCAATATCTGAAAGCGCTTGTAGCACTTTCGTTGTATTCTATCGTAACACAAGAAATGCGTTAGTTATACAAAGATGCACTAGTATAGCTAATTAGTTTATATATTAAAACTTATAAAACAACGAAAAATTAATATCACCGTATAAATTGATTTTACAAATTTCACTAAATATCAAATTTGCAGATAATTTCTGAGTAAAATACGGCCAAGTAAATTATTTAAAAAGAACCTAAGAAGAAGAAGTGATACTCAAATAGTAGTACAAATAGAGTATCATTTGAAAAAGGAAAGCATTCATTTAAGCATGCGAGATCAAAATGAAATTGCAACTTTTGCTATTGCTTTGAAATCCAAAAGAAAAGGCAAAAACAGTTCTTGGTCAAATACTGTTCGTTTTACCTTATTTTCTGACAATTTGATTTTAGTTAGCAGATTGTGGAAATTGGCGTAGCCAAATGCAGTGCGCTCAATTTATTTAATTTTGCGATAGAAGTTTTCTAAGTATCCGTTGGAATTACTCCGGTGTTAACCTGTTAATTACGCTTTAAGCATAGAAGGCTGGAAAGTACAGTGGTATTTTGCTATCAGGTCGGATTGAGCCAGCTAACGTTTATCGTGTCTGCGACATAAGACTCTGTGCTTATAGTTGTTAGCCAAGCTAATGAAACAATCTTTAATATCAAGAGCAAACTTAATATAATCAGCAAAAAGGGACATAATTCAAACTTGTTATAAATACTGAGGTTGGTATTTTAATGCAAGAGAATATGTCTTTCTTTTTGTGCAATAAATTAACAGGATAAATTATGGAGCCGGATTATCAAGCTTTTTGTTTAGAGCAAATTGCTTTTTGGATAGCTACTTATTACAAATTATATTGACGCAGTTTTTGATATATAATATAATCATTTTCATTATGTTAGGTGAATAAAGTTTGATATTGTTAAATTGCTTGTACTTAGGTTTGCTTTTAAAACTATTTGAGTATATTTTAACAACAAAAATTATTATAAAAGAGGAAAACATGTCTGATTTAATAGTAACAAATAAACTAACAAAAAAGTTTAAAGATCAAGTTGTACTCAATCAAATAAGCTTACATGTCCCGGGAAATCAGGTCTATTGTTTACTAGGCCCCAATGGCGCAGGTAAGACTACCTTAATGAAGATTTTAACGGGAATCATACCAGCTACAAGTGGTGCCATTACGTTTGCTGGTCACGATTGGTCTAGAGCGGATTTATCTGCTATTGGTTCTTTGATTGAAAACGCACCTCTTTATGGTAATTTAACGGCTGCTGAAAATCTCCAGGTAGTTTGTCGTTTAAGAGGGGTCGAAGAAAGCGAAATACCAGCTATTCTGGAAAAAGTAGGCATTAGTGATACGGGTAAAAAACTGACCAAAAATTTTTCTCTGGGAATGAAAGAGCGCCTTGGAATTGGCTTAGCTCTTGTTGGCCAACCCAAGTTGTTAATTTTGGATGAACCGACAAATGGACTTGATCCACTGGGAATTCAGCAATTGCGGAATTTGATTTCTAATTTTAAGAAAGAATGCATTACTATTATCATTTCTAGTCATATGCTTTCTGAAGTTGAGCGTTTGGCCGATAAGATTGGCATTATCGGCAAAGGCCAGCTTTTACTTGAAAAAACTATAGATCATACAGAAAATCTGGAACAATTATTTAATGATACTTTAATGAATGCTGGTGTAACGAATGCTTAACTCATTATCTATTGAAGTGATAAAAACAAAAAGAACTTTAGTCAGACAGTTATTGTGGCTTTATCCTCTTTTAGTAATAATTGTAGTGACAGTGCTTTTTGCCACTACTGGTTACGCTATTCAAAGTGTCATTAATCAGTGGAGTACTATTTGGTTACCCTTATTTCTTGCTTTGATTGTTGGTCTAATTGATCGACATGAGAAAAAAAGTACGAACTATAAGTTGATTTTGAGCTCACCTTACAATTTATTTGATTATGAATTAGGTAGAATTCTACACGTTGCACTTTTAACATTAGTTTCTTCTTTATTCTTAGCCCTTTTTGTAAGCTTGCTTTATTTCATTTCTGAAATTAGTGTCTCGTTAATTTCATGTTTTTTGGCAATTTTCGGTATTTGGTTAGTCAATCTTTGGCAAATTCCTTTATATCTTTGGCTTAGTCGCCTTACTAATATGTATGTAACTATTGTATTGGCCTTTGCCGGAATTTTTAGCGGCATAGAAGTAAATAGTTATTTCCTTGGCAAAATTTGGCCATTTACTTGGTCTGAACTTTTCCCAGTACCCTTGATAAAAATGAATATTAACGGATTACCTCTAAGTCATAATGTGGCAGGTTCAAATAATTATTGGATTTTAGCAGCAGCTATTCTGCTTTTCGTTTTGTTCAGCTATCTGGCTGCCAGATCATTTAAGAAGCAGGTAATCAAAAATGCTTAAAAATATTTTTCGGTCAGAAAACGTTAAACTTAAGCGGAGTTTTTTATTATATTTACATTTGTTAACTTTAATTGTTTATCCATTATTAATGGGACTTTATTATGGTACAAGAAAAAACATTGTAAACTCATCCGTTATGATAATAACTTTTTACGAATTGCTGGCGCTTATTTCTCCGCTGGTTATTAGTATTGTCATCGGGTTAGTTTTCGATCGTGAGGAAAAAGCTGGTCATTGTAAAAATTGGTTGGCTAATCCCGGCAAAAAGGGCCTAACTATCGAACTGCAACTATTATATTATTGGCTATTATATTTCCTTGAAATTATCGGAATGAGTTTGATTTATTTCTTTATTTTAAGGTTTGCCTTTCAGATAAATATATCCTTTATTAAAATTTTACTAACCAGTTTTATTTTTGCACTTTTCGGTCTTATTCAATATGAATTAGCCCAATGGATAGCCTTAAAGTTTAATGTTGGTGGTGCTATGATTCTGGGCTTCTTTGGTGTCGTAATCTCAGGCTTAAGCATCACCAGTCTTTTTGATTTTATCTGGCCTGTGGTTCCTTGGGCGTGGCAAATAAGATTAATAACATTTTGGGAATCTACTATTAGCAGTCAAGTACAAATCCTGACGGCTTGGGAAATGGTTATTCCGTTAATTTTAACTGTGGTTTTAACTTGCTTAATTATAAAAGTGTTCGACAACTGGCAAAATTAAAACTGTCAATTAAATAAATAATTGTTCATTGTCGTTGATATAGTTGGTATATATAAAAAGAATCAAGTATTTTATTAGCTGCTTGATTCTTTTTATTTTACCTTATTTTCTGACAATCTGATTCTAACTAGCAGATTGTTTAAATTGGTGTAGCCAAATGTAGTGCGCTCACCTTATTTGATTTTGCGATTGAAGCCTTCTAAGTATCCGTTGGAATTACTCCGATACTATCTCTTTAATTACCGCATAAGTGGTGCATGAATTTCTTTAGTAGTCATTAGAAAAAGCATGTCACTTTATAGTAAAAGTTCGAGACGAAAATTCATTATTTAAACTCCTTTTATGTTATTGGTATATATCTGTATAATTAATTTAATGCTATATAATATCAGTTGTATATAAAAAAGTAATAATAATTTATATATATATATATATATATATTTATATATATCTAAAAAACATTTTTATTTTAATGTTATTTATGCTACACTTGGGTTAAGTAGAAGTATATTGCTTAAAGGAGGCAAATAATGAATAAACACCATTTTAGCATTAAACTTACAACGTACTTAGCTACTATTGCTATGACTGTGGTAGGTTTAAGTATTATTAAACCGCAAACAACATTTGCGTCGGCTTCACCTCCTACAAATTCAGCAAAAGAAACGAAAATTGCAACAAGAGATATTCGGACAGTTCCATGGGGCGATAGTGATGTGTCACTTAGCTATGATTCGACCAGTAAAACATTAACAATTCCTGGTAGCTCCACAGCTGTTAATGACCCGAAACCGCTGGCAAATGCTTTATATAATGTAGGGCTTGATCCTGTAAATGTTAACCATATTGTTATTCAGGGTTCCTTGTCACTTAGCGGGTCAGTCAGGTATCTATTTAAAGGCTTTAGTAATATAACTAATATAGACGGCTTGGACAAGCTTGATACTAGTAAAGTTACTGATATGACAAGCATGTTTTCAACATGTATTAATCTAAGCGATGTTAATCTAAAAAACTTTAATACTGCCAATGTTACCAGAATGACAAGCATGTTTTATGGTTGCGAAAATCTTAAAAATATTGATGTTAGTACCTTTAATACCGAAAATGTTTCATTATTAGCTGGCATGTTTGAAGAATGTTGGAGACTAAGTGCAATTGATTTAAGCAACTTTAAAACTAGTAAGGTGACCGATACCAGTACCATGTTCTCGAATTGCTATTTACTAAAAAGCATTAAGTTTGGTGAAGATTTCAAAACTGATAATGTTACTGATATGAGCTTGATGTTTAACAATTGCGTTTCCCTAACTGACTTAGATGTTAGCGGCTTTTCAACTGCTAACGTTACAACTATGTCAAGTATGTTTGGGGCCTGCCAAAGCTTAACAAAAATTGATGTTAGCAAATTTAATACTGATAAAGTAACTGCAATGAATAGAATGTTTATGGGCTGCAAGCATATTACAGAGCTTGATCTCAGCAACTTTAAAACTGCGAATGTTTTTAATATGAGCGAGATGTTTAAGTTTGATTATGACTTGAAGAAACTTGACATTAGCGGTTTTGATATGAGTAAAATTACATATATTTCCGAAATGCTAATTGATTTGCAGAGTCTAAACTTGTTAAAGCTAGGTAAAGATAATATTGTCAATGGTACTGGATTAAATACTGATGGCACTTGGCGTAATGTTGCTGGTGGTACACTTAATGAGCCTAAGGGCAAGAATAGGTGGAGCTCAACAGAGTTAATGGCAAATTATGATCCAGCTAAAGATGCCGATACTTATGTTCGTGAGGGCACACACTTTGATGAGCCTAAGCCACCAACACCGCCGACTCCGCCGACTCCAACGCCACCAACTCCAACGCCAACACCGACGCCAACACCACCAAGTCATTCATCTGGTGTTATAGAGCCGATTGCAGGAGCTGAGGTCAGAGTCCATTATGAAGATAAAAATGGCCTTAAACTAGCACCTGATAGAATCTTGAATGGTAATGTTGGTGATGGCTACATTACCCAAGAACTGAAATTTGCTGGTTATTTATTAAAGGCAAGACCTTATAATGCGACAGGCTTCTTCAGCTACGAGCCTCAGACTGTAACTTATACTTACCTTAAAGGGACTGAAAGAATGGTAATGCATAATTCGTATCTCTATGATATTAACGGTAAGCGAGTAACAGGCGAACTTATATCAGGCCAGATGATTACAACCTATGATGCCGAAACCATAAATGGTCAAAAGTATTATCTTTTAGATAATAATACGTTTGTGAAGGCCACTAATATTACAGGCCAAAAGCGTAAGTTAAAGCATAATGCACTCATTTATAATCAAAAAGCAAAGAAAATAAGACATGCCAGTCTAAAGCGTGGATGCAAAGTTAGAACATATGGTGGTGCAGTAAAGCGGAAAGGTCGTTATTACTACATCATCGGACTGAACCAATACGTGAAGAAAGCTAACTTTTAGAATTTTTGGTTAAGCAGTTCAGTAGTACAGCATAAATATGTTTATAACTACTGAGCAAAAACGGTCAAGAAAGAATTCACAATTTAAATGCACCTAATAGTAAGAATAAGCTATTAGGTGCATTATTTTGTATTATGCTATTTAGCAATTAGTCCCGAAAATTGTAAAAAGGTCCCGAAAGTTGCTTAACTTCCAGGACTTATTTTTTCTAGTTATAAATTTAATTCTGCTTTTAAGGCTTTAGGTTAGTACAGCTGAAAAATTTAAACCTTTCTCTTTTAAAATCTTGATAATTTCTCTTGGCGTCTTCGTCATAAAGTAAACCCTTCCCTGTTTTTTATTATGCGTATAAATTTAACGGGGTAAGTTTAAAATTAAGTATCTTCCTATATATTAAGATATTTCCTTAATTAAATTCATCATTTTTTATCTTCCATAATTATAAAAAGGGGTACATGATTAGTAATAGTTATTATATTAGTTTTTTTTACTATTGTCTCGTTTTGCGCTTTTGTTCCCAAAATAAAAGCAATGGCAAAAGATAATAATTTTTAAAGAAGAGAGGTTAAAAATATGAATAAAAAACTTGTTCGTTATTTAGCGGCTGGTTTTTTAGGACTGGCTGCTATTTGCACATTTAATCAGCAAGCCCATACTGTTCAAGCAAAGATTCCCAGCACCATAAGAACCGTTATGTATACGTCACAAGCATATGATGAGAATGGACAAAGGGTAGATGCTAAGTATCCAGCTTTTCGCCGGATTGAAGTTGATAAAAAACCTGTTATCTTAGATTTTGAGCCATACGCACCATATTATAGAATTAGCGGTAAAAAACAATTTATCAAAGCTAATAACATTGACGGTGTTAAACGTGCAGTTAAGCATAATTCTTATGTTTACGCTACCAGTTCACGCAGGGCTGATTATCGTTTAATTAGAAAAGGAACTTCCGTTACAACTTATGGTGGTACCGTTAAATTTAAGAATGGTTTGCGCTACTACCGTATTGGTGGTCCTGCAAAGCAATATGTGAGAGCCAGCAACTTGGGCAAAATCACTGCTTCAAACACCGAAGAAACGATCGCAACAGTAACAAGAGATGGCGGTGCCCCAATTTATGAGATCAAAAATGGGGTCAAAACTACTAAAAAGGCTAAAAAAGGCACTACCTTCGTAGTCGATCGTGCTGAAGAACAAGGATACGCTGAAGAAATTAGCCAATTGGCTATACCAAATGCAGTTATTTATCGTATTAAAGGAACGAATAATTGGCTCTATTGCCTAGACGTTAAAGTTAAGAAAGATTTGCCTTCTCATTACTATGATTATGAGCACTATTCTTATATTAGATTTTATCAAGATACAGATGTCTATAATGCCGATGGCACCAAGCAAGATCACAAAGGACAAAGAATTAGGAAACAAGGCGGTAATTTAAAGGTAGATAAATTGCTTTATATTTGGGTACCAGCCGAAAATAAAGCAGAACTGTTTTACCATTTAAAAGGTCATAAGTTTTATGCCACTGACCTTCCAGGTGGTGGAGGACCAGATTCAATTGATGTTGGTGATGGCTATGTTAAACAAAGTGATGTTAGATTTATTGCCGGTGTCAAATTAAGCCCAATTAATACAGCAGAAGAAGCACAACAAAATGCTAAGCAAAAGACGGCCAAATAAATCATTATAGTAAAAATAAGCTGTTAGGTGCATTATTTTGTACCTTCAATAATCGTTAATAAAAGTACAAAATGAAATTATATGGTTTCTCGTTTTGTTATAGAAATTAGAAGGTCAAAATTTAAGATAGTAATTTTTAAAGAAGAGAGGTTAAAATACATGAATAAAAAACTTGTTCATTATTTAGCAGCTGGTTTTTTAGGACTAACTGCCGTTTTGACATTTAATCAGCAAGTCCATACTGTTCAGGCAAAGATTCCCAGCACCATAAGAACGGTTATGTACACGTCACAAGCATATGATGAGAACGGACAAAAGGTAGATGCTAAGTATCCAGCTTTTCGCCGGGTTGAAGTTGATAAAAAGCCGTTAATCTTAGATTTTAAGCCCTACGCCCCATACTATAAAATTAGCGGGAAAAAGCAATATATCAAAGCTAATAATATCGATGGCGTTAAACGTGAAGTTAAGCGTAATTCCTATGTTTACGCTACCAGTTCACGCAGGGCTGACTACCGTTTAATTAGAAAAGGAACTTCCATTACAACTTATGGCGGTACTGTGAAGTTTAAGAACGGTTTGCGCTACTACCGCATTAGTGGTCCCGCAAAGCAATATGTGAGAGCCAGCAACTTGGGTAAAATAACCGCTTCAAACACCGAAGAAACGATCGCAACAGTAACAAGAGATGGCGGTGCCCCAATTTATGAGATCAAAAATGGGATCAAAACTACTAAAAAGGCTAAAAAAGGTACTACCTTTGTAGTCGACCGAGCTGAAGAAGATAACTATGCGGAGGAGATTGGCCATTCGGCTATTCCTAATCCTACTATTTATCGTATTAAAGGGACGAATAATTGGCTCTATTGCCTGGACGTTAAAGTTCAAAAAGAACTTCCACATCATTATTATGACCTTGAGCATTATTCTTATATTAGGTTTTATCAAGATACAGATGTCTATAATGCCGATGGCACCAAAAAAGATATTAATGGGCAAAGAATTAGGAAACAAGGCGGTGACATAAAAGTAGATAAATTGCTTTACATTTGGGTGCCAGCCGAAAATAAAGCAGAGCTGTTTTACCATATGAAGGGTCATAGATTTTATGCCACTGATAAGCCAGATGGAACAGGTGGTGGTCAAGTAGATTTTGGTGATAGCTATGTCAAAGCGAGTGATGTTAGATTTATTGCGGGTGTAAGACTAAGTCCGATCAATACTGCAGAAGAAGTACAGCAAAATGCTAAGCCAAAGACGGCCAAGTAAAACGTTTTGAAAAAACTGAATAAATAATTTAAATGCACCTAATAGTAAAAATCAGCTATTGGGTGCATTTTTGTATTTATTATAAAAATATATTTCAAAATTATCTCAATACTTTTATCAAATCATTTTTGAACCTTTTTATTTAAATTTTCACTGAATCAAAGTAAAGTTTTTGTAAAATATTTATTTTATATCTTAAGTTAATTTAAAATTTAGTCATCTTTTTCATTGTACTTATTGACAGCGCTTTTTGTTAGAACTAGTGTACTAGATGAATAGTACAAAGAAACAGAAAGTGAGGATTAGCTATGGCTGAAATTTTGCAGGTAAGTAATGTTACTAAAATTTATGAAAAACAATATCAGGCAATAGCAGGTATTAGTTTTGGAATTAACTTTGGCGAATTTGTGGCAATTATGGGTGCGTCTGGTTCAGGTAAGACCACTTTACTCAATATGATTTCAACTTTAGATACGGCTTCTGGCGGCAAAATTTATGTTGATGGCCATGAAATCTCAAAATTATCTGATGATGAGGCTGCCAACTTTCGCAAAACAAAACTAGGCTTTGTTTTTCAAAACTATCGTTTATTAAAAAGCTTAACGGTAAGGCAAAATATTGCCGTTCCTATGTCATTACTGGGTAAGAATAACCAAGAAATAGATCAAAAGATTGATAAATTAGCTGAATATTTTAGATTAAGCAATCAACTTGATAAATACCCCGTTACTTTGTCGGGTGGTCAAAAACAGCGTGTGGCAATTATTAGAGCCATCATTAAAAATCCCGCACTATTATTAGCTGATGAACCAACAGGAGCATTGGATTCAAAAGCAGCAAAATTAATCATGGAGTATTTAGCAAAAGTAAATCAAAAATTTCATACTTCTATCTTAATGGTTACTCATGATAGTTTAGCGGCCAGTTACGCTAATAAAGTTATTTTTCTAAAAGATGGGAAAATTGTTGACCAAATTGTTAAAAAAGACAGCAATAACACTTTTCAACAGGAACTAGCAAGGAAATTAGCCGAAGTAGAAGTTTAAGGGGAGTGATATTAATTATGAATTACAAAGTAATAGCTAAAAATAATATCAAAAATAGTTTTGGCCTATACCGAAATTATTTTATATCGCTTTCGTTAATTCTGGGATTATTCAACACGCTGCAAATTTTCGCCAAGGACCATGTAATTGCAGATTCCTTATCGAGTTCAGCCAAAGTAGAGTTTATGTCTTACGTTACTTCGGTATTGTTTACCTTATTTACAATCTTCTTTATTATTTACTTTAACCGCTTTTTCTTAAAGCAGCGTGCTGAAGAGCTAGGAATTTATTCAATGCTGGGTATGTCAAAGAAGAACATTACTTCGATTTTAATGACAGAAAACACCATTATTATTGGAATTGCCTGCTTTGTTGGAATGCTTATTAGTATTTTGTTTTATAGTTTAATAAAAGTACTTTTGATTGTAGCTTTAAAGCTTGATATACCATATTTAACACATTTCACTTTGTCACCATTCATAATTACAGGAGTACTTTCAATTTTTATGTTGTTAGTTATCTTTTTTGATAATTACTATTTAATTAAGCACTTATCTATCTTAAATATTTCTAATTTAAATCAAGTTAGTGAAAAAGCAGTGAAAACTAAGTCCTGGACAGCTTATTTAGGAATGATTGCGTTATTAATAGCTTATGTCTTAGTTTTAGATCTCGTTAAGCAACAACAATCTTTATGGGTTAAAATTGGTTTTGCACCAATGGCAATGATTTCATTAGTATTGGTAATAATTGGCACATTCTTAATTATCAAAAGCACTTTGGTTTATTTTATTAATCGAAAAATTAATAATCACCGTCAGTTGTACCGACCGACGAGCAATATCTTTTTACCAGAATCACTGTTTAAGCTAAAAACTAAATCAAATTTATTGGTTGTACTGTCCTTAGTTATTTCAGCTGTTATTGGTCTTGCCAGCACGACTTTTATGCTTCTAACTTATCCAAAAGCTTCGTTTATGAAAACTATACCTTCGGCTATTGAAATTAATCAGAAACTTGAACCTAATCAAGTAACCAAGGTAAAGCAAATAGCTAGAAAATATGATGGCAAATTTAAAGCAACAAAGGTAATTAAACTGATTTCTGATAAACCAATAATGGTAAACAAAAAGCAGTCTACTAAAAAATGCAAAGTTATTAATAAACAGGATTATCAAGAGCTGTTTAAATTACAAGGTAATAAGCAAGTCCCAAACCTTACATTTACTAAGGGAACTGAATATATTTATGCCTTTTATAAGCCAAATAAATCTTGGCGAAAGGTAAATATTAATAGTATCAAGCTTAATTTAAAAGAAATGCACATGTGGCCTATGAACGCTGGATATGGCTATGCATATATAGTGCTGAATAATCAAGACTTTAAAAAAATAAGTAAACATCATTCAGCTAAAATGGTTTATACGGTTAATGGGCCTAATCTACGAGATAACAAGCAGCTTTATCAAGATATTAAGCATATGAACATTAAGTTTTTAAGCGCTTATAAAAAGAATAAAGATGCGGTTGACAATAATAGTGCAACATTTTTAATGGAAGCTTTCATTTCTGTGTTATTTTTTGTCTTTATAGGTTGTATTCTTTACTTTACTACTTTAATGGAAACTACAGAAGTAACTGACGAGTTTAGATTTTTAGATAATATTGGTTATAGCAGAAAACAATTGAGAAAAATAGCTAGTGCTAGTAATTTATTGCTTTTCGTTTCTCCTGCAGTGATGGGACTATTAAATGGATTAATAGCTTTTATTGGCTTTAGATACAGTTTTTTGGAAAATGATGTTGTGGAACTCATAGGAAGCTTTCAAATTGTGGGTAAGCCAATTATTGAAACATGTTTATTATTTTTAATAGTTTATGGATTAATCTACATTTTTTCATACCATAAAACTAAAGTGCTATTGGAAATATAAGTAAAATAAAAATTGAAAAATAAGATCATTAAATCTTATTGAAGAAGGGCAGACCCACAAATTTTATACATACTTCGTACTTTGTGATCCATTTAAGATGCAAAAAACTAGTATCAAGACTGAGAAGAAATGTATATGAAAAAGGCATTGAGCATTAAACTCAATGTCTTTTGTTGGTCTATAAGAAATAATACTTCAAGACTATTCAGTCAAGTCAAGATTGTATTTTTCAAAAATAGCTATTTCTAAGCATTTTACTCGGGTAGCAATAAGAAAATCAGGCCAGTATCTAAATAAAGAAAATTTGAACCGCTTTTTGGACTGGTTATCATATCCACTAAGCCTAAGAAAAAAAATACCAAACCTAAAATAGCAGAAAATTTTTTCGAATTTTTATATGCTTTTTCAGAAATTTTTTTAATTCTAGTAGTGGGATTCTTTCCAAAAAAAGCTGATATAAAGCACATGAGGGCTAAAATTAAAAAGCAGAATAGGAAACCAATACTTTTTCCTAAACCAAAAGTTAAAAAGATGCCTAGCAGAATTTGTATAAAACCAGATATTATATGTTTAGTTTTATAAGATAAGTTTTTTAAAACCATAACATTATGACGCTTTCTCTATTATCAAATAATCTTGTATATAACTTGATATCAAAGATAGTATTTATATTATATTTGGATATATTAAACCCTGATAATTAATGAAGACTGCTTTTAACACCATTTTTGTATATTCTTTTTTCGTTTATTTTCATTTTATTAACAATGTCTTCTCCCAAATCACTGTCAAGCATTTCCGCAATACCCAGTAAGAATATTCCCACATCCGCTAATTCTTCATTGATGTTTTGTTTATCATTTTTGCGCCAGGCTTCAAATAGCTCGTTAGCTTCTCCATGTAATCGCAATAATTCAAACTCAATATCTGTGGTATTGAAGCCGTGTTTTTTCTTATTTTCCATGACTGCTTTTTGCAGTTTCTTAGTATCTATGATCAATTTTGACTCCTGAATAGTGTTTTTATTCCATTTTATATTTAATTTGCATAATGGAAGTAATAAATATCAAATTAGGTTAAAATTTTACTATCTTAATACTCTGGAATTGTTTTGCTTATTCTGTTAGGTTTATTTTATATTTTTAGTGATTATCATTCGCAAAATAAACGATAGAGTTATTATGAGGTGAAAATATGTTGTGGATTATGATTTTACTTCTTATGTTATTTGCGGGAATGGAATATACAGGAAGGGAACAACTGCAAGCTCTTAACAAAATTTTTGCTGGGGTAGCAATTGCAATTATTGTTATACCCCCAGTTGTATCTTACTTGCTATTTAAGAATTTCAATGCTTTAAACGGTGTCAGCATTATTCTTGGGGTAGTTCAGGTATGTATACTAGCAACAATATATTTTATATTCAGAAAAATCGCTCTAAACGATTAGTTATTAAAAGCAAGCACAATGGATATATGATAAAAATTTTGATTATAGAAATAGCTTAGGGATTTTTTAAAAATCCTTTTGCTAATATTTTGACTCCAAGCTACAGTTAGCTTGGAGTTTTTTAAGTTAAAAACAATTGACCCAAAAAATTATTGTCATAATCTGAATTAGAATTTGCAATAAAATCAAAAGAACTAACTTGCGAATAAATCGTGTGTTAGTTCTTTGCGTTTAGTCTTAATTTTAGGGATGTTATCAGTTGGGAATTATTTTAATCTTTTTATTTGCAATTTTAATTAGGTAATCACATTCTTGCCAAACACTCGGATCATGAGTTGCTATCATAATTGTGGCAGCGGGATCAAAATTATTTAACAAGGTTTTTAGCACTACTTGGCTATTTTCTGAATCAAGCGAACCGGTTGGTTCATCTGCAAATATCACTTTGGGAGTTTTTAAAAGTATGCGGGCTAGCGCTACCCGTTGCTGTTCACCTCCGCTGAGAGTATATACTTTTTGATTAAACGGCATTTTTTCCAGACCCACTTGTTTTAAAGCTGACTGCATTCGTTTGCTTTTTTGTCCTTTAGTTAATTTCTGATTAGCAAAGCCTAATTCTAGGTTTTGCTTGACGGTCTCCGTGTCAATTAACCCAAAATTTTGAAAAATAAAGCCAAAAGTTGTGCGATATAGTTTTTTGCGATTTTTACCATTAACAGTTAGATCAGTAATAACAACTTTTCCGGATGAAGGTTGCTCAAGTCCGCTTAAAACATTAAGAAAAGTTGTTTTACCAGCACCACTTTTGCCCACAATAGCATAAGTTTTACCTGTTTCTAAAGTGCAATTAATATCTTCGAAGATAACTTTTTCTTTAAACTTTTTAGTAAGATGTTCTACTTTAATCAATTTTTCGCTCCTAATTTCCGTGATTAAGGGTAATTAATAAATTGTGCTGTGCGTGAATATAAGTTAATAAAATAATACCTGCTTCTATTAAAAGGTAACTTAAAGTAAGCGGCATTAAGTTTAAATATCCTCTTTTAGCTAAAACCAAGCTAATCATTAAGAAATCAAACCCCAAATTAACAATTAAAAACGTGCAAATTAGTTTAGCGTTAGATTTTCCGAATACCTGATAAACCGCCATTTTATGCCTCTGGCTTTGCAAGAAGGTTGAGCTGACAAACAAGATAATAAAAATTAATTGCAGCAGTGATATGATTGTCGTAATGGTTAACAGGAGCAGCTCCTTATTTGCTTTTGCGACATAATCCGAAAGCAATGCTTGCTGGCTGGTAATTCCAACAGTATAAGGGGTTAAACCTAAACGCTTCACTAATCTTTGCAGGGCTTTAAGATCGGGAAAGCGAATCATTCCTTGACTGTTAGTTGACAAATAGAAATCATCCGATAACGACTTATCATTCACCACGATAATTAGCGGATTAAATGAAATAGACGATAGTATCTCGTCATTAACGGTATAATTAAGGACTTTTTGATCACTTGCAATTGGAATGACCTGAACCGATGGCATCTTTTTTTGCTTGCGATAGCGGTTAGGTAACTTATTTTGAAACTTAAGGAAGCTCTTCAACTCCTTTTTAGCTTCTTCCAGTTGGTCTAAGCGATTCTTTGGTACTAAGAGCAAGACATTATTTTTAGAAACTTTAATATGTTTAGAAGTGAGACCACTCTTTGCCAGGAAGCTTTTATTGGCAGTAATCACATTGCCATTTTCAGGCTGAACATCCCGCATTGCTGGTCTGAATACCTGTGAATTTTTTGCAATGATTGCTTGCGGAGACTCGACCACCAATTTATGAACCTTTCGCGCTACTTTCATATCTTCAGCCTTGTCCGAAGTATGCCAACTAAGATCCAGTGAATAGCCATTTTCTTTAGCAGAAAGTTTTTTGATGATACTCGTGTCTCTTGTATAAATCTGGTAATTCTTATATAAAGCTATCGCGTTAAGCATTATTAAGGCCAGCAGTACTATTTTTAAAAGATAGCCAATTAATAAAAAAGCTCCGGAATGTTCTTCGCCCTTGATTGCGGCATATGGCTTTAATAACACCAGTACCAGATAGGATAAGACGTTTAAGGAGAAGAAACTTAAAAATAAAAGCAATAATACGAGTAGCAGGTAGGGTAAAAAAGTTGTCCAACCTTTAGCAGTAAATGAATAAGATCCCCAAGCGACTATGAATATTACAATTAAGCCGAGAGCTGCAACTAATAAAGGTGCTTCTCTTTTTAAGTCGTTCATAAAAAGCTGCCAGTTATTTAAGCCGTTAATTTTCATTATGCCATACGCTTTGAAACGGTATAATTTTTCGAGCACCATTACAATGAACAAAATGCTGATAACACCCAAAAATATGAGTACATTGGTACTACTTAATTCCGTTAGAAGTAAATGTAAAATATAATTAAATGATAGGGAGTTGTCCTCAGTTCGTACTTTTAATTGGTATGAATGGAGTAATGAAAGCAAATCGCCCAAAGCTTCATTTTTTGCATTAGTACAATATACTCCGTAAAGATCTTCTAATTGTAGCTTTTTATTTGATAGTTTTTTAACAGATTTATCTTTATAAAGTGAGTAATCTTTATTATCATTGCCAAAACTATAGACTATTTTACTTTGATGGCCATTAAAATTATTAATTCTTAGCTTAACTAAAGAAATATTCTTAGAATGGGCAAACTTTTGTAATATGATAAAAAAACTTTTTTTATTATGTTTTTTGTTCCATTCTTTGCTATCCGTTTTTTGCCATTTCCTAATTTGCGAATTATTAAGTTTTTTTGAACCATAAATTTCCACAATGGTTGGATTATCGGGTAAAGAACTGTCATCATAGGAATGAAAAATGTTAGTGAACAGGGCGATAGTAGCAATTGTAATTAGCAAGTAAAGTAAGATTTTTATTTTTCGTAGCACATTTAAACCTCTTAAAACCTCTTATCCAAAATGGCTCTGTCAAAATCGAATTGGTATTCTGTATCTTTTATCATATATGTAATTTTAGCTATTTACTATTAGATTAAACGAGTTATCATGTTCTTTCAACTGTGCTTTGCTTTTGATGTTGAAAAGATTGTCGAAAATAATTTTGTAGGTATGTATTTAAGTCATTAGTTATTTAAACGAAGAGCTCTGCTATTTAATCAGTTTGAATTAATAATATAAGCTATATTTTTATAACTAAAAAATACTCCCAGTAAAGAATAATTTAATACTGAAAGTATTTTAAATTGAACAATTAATGAATTTTACGGATCACCACCATATTTTTTACGCAGCTTTAGGTCATAGTATGTTGCCAAAAGCAGAATTAGTGCCCAGAAAACGCATAGTGCAATTATTGGCCATACATCTACTATTCTTTGAATATAAATTGAAATGTTAGCTTTAAGCGGAAAAATTATGTACCAAAGTACCGGAACCCAGGGAACAAGTATAACACCAAGGGTTAAACACATATCAAAGCTTTTGGGATGAGTCCGAGGCCTGCAAAAGACTTCTTTTTCGTGTCTTTTCACATATATTGCGCTAATAATTACTAGTATAATTAGCACAAATTGCAAAATTTTCAGTATTGTGGTTACAAATGGTGGAAACATTATCTTCAACCTCCTTACTTTTATAATCTAGTATTATGTAATTATGAAAGCTTATTACTAATTAATTTCTGTGATGCGTGTCTTTTAGCAATATCGAATTTGATTTTAAATTGACATTAAAAAAGAGTAATATACATCTAAATATTTTCTATAGTGTTTGAGGATTCATTTAAAACTTAACCTCTAATGAGTTCTTAGTTTCATAATATCATTTAAGCGAAGTTTTTAAAGGGGTTTCTACATGAACAAGTTTGATCGGACGATTAGGAAATTAAGAATATCACGAAGGATAACACAACAAGTGTTAGCGTTTTTGATCGTATGATTACGAAACTGCAAATAAAATTGTTGACAAAATTATTGAAGCGATCAATAAATATTACCCCTTAAATAAGTCTTTAAAAGTAAATACATTAGTTAATCAGGTAATGGCTGAAATGTTGGCACATAAATTTGACTTGGTAGCAGCTAATTTAATTAAACTAAAACTTCTAATTAAAGACTTGGGCCAATATGATAAATTACTTGTAGCTAAAGTCAGTATTGCTGTTTGCCAGAAAAATAAAGCTGCAGTATTAGAGCGAGTATGTTTATTTCAAAAAATTGAAACTAATCATTTAGCTAATAACTTAAGATCAGAAATTGATGAATTTTATAGTTTAATAAAACAAGCCAATTGCTTTTTTAATAAAATGAACTACTATTTGGTCAATATTGTAAATGAGGTGGCAATAATGACTAGAAAAGTGAAATTTGGTATATTTGCATGTATTGTTGCTGTAGGTCTTTTTTTATTTTACTATTGGGCATCAAATGACTATGTACCTGATGTAGCACAATATCAGATTAATCAAATAATAAGAAAACACGATATCCGAGAAATTAACCAAGTAGCAACTAATAGGAAAACAGCGAAATTTTTACATTCTCTTAAAATTAGTGATCGCTGCCAGAAAATTAGCGAGTTTCAAGGTGGAACTGAAGAATGTGGCTATTATGTTGCAAGTATCAAAAATAAACCTGTTGGGATTTATATGCAAAAAAAATCCAATTCTTTTTGGAATTGGAAAATAAAAAGTATCGTATGTTTTGATTAAGCCAACCCTATAAAAATGTAGGCTACTTCATATATCTATAAATGACAGGTTGCGAATTATTAAGATTTAGGCAACATTTTTACCAGATCACTTAAATCCAATCCGTAGTTTCTAATACAAATTTGAAATTCTAATTCAGGCTCAGGTAAATACGAGGTACTAAAAAAGGCACCTATTGCTCCAAGTAGTCCTAAAGCCCTGCGGAAATCCTCTTTCGTAAAAACTGATAAGTAAATGTTATCATCATAATCATCTACTCTAGCAGTGTATTCTGTTTCTAAATTTTTTAGAGTGCTTTTGAAAAGCTTCATTAAATTTTCTTGTTTTGTTTTTTCCATGATAATTTGTAACTCCAATTTATGGTTATTGATCTGGCTAAAGTATAATTAAAAAATTATTCCTTGCTTTTTATGCTAGTCGGCAAAATTTTGTATCATAAAATAATGTTCTATTCAATTACTTTTCTTAACCAATACAACATATTAAGGTGGTATTTTATACTCATTATATGTTGTATGCAAAAATAAAGACAAAAGAAATCTAGGATTTTAATGGTTAAAAATGGCAGACTTTATTTCTACTTATCATTCCAGTAATTATTTTAACCTGGATATTAGGTGAACATAGTATTAGCCAAACTAGTAAAACTCAAAAAATTCCTTTTGATTTTCAGGGTGGGCTACTTTTAATTGTATTTCTAATGTCAGCTTTATTTTTACTTTTAGGCTTTACAAGTGGCAACAACATTTATGTACAACTAATACTAACACTGATCACTATTGTTACCGGATTGTTCTTTATTTTTGTTGAAAAACACAGTCAGCATGCAGTCTTAAAAGTAGGCTTATTTAAAAGCTGGCTGTTTAACACCTTTTTGCTGGCATTTTTTCTGTTGCAATTAATGTCACTTAGCATGTCATTTTTGATACCCAACGTCTTACAAACTGCTTTTAAACAAACAACGGCCACAGCAGGGTTACTGGTTTTGCCGGCTGTCATTATAGATGCTCTTGTCTCTGCGTTTGCTGGAATAACTTATGATAAGGTTAATCAAAAGTTACCAATAATATTTGGAGTAGCAATAATTCTTCTTACCTTTATAATTACGATTATCGTTCAATGTACGCCTGCCAATATTAAAAATGAACATTGGCCTACTTTTTATCTACTACTTTTCCTGGAACCGGTAGGTTAAACTAGGATAAAAAATAAGAATGCATCAATTTGCGGAATATATGAAGTTTGATTAGTCCTATCAAAAATTAATTCTAGTAGAGAAAATGCTAAAAGTGCTAAAATTGTGTATTTGCCAAACTTTTCTACGCCATCCAGATTAGCCTTTTGAATAATTTTTACAGGGTGGGTGGTTTTTATGAAAATAGCGCCTAGCAGTAATATCACACCAAAGAAAAAGTAAGTATATATAGCTATCTTATCTTTATGATAATAAATAAAAAGAATACCAATTAAAAATTGTAAAATGCCCATTAAAAATAAGGCAATTTTAGGATTAAGTTTATATTTCAGCATGATTTGAAACCTTTCAAAATTAAATTTAATAAGTCTATGCAATAAAAAAGTAATCTTTTCTGCCCATTATGTAGCCGAATAATAAAAAACATGTATTGAATTTAGTCATTCTGTTCTAAAAGAGTGTTGTCCTGCAACACGTAATGTTTAAAGTTATTGTCTTTAAATATTTGCTCATCGTAATGGTGTGCAATTTCCAATACAGTGCAGTCTAAATTGTTTATTACTTGTTGTACTTTTTTACTTGTTTCACTATCTAAAGCCGAGGTAGCTTCATCTACTAAAATAATCTTTTTACGATATATTAGTGCGCGAGCAATTTCAATTCTTTGCTTTTGTCCACCTGAAAGATTGGCACCATTTTCACCATAATTTTTGTCTAGGCAATCATCACCTAGTTCTGCTAATAAACCAACTGCTTTTAATGCTTTCAAGCATTCTTCATCCGAAAACAGTTTACCTAGAGTCAGATTAAGACGCAGAGTATCATTAAACATGAAGGGACTCTGAGCAATATAAGCAAGTTCACCAGAACCAGCGATATTTTTAACTACTTGAGAACCATCTTGGAGAAAAATTTTTCCGGCTGTAGGTTTAACGAAGCCTTCAATTAAGTTAAAGATAGTTGATTTGCCGGCACCAGATTTACCAGTAATTAAAATTTTGGTTCTGAATGGAATTGATAAACTTAAATTTGTTAAAATCACCTTTTTGTCATTATAAGCAAAACTGACATCATCTATCCTGATATCAGGAGAATTAAGGTGACTGTTCTTGTTTTCTACAAATTCAAGTGGATACAGTTTGAGACTTTTACGAATATTTTCTGTTGTCTTCATCTCATTTAGACATTGTGAGGCATTTCTCAGGGGTCCAACGACACGGTCACTGGCTAAGAAAATGGCGATAATAGCTGCTGGTTCAGCCTGACCATTGATGACAAAAAACAAACCTGCACCAAGAGGAAGAATAAAACTCAATGCAGAAAGAATGGCACTGAGAAAAATGGCCCAAGCTTGATAGTCATTCATCTTTTTATATGAATTTTCTGTTTGCTGCAAGTAATTTTCGGTATCCTTAAACATTGTTTTTTCAGCTAAATAGGTTTTGATTGTACGAATACCATTAAACAAGTCAGTTACTTTGCCTAAATAAGTGCTGCTGCTTTTTTGCCAAGTTTTAGAGGAATCACTTAATACTTTGCCAAAAATTTTAGATGAAAGCATTGGCAGCAGTGAAAACAAAATAAATAAAATCCCAATTGTAAAATTAAGCCAAAGAATATAAAAGCTGGATATTGCAGCCATCAAAATGGCACCACACAATTCAAAAAAATTTTTAAAATAATTAGTTTCAATTAACTTGAAGTCGTTAAAAATCTTTGAAACATTATCTGAAGCAACGGCAGCAAAGTCAGGGTTAACTATCTGAGCGTAAACAAAGCTGTCTTTTATTTTGATATTCATTAATTTGATTGCCTGATTGATCCAGATTTGTTTTAGGGTCATGGCGAAATAAACTAATCCCATAGCCAGTAGACTGCTAATGATATACAACACTGCTTTCATAGCAGACGTATGGCGGTTGAAAAGCGTCACATTTGAAACTACTGAAGATAAAACCACGCCATCAAAAGAATAAATTATAGTTGCAATTAGAATTCCCAATAATAAGGACTTAGGTAGTGTTTTAAAAAAAGTTTTGAAAGACATTGCTTTCTCCTGGTATTTTGAAATATAAAAAGTTTTAATTAAATTAAACTTCATCTTATCATGAAATTATAATAATATTAAATTATTATTTGAATATTTTATTAAAAACATTATGGTGCTAAATTATTTTAAAAGGAGCAAAACGATGAGAATTAACGTTTTACAACACACGCCAAACGAAGGTCCCGGTTCAATCCAGGAATGGGCTGATCTGCATCAGCATGACTTTTATGTATATCATCCCTATCAGTTTGGCATTTTGCCTAAAGCTGCTACAACAGATTTACTAGTTATCTTAGGCGGTCCGATGAGTCCAAATGATGATCTGTCATGGATTAAGCAGGAGCGCCAGTTAATTAAGCAGCTATTTCAAGAGGAAAAGCCTGTTTTAGGAGTATGCTTTGGCGCCCAACAAATTGTTAAAACTTTAGGCTATCAGGTTAAAAAGGCGCTGGTTAAGGAAGTAGGCTGGGGGCCGGTCGAATTGCAATCCAAATTAATTACCGGCTTACCTGAAAGTTTAGAAGTATTGCATTGGCATGAAGAAATGTTTGAAATACCAAAAGACGCTGACGTTTTATTTTCTAATGCTAATTTACAAAATCAAGGTTTTGTTTTAGGCAAGCAAGCTGTTGGTTTGCAGTTTCACTTAGAACCAGAAAAAGATAATATCAAAGAGATTGTGGTTAACGATTCTCAATATCTTTCTGGGTCAGTGTTTAAGCAAACAGCTAAGCAGATTATTGAGCATCCTGTTCCTAAAGAAAATAAAACGGCGATGTTTTGCATTTTAGATTATTTGACGGAATAAATAATTTAGATATAGAAAATTTGTTTTAAAATTACTTGAAAGTGATGCAATTACCGTTAAAGAATGGGAAATTTTGATTGCAATTCTCCAAGATTTAAAGCAAAAGCATTATTTCCCGCGCAATCGGTGATTTACAAGCTGGTCTTACACCAATGGCAGTGAAAAATGAACTGTCAGCTGGCGCTGGCAAATTTTACCTTAAAATAATAAACAGTAAGTATCATGATGGAGGTTTAAGAATGATTAGCATTTGGGGTGTATATTAAATAGGGCATTTTTAGGATTTTTATTAAGTCAGAAAAGATATCTTAATAGAATTTAATTTGGGACTAACGCTTGATAAGAGAAAGTTAGTCCCTTTTTGCTTAACCATTATAAATAGTTAAAACATTTTGTTACCGCTAACATTAAACTAGATATTGATTTGTCAGAACTTTATGTTAGGACTATATATGTGCCTAAAATAAGGGTCTCTCTTGTCTAGCATTAGTTAATGTAACAAAAGTACTTAATTTCTAGCTTGTAAATTGTTAATGATATTAAATCACCTAATTTTGTTTTTATTACAAAATTACTAATTGAAGATAGTAAATCATTAGTAAATTTTATTATGCGAAGCGAGAAAGAGAGAAAAAACAAAAAAGGGAGGGAAAATTTTGTCTAGCAATTATATGATTGAAGTTCACGATTTAAATAAGACATTTAAAAAAGTGGTAAAGGAAAAAGGATTAGCTGGCAGTTTTAAATCATTATTTAATCCTCAAACTATGGACTTTGAGGCTGTTAAGAATTTGACTTTTAACGTTCCAAAAGGACAAGTATTTGGGTTTATAGGAGCCAATGGAGCAGGTAAATCGACAACAATCAAAATGTTAACTGGTATTCTTACACCAACTTCCGGTAAATGTACTATTAATGGCTTTAACCCTCAAAAAGACAGAAAAAAGTATGTTCAAGAAATAGGTGTCGTTTTTGGACAAAGAACACAATTATGGTGGGACCTTCCTCTCCAGGAAACATATTCTGTATTAAAAGAAGTTTACCAAGTTCCAGATAAAGAGTTTAGGACACGTATGGGATTTTTAAATGAAATTTTGGATTTAAATGATTTCATTAACGATCCCGTTCGAACGTTATCACTGGGACAAAGAATGAGGGCTGATATTGCAGCCAGCTTATTGCATAGACCTAAAGTTTTATTCTTAGATGAACCAACAATAGGACTAGATGTGTCTGTTAAAGATAAGATTAGGAAAGCAATAACTGCAATAAACCAAGAAGAAAAAACCACTATTTTATTAACCACACATGATTTAAAAGACATTGAGTTACTATGTCAGAGAATATATTTGATTGATCATGGGGAAAAGATTTTTGACGGTTCAATTGAAGAACTAAAAAAGCAATACGGTAGAATTCATGAAGTGGTTTTTAAGCTTGAAAATAAAAATGACTCTAGCATCTTAGAGTATCAAAAGAAATTTAGTAATATTGATACTGCAGTTGCTGAAGATACGGTCCACGTTTACTTTGATGCAACTAAAGTTCCTTTACCTAACATAATAAAATATACCTTAGATCGGGTGCCTATAGTTGATGTAGCTGTTAAGGATCCTGACGTAGAGGATATTGTGCGGAGATTTATCAGAAGGGAGATTGGTAATGATTCCGAGAAGGTTTAAAAAGTACACACCTTTTATCAGTGCTGGCTTAAAAATTAGTCTTTCATACCGTTTAGACTTTATTTGTTATCGACTAGGAGACATTCTTGAAGCTGTAGTAACATATTTTCTTTGGATTTCAATTTTTAATTCATCAAATGCAGTTACTATTGGTGGATTTAGTATTCAACAAATGAAACTTTATGTGTTTTTAAGCTTTTTTGTTAGCGTAATTACTAAAACTGGCGTCAGTGACAATATTGGTGAAGAAGTTAAAGATGGATCCATTAGTATGAGATTATTAAAGCCAATTAACTTTGTAGATACATATCTTTTTAGTGAAATTGGTATAAAGCTCTTGCAGATAATAATGCTGGCAGTACCAATTTTTGGCGGTATTTTGATTTTTCAAAGTATGAATCCCAGCAGCGTTCCAATTAATTTTATAAATATACTATTTTTTGCTTTTTCGGCTATTCTTTCATACTTTATCAATTTCTATTTTAATGTTTGTTTTGGATTCACAGCTTTTGTTTCTAAAAATCTGTGGGGCGCTAGAGTGATGAAACAGGCTATCATAGCCTTTATGTCTGGATCATTAATTCCGCTTTCCTTTTTTCCAAAAATTATAGCCACTGTTTTACAGATTTTTCCGTTTGGATCGTTTGTCTACACACCAGTAATGATTTATTTAGGTAAGTATCAAGAGTTGGAGCTGCTCGAAGTACTGGGAATTCAATTATTTTGGACACTGGCGTTTTATTTATTATCAAGGTTTATTTGGTCTGTGGTAATTAGTAAATTAACGATTCAAGGAGGATAAAATGCTAAGGTATTTTAAGTTACAAAAAATATTTATTGTCCAATATTTAAAACAATTAATGGAATATAAAACTGACTTTGTAATTGGAATTATTGGTGTATTTTTGACACAGGCGTTAAATATTGCTTTTTTATGGATAATTTTCTCCAAGATTCCATCATTATATGGGTGGACTCTAACTCAAATTGCCTTTATTTACGGTTTTTCTTTGATTCCCAAAGGAATTGATCATTTATTATTTGATAATTTATGGAACTTGGGGAAAAGAATTATTAGAAATGGTCAGTTTGATAAATATATGTTAAGACCGATTTCTCCACTTTTTCAGGTTTTGATAGAAACGTTTCAACTAGATGCATGTGGCGAACTCATAATTGGAATTGCATTATTAATAAAAACTAGCAATATCGTCCACTGGTCATTGTGGAAGGCTGCTTTGTTTATAATTGCTATTCCCTTTGCGACCTTAATTTATACTAGTATTAAAATAATTGCTGCAAGTATTGCTTTTTGGAGCAAACAATCAGGTAGCTTGATGTATATATTTTATATGTTAAATAATTTTGCTAAATATCCTGTAAGTATATATAACGGAACTATTCGTATTATTATTAGTTTTATCATTCCTTTTGCGTTCACAGCATTCTATCCTGCCAGCTTTTTTCTAACTGGCAATAAGGGATGGTTTAACATTGGAGGCTTAATAATAATATCAATATTGCTCTTTACACTATCCTTGTTAATATGGCATAAGGGAATTTCTGTCTATGAAAGTTCAGGATCCTAGATGCATTATTAAAAGTCAACAATAATTTCATTTTGTTTGATAACTTTTTTTCACATTAAAAAACAAGCCATTTTAGCGGCTTGGTATATACGATTATAGGTAATTTTTCTAAAATCTGGTTAATATTTGAGATTGGTTTGTTATAATTTAATCAGCGTAGAAAAGTTAAAAGGACGGTAGCTGCCGCTTTCATGAAGGAAGTGAGGCCTATGAACTATCTTGATTCATACTTCAGTCTCCCAAAAGAAAGGAGCAGCAGTTGATGAGCACTGCCGAAGCGTTAACTTAACTTTGGTATGTTTATTTTGACCTTGTTAATGTTTATTGACAAGCATCATGATAAATGAGCAAAATCAAAAAACCGTCCTAGATACTGGCTGGGCGGTTTATAAATTTAAAAAATTATAACTATAAGCGCAGCTACCGTCCTTTGTGGCGGCTCTACGTGAGGAAGACTTATTGAGGTAAGTCTTCCTTTTTCTTACACTCGTATTTTAGCATGAATACCCTTATGGTGCAATTAAGTATTATAGAGCAGAATTCATTGCGTAAAAGAATACGAGGCATTTTAAATTGCAAAGCTGGAGCTAATTTAACAATATGCAATTAGTTTACGCACTAAACTAAACTGCCTTGAACAATCATATCTTGCTCACACAAAAACCGTTTCAACAGAAACGGTTTTTATATGTCTTATTTAATTTTTGTATGAACGCAGCTTTGTTTAATAAGCAGCTCCATCGTAAAAGTCAAAACGAGGTTTGTTGAAATCAAAGTCTTTCACTTCACTGAGCTTAAGTGCAATATCGCAAACGCCCCAACTCATTAAATTGATTGGTTTGCCGTAGTCTTCATCAGGAATAACCAATACAATGTATTTTCCTTGGGACAGCGCATAACCCAATTCCATACCGAGACCTACATCTTCTTCATCTGGTAAATAGACGCCGATCATAACATCGCTGGTCTTAATACCGGTTAAGTCACCGCGGTAAGTAGCGGTTTCCCATTCACGATCACGCAGATATTCAGGATGCTCCTCGACATTGATGCCTTTGTATTGATGATCTAAAGGAACATAGCTGTTTTCCAGGTCGATGGTTGGGTTTTCTTCTAAAGCTTTCATTGTCTTCTTGTAAGCGTCGTTTTGCTTATCGTTAAACCAACCAGCACCAAAATAAACAGTCTTTGTTTTAGTCATAAAATTTCTCCTTACCATTTAAACCTATTTTAAATATATTTCACGTAACTTACTGATTTCATCATCAGTTAATCTCATAATATCATGTAAGTAGTTTTCAACGCTACCATAATTTTTATTTATAGTTGAAACTACGAAGTCAATGTACTCGGAGTGCACGGTTTGCAAGTCTTTTAGGATATTTACTGTAACGTCATTTGCCCCTTCATCTTTGGCTTTTTGCAAAAAATCATGGACAAAGTCTTTGGTGGCAACGTTTGTTAACAGGTAATCTTTTTTGATAGTTTCAAATGGCACACCAAGTGCTGATAAAATCAATAGTGCTGCAAAGCCAGTTCGATCTTTACCAGCAGTGCAATGGAAAATTACACTCTGGTTTTCTTCGTCATTAGCTAGCAGCACATCAAAAAAGTGACGGTAAGCTTTTTGAGCAGACTCACTTTTAATCATATCATCATAGGCTAAAAACATGTGATCAAACCCAGCTTTAGGATCTTGGTGCTTTTGACTGAGAATCTCGTCAATTCCCTTTGATGACTCAGTCAAGTCTTCACTAAATACGGGGTCAAAATTGTAAATAGCACCTTCTGGAACACGATCAGGTTCTTTTTCAGCTTCATCTTTGCTCCGGAAGTCAACGACATACTTGACGCCATAGTCATGTAAAAATTTCAGATCAGTTTTATCCAGTTTTGCCAAGTTAGCTGTTCTGAGTAATTTATGCATTTTAACTGTTTTGCCATCAGTAGTTTGATAGCCGCCCAGCTCGCGGAAATTACGGCCGCTTGTTACGCCAATTAATTGATTTTTAAGTTTTTGGGTCATTGAATACCTCCACCTTTGCGTTTGACAATTACACCTCATTTTAGCAATAAACTAGTATATAAACAATTATAAAAAAACCTAAGTGGGTACTGAAATTATGGTAAAATAAACAAAAGAATATTATATTTCAAAAGGGTGAGAACATGGAAACGAAAAAAGCTAGCATTTTAGTTCCAGTTGACGGTTCAGAGTCAGCAGAAAGATCCTTTGATAAAGCAGTTAAAATCGCAATGACGGAAAATGCGCATATCGATGTCTTAAGTGTCATTGATACCAGACAATTTTTGGGTGAGATGCAAGATACACTGATTACGGGTGACACCGTTTATCAGATGACACAAGATTCAGAAAAATATCTTAAAAGCTTGAAAGAATGGGCTCATGATAACTTGGGCTTCGATGATATTGATTATCACATTCGTTATGGCAGTCCGAAGGCGATTATTTCCTATGACTTTATTAAAGATCATCACAATGATTTGATTATCATGGGTGCAACAGGATTAAATGCAGTAGAAAGAATGTTGATGGGTTCAGTTACTGAATATGTTAATCAACATGCTTTAGCTGACGTTTTAATTGTCAGAACAGACATTAATAATAATCCACTTAAGCCGCAAAACGGTAAAAAATAACTATATATAAATTTAAAAGCATACGATCAACAATTCGTGTGCCTTTTTTATATTGAATACAGAACCTTAAGACGCTATGTAATGATAGTGTTCGTGAATATAACTTTCATTATACAATTTTAAAATAAATTTTGATATTTTATTGCCCTTTTGCGAATATTTATGGTATCATCATTATGAAATGAACGTAATTATACTATTTGGAAGGTTGAGGGCAATGAAGGTAACAGGAAAAATTTATTATTTATTTTCCTATTTATGTACTGTTCAACTAGCTTTGTTAACCGTTCGTTTTTCTTTCAGAATGACTACCAGGGCATGATGTGACATTGGTCATATCATGCCTTTTTATTTGCTTAATTTCAGGAGGATGTAATGAAAAATAGAAACGGAAGCTGATTCGGGTTGATTTTATCTGAATATTTACATGAATAAATTGCCATGAATATGACAACGAAGTTTATGCTTAAACAAAATTAAAGTTATGGTAAACGTATTTATTAGGAGTAAAAAAACAAATGACCAAAATCAAAAAGTTTCTGATAGCATGTTTTGCATTATTATTAACTGTTGGTGCTACTGCATGTTCGAATTCAAGTAAGAAATCAAGTTCAAACAGTAACACGCCAAAGTCACTAAACGTGCAGTTTGTTCCCAGCGTAGCTGCTAACAAGTTGGAAGCACGGGCTAAGCCTATGGAAAAGTTATTGTCTAAGCGTCTGGGAATTTCGGTGCATGTTTCAATGTCAACTGACTACAACGGTCTAGTTGAAGCTATGAAATCTAAGAAAGTAGAAGTCGGATTTTTACCTTCAGATGCCTATATTATGGCGCACAAGCAAAAAGCAGCTGATCTGCTTTTACAATCTGTACGTTATGGCATTAAGCAACCAAATGGTGTTCAAACCAAAGAATTAGTTAATTCATATCGTGGTGAGATCCTGGTTAAGAAGGATTCAAAAATTAAAAGCTGGAAGGATTTAAAGGGCAAGTCAATTTCTGTTCAAGATATTACTTCCGATTCAGGCTATGTTTTCCCAGTTGCTGAATTAAAGCAAAAGGGTTTAGACGTAACCAAGAGTTGCAAGACCGTATCTGTTAAAGGTGCTGACCAAGGCGTTTTAAACGTCTTAAACGGTGACACTGATGCAGCCTTCGTATTTGAAGATGCTCGTAACAATGTTAAAAATGATGACCCGAAGATTATGAGCAAAGTAGTACCAATTTACTTCACTAAGCGTATTCCTAACGACACTATTTCAGTCATCCCGAGTTTACCAAAAGCTTTCCAGAAGAAGCTGGCTAAAGCATTTATTGCTATTGGCAAGTCTAAAGAAGGTAAGAAGATTATTGAAAATGTTTATAATCAGGAAGGTTATACTTACGCCAAAGATAGTGATTACGATATTATTCGTCAATACAATAAAATAGTTTCTTCTACTAAGAAATAGTTTTCCCAATATTTAAAAATCTCAAAAGGCTACATACCAAGAATTAAATAAACTTTCTTAAACAAAATAAGATTTCTAGTCAATTCTCTTTTCTAAATAAAACATTTCTGCTATTATTTGATAGAATAAATACAGTATGTCGAAAGGAGGGTGAAGGTAATGCAAAAACGGCGCTTGGCGTTCATTGAAGTTTTTGCAAAAAAGCCTTTTCGTTCCTTTCAAAATGGTATTGTTCGCTTTTTAGTAAAAGTGTTATTGAAAGACTTAGTTTAATTCACATTCGTGTTTTTAGCTAAAGTCTTTTTTTATGTCTGGGAGGGCATGATGAAAAAATTTAGAAAAATACTAGCTGGTGCCGCTATTTTTTTAGTAGCATTCATGATGGCTGCCTGCTCAAACAAAGAAAAGAGCAAAGATACTGGCACGCCTAAGTCCTTGAACGTTCAATTCGTTCCTAGTCAGGCTGCCACTAAACTGGAATCTCGTGCAAAGCCGCTGGAAAAAATGTTGTCGGATCGTTTAGGCATTCCAGTACATGTATCAATGTCTACCGACTACAACACGGTGGTTGAGGCCATGAAGTCTAAGAAAGTTGATGTAGGTTTCTTGCCGCCAAATGGCTACATTTTAGCTCATAAGCAGGGAGCAGCAGATGTTTTGCTGCAGGCTCAAAGATATGGTGTTAAGCAACCTGACGGACGACCAACTAAGGAACTGGTCAACTTCTATCGCGCTGAAATTGTGGCAAAGAAAAATTCAAAAATTAAGAGCTGGAAAGATTTAAAGGGTAAGTCTATTTCTATTCAAAGTCCCACTTCTTCAGCAGGCTATGTTTTCCCAATTGCTGAATTAAAGGAAAAGGGTCTTGATGTGCGCAAAAGCTGCAAACTAGTGACAGTAACTGGTCAAGACCAAGCTGTTTTAAATGTTCTCAATGGCGACACAGACGCTGCATTTGTTTTTGAAGATGCACGAACAATTGTTAAAGACGATAATCCTAAGATCATGAGCCAAGTTGTTCCAATTTACTTTACTAAGCCTATTCCGAACGATACCATTTCCGTTGTTCCGAGCATGAGTGAATCGTTCAGAAAGAAATTGGCTAAGGCATTTATCGATATCGGTAAGTCCAAGAAGGGTAAAAAGGTCATCGAAAGTATTTACACTCACGAAGGATATGTCCACACTAAGGACAGCGACTTTAATGTTGTGCGTAAGTATGAAAAAATTATTGAATCGACCAAAAAATAAAGAATACAAAGGAAGTTTATAATGGCAGATTCTGCAGTTAAGCCAATAATCGAATTAAAAAACGTTAAGAAAGTTTATGGCAAAGATGTTGTTGGTTTAAAAAACGTCAATTTAACTATTAATAAAGGTGAATTTGTCGTTATTGTTGGTCTATCCGGCGCCGGCAAATCAACACTTTTGCGGTCGATTAACCGTTTAATTGATATTACTGAAGGTGATATTTTAATTAATGGTGAATCTATTACCAAGGCCAAAGGTAAAAAGTTAAGAACGCTGCGCCGGCATATTGGAATGATTTTCCAAAGTTTTAATCTGGTTAAGCGGTCAAGTGTTCTGCGTAACGTTTTAACAGGCAGAGTGGGTTATTATCCTACTTGGAAATCTACTCTCAACCTTTTTACTAAAGAAGATAAGCAGCGTGCGTATGATGCACTCCAGCAAGTGGATTTGGAAGACAAGGTTTATTCACGAGCTGATGAATTGTCTGGTGGTCAGCAACAAAGAGTGGCGATTGCTCGTGTCTTGACTCAAAACCCGGATATTATTTTGGCGGATGAGCCGACAGCTTCACTTGACCCACAGACTTCACGCCGCGTAATGAAAGACTTGCAGATGCTGAATGAAAAGCATGGTATGACGGTAGTCATTAACCTGCACAGCGTCCAGTTAGCACAAGAATTTGGTAAACGGGTCATTGGTGTTCGTGCTGGTGAAATTATTTATGACGGCAAAATGTCAGATACTCCGGCATCCACGTTTGATCAGATCTATTCCGGTGGTGATCAAGATGAGTAGCACAGAGCAAGAAAAGCTGATGACTTTACCTAAGAAAAAGCTTAAAATTTTGAATTGGCTTTGGGTGCTGCTTTTTGTCGCCGGACTATTCATTTCTACTAATGAAACCAAAACAGATTTGGGTGCTCTATTTGCCAACTTTAGGGATTTTGCTGAAATTTTCTTGCAAATGTTGCACCCTGACTGGTCATACCTGGCAACAGTTGTACCGCTTTTGCTTGAAACTATTAAGATGGCGATATTAGGCACGGCGATAGGTTCTGTAATTGCTTTTATTTATTCTTTGCTTATTGCCCGCAATATTGTCAAAAATAAGGCAGTCACGGGAATTTTGCGCATAATTATGAACATTATCAGAACTATACCGGACTTGCTTCTTGGTGCTATCTTTGTTGCTATTGTTGGTATCGGACCGGTAGCGGGTGTCTTGGCACTAGCTATTTGTACATTCGGAATTGTGGTCAAGCTCTTTTATGAAGCTATTGAAACTATTGATCCGGGTCCGATTGAAGCATTAACTGCAGTTGGGGCTAATAAAATACAAATTATTGTCTTTGCGGTTTTGCCACAAGTTATTACCTATTTTATTTCTTATTGTTTATACGCATTCGAAATTAACGTGCGGGCCTCAACCGTTTTGGGTTATATCGGTGCCGGTGGTATTGGGCTATATCTGCAACAAACACTACAAATCTTCGATTACCCGAAGACAGGTACCATTATAATTGTAATTATCATTGTGGTAGTGCTAATTGACTACGTTTCATCTAAGTCACGGGAGGCGTTGATGCAATAATGGATACAAGTATGAAAAAGTTGCCTCCTAGGCCTATAGATGTTAAAAAGCGTGCCTTTCACTGGTTGATGGCCATTATCACAGTAGTGCTGATTATTTGGTCATGTACTGGTATTGACTTTGGCGGCATTAAAGAAACTGCTGGACAAATTGCAGGTGCCATCTTTTCCGGCATTTTCCACCCTGACTGGTCATATGTTTATAACGGTACGGGTGAAGATCTGCTTTCGCAGCTTTGGGAAACTGTCTGCATTGCCTTTTTGGGCACATTTATTTCAGCCATTATCTCACTGCCATTTGCCTTCTGGGCAGCACATACCAAGCATAAACATTGGTATGTCTCACGCTCTGGTAAAATTGTGCTGGCAATCATCAGGTCATTCCCAGAAATTGTTTTGGCTCTGATGTTTATTAAAGCTGTAGGTCCAGGTTCGGCAGCCGGTGTTTTGGCTTTGGGTTTTCACTCAGTAGGTATGCTTGCCAAGCTCTTTTCTGAAGCAATTGAGAACTTGGACGATGGTCCTAACGAAGCAGTCACTGCGGTTGGTGGTTCAAAAACAAATATTATTATGTTTTCTACTCTGCCTAATCTGATGCCTGCTCTTATTTCAAACACGTTATACCGGTTTGACGTTTCAATTCGGTCGGCTTCTATCTTAGGCTTAGTTGGAGCCGGTGGTATTGGTTATCCGTTAATTATTGCACTGCAATATCGTCAGTGGAACCGTGTTGGTATCATTTTATTGGGTATCATCATTATGGTTGTTGTAATTGACTGGATTTCAGGCTGGATTAGGAAGAAATTAGTGTAAAACGTAAATATAACAAATGATGAATCAAGTTGGTAACTAGCAACTTGGTTCATTTTTTAGCCGTGATATTTAAACGGGCAATTTTCAAGGTGATCATTAATTAGGCCTACGCTTTGTAGGAAAGAATAAAGGATTACTGGACCCACAAAAGTAAAGCCGTCTTTTTTCATCTGCTTTGCTAGTTCTTGTGCAATCTTGTTTGTCGTTGGTACTTCAGTACTTGTTTGGGGATGATGAATAATTGGTGTAGGAATAAATTTTTGCAAATAGTGCGCGAAACTACCGTATTTGGCATCAATAATTAACAGGACGCGAGCGTTGGTAACTGCCGCCGCAATTTTTCTTTGGTTGCGGATAATTGCCTTGTTCTGCAGTAAGCGGGTTTGTTCCAGCGCACTCATTTGAGCAACTTCTTCTGGAACAAAGTTGTAAAAAGCCTGCCGAAAGCTTAAACGTTTATGCAAAACAGTGGACCAGCTGAGTCCGGATTGAAACAGTTCTAATACCAACATTTCAAATAAATAGCGTTCGTCTAAATTTAACTTGCCCCATTCGTGATCGTGGTATTCTCTAACTAAAGCATCATCATGGTCACTCCAGGGGCAGCGAGTGATATCATTCATTTTTATTCTCCTTAAATATATCTTAGCGTTCATAAATAAATACGCCAAAAGTTTTCTATCCTTTTTAAAATAATTTGACTAGTAACTTTTAATTATTTTCTTTTTCCTAAAATATTAGAAACTTTGTCCTCAAAAAGTGCAATAGTAGTTTTTTTGGTATAATATATATTGAACTTTAGGAGGAAACCATGGAGAAGTTAGAAATAGTAACTTTGGCCGATGACTTGGCCGCAAATCAAGAGAGTATTTTAAATAAAGAAACGGATTTTGACGCCGAGGCAGTTTATCGTGTAATTGATAATTTGCACGTATTGCATAAGCCAATAAAAGAATACTTCGGCATGACTCAGGAAGAGTATTATGACACTGAAAGTGATCATAAAATGACTTTGATTAAATTATCAGAGCAGTTAACCGATTTACATGATCGGATTTTAACTAACCACGTTGACGGTTTTGTTGACAAGAATGAAATCAACTTGACTTATAATCATGAAAATCCTTATGAAGATGGATTTTATAATGATATAGTAGACTTTCACGTTGTTAGTTACAGCTTAAAAGTAATTGGAGCCGTTGAAGAAGTAGCGCCAAAAACTTTACAAGGAGTTTTGTCTAAGGATGCACTTCTGTCAATTGGTTTAGCGGCACACGCTTTAGAAAAAAGTTTATAATTTTAGAGCTGAAACATGTGTGTTCAGCTCTTTTTCTTTCTGCTTGAGGCAAAAAATGGGTGTTTTTAAGTATGCTAAAGGATTAGCTGATAAAATAAACGGGGCTAAGCTGCATTCATTATTTAAGAAAAAAGATGCACAGCTTGATCCCATGCAAGATTTTTTGACAGTAGGAGAGTATCACGTTGACGGTGAACAAAGAACTCCCAATGATCAACCTTATACCTTGACTGTCTATCAAGATGAAGAAAAGGTGTTGCACCAGGCATTGAGCTTGGAAAGCACGGATAAGTTAGAGCCTGAATATGTGCGCAGATATAGTCCTGAATTGCAGCGTTATCGCGCTTTTGTCAGCCGTAAAACCGGTAGGCGTTACGTTGTAGAAGAATATCTCGACCGCTTTATTGAAAGAGTTAAAGGTCACATTCGTACAGGGAAAAATTCTGTGAATGTGAGTGTCATTACGGACACTCATTATAAGGACCGTAACAGTATGGACTTTTATGGCTGGAATGGTCTGACACATGTTAATGAATTTTCTTATCTTGATGATTCTGGTCTTCTGAGTTTAAAAGTTCATTTAGGCGACTGGATTGATGGTTCTGATACCGGCTTTTTGGGCGAAAGTGAATTAACTAAACTGCGTGATTCTTTTAAATCAGATAAGGTGCCATATATTTTAATTAAAGGGAATCATGATGAAAATGATAAATTCGATGAACATCATGATTTAAGAGCCTCTTTTCCAGAAAATGAATTTGAAGGAATTATGTGGCCTGCTATGTATCAGCAAAAAGGCATTCATTATATTTCCCGTCAGCACGGTGTTTGTTACTATGATGTGGATGATGTGCGCTTTATTTCTGTGAATACTTCAGATTTGCCCTATTATCTAGATGCACAAGGCAGAAAAAAATATGATGCTAAACTAACTCTGGCTGTGAGGGAAGATCAAATAGAAGAAATCATTGAAATTCTGGAGCAGTCATCGAATAAGCAAATTATCTTTATGAGTCACGCTAATCCCATTAATCGTAAAGGTTCAAACGCATTAAAGTACAACGGTCGTTCACTGCATGAACTGCTGGTAGCCTTTAATCAAGGCGAAAAAGGAGAGATGCATTCCAGCTTTGGGCTGCCTCCTGAATTTCGTTTGGCAAATGAGTTTGACTTTACTAATGTAAAAAATGCCCGCATTATTGCCTACTTCTGCGGCCACAGACATAGAGAAGACCAGTACCGAATTAACGGGATCCAGTATATCTTGTTTAACTGTTCTGCACTGATGGGTCCTAATCACGCCCTGACTACCAAATATAATAAAAACTGGAAAAGGCAAATTGACCACCAAACCGAATTTGCCGGTTATATCGTAAATATTGATTTACAAAGACACTATATCCAGACCTTCGGCTATGGTGCTGCCAGCAAACGCAGAATCTTTTATATTTAGTAAAGTCGCGACGGGCAATTTGGAAATTGCCCGGTTCTTAGCATATAATGGAAAAGTTAAAATGAAGACAAAAATATACAAAGTAAGACAAATTAAGGGAAGTTAAGCAATGTGCGGAATTGTTGCATTCTATAATCCAGAAATAAATGATAAACAAGCTGCTATCGGTAAAATGATGGCGGCAATGAAGCATCGTGGTCCTGATTCAGATGGTTTTTATACCAACGATAAAATTGCCTTAGGTTTTAGGAGACTGTCAATCATTGATTTACGTGGTGGCAGTCAGCCAATCTACAACGAGGACAAAACAAAGGCGATTATCTTTAACGGTGAGATTTACAACTTCCAGCCCTTAAGAGAAGAACTGCTTGCGGCAGGTCACACATTTACCACTAAGTCCGATACGGAAGTACTTTTGCATGGTTTTGAAGAATGGGGCATGGCTGGCCTGCTCAAAAGAATCAGAGGCATGTTTGCTTTTATTATTTGGGATGATAAGACCCAGACAATGTATGGTGCCCGGGACTTTTTCGGTATTAAGCCGCTATATTACAGCAATGAAAATGGCCACCTGATTATGGGCTCAGAAATTAAAAGCTTTCTGGCACTGCCCGGCTTTAAACGGCGTTTAAATATTGAAGCCGTTAAACCATATTTAATGAATCAGTATAATGACTTGCATGAGACTTTCTTTAAGGGTATTTACAGATTTCCTGCCGGTCACTGGTTCGAATACAAAGATGGCGTGATGAAAACTCACCAATACTGGGACGCGGAATACAAAGCCAATACTTTAAGTTTCGAAGAAACTGTTAATAAAATTAACGAAGACTTGCACGAATCAGTTAAACTGCACCATATTGCGGATGTTCCCGTCGGTGCCTTCTTATCTGAAGGGGTCGATTCCAGCTATATCACCAGTATCTTAAATCCAGACGATGTGTTTTCAATTTCGTTTGATGATGCTACTTATGATGAAGCGTCAAAGGCCAAGGCGCTAGCGGACATCAAGGGTTGGAACTTCTTTTCTGACAAGGTTAAAGCAGATGAAGCAATGCATGACTTTCCGGAGATGCAGTATCATATGGATGAACCGGATGCCAATCCGTCAATTATCCCGTTGTGGTATCTTTGTAAAATGGCGCGTAAGCACGTCACGGTCGCATTGTCCGGTGAAGGCGCAGATGAATTGTTTGCCGGTTATGTCAATTATGGGATGCACACGCATAACAGTATCATTAAGGCCTTTACTTCACAGTGCAAGAAATTGCCTAAGAAAACTAAGGTTAAGTTGGCGCGCAGAATTAAGAAAATGCCGAATTTCCCGGGGAAAGTGCACCTGTATACCAACTTAGCTGAGCCAAGTGAATTTTACGTTGGTCAATCGGTTATTTATGACATGGATTACCCGACCATCTTCTCTTCTGAAGATGCTAACAGCATCTTAAAGCCGTCTTACCGTAATAAACTAACTGTTAACGGTATTTACCAAAGTGACTTTAAAAAGGTCAAAAATCTCGATAATGTCCGGCAAATGCAATACATTGATCTGCATCACTTTATGCTTAATGATATTGAACAAAAAGCAGATAAGATTTCTATGGCTCATTCGCTGGAATTGCGGGTACCATACCTTGATAAAAAGGTGGCAGAAAGAGCAAATTCAATTCCAACCGATTATCTAGTTAATAAGCATGATACTAAATATGCTTTACGCAAGGCTTCAGAAAAAGT
The DNA here is from genome assembly GCF_036246345.1 of Lactobacillus rizhaonensis. Classification (NCBI taxonomy): domain Bacteria; kingdom Bacillati; phylum Bacillota; class Bacilli; order Lactobacillales; family Lactobacillaceae; genus Lactobacillus; species Lactobacillus rizhaonensis. The sequence continues at coordinate 111,907 of NZ_BTTV01000004.1, read as the reverse complement.
TTTACCAGATGAATGGGCTAAACGGCCAAAACTAGGTTTTCCTACCCCAATCAAAGAATGGCTGCAAGAACCTCGTTTTTATAAGCAGGTACGCGAGCTGTTCAGCGAAGACTTTGTGCAGGATATCTTCGAGCAGGATAAAATTTTAGACTTGCTTGATGAAAACTATAAAGGCGATGGCTCTCATCGCAGACAGATTTGGACAATTTATACGTTCTTAGTTTGGTATAAACTATTCTTTGTTGATTATGAAGGTACAGTTGCCAAATACCAGCGTGTTCAACCAGAAGTAGCCGATTTGATTAAACAAGGCAAATTGGTTTAATGAGGAGCAAAATTTATTAATGAAACGAAACTTTACACCAATTTTACTTGGTAGTGACATTAATGTTTACGGCATGGCCCGATCGTTTAACGAGGCTTATGGTATTAGCGTGAAAGCACTGGCTGACAGCCAGCTGGCAGCAACGCGTTATTCTAAAATTGTTAGTGTGGAACTACATCAGGGTTTTAGTGAAGATCCCACATTTATTGAAGTAATGCGCAAGCAAATGAAACTCTACCAAGACCATGAAGAACCGGTGATTTTGATTTCATGCGGAGATGGTTACTCGGAACTGCTTGCCAAGCATAAAGAAGAACTAGAGCAGGTATTTGTTGTTCCTTACGTGGACTACGACCTCTTACAAAAATTAATCTCAAAAGAAAACTTTTATCAAATTGCGGAAAAGTATGGTCTGCCGTACCCTAAGACTAAAATCGTGACTATGGCAGATTACAAGGCGGAAAATTATTTGGAACTGCCTTTTGGCTACCCACTGGAGCTTAAGCCGGAAGATCCGGTATCCTGGCTTGATGTGCAATTTGAAGGTCGCAAAAAGGCTTTTACCATTCATAATGAAACTGAATTGCGCGACATTGTCACAAAAATCTATGAAAATGGCTACAAAGAAGATTTAATTCTGCAGGACTTTATTCCCGGTGATGATTCCAACATGCGGGTGTTAAATGCCTATGTTGATAAGGAACATCATATTAAGATGATGTGTATGGGTCACCCTTTGCTGGAAGATCCCACACCTCAGTCAATTGGAAATTACATGGCGATTTTACCTGAGTATGACGAAAAGCTGTATGAGCAGGTTGAAGCATTTTTGGAAAAAATCAATTACACGGGAATGGCCAACTTTGACATTAAATATGATGCCCGTGATGGTAAATATAAGTTTTTTGAAATTAATTTGCGTCAGGGTCGCTCAAGCTTCTATGTGACACTTAATGGTTATAATTTAGCGAAATGGTACGTGGACGATTATGTTTACGATTCACTGAAGGACAAGGAACCAATCTACGGCAACAAATTAAAGTCAAAGCATGAATTGTGGCTGGGTATTCCGGTGAGCGTGTTCAAGGAATATGCCGTGGATAATGAAGCTAAACAAATGGCCGAAGAATTAATTCATGAAGGGCGCTACGGTACAACTGTCTTTTATGATCAGGATCGCAATTTTAAGCGGTGGCTGCTTTTGAAATACATGTTTCATAATTATAAAGGACGCTACCAAAAGTATTACCAGGAAAATAAGGGCCAGTTCTTTTAGGCTTATTTCCATTGCATAGTAACAAAGATGATTGCAGCAAAGCAGCTGTAATCATCTTTTTGGATAAAAACTATCTTTTTTAACTGGTTAGTTATTAGTTTTGGGGTGTTCTTTTTTAATACTTCTTGCTAAACTGGTAAATGGAATCTAAAAAAAGAAAGGACTGAATAAATGAAACTTAAACACGGATCTAATGAAGAAACAGAAATTAAGCTGCACTGGCTGTTACTGGGGGAACTGGCCACGTGGATTGGGTCAAGTTTTGTTTGGCCCTTAACTTCGGTTTATTTAAACAAACAATTACACATCAGCCTTTCTGTAATAGGGGTTGTTTTATTTTGCAATTGTGCCAGCAATGTCTTGGGCTCATTTTTAGCTGGGCGTTTATATGACCGCCTGAACCCCTACCCGCTAATTGTCACTGGTTTAGGACTTGATGCGCTGGTTCTGTTTATGATGGCATTCTTTCACGGCTGGCCGGAATATTGGATATGGCTGATTATGACGGGATGTATCAGTGGCTGGAACGGCACGCTGATTAATTCAATTGCGACGAGTTTGCGTAAATATTCAGGACGCTACGTTTTTAATTTGATTTATTTTGCGCAAAACGTTGGTACTGTCACTGGTACTCTGCTTGTCGGTTATCTCTATGATTTCTCGATTGAATTTTTATTTATTCTGGCAGCATCTTTATTTGCCATTGCTTGCGTCAATGCGGCTATTCATTACCGCCCGATCAGTACTTTTCACCAAAACCGTAAAAAGAACGGTGTTAAAAAGAATGCACAATCCAAGGCGATTCCTATGCCAAAATATAACGTGATGTTGATGGTCGGATTTTTGGTTTCTTTAGCTGTTACCTGGTTAATGTATATGAACTGGGAGTCCAACCTGTCAGTTTACATGGTGTCTTTGGGAATACCTTTCCACATGTACAGTTTGCTATGGACCTTTAATGGTGCCATCATAGTTACTGTCCAGGTAATTTTGGCACGCTTTCCTCATATTTTTAAAAACCTGTTTCAGCAAATTATTTTTGGCACGATCATGTTCTCGATCTCTTTTGCCACATTGATTTTTGCCAAAGACTTTGCTCACTTTGCACTGTCAATGTTTGTTCTGACGTTAGGTGAAGCGACAGCTTTTCCTGCCGTTCCTGCTTACATTAACTATTTATCCCCCGCAACCAGTAAGGGTAAATACCAGGGTGAAATTAATGTTGCCCGTGGTATTGGTCAAGCCTTTGGCCCCTTATTTGGCGGTATGGTAATTGATCGTGCGGGTTATATTCCGTTTTTCATAATTGCTGCCTGTGGTATTTTTCTGATGGTGCTAATGTTATTGCCCCTTCACGCAAAGTTGCGTAAACATATCACACTTTATAAATGATTTTGTAAAGGCTTTTTAATATTAACGGTTTAATTAAAATGATAAGATTAATTTAGTCTATTTTTAATTTAGATATAAAAGGGAGGACTTTCTGAATGAATAAAAATTTTGCTGTTCGCGGCGGTAGTGGCGATATTATTGAACCTAATGTTGCCGCTCGTCCACAGGACAACCTTTACTTGGCTATTAATTCTGAGTGGATTAAAAATACTAAAATTCCTGAAGACCGTTCACGGATGGCTTCATTTGACGGCATCGATGTAGATGTTGAAAAGCATTTAATGCAGGATTTTGCCGACTTTGCATCTGGTAAAAAAGAAATTCCTGATGTTCCTAACTTAGGTGAGGCAGTTAAGCTCTATAAATTAGCATGCGATTTTGACAAGCGTAATAGAGAAGGTGCTGATCCGATTAAGGACGATTTAGCTATTCTTGACGGCATTAAGGACTTTTCTGACTACAACCTAAATGCGCCTGACTTAGCAACTTTTGCCTTGCTCCCATTTAGCTTTGGCGTTTCTCCTGACATGAAGAATACCAAAGTTAATGCTTTGTATTTTGCTGGTCCTGGAACTTTCTTGCCTGACACTACAACTTATCAAACTCCTGATGCACCTAAATTGTTAGATACTTTGCAAAAGCAATCAGTTAAGCTTTTAACCATGGCTGGTATTGATCAAGCTAAAGCAGAAAAATATGCAGAAGATGCTATTAAGTTTGATGCTAAGCTATCTAAGATCGTTAAGTCTACAGAGGAGTGGGCAGATTATCCTGCTACTTACAATCCAATGAAGATTAAGGACTTTGAAGCTAAGTTTGATAAATTCAAGATTGCTTACTACTTGAAAGAAGCAATTGGCGAAGAACCAGAACGAATTATTGTTGAAGAACCACGCTACTTGGATCACATTAACGAAATTATCAATGAAGAAAACTTTGATGAAATCAAAGGCTGGATGATTGTTACCTTTATTAACGCGGCTGCTGACTCCTTGTCACAAGACTTCCGGGAAGCAGCGTTTCCATTTAGCCAGGCTTTATATGGCCAGCCCAAATTGTCTAGTGGTGAAAAACAAGCTTACCACATTGCCAATGGCACCTTTAGTGAAGTAGTCGGTGTTTATTATGGTCAGACTTATTTTGGCGAAAATGCTAAAAAAGACGTTGAGGATATGATTCATCGTATGCTTGACGTTTATAAGGAACGCTTGCAAAATAATGACTGGCTTTCTGAACAAACTAAAAAGCGCGCGATTGTTAAGCTTGATGCTTTGGTCTTGAAAATTGGTTATCCGGATAAAATCGAGGAGATTTATAATCGTTTAAAGGTTATCCCTGCAAGTCAAGGTGGCAGCCTTTATTCAAATGAACGTGCATTTACTATTGCAGAACAAAAGTACAACATTGAGCAACTGCACAAGGAAGTTGACCGGACAGTCTGGGCAATGCCTGGTAATTTAGTTAACGCTTGCTATGATCCGCAAAGAAATGATCTGACTTTCCCTGCAGCCATTTTGCAAAAGCCATTCTATGACTTGAAGCAAGACAGAGCAGCCAACTTTGGTGGTATTGGTTCCGTAATCGCTCATGAAGTTTCTCATGCGTTTGACAACAACGGTGCACAATTTGATGAATTGGGCAACATGACTAATTGGTGGACTGATGAGGATTATGCCGAATTCAAGAAGCGGACACAAGCTGAAATTGATTTGTTTGATGGCATTGAATATGGTCCGGTTAAACTTAATGGTAAGCAAATAGTTTCAGAAAATATTGCTGACCAAGGTGGTTTGACTGCTGCTGTTGAAGCTGCAAAGAATGAAAATGATGACTTAAAGAAATTATTTGAAAACTTTGCACGCATTTGGGCTAATAAGCAACTGACTGAATCAATTAAGAGTCAAACCGCTGTTGACGTTCACGCACCTGGTCCATTACGTGCCAACGTTCAAAGCCAATGTCAAGATGACTTTTACAAAGCCTTTGATGTTAAGCCTGAAGATGGCATGTGGCTCGACCCAGACAAACGGGTACATATTTGGTAATTATTAGTAGTAAATCAAAAACCATTGTTCTAATCATTTAGAACAATGGTTTTTTGTAAAGGTAAATAATAATTCTATTTATTTAAAAAAATATTAGAAATATATTGAAACGCATTTGACATTTATTATAATGTAGTTACTATGAAGAACTTCAATCAAAACGCTGTATCAGCACGTACATCAAAAACAAATCGGATAATAAAAATTTTTCATTTAGCACAAACTGTGGGACAAATATTGATCTTACTAATTTGTGCTACCCTTGCTTTTGTTAATAGAAATCTTTTTAATCAAAACCAAAGGTTTGCCATTTCACTCTCTCTTATTTTTGTTTGTTTACAATTTTCTTTATTGCAAACTGAAAGTGAACAGCCGAAAAGATGGCAATTGATTAACCATTACATTGAAACTATAGCAATTTGTTACACTTTGCCAATTAGTTTGTCTTTGCTAACAAAATTACTGAATTACTATCATTTGATCAATGGCACTTTCTGGATGCTTTCGGTTACTTTTTATTCCCTTATCATGTATATTCCAATGGCTAAATTAGCCTTAAGTCGGGTGAACAATAATTGGGGCAGAATTTTGCTATTAATGTTTGTTGTCTATGACGAAATAATATGGACTGCAAGCAACATTGCCGGACATTTACGGTACAACAAGGTATTGCTCCAGATAAATAATTCTGGTTTGTCTGGAACTCCTGTTTTAATCATCATTACTGTTTTGGTAATGTCCTGTTGGAAAATACAAAAACCACACTTTGTATATAGTCGGAATGACTCAATTCTGTTTTCCAGCTTAATAACTTTACTTTTAGTGGGAGTTTTACTTTTAATTGCTATGCCCCATTTTGACTATGTTATTAGCATTGCTGATACTTTGAATTACTATTTTGATCAAATTAATCTTGGTGTTATCGGGTCAGCTATACGGACGGGGATTGCTGAAGAATGGCTAATGCGTTTTATGGTTATTGCTCTTCTTGCGCAAATTTTTCAAAGCAGTAAGTATCGTATATACTTAATTGTGTTATTTGATGGCCTACTTTTTGGGTTTTGGCATATCACCAACATTGCCTATCAAACGCCATTAGCTACTTTGCGCCAAATGCTTGAGATAAGTGGTTGGGGATTGGTAATTGCTGCTATTTACCTTTACACACATTCGTTACTGTTAACTATGACCTATCACGGCTTATATGATTTTATTTTATTTCTATTTCAGGGTGGTATTAGCGAATATGGCAATACAGTTAAATCTGCAGTCCAACCTACTATGATGGATTGGCAGGGAACTATTTTGAGAGTGACTATTTATGCAGCTATCGCCTTAGTTATTATTTGGACCAAACGGAGACAAGAAGTAATCGCAAAAAATTTGTTGCAAATGTAATATTTTAAATTGCAGTTTAGGAAGTCATCAAGATTTTACGCAAGATGGAGAAATTAGAAAGAATCTATTTGACAGTGAAATTCTAAGAAAATTTTTTTCCGAAGCAACAGGATTAATTACCATTGATTTTGATTCCATAATTGACAAAGTAATTAAAAAACTCATAAGCTAGACTTTAGCTTGTGCGTTTTGGCTTAAAATAAAGCCGCCCCGACTCTAACAAGTCGTGGACGGCTATTTATATTATTCAGTTTCTTTTTTCTTTAAATTGGAATAGTCACGTGGTGCAACCCGCTTAATGTGCAAGTTGTGTCTTGGCTTGCCTAAAATTAGAGGCACTTGCTCGACTACTGTATCGGTGTATTCCAGGCCAAACCAGGAAGCAGGGTTGGAAGATAGGTTTTGCAACCATACCCGCGCTTTTAGTATTACTTTTTCAAAACCCTTTAGTCTGGTCAAAGGACTGACAACTTCATTAACAATTACAAATGAGAAGTCGCCGACTTTACGACCTGGGGTAGTGGTGTATTCCTGTGGTTGAGCCTCAATGGTGCCGTCTTTAATCAAGTCGTGGACAATTTGCCGCAGGTAAACGTTGACACTGGTTTGTTTCTTGAAACCGAGATACAGCTGCACGTTAATGACATTTTTAGTACCAAAAGTATTAACAGCGTATCTGGCTGTAAACGGTTCGTTGGTAATGTTGACAGTGACAAACCAGTAGGCTTGAGCACGTTTAGGACGTTTATCCAAAATGGAGTACATGATTTCCCGTTTAATAAACTTGTTGTATTTAACCTTAGCCATGTAAACCAAGTTAGTCGCATAAGTAGGGTAATCATCATCATGACTTAGGTCCGTTAGCATATCAGTGTATTCATCTAAACGTACATAAGTATGTGCACCTTCATGTTTGTCGCGCACTTTATTACCGAAGTACCAGATGAACATAATGACACCAATAAAACCAGCAATTAGGACGGTAACATAACCACCATGCATAAATTTGGTCAAACTGGAAATTAAGAACATGCCTTCGATAAAGCCAAAGGCAAGTAAGAAACACAGACGCAATATTAACGGGTGGTGTTTGGAACCCAAGTACTCAAATAATAGCAGGGTAGTCATCAACATTGTGACTGTGATTGACAGACCGTAGGCTGCTTCCATGTGTTCTGAAGTCCGGAAGAAAATGACGATTGCGATAGTAGCAGCGCAAATCATTTTGTTAACGGAAGGAATATAAATTTGACCATGCTTAGTTGTAGGATAATTAATATTCATCCGTGGTAAAAATTTCAGACCACTTGCTTCGGATACCAGTGTAAATGAACCGGTGATTAAAGCCTGGGAGGCGATAATGGCGGCAACTGTAGCTAAGATGATGGCGAACAGGCGTAAATCGGTTGGCACAGCCTCAAAGAAAGGATTAAGTTCACCGCCATTAGTTTGGTAGTGCGGATTTTGCAGTATCCATACTCCTTGTCCTAAATAATTAAGTGACAGACAAAGAAAGACGTAGGGCCATGATCCCCGAATATTGCCTTTGCCAACGTGACCAACATCAGAATACAGGGCTTCGGCACCAGTGGTAGCCAGGAAGATCGATCCCAAAATGAAAATGCCGGCTTTATTAGAGGGACTGAAAAGGACTTTAACAGCCCAAACCGGATTCAGTGCTTCCAGAATTGACCAGTCGTTAGCCATATTATAGATACCGATTAAACCTAAAAAGGTAAACCAGACAAACATAATCGGGCCGAAAGCTTTACCGATACTGCTGGTGCCTAGCATTTGAATTGAAAACAGTACCAACAGAATGGCAATCGTAATAATGATGACGGCATTCTGATTAGGAACGGGAACGTGGGAACCAAAGTGCATGTTCTTCAGTCCCTCGATTGAGGTTGTAACCGTCACGGCTGGTGTCAATGTTCCGTCGGCTAATAACGCTGCCCCGCCAATCAAAGCTGGCATCACCAGCCACTTGGCTCTTTTGCGTACTAAAGCGTATAAAGCGAAAATACCACCTTCACCACGGTTAGTGGCCTTAAGCGCAATCATAACGTACTTAACGGTAGTTAACAGCGTGACTGTCCAAAAAATCAGCGAGATTGAACCTAAGATCAGTTCCCGATCAACGTTGGCAATACCACCATTACCTGTAACGATTGATTTCATTACATAGAGCGGACTAGTGCCGATATCACCGTAAACGATACCGATGGTGATTAGCAAGCCGGCAGCTGAAATCCGCTTCTTCTTTTTATCCATAGTAAATATGTACTCCCATAGACAATATTGAGCTATTCATTTTTAAGTAAAAAAGAATGTCAATGTGGCATTCTCATTCAAGTATCTATTTTGTTCTTTTTTTTGCTTTAGTACAAGTAAATTATGATAAAGAAGCTGAAATTTTACTGCGGCGGTCTTCGTACCAGTTATCCCAATCTTTGTATGATGTCATTTTTTCTGCTTCAACACCATCTTTAGCCGCAATTTCATCAATTATATTTTGGAAATTTTGCGCATGATATTGTAATACATGCTTAACTAATTCTTTGCGGCTAAAATGAATGTTGTTAAGAAGATAATGATTAATATCAACCATGTTGGAATTAGTATCGTATAAGTTCATGATTTCTAAGTCGCGCTGGTTAAATTGTGCGATATAAAAATCAGCAAATACTATAAGGTAGTCTGGCTGCTCTGTGAATTCTTTCTGCGGCATGGTAGACCACTCAGCCTCAGGCATGACAACCTTAAGTTCTTCTTCTTTTCTAGCTTTCTCTTTATCTTGTTCTTGTTGTTTTTCGTTATCTTTCTCTTTGGTATTATTTTCTTTATCAGTCAAAGCAGACACTCCTTTAATAAAAATAGGAAACGTGAAAGTCAATAGTCATTTTACAGAGTTTAGACTATAAAAGCAACTATTGAAGCAATTTACCCTTTACACAATAGTAGTTTCTCTCAATTTTAATAAAATTATAGCATTTTGCCCACTCACAAAAAACTACTGGTCATTAAAAGTTTGACAGCAAAAATCGTCTTAAATTGCAGTTAAGCAATTCAAGGCGATTTTACTTAATTCTAATTCAGAGATCTAAAAATCGTGATTATGGTCTCAGATAATCTTGGATGTCTTTTCTGGTAATCTTGCTTGGTTTAGTCCTGCCAGATTTTCTGTAAAGGTCGATTAGGTCTTGTGGACTCCAGGAGGTTGCGTCATAACCAAACTTAGCTACACGCTTACGCAATTGCGCAATCTGCTTCTTAGTAACGGTCTTACCGTTTACCTTATGGTTGCCCATTGCTCCTTCACCAGTCTTACCAGCGTTGCCTGTGTCTTGTCCCTTACCGGAAATAGCTTTGTAACTTTGAGCAGCATTACCATTAGTGCCGTCTTTAGCAGCCTTTTGGTTATTCTTCAGTCCCTTTTCAGCTTCTTTCTTATATTGGTTGTAGTATTGTCCGTCGATATATGGCAAGTCTAGGACTTTTTGATACTCGTCCGCAGCTTTAAGGTATTGCTTATTCAGTTCGGCTTGGGATGCAGCAAGAAAGATAGGCCGAATTTCGTGCTCGTAATTATCCTGCACATCTTTAATGGTAGTTTTAAGATTTTTACCTTGTTTTACTAAAACGGAGTAGCCATTTTTTCTTTGAATTACGTCTGTAGTTTTGGTTAAGGCATCATCATATTTACCCTTTTTAGTAGCCTTAATTGCAGAAGTCATATTGTCCGATTGGTTTTTATAAGCTTTAGCCTGGTCAGTCTTCTTAATTCTGAAAGCTTTGGCAAATGCGGAGCTTGCTTCTGAGTAGTCTTTGTCAGCAACTGCATTTTTACCGGTAGTCATTGCACTGTTATAGGAAGCATTAACTTTATCACTGTTAGATTTTTGGGTGGCATAAAAGACGCCACCACCAATAGCGATAATTACTACTGCCACAATCGTACCAATTGTCGTTTTTTTCATAATAGGAACTTATCCTCCTTACTCATACTTAGTTTAATTATAGATGGTTTAAGCAGATTTGACTACTTAATGGTGTTTTTTCACGTGTTTTAGCCAAAAAATTACGACTAAAAAGTTACATTTTACGGCGCTAATTCGTTAGTAATAGTGTAAGACAGCTGGCGCGCGGGTTGATTACAGCATTAAGATAAATTAAAAAGGAAAGAAAGATACTATGAATTTTGCATTATTAGATCAAGCAGTCCAATACACATTTTTAAACTCCAAGTATGGCAAGCAAGGTGCTAAAACACGCAATTTGAAGAATGTTAAACGGGGCGTTGCAGCGGACAGTTTAGCTAAAGTCGGAAACGCACTAGCTCAATTGCAAGGCGATGAACTGGGAGCGGCAACCTTAATTCAAAAGCAGGGCATTTCATTAGCAAGAGATTAAAACTAGTCAGTCAATAATTAGCGGGATAGGAGTAGATAATATGGAAACTAAAACCAAGACGTTACAACTAGTATTTTTAAATGGTGCAGGTAAAAAGGTTAACTTGTCCTTGTCTAACGCTGCGGCCAACTTAACTGGCGCGGAAGTTAAAACGGCAATGACTACAATAGCAAATGCTGATGCATTTGAACAAGAAGGGGTGAGTTTATATCAAACTCCTCAATCTGCTGCATACGTTGAACGAACTGTTACTAGTTTGTTTGATAATACTGCGGATCAGTCTCTGTAATTTGCAGATACTGAAACTGATTAGCAAATTAATTGCTAAGGTCAGGCGGATTTTAAGACGAGAGTAAATATTAATAAAGGAAAGGGTTGCACTAAGATTGTTAAGTGCAGCCTTTTTACTTTATAAAAAGTTTTTTGTTATTATTTTGTAAAATTTGGCGGTAAATAAAAAAGTTTTTTTAACTAAAATTAGCCAGAAAACCCGCAAAGCATTGTTGCACAGCGTTTTTATAAGAATAGCAACTTTACATATCTATTTTACAGCTGTAAGCGTTTGTTACAAAAGTGTGTAAAATAATTGGATGCCTTGCAATTTAAGCAAAAGGTTAGTACAATATGAAATGTGGTAAGTAATAACTATGCTTCAGGTTCGATAGCCTGTACGCATGCGCGTTCTTCAGCTTGAAGGCTACCTCATAAGAGTTATAAACTTATGATTTCAGCTCGAAGGGTGTTGTAACAATGTAGGCTCATAACGACTGAACCTATAGTCTATTACTATTTTGTATATACACAAGGAGGAAAGACCACATGAAGAAAAATTTAAGAATTGTTAGCGCTGCTGCTGCTGCTTTATTAGCTGTTGCTCCAGTTGCTGCAAGTGCTGTTTCAACTGTTTCAGCTGATACTCCAACTACTACTACAGCAAATAATGGTAAGCTTACTGCAGGGGTTAACACCACTAATTTACAAACAGGGGCTAATAATACGCTTAATTTAAGCGTTTCTGCAAATGTTGCGCCACAAGTAGTAGATGGTAACGATGTTACTAATGGTAATTTGACAGTTAATATAAACTTGAATCAGATGCCTGATGGATATTCACTTGATCCTGCTAAGAACGTGTCTGATGTTAAAGTTTATGATGTTACTGATGTAGATTCAACAACATCACTAGTTGGTCAAGATGGTCAATTTGTTAAGCCAGAAAGAGCTACAGAAGCTACTAACTTTAAAAAGGGTCATAAGTATGTTGCTGTAGTTACAATGGATATTGCTGGCTTGGTTGGTGGCCGTGACTATTATGTAAATGGTAGTACAAAAGCAGTTCCTGCTTCAGATAGTAAGAGTGTTCACCTAACCTTGGGAAGTAAACCATTCTCAATTAATGATGCTACCATGCAAGGCTATCCTTATGTAAAAGCTAAGGAAATAAAAGATAAAGATGGTAAGATAATTCAAGCTGGTGGATATCAGGTTTCAAGAGGTTCAGTAATTTTTTCTGACACAGTTGAAGGTATTGTAAAGAGTATTAAAGATGCATATGAGCCTGCTTCTACTGTAGTTGGTGCTGATAACAATGGTGCTACAGCTGATTGGATAGACGTTGAGCAAGACGTAAGAGATGGTCTTCATGCGGCTGGTATAGTTGTTAGAGCTGACAACAGCATTGCAAGACCAACAAGTACGTTCCCTATTACTTTGCGTTTAGCTACTTCTAATCATCATACTGCAACATTTGTTGTAGATGTTAATCCAGATCCATCATATGGTGATGCAACTTATCCACAAATTGATTATAATGAAGGTACTGGCAGCCAGAATAACAAGACTAATTTACATGGTATAGTAGAAATCACTTCAATTGGTGATACAGCATTTAATTACATTCCACTAAATGGTTATGTTGATGTTAACGCTATTAGAAGAGCGTTCACTGCTAAAGTTAGTGCTACTGACTCAACAACATTGCCAGTAAGTATTGATACAAGCAAAGTAAATACTAAAGTTCTTGGTAGATATCCTGTAACAGTTAGTGCTACTAACGCAGCTGGTAGAACTACTAAGGTTACATTCTACGTAACTGTTGGTCAAAAGGGTGCTACTTATGTAACTGTTCAAGCTGATACTGATACTGTTCCAGTATACAAGATTGATGGTAATGTAGTAACAACTACAACAACAACTGTTAAGAATGGTGACCAAATCGCTACATTTGGAACAGTAACTGTAAATGGTAAGTCATACACCAGAGTTAACGGCCTTGATTCCAACTTCTTCGTAGAAACTAAGTATGTTGACGGTTCAGTTAAACCTGTTCCTGCAACACCTAAGACAATTATGCACAACTCTTACATTTACGACAAGAACCACAAGCGTGTTGGTACTAACAAGCTTGCAGCTTACAGCACTGTAAATGTTTACGGTACTCCAACTAAGCTTGCAGATGGCAGCCTTGCTTACAAGATTGGTGACAACCAATACGTAATGGCGGACAACATTGACGGTACTTCTCGTGTATTGTCACACAACGCTTATGTTTACAAGACCTCTAAGAAGCGTGCTGACAGACGTGTATTGAAGAAGGGTGCAACTGTTGTTACCTATGGTTCACCTTACACATTCAAGAATGGTAAGGCTTACTACCGTATCGGTGGACCTAAGAAGCAATACGTTAAAGTTGCTAACTTTAAGTAATTAATTCTTAGTTAATTATACGAAAACGGAAATGTGTTATATTTCCGTTTTTTTGTTGCCTTTTTAAGCTATGCAAGCGATAACAATACTGGTATAATAGCTTTTATCAATTTTAAAATTAGGAGAAGCTTAAATGATAAAAGAAAATGATACCATTTGTAACTTACCCCCAAGTAAAGACTATCCCATTTGGTCAGAAAGGTTATTGCGCCAGCGCATAGCAGAAGATAAGAAAATTTTAGACTATCTGGTGTTTGATGAAGAATACTGTGTTAGTGCCAGTACCATTGCCTTGTATCAGTTTCAAAATCAGCCGCTGTGGGGCAAGTTCAAAAGCGCCATTTTTGACAGTAAGTGCGGCATAGTCTTAAGTGGTCGTAGTACCAAGTCTCACCTGACTTCATTTGCGCAAAAGTGCCTGTTTGCCGGCCTTGAGTTTCAGCGTGAATTTGCCCGTCAAATTGGTTTAGCAGGACACAACGTCATAGCTACTGGCAGACTGGCTTACTTTTCCACTCGCAGCTACAACACCAGTAATCTTGACTGGGTTGCACTTCATCAAATGGCCGACTATCAACCCTTGCAGAACCACATGTTTGTCTTTAAAACTGTCAGTATTAGCAACAACAAATACCTTTTTGCTTACCGCAACTGCAGCCGGCACTTAACAGATAAGATATGTAACAGCTTATTCTTTAACCATGCCCTGTATGTGCTTAACAGTACCCATTTAGAGCAGAATTTAGGCTGGCGGGTTAGGAAATTTCATGGCAAATCTCTGATTGATCAACCGGCTAATTTTCATCCGCATCAATCTCTGGCAAATTTAAGTCTCAAAAGCATTATGACGGAAGTTCTGGATAAAAAGCATCTACGCTACGGTAACTACTTGGCAGATTTTTATGAATTGCCCCAAATGACCGAGGCACATAAGAAGGCCTACTATTCCAGCAAGAGACCCGACAGCTTATATTAGCTTGCTACACGAATTAAGTAATTAATTCGTGTATTTTTTTTAACTCTTTTTTCACCCAGAAATTGCGCGTTATTAGGCTATCTGCAACTAGGATTAGGGAAATTTTTACTTTTATTAAAAAAGTCAGTGATAGTATAATAAACGCCTCATTTTATGTTTTTGCTATTTTAATAAACCTTGTTAATCTATAGGGGCACAAGCGCTTGTGACAAAATGATATAAAGGAAACGTCACAAATGAAGATTAACCAACAGGCATTTTTAACAGCATGGGATAACCAAAAATTAGTTAGAGGCGCATTAAAGGCCGCCCACGTCAGAGTGGACTATACTAATTATGAAGACCTTTTTCAAGAAGGTATTTTAATATACGCGGAAATGTTAACCAAGTTAGCAGATAAGAAGCGTCCTGAAGTAGATCGGCTGAGTTTTCGTAAGATTATCTGGCACACTATTGATCTGTTGCGCAAAAAGCAGCGTCAATCAGAAGAAGAAATTGCCTTTGATTCGCTCACAGAAGCTACATTAATGACTAACTGGAATAATCAGCTGGTTCTTAAGGGTGAACTTGCTCATATGAACAAGATAGAAAAATTGCTATTTATTAATCACTTAATTGGTGGTCAAACTATCAGTGCCTTGGCTCAAGAAGCCCATGTGAGCCGAGTTCAGCTGCAAAGAAGCAAGCATAATTTGTTAATTCACCTACGTGAAATTTTAGAAAAATAATTACTATTTGTAATATAAAAACGATCTATATTACTTTTTGACTACAATTCAAGCGCAGCTATTGTTTATAGTCTAATTGCCCGATACAATAAAGGTGTCGGTTAAGGAGGAAACATTATTTATGAAGAAAAGACTAATCACTGGTTTTGCGACAGCTGTCCTCGCCTCAGCGGTGGTAATGCCGGTTACCAACAACTTAATTGCCAATTCTCCAGTACGTGCTGAGAAAGTATCTGCAGCTACTGCGGCTGAAACTACGTTTTTAAATACTATGTCTAAACAGGCACAGAAGGTATCAAAGAAATACGGCTTATACCCTTCAGTGATGATTGCCCAGGCAATCGTAGAATCTAATTGGGGCAAGTCAGGTTTGGCAGTCAACGCCAATAACTTATTTGGCATGAAAGCTAATGACGACTGGCCCGGAGCAACATATTCGTCTAAGACTCGTGAAGAAGATAAGAACGGCAAGAGCTATTACGTAACCGCTAAGTTTAGAAAATATGACTCTTGTCAGGATTCTTTTGATGATAATGGTAAGAAATTGCGTTTAGGTGTAACTTGGCAGCCTGATCGCTATCAAGGAGCCTGGTTGGAAAACGCTGCTTCTTATACAGATGCCACTCAGGCGTTAACTGGTACGTATGCGACTGACAGCAAGTACAACACGACCTTGAACGCCAGAATTACTAACTACAATTTAACGCAATATGACCCTACGATTTCAAACACCAGCAAGTCTTATGTCGTCAAGAAAGCGGGCGCTACTTACGCTTGGCCCACTGACCACTCGGTTTCAGCTCAAACTGGTTCCGTTGCTAAGGGCGATGCAGTTACCGTTACGAAGACCATTACTTATTATAATGGCAGAAAGCGTATGTATATCTCCGGCAAGGGCTGGGTTAATGATACGCTCTTAGATTTGGGCAGCGCACTTCCTCCTGCTTCGCAAGCGCCTAAGGGTGAAAAAAAGGTCAACAAGACTTTAATGCACAATTCTTATGTTTATAACTCTGAGGGTGAACGTGTTAAAAAGCTGAAGGCAATTAAGGTACCTAATACAGGTAAAGTAATTGCGACTTACGGTACTAAAACCATTAACGGTAAAAAATATTATCGTGTTGGCGAAAACCAGTATATTGCCAGCGGCAATATTGATGGCACAGTGAGACTTTTGCAAAAGAACGCTTATGTTTATAACGATTACGGCAACCGTGACAATCAGCTGGTAATGAAGAAGGGTCAGTCAGTCGCAACCTTTGGCAGTGCAATCAATATTTACGGTCATAAGTACTATAGAATTGGCGTTCACCAGTATATTAAGAAAGGCAATTTTTAGATCAGGGTCAAACGGTAAAAAGCAGAAATAAGGAATGAAAATTTAGATGAAGATAAAGAAACTAATAACTACTATTGCTATCGGAGTAGGTTTAGTTGCACCTATTTTTAATGTTAATCACACACAGGTAGTTGAAGCTGCCTCAATTAATTCAATCGCAAAACAAAACAGTTATGTCGGCGAAACATTTTTGTATCAAATGTTGCAGACACAGAATATTAAGTATAACAAATTTTACGCTAAAGGCAATAAAATCAAGTATCGACAAGGAACACCTGAAGGTATTGTCATCCATGAGACAGCTACCCCTGGAGCCTCTGCCTATAACGAAGCCATTTACTTCAACCGTGAATGGATGAATATGTACTCCTATGTTCACGCCTTTGTCGACAGTAAGCAAGTTATTCAAATGATGACGCCCAACTACGGCGTTTGGGGTGCGGGCGCAATTGCCAACAATCGCTTTATCCAAATTGAACTGTGTCGGGAAAATACGCGCAATAAATTTGCTAAAAGCGTCAATAATGATGCTATCTATGCCGCTAAGTTATTGCACCGCTATAACATCACGCCGGTGAATGCTTCAAATACGGGCACGGGAACTATTTGGTCTCATCACGCTGTATCCCGCTTTTTAGGTGGTACCAATCATACCGATCCGGATGGCTACTTCCAAAAATGGGGCTATTCGATGAATGATTTCTTCTCCCTGCTCAAATATTATTATGACTTGCAAGCGGCTGAAACTTCTAATACCACAGTGCCCGATAATAACGTTGGCTCAAATGATCCGGTGGTTTCTGATTCTAACACTGATTCTGACCCCGTCTCTCAGGCACCAACTGGCAACAAGACTTTAATGCACGATGCCTATACTTATGATGCCCAGGGCAATCGTACTACTGCTGCACTGAAAACTGCAGGGACCGTTGTGACTGTAGCGCAAGAGAAAGTCATTAACGGTAAAAAGTACTTGCAAATTGGTGAAAATGAATACGTTGTTGCCAGCAACATTGTTGGTACTAAGCGAATTTTAACTCATAATGCTTATGTTTATGATACTACCGGAATTCGTAGTGATAATTCAAAACTTTTACGTGGTACTTCTGTTCGTACTTACGGCGGCCGCATTAATATTGGTGGCAAAATGTACTACCCAATTGATACCAACCGCTTTGTCAAAGCAGCCAATTTTAAATAGCAAATAAAGAAACAGGTTATGATATGACCCCCAAGTTTGGGGGTCATTTTGTTATTTCTTACCCGTATTATTTTCTTCATTTGGCAATTTCTTGTATAATCGACTAAGAATAAATGAGGGGGCATTCCTTGTGGCACAGTTGTCTTTATTCTTAGTTGTTTTGTTTGCGCTGGTAGTGCCTATATTAATGGCGCGTTTAAGGGTTAATGCAGTTCCGACTGCAGTCGCAGAAATTATTGTTGGTATTGTTTTAGGTGCAAGTGGCTTTAATCTCGTCCGGCCGACTCATGACCTGTCTTTTCTGTCAAATTTAGGCGTAATCTTGTTGTTGTTTTTGTCAGGAATGGAAATTAACTTTGACTTGTTAAAACCGGGGCAAAAGACCAAAAGGAAAAAGGGCCAGATCGCTCCTTTTAAAGTTGCACTCAACGCCTTTTTAGGTGTGACAATTTTGTCTATTTGCCTAGCATTATTGTTAAAGATGCTGGGTTTATTTGGGGACGTTATGCTTGCAACTATCATTTTTATGACTGTTGCTTTGGGCGTGGTGATTGCTACCTTAAAGGAAAAGGATATTTTAAACAGGCCTATCGGTCAGACAATTTTACTAACTGCGGTTTTAGGGGAAGTAATTCCCTTAATGCTCTTAACGGTTTATGCAGCTATTAATGGTGGTAACACTAAGCAGTTGTGGCTGATTATTCTGCTCTTTGGCGTTGCCATTCTATTATTGTGGCGCTTTAAGCAGCCGTACTTGTGGTTTGTGAAGGTGACAAAATCAACTACTCAGTTAGATGTCCGTTTAGCCTTCTTTCTAATATTTGCTTTAGTTACGGTAGCTGAGAGAGTGGGAGTGGAAAATATTCTGGGGGCGTTTTTAGCCGGCATTGTCATGAAATTGTTAGAGCCCAGTCAGGAAACAGCGGATAAGTTAACCTCAATTGGCTATGGCTTCTTCATTCCTATTTTCTTTATCATGACGGGAGTAAAACTTAATTTAAGGTCACTTTTGGCTCACCCAAAGTCACTGATTTTATTACCAATATTAGTTTTGTTTCTGTTCTTGGCTAAAGCACCTGTTGCCCTGGTTTACGCTCAAAAATTCGGCAGCAGAAATGGTATTGCCGGTGGCTTTTTAACTGCAACTACGATTACTATAGTCCTTCCGACTTTAGCAGTAGCACGTAAATTAAACGTTATTACGCGGCTGCAATCAGATGTTTTTATCCTGGCTGCTGTGATCGTCTGCATTCTGTGTCCGATTTTATTTAACGCCATTTTTAAATTGAAAGCTGAAGATCGCATTAAGGAAAAAGTTGTGATTCTGGGCACTAATGCTCTGACTGTACCCGTAATGCTCAACCTGCATGATAACTGGTATTCGGTTAAGATGTTTACTACCAGTAACGAACACTATAATATTTATAAAAGCCGCGTGCCGCAGCTAAAATTATTATCTCAATTGGATAGTGAAAATCTAGCACAATCTGGTGCTTTTACTGGTAATATTTTCGTTGCAGCCATGAGGTCTGACGATACTAATTTGCGACTAGGACAGCTGGCAAAAGAGAAGGGTGATTTCAAGCGCATTATTATTTGTCAAAAGCGTGCTGATATTGCCAGGGTCAAGGAATTGCGCAAAAACGGCATGGAAGTCTTTGACTTAAGTAATATTACTTCCGCACTCTTACGGGCACTAATAGAATCGCCTGCTCTCTACAGTGTATTGAGTGATACTAAAAATGCGGTTTACTCTGTTGTTGTTCGCAATACACAGTATTCTGGTCGGCAACTGATGGACTGTGATGTGGTTCATGACATCACTGTCAGTCGTATTCGTCGTGGTCAAGAATGGCTGGTGCCACACGGTCACACTGTCATTGAATTAGGTGATGAACTGATTTTCACCGCAAAATATCAGGCGGCCGATCATATTCGCAAAGTTATAGGCAAAAAATAATTGCTAATTATACTGACTAAAGAAGGATTGATTTTGGCAATCAGTCCTTTTTAATTGCGAATTTTTCTGGGCTAGAAAATGATACAAAAATTAAAAAGTGGCTGACAGTCTATTTTAATCTTCAGTTAAAATAGACTCTTGTATAGTTATAATAATTTTCATTTTTAAATACTGAAAGGTTTAGATATGAGTAAAAATAATCTTTGCAAGAAAATGATTGTTTCCTTGACCACAGTGACTTTACTGACAGGGCTTTTAAAGCAAGCGCCACCGAACCTCTTAAATACCATGCCGGAAAAAGTATGCGCGGCAAAGAAAAATGGTCAGACCAGTAGAGTAAAAAGGGTCGGAGCCAATTCCGCTGTCTATGTTCGCAAGGGCAAAAAGCTGCTTAAATCTAAGAAAATTATCAAGATGGGCCAAAAAGTACGTATTTATGGCCAAAAAACTGTCAAAGGTAAACTTTTTTATCGCATTGGTAAAAATAAATATGTTAAAGCCGTTAATATTAAAGGCAAGATTTGTCAGGTAACCAAAGACGCGGTACTTTATACTCGAAATGGTAAAAAAGTTAAAGTAATTCACAAAGGACAAAAAATCAGGATTTTTGGTGCGCCAAAAGTAATTAGGGGCAAGAAATGCTACTCCACTAGACACGGTTACATCAGGAAGAGTGTGTTAGCCAAGATAAATTCGGCGGTGAAATCAACTAAGCAGGAAATTAAAACCCTGCCACCTGTAGTAAATACTACTAACGAATTGGCAAAAGGTAATGATTATAATAAGGCGCAAAATACCAATATTTTGGTATTTAATGGCTCCGGCTTGAATAATACGCCAAGCAATAGTTTTACTCCTAATGTGGATAAGACTACTCAGAATAAAATTAATAATAGCCAAATTAACAGCGCATCTAGTGCAAATGGGGTAGAGAACTCCGATAAGTCTGAAAGCAATAGTGATATCAATACTGCACAAAATCCACATAATGCGGATGATTTTGCAGATGCACACGTTGCTAATGTAGTTCAGGAAGAAACGGAAACTAATGATAAAAATACCTCTGAGCCTAAAACTCCAGAAGACAAGAGGAATCCCGATCAGCCGAATACCTCTGATGATGCATCACAGAATACAGCTTCAAATAATTTACCAGATCCTATTGCTGCCAATGAGAATGTCTCAGATTCTCACACAAATGAATTTTCACCTAGTAAATTTAGACAAGTTTTTTTAAAGGAACTTAATCAGGAGCGGGTTAGTCGTGGCTTAACCGAATTAACAGCAGACCCTACTTATGACAAGATTGTTCAAGAACGTGCCCAGGATTTAATCAAGAATTTTGGACTTTATGATAAATCTGGAACGTCTATTTTACAAAAGGCTTTTCAAGAAAGGGGCATTGATTGTCCAATATTGGGAGAATGTATTGCTAGTTTTTCGTGGGAGTGGACTATTAATCGCACTACAAACATGCTAGAACTTGCACTTGATGGTGGATCAACGGAAGACGTTGCCAGCAGCATTCTTTACGAATATCTTAACAATAATATAACTAGGGACGGGAAATATCGGGACATATTGCTTGATCCGGATGCTAGAACAATTGGTCTAGGAGCAGCCTTTGAAAAAACTACTGCTTATTCGGCCGTGGCTGTGATGCCATAACAATATAACAGTAATATTTCAGTTGCTGGAAAAGCAAATTATTTATAGAAACAGTGTCATCAATTTTTAGTCCGACTTATAAATAAAATTAAAGAATTAACTTATTAATATTTATAATCTTTTTTCATAGTGCTAAAATATAAGCCATGTAACTCAATAGGAGTTATAGCGTTCTTAATTTTTAACTAAGTACGTCAAAATGTTGTCAATGGAAAAAGGAAGGCTCAATATGAGTAAAAATAGTTTTTATAGAAAAATGATAGTTTCTGTAGCTGGTGCAACATTGTTAGCAGTTGGCGTAAATCAATTGCCTGTCAATGCTTTAGGTAGTACTCCAACTGAAGTTAGTGCTGCTAAAAAAGCTAATAAAACTAAAAAAGTTGGTGCAAATTCTGCTGTTTACAAGCAAAAGGGCAAGAAGTTAGTTAAAACTAAGGTAACAGTTAAGGTTGGCCAAAAGGTTAGTGTTCTTGGCAAAAAGACTGTTAAAGGCAAAGTATACTATAAGATTGGCAAAAACCAATATATTAAAGCCGTTAATGTTGATGGCAAAACTGTTGAAGTAGTTAAAAACACAGTTTTGGTAACCAGAAGTGGTAAGGCTTTAAAGAAGAGCAAAGTTCGTAAAGGCCAAAAAGTTACCGTTTATGGTGGTACTGTTAAAATTAAGGGTAAGAAGTATTACTCAACTTCAGCTGGATACATTAAAGTAAGTGCTTTAGCTAAAGACGAGACAAACGTTACGCCAATTAACTCAACTGGTTCAACCGGTTCCACTAGTTCCAACGGCTCCACTGGCTCAACCGGCTCGACTGGTTCTAACGGTTCAACCGGCTCGACTGGTTCTAATGGTTCAACCGGCTCGACTAGTTCCAACGGTTCAACTGGCTCGACTAGTTCTAACGGTTCAACTGGCTCGACTGGTTCTAACGGTTCGACTGGTTCTAATGGTTCAACCGGCTCTAACAGTTCATCCGCTAATACTACTCCTTCAAAGTAAATAATATTTAATATTACTAGCAAAAGAGACCTAAATGGTATCCCTGATAAATACTAAAATGTATTACCGGACTTTTAGGTCTCTTTTTACATTCAAAAACGCAGTTTCTCTAAAAATTAGAGGTAACTGCGCTTTTAATTTTATTTATTTGATCGAATCTTTTGCTTGAGCTAGAACAGCCATCACAGCTACGCTATGATCATACAATTTGTCAGCTGCAACGGTATCGTGATTGTCAATAATTTTAACAAAGTCTGTAAATTCACTCGCCATACGATGATCAAATTGGTTAAAGTTGAATTCACTGTTTTCACCGTTTCTTCGTTCAATGGTAAAGTTTTTGATTACACCCGTTGAACCATCAAAATAGATAGTGCCTTTTTCACCCTCAATAAAGGATCTTGGCGTAGTATAGCTGTCCTTTGAAGCAATCAAAACAGCTTGCTTATCTGGGTAAACTAAGTTAAGTATACCGGAAGTATCAATATGCTGTTGGATCACTGGGTAATATTGCACCTTTTCCGGTTTGCCAAAAAGACCAACAGCTAAATGAATGTTGTAAATATTTAAATCCATTAAAGTACCACCATCTTTTGCTGGATCAAAAACGGGAGCAATCTTACCCTGCAAGAAATCATCATAGCGGCTAGAGTACTGTGTATAGTTCAGAGAGATGATATGAATAGGCGCTATTTTGGTTAATTTTCGTTTGATTTCCTTATAATTTGGCAGATGAATATTGGTAATAGCTTCAACAATAATTACGTTATGATCATCAGCTATTTTTTTAAGTTCTTGAGCTTGAGCAACGGTTTCAACATAGGGCTTTTCACAAATAACATTTTTGCCAGCCAAAACGGCTTTTTTTACAACGTCATAATGCAAAAAGTTAGGTACGGCGACGTAAACAGTGTCTACATTGTCGTCATTGCACAACTGATCGTTATCCGCAAAAACCTCGTTAATACCGTACTGCTTAGCTAAATCTTCAGCGATATGCCGACTGCGCTTAGTCGTAGAAATTGCTGCTAGTTCCAAATTTTCAATTTTAGCAGCAGTGGTTAAAAAGTCATGGACAATTTTACCACTGCCAATAATACCTAATTTCATTTTGGACCTCCAATTTACTGGTGAAAATATTTAAAAGAGTTAACACCCTTATTTTATCTCATCGAATAGATCTGGAGAACCTATCATTTTAGATTATTTAGTTGTAGCTGGGGTCGCATTTTTGACTTCGTCAGGAAGAGCTAAAGAGTCAGAACTACCAAAGCCAAACATTTTAAGTTTGAACGATGCAGGTGTCTTTTTATCATAATTCATCTTAAAGGAAACAGCATAGTCTGTTACTTCATTGTCTTTAAGAGTGAAGGTAATGTAGCATTTGCTGAGTTTAACGTGTTTTTTGAAAGATTTGGTATCTACCTTATAATCTTTAAAAATCTGGTTTAAAAGTTTGGCTGCTTTAGTCATGCTGACGCTGCTTTTGAGAGTATAAACGCCTTTTTTATGACTAAGACGGGCATTCTTATAAAAATCATGCTTAACACTCTTGGTAAATTTCTTAATTGTACTTTCATATTTTTGCATGTCCGGCTGAGCTGCTTCACTGTCTGCGAGAGTTGTATATTGCCATTTGCCATCGACCTTGGTATAAAGTCGGTTAGAAGTCATATCAACCCATTGTTCTACTTTACCTTTGTTTTTGCCAGCGCTGACGGTAGTAATAGATTGCACTAGTTGAGGCTTGGTAGTGAAGGCACCATGTGCATCAAAACCCAGTTTTTGCTTACCACTTTTAATCTTAGTGGTGAAAACGTATTGGCCACTAGTTGGTTCCGCCTTTTTATTGTTAACAATCGCAATAGCCTGCTTTTTATTTAAAGCAGCATCAACTGTTTTGGCATGAGTCAAACCGCCACCAACAAGGGTAGCAGATAATAAAACAGCAGAAATTAATTTTTTAAATTTCATGATTAATACCTCTTAATTATTAAAAACACTTTATATTATTTTAACGAGTTAGCCGGTGCGTTTTTAACCTCATCGGGTAATTGTAAGTCGTTAAAGTCACCAAAATTGCTCTTACTTTGCTTTACTTTAACATGCATAGTTTTGGCGAAACTTGCTTTAAGGCTAACATAGGTACTTACAACTTTTTGATCCTTAATGGTGTAAACAAACTTGCAATTGCTAAATTTAAAACTCTTTAGTAAGGATTTTGTATTTGCTTGACCTAGAATCCCTAGAGTACTTCGTAATAATTTCTTACCGCTAACTTTACCTTTAACCGTGTAAGTTTCATTATTATTGGTGATTTTGGCGTTCTTGCCCATTTCCTGGTAAATACTCTTATTATATTTCTTGAGCGCTTTACTATTTTTTAGTTTATTTAGTTCTGTAATCAAAAAGTCTGGTAAGGTATCGTACTGCCACTGGCCTTTTTGCTTAGAATAAAGGCGCTTGCTGTCTAAATCTACCCATTGCTCAGTAGTTTCAGTTTTCTTTCCAGTTTTTGTTGTGCTGATGATGTGAAATAATCCCTTTTGACTATTAAAAACGGATTGTTCTGTGGTAGTTGTAGTCTTTTTCCTATATTTGGTCGTTGTTGTTTGTTCCATTTGCAAACTAGTGGGATTTTGTTCATCCTTTGCAATAATCGCAATGGCCTGCTTTTTGTTTAAGGCTGCTTCTACTGACTGGGCATGAAATAGCCCACCACCAACTAAGGCGACGGATAACAGCAAAGCCGAAATAATTTTCTTAAATTTCATTGGTAACATCTCCTTTTTTAAGATACCTATATTTTAAATTAAAAAAAACTTTTGTATACCTTTTATGGTTAATTTTTTATTAAAACTTTTATATAAAAGTCTGCACAACCGGTCTTGGTCAAATAAGAATCTGAAAAGTCCTGTTTCCATTGGTGGTAGAGCTTGATTTTTTAGATAATCTGGTCATAAAAAGAGTCCAGCAAGTTAGATAACTTGCTGGACTCATTTCATTATTCAGCCTTTTTATAAATTAAAAGGACTAGCTTCTACTTAATAGCGGAAGTAAGTCCATAACTAGAGCCTCATAAACTATGCTGATTTTAGGGTTCACATTATTAATAATATTTATTTCTTCTTTTTATTTGTTTCCGGTAATGGCTTAGCGTTAAGTGCATTATTGGGAATCTTTAAAAAGTCCCTGCTGCCCATGTTGCCGTAACTTTGACCGGCACTGAAGCGCATTAATTTGTTTACTTTAATTTTAACTAAGTATTGAAATGTATAAAGTTTCTTATTTTTAACCACTAGCTTTGCGGTCATACCTTGAATTTTTCCTATTTTAGCTATTTTACGGTAAATCGTTTGTTGCTTTGAACTTTGATTATTAGTGACAAAGATCGGGTCAAGCGCCTTCTTTATGGTCTTTTGGTCTTTAACTGTTGCATCTAACGTATATGTTTGCCCCTTACGCGTCATTTTATAAGCCTTTGTAAGAGATGCGGGCGGATCCATTAACATGGGGTTGTTGACTATGGAGTCTAATAAATCAACGTATGAATGACCGGTTAATTTGTTAAAGTCGGTCTTGTACCAATTACTTTCACCATTAATATAGATATGATTGGAATTATCAACCCATTCTTGTGCAGATTGGGTTTTACCTTTCACCTGTGTTTGGGAATTAAGTTGAAAAACGGTGGGACTGCCTCCAAAAAGGGCAGTGGTAGCAACAACTTGGTTGGAGGTGTCAGTACCCAAAGTGATAACTTGTTTTGCCTGACCACTCTTAAAAGATTTCTGTGAACATTTGATTACTTGGCTTTTAGTTAAAATTGGTTCGCTTTGCTTTTTTGGCTTTGAGCAACCTCCAGCAATTAAAGCTGCCATTAAGCTTAGGCCCAGCATTAGTTTTTTTATTTTCATAACGAGTTAGATAATCTCTTTTCTTATAATCATTATTATTTCTATTGTATCTTAAAACTTGAATTTAAAAAACGATTTTTAACCCTAAAACCTATGAAAACAAAATGTAAATGTGTAAAATAATAAGTGAAACTTTTAATTTGCAAAGGAGATATTTCATGTCAAAATTAGTTTTGATTCGTCACGGACAAAGTGAATGGAACCTTGAAAATAAATTTACTGGTTGGATTGATGTAGATTTATCAGAAAAAGGTGTTGAAGAAGCCAAGAATGCGGGTAAGTTAATTAAGGAACACGGCTTGAAATTTGACCAAGCTTATACTTCAGTTTTAACTCGTGCCATTAAGACTTTGCACTATGCTTTGGAAGAAAGCGACCAACTTTGGGTTCCCGAAACTAAGACCTGGAGATTAAACGAGCGTCACTATGGTGGTTTACAAGGCTTAAACAAGAAGGCTACTGCTGACAAGTACGGTGATGAACAAGTCCACATTTGGCGTCGTTCATACGATGTTTTACCACCAAAGATTGAGGATGATTCTAAGTACAGTCAAGTTCACGATCGTCGTTACGCTGACCTTGACCCGCACATTATTCCTCGGACTGAGAACTTAAAGGTTTGCTTAAAGAGAGTTATGCCATTCTGGGAAGATCACATTGCACCAGACCTATTGGCTGGTAAGAATGTCATTATTGCCGCTCACGGTAATTCACTTCGTGCTTTGACTAAATACATTGAAAACATTTCTGACGCTGATATTATGAACTTGGAAATGAAGACCGGTGAACCTGTAGTTTACACCTTTGATGACAAGTTGAATGTCACTAACAAAGAGAAGTTAGACGACTAATTTTAAGCTGAAAAATAAAATTCCTAACCTTCGTGGTTAGGAATTTTTAGTATCTGTAACTAAGTTGTTGATAAGCAAAATTAATTATAGGAAATAAGCAGATGCTTACCAACAGCCATGCCAATTTTGCCTAGCATTTTTAACGTGGGACTCATTGTACCATTTTCAATTCTAGCAATAGTTGATTTACTTACATTTGCTTTAACTGCTAAATCTTGTTGGCTAAGCCCTTCTTGCTTACGTAATTTTGTAACTGCAACTGAAGCGTCCAGTTGCTGACCATATTGTTCAGCATATTCTTTTAATTTTGAATCGTCTTTTGTTAATTCATCAAGTATTTTTTCAGTTTCAGTTTTCATTTTTGTTCCTCTTTAGAATATCTTTCCGAATAGTTTTACGACTTCCTTGTTTATACAAAACTATGTAAAAATTTTCTAAGCTCTTTTTATCATAATATCCAAAGATAATTTCTTTAATCATAAGTTCTCTGTTTCTTTAACATAGTAGCATATATGCTATCGGGTTTAAATTTATTTACTTAATGTTTTGTCTAAATATATGGCAATTTTTTGGATTGTTTTTTAAAATACGGACAGAACGTAAGTTTTGTATAAATTTACCTAATTCACACTAATTTCAGGCAAAATAGTGTTATAGTAAAACCAAGAAATCTAGATTTCTTGGTTTTACTGAAGGGGAGAAGGTGCATACATATGACTAAAACAGCTGGTAAAAAAACCGCAAAATTTGTTTTTGACAACGTATTAGATTTAGCTGGGTATTTAGAATATAGACTAGATAATCCTACACCACTGAAAATTCAAAAAACCTTGTATTTTTTGTGGGCTTTTTATTCAGCTACATACGGCAATATTCAGTACAGTACTGATGATCAAAGCGAGTTTGACCTGCAAGATGGTGCTTACCCTCCTGAGCTGTTTGAGCCTGACTTTGAAGCATGGAGATACGGTCCAGTCATAAATAAAGTATATGCGGCTTATAAAGGCGATGAAATTAAGAAACTTAATTCAAAAGAAATTCAAGATAAAATTTCTACTACTGAATCTGAGAAGAGAGAAGTTCTATTATTTATTAATAATTTAGTAGATCAGATTAATGAAGTAAATGATTTCGGTTTAGTTCAGAGATCTCATAAAGACAAGGCTTGGAAAGACGCGTATAACGAAAATGAGCAACACTGTAAAATTGATAGTAACCAAATAAAACGGGATTATATCAATTATATAGGTGAGTAAAAATGAAGAAACATAAAAGTTCAAATAAGTCTTTTAACAATTTGAACTTTTTTAATCAAGATAAGAAATCTCAATCTAATAAAAAGCTTAATGGCCTGAACTTTTTAACAGATGAACAAAAAGTGAACAGTGGTTCTAACCTTGATGGCTTAGATTTTTCTTCAACTGTCAAAAAAATTGAGTTCCCTTTAAATGCCCAATCAATAAAACCTAAAGTAGCCTTCTTACATTGTTGTTTAAACAGTCTAAAAATAGCAAATCTTTTCTTTACAAATTATATTTATGGCTCAATGGAGAATTATAATGATTCGATTGGGATTAACTTTGAAAATATTTTTTGCAATTCTGAAGTAGTTAATAAAAGAATGAGATTGATTAATTTGTCTTTGAAAAATGGAAAGAGAATTAATGCAATCTTTAGTGCCTGCATTAATATTGATTTTAAAAAATATGCAATATATGAATCTTATATTACTAATGAATACACTCAGGTTAGTGATGGGGTAGGTAAAGGAAAATTTAGAGCTTTTTCCGTATATGATGTGGAAAATATCAATAGTGAAAAAGAAGAAAGCTGGTTAATTGTTTTTCTGCTGGATCCACATCATTTGGTTTGTCCTGTTCCTACTAAGGGTAAATCTCGTGACGAGATAAATGAAATAGAATATAAAAAAGTAAAAGACTTTAATTGTTCCTTAAAAGAATTGTTTCAAAAGAAAGTAAGTAGAAAGGCAATAAAAAAAGAACTTGTAAACTGGCTAGACTAACTTTTACAAGAAGTATCTTTTATGTCAAAACTCAGTTACCTAGTTACTACAGTTAGAGAATATTGTTGAACTAAAGTAGAGTTATTATTTGAGTGGTTTAATCAAAAAGTGTCCCTTATTAATTAGACTGTAGGTCTAACAAAAGGGGACTTTTTGGCTTTTTATTGGATATGTTTTCTAATCCGGTTCATTGATATTTAAGATAGCATCGAATACGCTTTGCGGCAACTTAATGTCACTTTTAACAGCTTGTCTCTTATTTAAACTTTGTCTGCGTAAAAGTTGTTGTTTCTTCGAGATACTTCTTTTTTCGCCATTAACAGCCGCATTTTTACGTAAAGGTGGCACGTCAACTCTAGCAATTGCTTTGTTTTCCACCATTGCCTGCACAGGCATTGGGTATAAACGACGCGGAACCGTATATTTTAATTTTTTAACTAACTTATGAGCAATTAAATCGGCTTTTTGCCGTGGCACAATAATGTCAAGAGCATCAACAGCGGCATAATTAATCTGAATTTGAATTTTGACTACATCTACTAGTTCGTAATCCAGAAATTCCGTATCAAGAGTCGCAAAGCCATGAGTAATTGATTTTAAGCTGTTAAAAAAGTCATAGGCAATTTCAGACACTGGCAATTTGTATGTTAATGTGACTAAATCTTGTTGATTATCCAAGTCCACCATTTCCCCAAAATGCTGGTCGCATAATTTCATGACTGCACCCAAGTATTCATTTGGGGTAGTGATTACTGCCTTGACATAAGATTCGGTAACATAATCAATTTTAGAAAAATTAGGAAATTTCGCCGGGTTAGTGATGGTGAGGTATTCCTGCTTAGGCTGAGGCTGCTTGAGATAAACATGGTAGGTGGCATTCGGAGCAGTTGTCAGCACTTCTACATGATATTCATCGCGCAGTCGCTCCTGGATTATTTGCAAATGGAAAATACCTAAGAAGCCGCAACGAAAGCCGGCATCGAGAGCTTCAGACTGTTCTGGGGTGTAATGAAAAGCTGAATCATTGAGAGCTAGCTTACTAATAGCCTGCTTTAAAGCCTCATAGCTGGTATTTCCTTTAGGATAAAAACCGGCATAAACCATTGACTGCGCTGGCTTAAAGTGGGGAATGGCATTTTTAGTAGGATTTTCTGCAGCGGTTAAGGTATCGCCAACCTGGACGCTGGCAACATCCTTAATCCCAGTCACAATATAGCCGACTTCTCCCGCATTTAATTCCTTTACCGGCTTCATATCTGGCGTGAAGATTCCCACTGCTTGAGCATTAAATGTACTCCCGCCCTGCATTAATTCCAGTTTTTGCTGGCTTTTTAACTGGCCGTCGATTAGTCTGACATCGGCAATAATTCCCTGATAGGAATCGTATTGCGAGTCGAAAATCAAAGCCTTAAGGGGTGCATCTGGTTTTCCCTGGGGAGCTGGAATTTTTTGATAAATAGCTTCTAATACCTGGTGAACATTTTCTCCGGTTTTAGCAGAGATTTTTAAAATATCCACATCTGCAAATTCTGGGCGCAAGGCACGTATTTGAGCTTCTGTAGCCGCAACGTCAGCAGCCGCATTGTCAATCTTGTTAATAACAGGGATGATGGTCAAGTTATGCTTTACAGCTAAACGTAAATTAGCTACCGTTTGTGCTTGCACACCTTGGGTTGCGTCCACTAATAAAATAGCACCATCACTGGCAGCGAGGCTTTTAGAAACTTCGTAAGAAAAATCAACGTGTCCCGGTGTATCGATTAAATTGTATTCATATTCTTGACCATTGTCTGCTTGATAAAAGTTACGCACTGAGCGTGACTTAACTGTTACTCCATGAGCTTGTTCAACTTCCATGCTGTCGAGTAGTTGGTCACTTAATTGCCTTTTGCTCACAGTATCAGTTTGTTCCATAATTCTGTCAGCTAAGGTTGATTTTCCGTGATCAATGTGAGCGATTATGGCAAAATTTCTGATATTCGCAAGTTTCATTTTATTTAGTTCCCTCCAGTTTTTGTTGCAATCCTTGTAAGTAAAATAACATTATTTGATTGGCTTCTTGTTCGAGGTCAATTTGAAATCCCTTAAAATTAACGGGTAACTGGTCGTGGTGAAATTCGTCCAGGTTCATCATATTCATGAGACCACTAATTATGGCGCTTTGAATAATAAAAAGGTGACTGGCCTGTTTAACGTTTAACAGTGTGATTCTTTCAGCGATCACCTGACCCAGTTGCCGATTTATTTCATATAATTTTTCCCGACCGGCCAAAGTTTGCTCTCTGTCAGCTGCTGCCTCTAAAATTGGCCCTCGTAATGCGTTAAGCCGTAATAAATCGGGCCTTTGATGAATTAACAAGTGATTTTGTTCTAGTAAAAAAGCAGCAAAATCATTCCAAGAAGTGATATTTTCAGCTTTTTGAAAACGCTGGAGCACTTCCTTAAGGTAGTCTTGATAACCAGAAAGCAGCAGATACATAAAGATGTTTTCTTTGGTTTTAAAATAATTAAATAATGTGCCTTTGGCTACGCCTGATTCATGCGCAATTTGCGCCATGGATATTTGGTTAAAATCATTTTTTTGAAATAATTTACTGGCAGCAGCTGCTATTAGCTGCTTTTTGGCTTCTTTTTCTTTGGGAGTTAAGACATACATAATAATATTTTCTACTCCTTTCATTCAATAATGACCAACGGTCATTTTACAAATAATTATTAATTTTTGCAAGCAAAAAACCAGCTACTTATGCAGCTGGCTTTAACTCATATTTAATTATTAATATATTTCTTTAATTGTTCACCATGAAGTTCGGCACTTAAGCCTACTAAAAGTTTAATTCTGGCCTTTTGCCCATTAAGGCCGCGGCAGAAGATAATACCCATTTTGGCCAAACCGACACCGCCGCCCTCGTAATCATAGACTGGCTCAGCGATACCGTTAAAGCAGCGTGAAACTAATACTAGCGGAATATCGTTATCAAGCAATTTTTGTAATGCTGGCAGTGTTTGTGGTGGCATGTTGCCGGCACCTAAAGCTTCAATTACTATTCCATTAGTTGTCGGTTTGTCCAAGGCTTGAAAAATTTCTGGTCCCATTCCTGCATATGCTTTCACCAGATAGACATTTGAAACGACATGATCAATAGGTAAGTGCTGTTGCGGGTTAATAGTTTGCACATAATTGACGTGACCTTCTGAAACAACGCCAATTGGACCAAAAGTGGCTGTCCGAAAAGTAGCTACATTTGTGGTATGAGTTTTAGTGACATAGCGTGCCGGGTGAATTTCATCATTCATGACTACTACAACACCTTTACCAATGGAAGTATCAGAGCTTGCCACCATAATTGCAGTCCTGAAATTGTACAGGCCGTCGCTGCCAATTTCGTTAGAAGAACGCATGGCCCCGGTTACTACTACAGGCATTTTGCTGGAAATAGTCAGATCTAAAAATAAGGCTGTTTCTTCTAAAGTATCAGTGCCGTGAGTTACAACTGCGCCAAAAAAGCCTTCTGCCTCAGCTTGGCGGATACGCAAAGAAAGTTGCAACATGCGCTCAGGAGTCATATGGGGTGAGGGTAAATTAAAAATTTCTTCTGTAACTAATTGAACGTCATCATCAACGTTTAAAGACAAATCAGCCAATGGATTTTGACTGTTGGGTTTAATTTTGCCATTTTCATCTTCTGACATTGAAATGGTACCACCAGTGTGTAAAATTAAAATTTTTTTGCTCATGATCGTTTTACTCCCGCAATTTCTTTTAATACCCATCAAGAGTAACACAAATTTTCAGCTGCTGATACCTTTAAAGGTCAAAGTTTTTGGACAAAAAAGCAGCTGGACGAAGCAGTGATATGACCCTCAAATTTAGGACAAGTTTGGAGATTATATGAGCAAAACAGACCAGCTGCTTTAAATTAAAAGTTTTAATCAGCGAAAACCTCTTGCGCCAGGCCAAATGCTGACCATGCTTTAGGCCAGCCACAATAAAAGGCCAAGTGAGTAATCAACTCCACCATTTCGTCTTTGGTAATACCGTTCTTTTTTCCTATAATCATATGTGATTTAAGCTGGGGAAAAGCTCCTTGTGCCATTAATGCAGCACAGGTAATCATACTACGGTCGCGTGCAGATAATTTATCTTCTCTTGACCAAACTTCGCCAAATAAAGCATCATCATTTAATTCCGCAAACTTAGGAGCAAAATCACCTAATTTATCTCTACCAGCAGTCTGTTTTTTCATTTTAATCCTCCAGTTTCTCATATTCTTCTTCTGTAACAGGTTCCAGCCATTTAGGTGTTCCTGCAGTAATAGCTATATGTGCAAACCAACTGTTCTTAGTAGCACCATGCCAATGTTTGACACTGTCATGAACTACGACTACATCTCCTGGATGCAATTTGCGTGCCGGCTTGCCTTCTTCTTGATACCAGCCTTCACCAGCAGTAGCCAGTAAAATTTGAAAGCCACCAATATGCTGGTGCCAGTTGTTGCTGCAGCCGGGTTCAAAACTAACATTCGAGACGCTGACATTAATATCAGGATCATTGACTAAACTTTGCAGGTAACTTTGACCCTTAAAATATTTTTGATAAGCAGTATTTTTTTCGCCTAAAGCAAAAATACCATTTTGCACATCACTTTTATGGTCGTCCATTTTTTTAACTCCTTTATATTTGATTTAATAAGATTACTTTAATCCTTAACGTGAACTTTAAGTCAAGTTATTTTAACAGTAAACGTAAGCTAATTGATATTTATTAATAATTGATTATTGTTTTTCTGAATAATATATATTGAAAAAATATAGTGTGATAAAATTAATTTGACTAATGAAAGCGATTTATATTAAGGAGATTACCATGATTTATCACAAGAATATTGAATGGGATGCAAATTATGATGTTGTTGTTTTAGGATTTGGTGGTGCTGGTGCCACTGCTGCACGGTTTGCGGCTGATCATGATGCCAAAGTGCTGTTGGTTGATGCAGCTCCCGAAGGGCACGAAGGTGGTAATACCCGTTATTCTGCCCAATTAATTGGTACTGGCAATGATTTTGATGAGTTGAAAAAGTATTATCAGAAATTAACGGCGCCAATGGAACTTGACGAAGAGATGATTGACACCTATGTCGACGGGATGGTACACATTCCTGAATATGTTTCTAAATATTTGGGTGTTAAACCAAATAGTGCTAAGGAATATGCCCCTGATAAAAGTTATGCTTTCAGGGAATTCCCAGAATTTCCAGGTTCAGAGTCCTATGATTTCACCACTGTAACTAAACATTGGTTTGATGCTTCCTTATGGCAGATTTTAAAAGAGCAGGTAGTGAAACGGCAAGACAAAATTGATGTTTTGTACAGCACACCTGCTCAAGAACTAATTCAAGATCCGGAAACCAAAAAGATTTACGGTGTAGTGATTAAGCGTGACGGTAAATTGCTCAAAATTCAAGCCAAGAATGGTGTTGTCATGACTACCGGTGGTTTTGAAAATAACCAGAGAATGATCGAAGACTTTATTGGCGCCAAAAGATTGGCACCTTTAGGAACTCTTTACAACAAAGGTGACGGTCTGAGAATGGCTCAGGAAGTTGGCGCTGATTTTTGGCATTTACATAATTATGAATCTTTAGGCTTACTTCATGGCATGGCTTTTGCGGTACCAGAGGGACAACGCGGTCGCTTAATGTTAGGGCCTCAAAATGAAACAGTTGCTACCGGCAGTTCGTTTGTTGTCGGTGATGATGGTACCAGATACTTTAATGAAACTGAAGAAAACCGCCACGGCCATATTAAGAATCATGGTCAATGGAAAGTGCCGCTAAATCAAGAGCACCCGTACTTGATTTTTGATGAAACTAAAAAGCATGAATTAGATAATGATAAAATTATCGGCGATTACAAGCCATACACAGAAAATATTATCAAGGCTGATTCTGTTTCTGAATTAGCCGAAAAAATTGGGGTTGAACCTTCTGTATTGTCTGACACCCTTAATCGTTTCAATAAAGCTTGTCAAGAACAAGACGATCCTGAATTTAGAAGAGAGCCGGCAACTTTACGTGCATTTACTGGTAACGCAATTTATGCTGTCAGACTAGAACAAACTATGCTCAATACGCAAGGTGGTCCTAGAAGAAATAAGAACGCTGAAATTTTGGATACCAGAGGTAAAGCGATTCCTAATCTTTATTCTGCTGGCGAGTTAGGTGGAATCTGTGCTAACCAATACCAAGGGGGTAATAACCTGGCAGAATGCTTAATTTGGGGCAAGATTGCAGGAGAAAATGCTGCCAAACCAAAAGTTGCTGCAACGACTGATGCAGCAAGTGGCGCTACTGTGCCTGAAAAGCACTTGACTTCGGATCTTAAACACGAAAGCTATGAAACCGGAGAAAATCAATATATTGGTAAATCAACTAAAGGTATGGGTGATGAAATAGTCGTCCGGGTAACTGTTGATGAGCAAAAGAACTTAAAGAATATTGAAGTTTTGAAACAAGCTGAGTCAGATGACTACGGCTTGAAAGCTATCAAGACTTTACCTGCCAAAATGGTTCAAGAAAATCGCGTTGATGTTGATGCAGTCAGTGGTGCCTCAAGTTCGTCACGCGGTCTAAAAGATGCTGTTAACGATGCGTTAAGTAAGATAAAGTAACTATTTTTAAAAAGGCCATTTGCGATAAATGGTCTTTTTGTATACACTAAATCAAATTGGACAATACAAATCTATGTTTTTATAATAAATGTTTTTGGCTATAATATATACATAAACAATACTAAGGCTTTTAATGAGGTAATCGAAAATGAATTTTACTCAATTACGTTGTTTTATCAAAGCTGTTGATAATTCAAGTTTTACTATTGCAGCTGAACGACTAAATTTTTCCCAGTCAGCAGTTTCCAAAAATATTAAGGATCTTGAAAATACCATCGGGGTAACTTTAATTAATCGCGCACATCATCGGATTTCATTAACAAATGCCGGCAAATATTTTTATCATGTTGCCAGAAATGTTGTAGATGATATGGACTACACCGTTGCTTATTTACAGAGCCAAAAAAACGATCCA
This sequence comes from Lactobacillus rizhaonensis, assembly GCF_036246345.1. NCBI lineage: Bacteria > Bacillati > Bacillota > Bacilli > Lactobacillales > Lactobacillaceae > Lactobacillus > Lactobacillus rizhaonensis. The sequence continues at coordinate 75,604 of NZ_BTTV01000004.1, read as the reverse complement.
GAAACATTGTTGCGAATAGGAGTTTGTGATACTCCGCTAGAACAAAAAATTTTACCAATATTTTTACGTAAACTGAGGGAATCTGGCAGTAATCTCAACGTTCAATTTATTTTTGTACTTAATAACTCTATTGGAGAACTTCTCAACCATCACGTTGATTTATGTGCCATTGCAAGAGATGATGTTGAAGTAGTTGAGGATGTTAAATTCAAACCTTTAATTCAAGGACAATTTGTTTTGGCATGTCCCAAGGGTTCGCCTTTAGCTGAAAAAGAACTAATTACTTTAAAAGATCTAAAGAACACCAATATCTTTTTACTGGATCCCAATAGTTCTTTAAATGTACAAATGAGGTATCAGGATATTCTTATCAATAATATGGGAATGGATCACATTAAATTTGTGCAAGATTTTTTAGCCATGGACATTTATGTAAAAGCAGGCTGGGGTTATGGGGTACTACCTAATTTTATCGTCGATGGTAGTGCCAAAGATGTATCGTATATTCCTATTGATTATCATGACATATCTCCTTATGGTATTGCATATATGGAATCTTTTACAAATGAATCTGTCTTAAATCAAATTGTTAAAATTTTAAGGGAAACAATTAAAGAATTTTCACCAGTAAAAAAATAATTTTAGCAAAATTTAGTTATTTAAATAATACTTGCAGTATGCACATGATGGTTGTTACTGTAAGTATTTTTTCTTTAGCAAAAAATCATGAAAAAATGTTATACATTCCATTTAGTAATCTTCAATTCTGAAATGCGTGAAAAGAATCACTAGATTCATAGTATTATGTAAACGGTTAAAGTATTTACTTTTAAAAAGTGAGGGATAAAAATGGAAAATACTTATGACGTAATTATCGCCGGTGCCAGTAATGCCGGTGGTATGGCAGCATGTGCCGCGGCAGAAAAAGGAGCTAAAGTTCTGTTAATTGATAAACAGGGCAGTTCACAATTTCTCTACCGTTCTTTCTTCGCCGCTCTAAATAGCAATGCTCAAAAACGGGCAGGTATTAAGGTGGATAAAGCTAAATTAATGAACTTTTTAACTTTATTTTTCCAAGATAATGTTGATGAAAGATTACTTTGGACCTGGGCTAACCATGCTGATGAAACAGCTAACTGGCTTGAAGATAACATTCTAAAGCCAAATGGTGGCATCTTAAGACCGCAAAAAGATGCGTACTATGAAACAGTAGTTAACACAGCCTTTAACACTGAACTTGCAATTGCTACGCCTGATAATGGCTGGGCTCACTATGGTGACTGGGTAATTAATAAAGTTAAGGAGTTAGGAGTAACTCTTAAATACAATACTAAGCTTGAAGAACTCGTTACTGATGATAGTGGTGCAGTTACCGGTGTCATTACCAGCGATCGTGATAGCGGTGAAAAAACAAAATATCAGGCTACCAAGGGTGTCATTATTTGTACAGGTGGCTATGGCGGCAACGTTGAATTAATGAAGAAGTGGGATCCGCTTGGCTACAAGAAGAATGTTTATTCTGACGGTCCCCGTGATGACGGTTCCGGTATTCTTGCCGGTTTGAAAGTGGGAGCTGCCCGCGACGAGGAACCTGCAGAAATTATTTTTGACCGTGGCGCTGTTCCTGTTGGTACCAACGCTGAAGAACACTATCAAATTGACTTTAAGGGTCCCGGCTATTTCTGGATGGGTGCATATCCTATGCTTAAAGTTAACCTGAACGGCGAACGTTTTGGCAACGAGAGTGTCCCTTACCAATTTGATATTAATGCAATGGCTAAACAACCGGGATACCTCGAAGCACAAATTTGGTCAGAAGATACTATGGATCACTTGGCACATTTTAGGACTCAAGGTTGCTCACGTTTAGGCTGGCCTGGTATTTATAATACTGAAGAAAATAAGGCTGAGATTCAACGCAGAATTGATGATGGTATGGTTCAAAAAGCCGATACCATTGAAGAATTGGCTGAAAAGTTGAACTTGCCAAAAGATAACTTGGTAAACAGTGTTAAACGTTATAACAAGATGTGTGCCAACGGCGTCGATACTGATTTTGGTAAAGAAAAATTCAGATTGTTCCCAGTAGATAAAGCGCCATACTATGGTGTTATTATGGGTGGCCGCCTGCTGGCAACACTAGATGGTTTGCGTATCAATACCAAGATGGAAGTGATTGATAAGATGGGTAAGCCAATTCCTCATTTGTATGCGGCTGGTAATGCCAGTGGTGGCTTCTTCTGGGGTAGTTATCCAGATCGTGTTCCAGGTCTTACTTGCAGTCATGCTCAAACATTCGGCCGTTTAGCTGGACAATATGCCGCTGAAAATTAGTTTTAATCACAAAAGGAGTTTTAATTTATTATGGATGAAAAACAGTTACCTAAGCTTTCTAGTTATAGATGGGTAATTTTAGCTATTATATCTTTGATGGATGCTACTAGCAGTTATATTCAGTACCAAATTTCTGCTTTAGCTACACAAGTTATGCCGGCTTTACATATTGCACCGGCACAATTTCAAAGCTTACTAATGGCTCCAATGTTTGTTGCAGTTTTCCTCAGTATTCCTGCTGGATCACTGGGAGATAAATATGGTGCTAAGAAAATTGTCACTTTTGGTTGTTTTGTTTCACTTATCGGTGCTTATGGTCGTTTAATCGCTACTAATTTTGCTACGATGATGATTATGTTGCTGCTATTTGGTGTTTACATGGCACTTCTTAGCGCCAACGCCCTAAAAATATTTGGGATATGGTTTAAACAAGATACTAAACTGGCTATGGGAGTATTCTTTGCATCAGCAAGTATTGGTATCATGTTAACGCAGTTAACTTCTCACATGTTTCCAAGCGTTAAAGCAGCTTATATTTTCTCATCTACACTTTTATTAATATTAACTGTTTGCTGGATTTTATTTGTTAAAGAGAAGCCTGAAGGCGAAGAGGTTCCGCCAGTACAGGCTCAAGCTCCACAAGCTAAACCTGAATCAGCAATGAAATACTTTAAGGTTGTAGCTCGCAGCAAGAAAACTTGGTTAGTTGGTCTTGCTGGTGGTTTAGGTGTTGCTGCCAGTGAAAGTTTTTCCGGTATTTTGCCACAAGCGTTTGCTGCTCGTGGTATGACACCTGCTGCAGGTAGTATGATAGCTGCTATCGCAACTATTGGTAGTTTGTGTGGTTCTTTGTTCGGACCTGGACTTATCAACAAAGCTAAAAAAGCTAAGCCGGTAATGATTGTCTTTACTCTAATAGGCGGTCTTTTAATGGCAATGACTTGGTTTATACCTTTAGGCTTGCCTTTAACTATTGCTTTGATTCTTGGTGGCTTGTTTGGTGCCATGACTGGTCCAATTATGAACTCAATGCCGATTCAGTTTCCTGAAGTTGGTCCTAAATATGCGGGTAGTGCCGGAGGACTTGTAAGCACAGTTTCACTACTTCTTTCATCTTGTCTTCCAACTGTAATCGGTTTAATTGCTGGCAGAAACTATGAATTAACATTTATGATTCAAGGAACATTTTTCGCAATTACCGCTATTATCATTGGAATCCTGCCAGATGCAAATGGTAGTCGTCCACGTAGATAAACGAAAGGAATTTTGTAATGACCAAAAAAATAACTGCAAATCCGGGCAAATACACTGGCTCGGGTCAAGGCAAAGAAAGTCAAATTAACCTTGAAGTTGAGGTAGACACAGATAAAATCGTTAATGTTAAACCATTAGATAAATATGCGCCAGACAGTTTAGCTGACAACGCATTTAAGAAAATGGCCCAAAAGATTGTTGACCAGCAATCAGTTGATGTTGACGTCGTTTCTGGAGCTTCCGAAACTTCTCGCGGTATTATTGCGGGTGTAAAAGAAGCCCTTGATAAAGCTGATGTTGACTACGATGCTCTTAAAGAAAATGGTAGTCAAAATACCGGTAAGAAAGAAGAAACTATTAACGTTGACGTCGCTGTAGTTGGTGCCGGTGGTGCTGGTGTAGCAGCTGCTTTAGCTGCTCGTCAACATGGTGCAAGCGCTGCTTTATTTGAAAAAACCATTTCTCCACTTGGTGCAAGTACGTTTGCCGGAGGTATGTTTGCTGGCGACAGTCAACAACAAAAGGATCGAGATGCAGTCGTTTCCAAGAAGTGGCTTTATAACGAATACATGGACGCTTCTCAAGGCTACATGAACTCAATTCTTGTTCGGCGCATCATCGATGAATCAGGTAAGACCGTTGATTGGTTAAACGAAAACGGCGCAATTATGAAATTGGTTGACGCAGGTACTGGCGGCAGTTATGACCATATCGGTATGCCGGCTACTCTTCATGGCTATCAAGAAGGTGGTACTAAGGCTGTAACTAGATTGATTGAGAAGTTCAAGTCAATTGGTGGCAAGATGTACTTTGGCTTTGCTGGTAAAAAATTACTGCAAGATGATGACGGCAAAGTTGTTGGCTTAATTGCTGAAAGTGATGAAGAAATTCTCCACGTTAATGCTAAGAAAGTTGTTATTGCCACAGGTGGTTTTGGCGGTAATCCTGAAATGCGTAAGGAATACCTGGGTGATGTCAGCACACAAGGACAGGTTTTGCAAAACACCGGTGATGGTTTGAACATGGCTTGGGATGCAGGAACTGCTCATCATATCAACGGTTCAACCCATTACTTCTGGCAAACATTTAGTAATAAAGATATTGGTGATATGGCTAAACTTGTCGGCCCCAACTGGATGCCTATTAATGCCTTGGCAGACTTTCCAAACTTGCGCGTTAATAATCGTGGCCAGCGTTATGCCAGTGAAACTCACGCGTTAGATTTTGCTGTGCATGGAGCCGAATTGTCAGAACAACCACAACAAACTGAATTCGTTGTTTTAGATCAGGCAATGCTGGATAAGATCAAAGAAGGCGGTACGGTTGCAATAGAAGATCACTATGGCAAGTGGAAGAATCACCGTGAATTTTACATGGAATTTAATTATCCAACAGATACTGAAGAAAATATTAAGCATGAACACGAGAAGACAGACTTTACTGCACTATTAAATAAGCTTGCTTCAACTAACGTTGTATTTATTGGTAATACAATTGCAGAATTGGCTGAAAAAATGGGTGTTGACAAAGAGAATCTGCAAAAATCAGTTGAGCAATACAATGATGCTAAGAAGAAGGGTGAAGATGATTTATTCTTCTCTGATACCAAGAGAATGATTCCAGTTGAAAACGGACCATTTTACGCTGTGAAATTTATTGCCCGGAACCTGGGAACTCTTGGCGGTGCCACAATTGATGAAAAAATGCATGCTTTGACTCCAAAAGGTGAACCTGTACCTAACCTTTACGTGGCTGGTGCCGATGCATCTGGAATGTATGGCAAGGCTTATGTTGACTTTGAAGGTGGTACTTTAGGCTTTGCTTATATCTCTGGTAGATTAGCCGGAATTGATGCAGCTGAAACTGCTAAAGCCGGTAAGTAGTTTTATTTAAAATCAGGTATAAATTTTAAAAATTGATTTGTGCATGATTTTTTACTTGAGGAAGAAATATGACACAAGAAAAATATGATGTAGTGATTGTCGGCGCTGGTCTTGCTGGCTTTGCTGCCGCAGATGAAGCTGTTGACAATAATTTAAAAACTTTGCTGGTTGAAAAAGGTAAAACAACTGGCGGCACTGGTAATTATGTTGAAGGTGTTTTTGCTGCCGATTCAGAACTGCAAAAAAAGGATAACGCTGTTCTGAACAAGGAAGATTTGCTTAAAGAAGAACTGACTTATTCGCATTACAAGGCAGATGGCAAAATGTGGCAAAAATATATCGACAATGCCGGTAAAAATGTTTCTTGGCTTGAAGACCATGGTGCTGTAATTGGTATGGTAGCAAACCTGGGTTCTGGCGCACGGACCTGGCACTTATTTAAAGGCAAGGGTCATGATGCTATTCATAATGGCTTAGAACCATATGCTAAGAATAAGGGCATTACAATTCTTACTTTAACTAGAGTAACTGATCTAAAGCAAAATGCAGACAGCACTTATGATGTTACTCTGACTAATGTTGTAGAAAAAACTGCTAAAGTTGTTAATGCTAAAAATGTAGTTTTGGCTACAGGTGGTTATCTGAACGACCAAAAGTTATTAGAAAGTACACCTCACCAAAATCCTGATAACATTATTCCCGTTAACTCTGGTAAAAATACCGGAGACGGTTTGAGACTGGCCTGGAAGTTGGGCGCTAAAAAATACTTCACAGGAATGGCAATGATGTTTGGTGGTCAACTAAAAGATAAGACTGTCCCGTCATTCAAATTATGGGGTACAGCTATCTGGAGTTCAGTTTGTGACCAGCCGCAAATGTGGGTAAATGAATTAGGCGAGCGCTTTGTTGATGAAAGTGCAGCTGTTGTGAACTGGGCTAACGAAGGCAACTCAATGAACCGCCAAGATCGGGTCTTCTGCATCTTTAGTCAAAAGATTTTGGATGACTTTACTGATAAATCATACCCAAGATCAATGAAGCCATTTGTTCCAGAAGACAGGTACCCAACTTTGCGTGATGATATTGCCAAGGCCGAAAAAGAAGGGCGCCAATATCTGCACAAGGCTGCAACGCTGGAAGAACTAGCTCAAGAAATTGATACTCCTAATTTAGTTGCTTACGTTAAGCACTATAATGAGATGGCGGCAAACGGCGAAGATACCGACTTTCATAAACCAGCCAAATATCTGTTGCCAGTTGATGGCAAGGGCCCATTTTACGCTATTGAATTAGGTGTTGGTGCCTATACTACTGGTGACGGCCTTCGTGTTAACACCAATAATGAGGTGCTAGATACTAAAGGCAGACCTATTGCAGGCTTATATGCTATCGGCGGTGACGGTTCTGCTGTTCTGTATGGTGATACTTATGGTGTTAATGTTCCTGGAACACATGCAGGCTATTGTATTTTTTCAGGCCGTAATGCAATTAAAGCAATTGCAGCTAAGGAATAAAAAGCAAAAAATAATTCCTAAAATAACAAAATAATATCCCAAGTTAAAAGACTAACTCCAATTTTGATGAGAGTTAGTCTTTTTGCTTAGCCGAAATACTATATTACTTATTTTGCTTTTTAAATTGATTAGGCGACATGTGATAGACGGAATAAAAAGCATTATACAAATTACGATATGTTATAAAGCCTGTTAATTCAGAGATTTCTACCCAGGACTTGGAAGAAGAATTCATCAGATCAATTGCCTTATTGATTCTGACTAATCTTAGAAGGTCGGAAAAAGAGGAGCCTAGGCTTTTCTTGATTAATCGTGAGGTATAACCATTTGAATAGCAAAAGTGTTGTGCAACATCGTTAATTCGCAATTCATGCTGATAGTTCTTTAATACAAATTTGGTGAGTTCTTCTATAAAATTGATATTACTCTCTTCTTCAATAGTTTTACTTTCTTGAGCATAGTATTCAGTTAATATGCGAATGACATTCATCACCTCTGTCATAATTTTGAGGTTGGTCACCAAGTTGGTTTCTTTATTTTGTAAGCTAATAATGCTGGTAAATGTTGAAATAAGTTCTTGATCATTTTCTGACTTTTCAATGCATGAATTAGCGTTAAAAGCAAATATGTTGCCTCTTAAAGTGTCTCAGGTGAACCAACTTGCACCTTCTTTTATTGGTTTTGTGCAAACTGAATTTAAGGGTGAATTCTCCTTTGGCTTAAAGGTTGAAGGGCTGAGTAATAATTTAGCTGGATTAACTGTCTATAAAGATGACGCACATTATTTTGCAGTTTTGTATAATAATGAACAAAATATAATTCAAATAAGCAAACGAGACAGCGACTTGAAAATTGAGCAGAATTTAAAGGTAAAACTAAGAGGCACTACAATCAGGTTTATTTTAAAAATGAGACAAGAAAATTATTGTGTAATTTTAAAGGATGATGAAACTGAAATTGCTAAAACCAGTATGCTGACCAGACATTTTACTAATGAAGTTAGTGATTCGCCTTTTACAGGTGTAGTAATCGGTTTAAGAGCAATTGGTCAAAATAGCGTTAAATTTCATTCAATTAATTTAAGGTATGAAAATCTGTAGTAACAAAAAAGGTAGAAAAATTCTACCTTTTTTGTGTGATATTTACAGTCGAAAACTTAATTAAATTGTGCTACAAATTGATCTACTTCATCTAAATATAATTGCTTTTGACGTTGGCTAATCCAAGAGGTCTCAAAAGAATTCTTAGCAAGTTGTACAACTTGATCTTTTGACAGATCAAATTTTTGTGCCAAAGCATAATAATTGTCACTGATATAGCCCTTAAAGTAAGCAGGATCATCTGAATTAATAGAAACTTTTACTCCCGCATTCAAAAGATCGATTACTTCTTTACCCTTCATTTCTGGTGAAACAAAGCTGTTAGATAACGGGCAGGAAGTTAAGCCAATCTGTCTTTTGGCGGCTAGTTCAACCAGGTCTGGATCTTCCACAATGTTGGTACCATGGTCAAGCCGCTCAACTTCCATAATTTCTAAAGCCTGACGAATATGTTCAATTGAATCTTTTTGATCAATGTCACAGTGAGTAGTGATGTGCAGTCCAGCCGCAGCTGCGTCTTCAAACTGGCGAGCAAATTTTAGTGGCGGATTGTTATGTTCATCAGAGTCAAGTCCAATGCCAATTATCTTATCACGGTACTTAAGACCTTCTCGCAAAGTCTTTCTAGCAGATTCCTTAGAAAAGTCGCGTAAAAAGCACATGATTAGGTGAGCGTCAACGTTTAATGCACGTGCATCAACAGTAGCTTGATAAAGGCCATTGAGTACAACTTCAAATGGGATACCGCGGCTAGTGTGAGCTTGGGGGTCAAAAAATAATTCTACATGTCGAACATTATTGGCGGCAGCCTTAGTTAAATAGGCCCAGGCCAAATCGTAAAAGTCTTCTTCAGTTTGTAGAACATTCATTGCTGGATAATAGACAGCTAGAAATGATGCCAAATCATGATAATTATAAGTCTTTTGGACATCTTCAATTGTAGTTTGTCCTATATCCACATGATTACGCTTGGCTAACTTTAACTTCAATTCAGGTTCTAATGTTCCTTCGATATGCAAATGCAATTCGGCTTTAGGCAAGCCCCGTGTAAATTCTGGTGTGACGACTGAACTCATGTAATCCTCCTTAGATAATGTTCTTGATTTTTACTTGTTATTTTAGTTTAGCACAATTTTAATAATAAAAATAGAGTAAAAAACGAACGAATTAAGGAAAATAAGCGTATATGTTCCTAATAAAATACCTAACTAAGAACCTAGTTAGGTAAAATAATTAAAAATTCCAGTTAAGTATTTTAGTCACAATGGCGCCATTTTGCATCTGTTAAAATGCGGGCTGTTAATAAGCCGATCGGCAGGGCAGTAATAATCATCAAAGCATCCATAATCCAATAAGCACCGACATTAATGTTAGTAATGCCAAAATTAAAGACAGCGCGATACATGTATAAGCCGGGAACCATTATGACAATTGCGGGAACAGTAATTGCAATACGGGGAAAGCCAACTTTATCACGTACGAAACTGGCAATTAGTCCTGCTAATAAAGCTCCGATGAATGCTGCTAGAGCGGCTGGAACATGGTTAAATTCAACTAGACTTAAACGCAGAGTATTTGCCAGGGCACCAATTACGGCAGCAACTGTTGCCATTGATAATTTAGCATTAAACATAATTGAAAAGCCAAAAACGCCACAAAAACTAGCAATTATTCTAAGCATTGTTAATAAAGCCGGATTAAGATTTAGTTTTGGCATAGCACCTGGTGATAAAGAAAGTAAGGTAGCCATGCCCCAGCCTACCATTGAAGCAATCATAACTACTAATATCGCATAGGCCAGTCTTTCAAGTCCTGAACGCATATCAAGTTTAGACATATCAAGACCAGATGTGATGAAAGGAAAACCGGGAATGACATAGAGCATTGAGCCGATATAGCCATAGGCATGATTATTGCTCCAGCCCCAAACTATATTTCCTAATTTAAAGCATAGGAAATATACAGCACAGGAAACTGCCACACCGACAGTTATTTTGGCAACAAGTGTAATTTTCTTTTTACCCATTAGTTGACGTAAATAGTTACCAACAAAAGCACCTAAAAATGTACAAAACATTTCTGGCAAGCCACCACCAAGTAAAAAAATAAAACTGGCACATGCTAAGCCTGCACTCAAAGCTGAAATAATTAGGGGATAGTTTTGAGTATGGCGTTCAATTTGATTCAATTTATGATGAACTGCGCCAATTGTCCAGTGATCATTTTCAGTTTCAAATTTGCGGACAAAATCTTCCATTTCATTTAACTTATTCATATTTACTTCTGTAGTTGGCAAAGAAAGTGTCTGCGAGTATGATTTGTTATCAATATCAAAACAGGTATAACTGATAGTTACTAAACCAATGTCGGCTGAACAAGTGATTTTAAGTGCGCGTGCAATGGTATTCATCGAATCGCGGACACGCCAAGCTCCAGTGCCACATTGCAGCAGCATTATACCTATTCTACCGACTAAAGATCCTTTTTCTACCAGGGTAATATCCTTGACTAAAGTATCATCTGAACTTTTAAAAAACTGTTTCCAGTGAATTCTCATGTGATGCTTACTAGAAATCTTGGGATATGATGCTGGAGATTGTTCGTCTTTCATAACTGCTTTTTGACCTTTCTTTTATTAATATAGTGTTTTAATTTTACCATATTAGTGGCTGGACCAATTTAACAAGGTATATTGTGGCAAAAATATCAATCGGCTTATACGTTAAACCAAAATAATATTATTCTGTTCATATAATTATGAGTATAGCTAAAGACGCATAGGCCAATTAATTTAAGCTAGATCAATTTTTATGAAAACGGTATTATAAAATTGCTGGTTGATTATAGTTAGAAATTGACTGGCAAGCATTGAACCGTTCTTTAAAGCGCGTAAAAATAAATATTAGCTGAGGAAATGAAAACTAATGAAACTAGATAAAACTAATGAAATTTTAGATGAAGTTGTCCCTTTAATTCAATATGCCTTTTTAAAAACTAATGATCTGAAAAAAGATAATAATTTTATGAGTTGTTATCGGCACAGTGACAGTTATGGCATTTTTCATGATGGTAAACTTGCAAGTTATATTATGGCGATCCATTTTGCAAGTCAGATTTTTGATCATCAAATTAAAATGTCAGGAATTGGCTATGTCTCATCATATCCGGAAAATCGCGGCCGTGGAGATATTTCCAAACTAATGAAAGAAATACTGGAAGATCTTCATGACGAAGGTGTTTCACTATCTAATTTAGCACCGTGGTCCGAAACATTTTATCGGCAATATGGTTATGAAAATAGTATTTATCAAAAAACATATAGTATTGAACCTACAATGTTTAAGTATTTCAAGTTACCCAAGACTGGCAAAATTGTAAGAGGTAATTGGAGCAATCCGACATTAAGCAGTTTGATAAAAAAGCTATACCAAAAGCAAATTAATGCAGGTGAGGAACGTAATACAGTTATTAGAGCAAAATGGTGGTGGCACAGACTGGAAACATATTATCCTAGCAGATACGTTGCTATTTATGTTGACGAAAATCAGGCTCCTCAGGCCTATATGTTTTATCGTTTTACAAACAAAAAATTTAAGGTTGACGAAATATATTATACAAACGCCACTGCCATCACAGCATTGCTTAATTTTATTGGTGGTCACATATCTTCATGTACCGAGTTTGAAATTACAGCACCAGAAGATTCATTGCTTGAGGAATATTTTCCTGATCAAAGTGGCTTAAGCATTAGTATTTGGCCTTACATGATGTCAAGAATTGTTGACTTTGGGGAAATTGCGTCTGCTGTGAAGTTTGTTGGTGAAAAAACTGCCAATTTAGAAGTTACAGAGGATGACATTTGTCCGTGGAACGCTGGGGTTTGGCATCTGGTGAATAATTCTGGTGAAACCAGTTGCGTTAAAACCAGTGCCAAACCTGATTTTACTGGGTCAATAACTAACTGGACAAAGGTTTTACTAGGCCATTTAACTTTAAAGCAAGCAATAAATTTAGGATTAATAAAAAAACTGAGTTCCAGTAAATTGGAATTTTTAAACGGTAAAGTAAGTTTTTATGACTATTTTTAGCTGGAAATTGTTTTGATTAGCATAATAGAAGTTGCATAATTTATGCGATTTCTATTTTTTTTTGCTGAAAATGAGCGATTTTGCAGGAAAGTGACAAATTATGATTGAAAATGATTGCTTTTAATTATTAAAGCGCATAAAATACTCGCTGGGGTGAAATATATGTTAACGCCTGAAAGGCAAAAAGTGATTGAGGATTTCGTTAACCAGCATGGTTTATGCCGTGTTAGTGATCTCTGCTCAATAACTTCAACTTCAGAGTCAACCATTAGACGAGATCTAAATCAAATGGCAGAAAAAGGTTTGATTAAACGGGTGCATGGCGGTGCCCAGTCAGTCAAAAGTTTTACTCATGATGTGTCGCAACATATTCGGTTTTCTATGAACCATAATGATAAAAAGCTGATTGCTCAATATGCTGTTAAGAATTTTGTGCATCAAGATGACTATATTTTTATTGATGCAGGAACAACAACACATGAGATGGTTCCTTTTATTGCTGATATTCCACGAGTAACCGTTGTGACTAATGGTTTAGAAACTGCACTTTGTGCTATTAACCATGGGATTGAGACTATACTTTTGGGTGGCCGAATCAAAGAAAATACACATGCGGTAGTGGGACAAGCTGCTCTGCAACAACTGCAGGGGATGAACTTTTCCGCCAGTTTTGTAGGCACAAATGGACTTGATGACCATGGCAATCTAACCACACCTGATACTGAAGAAGCCGCAATTAAAAAAATAGAAATTGCTCAAGCTAATCAGACATATATTTTGGCCGATACTTCTAAAATTGGCGAATGCAGTTTTGCTACTTTTGCACAAGTTAAAAACGTCACAGTTCTCACTACTGCGTTAAGTGCAAAAGAGAAAAAATTACTGCCTGCCAAAATTAAACTGAAGGAGATTTGCTAATGATTTATACGGTTACCGTTAATCCTGCTTTGGATTATGTAATTCAATTAAAGCAGGTTAACCGTGGTGAAGTTAATCGCGCTAATAACTGCTCGTTTTTGGCGGGCGGTAAAGGGATTAACGTTTCACAAATACTTAATCAGCTGGATATTGATAATACTGCCTGGGGTTTTGTGGGTGGCTTTACTGGCAAAGAGCTGGTACGCCAACTTAATCAGCGCCGCATTGTTAACGATTTTGTTACTATTTCTGATGTGACCCGCATCAATGTGAAGGTGCACGCAGAGCAGGAGTCAGAAATTAATGCTGCCGGGCCTAATATTACAGAGCAGGAAATAACTGCTTTTAAAGCGCGACTAAATGACTTGCAAAAAGGTGACATAGTAGTTTTAAGTGGTTCATTAGCTCCCAGCTTACCAGTAGATTTTTATAAAGAACTTTTACCTATTATTAAAGAAGCAAAGGCAGATTTTGTGATTGATACTACCGGTCGGGCTTTGCTTGATACTTTGAGCTACAAGCCACTTGTAATTAAACCCAACCACCATGAACTGGCTGATTTGTTTAATACTACTTTTAATTCTGACAAAGAGATGCTTGAATGTGCGCGCAAATTGCTCGACATGGGTGCGCAAAATGTTATGGTCTCCATGGCTGGCAAGGGCGGTTATTTGATAACCCCTGAGCATTTTTATCATGCTAAAGCAGCTGTTGGAACAGCAGTCAATTCGGTTGGTGCAGGAGACTCCATGATAGCTGGTTTTGTTGGCACTTATGTGAAAACAAATGATCCAGCCGAAAGTTTCCGTATCGGTATGGCCTGTGGTGCTGCCACAGCTTTTACTAAAGATATTGCCGTTAAAAGTCAGATTGATGCGGTGTTGCCGCAAATTAATGTTGAAGAAATTTCGTAAATTGAGGAGAATTTAAATGAAAATTAAAGATATTTTGGCTCCTGAATCCATGATTATGGCGCTTAAAGCGACTAACAAAGAAGATGCTATTAAAGAAATGGCTGATTTAGAAGTCAAAACCGGCATCGTCAATGACGAAGATGAATTCATTAAGTCAATTTGGGCTCGTGAAAACGAATCTACCACGGGTATTGGCGATGGTATTGCGATGCCACATGCTCGGAATAAGACAATTAACAAAGCGCGCGTGCTTTTTGCTAAAAGTGAAAAGGGGATTGACTACAATTCGCTTGACGGTCAACCAGTTCATTTATTCTTTATGATTACTGCTCCAGATGGCGCTGACAATACTCACTTACAAGCTTTAGCTAAATTGTCCGGCTTATTAATTGACCCTGATCTGGTTAATGCTCTTAAAAAAGCGCAAACTCCTGAAGAAGTGATCCAACTTTTTGAAGATGCGGAACAGCAAAAGGATGAAGCTAAAAAAGCCGAAAAAGAACAAGCTGCAAGTACCAGTGAAACTAATAAGGAAGAGAAGCCTTTAATTGTCGGTGTTACCGCATGTATTAACGGTATTGCCCACACCTATATGGCTCAAGAAGCTTTAATTAAAGCTGGTAAAAAGCGTGGTGTTGATGTACGTATCGAAACCAATGGCTCAGAAGGTGTCAAGGACAAATTGACTGCCGATGAGATTAGCCGTGCTCAAGGGGTTGTTATTGCGTCAGACAAGAAAGTTGACATGCCACGTTTTGATGGCAAACCGTTAATTTCTCGTCCCGTTGTTGACGGTATCAACAAACCTGATGAATTGATTGATGACATTTTGGATTCTAAAGCCAGTGTCTACCATTCAAACGGTGAAACGAGTAGCGATGACAGTGGCAATGCTAAAGAAGGTATTTGGGGTTCAATTTACAAGAACCTCATGAACGGCGTTTCTCACATGTTGCCATTTGTTATCGGTGGCGGTATCTTAATGGCAATTTCCTTTATTGTGGAAAACTACGCTGGTGGCCCTAAATCTCCTGCTTTTATTTTCTTAAATAATGCCGGAAACATGGCTTTTGCTTTCATGGTGCCGATTTTGTCAGGTTACATCGCCGAATCAATCGGAGACTTGCCTGCATTAATGCCTGGTTTTGTCGGTGGTTTCATGGCCACAGTTTATAGTGGTGCCTATGGTGGTGCTTATGTTGCCAATGTGGTAACTAATGCCAAATCTCCTGCCGGTTTCTTAGGCGGACTTGCTTCTGGATTTATTGCTGGTTATTTAGTAGTCGGCTTAAAGAAATTGTTCGCCAAGTTGCCGAAGTCTCTTGAAGGAATGAAGCCGATGCTTATTTACCCAATCTTAGGCCTGCTCTTCATTGCCCTTATTATGTACTACATTGTTAACCCAATCTTTAGTGCCGTTAACTTTGCGATTACTAATTTCTTAAACCAAATGGGCACTGGCAATTTAGTAGTCTTAACCACTATCTTAGCTGCCATGATGTCAATTGATATGGGTGGACCTTTCAACAAAGCCGCTTACGTTTTTGCTTCCGGTGCTTTTGCTAATGACCCTCATTCAACGGTTGCCGCAGTAATGATGGCTGCCGTAATGGTTGGAGGCATGGTACCGCCATTTGCGACTGCAATCGGTACAACTTTCTTTAAGAACAAGTTCACTATGGATGAACGGCGCGCTGGTTTAACCAACTGGATTCTAGGCTTTTCATTCATTACTGAAGGTGCTATTCCGTTTGCTGCAGCTGATGCTGGACACGTTTTGCCTTCATGTATTATTGGATCTGCCGTTGGCGGTGCCTTAGTAGGTCTATGGCGCATTGGTGTTCCTGCACCTCACGGTGGTCTCTGGGTATCTCCACTTGCTAACCACATTTTACTGTACTTTGTTGCTACTATCATTGGCTCCATTGTTGCAGGTGTAATCTTAGGTTTGTGGAAAAAGCCTGTTGACAACCAAGATCAAAAATAAATTCCATTTCAGATGTTATTGAGAGTTAAAAAATATGCACTAAGCTGTTAGTTGGCTTAGTGCTTTTTTTCTGACTAAAAATTAGTTTAAGTATACTGAAAAAATTTAAACCCCTAATTTTATCATCTCAAACATTATTTTGAGCAGTTGGATGCGATTTCTATTGCTTAAACTGAAAAATTTGCCATACTAATATGATATAAGAGGTTAATTCCAACTTGATTTGCAGATTGGAGAAAGACGTGTTCAATCTATTCATATTATTATCAGAACGCCTTGGTATTATTATGATACTGGCGTTTCTCCTTGTTAACATGCGCTTTTTTAGGGATTTAATTGAGAAAAGGACACTAAAATCACAAATTTGGTTATTCATTATTTTTTCGCTCTTTGTGGTAATTGCGAATCTCACTGGTGTAGAAATTTCGAGTTCAAAAGAAATTTTTACTCCTTTGATTATTACGGGCTTACCCCAAACCGACTCGATTGCTAATACAAGAATGCTGGTTATTACTACTGCCAGTCTCACCGCGGGACCTTATGTAGGACTTTTAGTTGGTTTAGTAGGTGGATTGCATCGAGTCATTTTTGGTGGCTTTTCTGACTATTTTTATATTGTAAGTTCAGTCTTAATTGGATATTTAATCGGAATTTTAGGTGATAAGGTTAAAAAAAATAATTTATACCCATCAACATTTTGGGTGGCTATCTTGTCTTTTTTAGCAGAATTAATTCAAATGATTTTTATTTTTGCTTTTCATGGATTTGGTTTAATCAAATTAATTTTTGTACCTATGATTTTGCTGAATACGGTTGGGTCTTGTTTATTCATTGAAATTTTGAAGACTTATTTGTCTAATGAGCGTCAACTTCGTGCTGTTCAGACCAAGGATGTTCTGGAACTGGCGAACAAAACGTTGCCTTATTTTCGTCATGGCCTTGATTCTGATTCTGCTAAACATGTTTGTAAAATCATCAAGAAATACACTAATTTTGATGCTGTGGGTCTAACTGATCGAGTTAATGTTTTAGCTCATGTTGGTGCAGGCCAAGACCATCACATAGCTGGAGAACCAGTAATTACCGACTTATCCAAGACTGTTATTGCTACCGGCAAAGAAAAATTGGCACATTCCAAAAATGAAATTGGCTGTCCTCACCAAGACTGTCCCTTAACTTCCGCAATTGTTTGTCCTTTACAGGTGAATAAAAAAACTATTGGTGCATTAAAACTCTATTTTTGTGCAGAACAAGAAATGACAGTAGTTGAAGAAAATTTAGTTCGCGGACTAGCCATGATTTTTTCAGGTCAATTGGCCATTGGGATTGCTGAGCAGCAGACAAGTTTAGTGAATGAAGCAGAAATTAGAGCTTTGCAAGTTCAAATAAATCCCCACTTTTTCTTTAATGCTATTAATACTATCGGTGCGTTAATGAGAGTAAATGTTGATGAAGCTCACAGAGCATTAATGGAACTTAGCACATTTTTTAGACTAAGTTTAAAAAATGGGCAGGCAAAAGAAATCACTCTTGAACAGGAGAAAAGGTATGTCAGTGCATATATTGGAATTGAAGAGCTGCGTTTTCCTCATAAATTCACGGTTGATTATCAAATAACTGTACCGGATAATACATTATTACCATCATTTTGTTTACAAATATTTGTGGAAAATGCCATTAAACATGCATTTAAGGGCAGAAAAACTGGTAATAAAATTATTATAAATTTAAGCTCTCAAAATGAATATTTAACAATTTTGGTTAAAGACAATGGTATTGGTATTAAACCAAATATTTTAAAAAGACTGGGTAAAGAACCAATTGGTGAATCCGGCGGCAGCGGTACTGCACTTTATAATTTAAATAAACGTCTGATAGGCTTATACGGTACTAATAGTCAATTGCAAATCCAAACTGGTGAGAATGGTACTGTTTTTAAAGCTGAGATACCGTTGAAAAATGCCAAAAAATGAATTTAGAAGTTAGAGGGGATGCTTAAAATGAAAATTCTGATAGTTGACGATGAGCCATTAGCTCGCGCTGAATTATCTTACTTGATTAAAAAGAGTCCGATTTTAAATAAAAAAAGTGTAAAACTTTATCAAGCAGAAGATATTAAAGAAGCACAGGGAACTTTACTCAAACATGAAATTGACTTGTTATTTTTGGATATTTCACTTAATGAAGAGAATGGCTTTGAATTAGCAGATGAGCTTAAACAGTTAAATTATTCTCCCATGATAGTCTTTGCAACGGCATATGATGACTATGCAGTTAAAGCTTTTGATGTGGGAGCACTAGATTATGTTCTCAAACCATTTGAGCAGGAAAGAATTGACCAGGCTTTGCAAAAAGCAGAAAAGGTGTTAAAAACTAAAAGTAACAGTGTTGTGCAACATGAAAAAGCAGAAAGTGAAGTTTTAAGTATTGAGCTTGAGGATCGTAACGTTGTCGTTAAAAAACTTGAAATAATAGCAGCAACAGTCAATAACGGTGTACTAACAATTGAAACTGAAAAGCAAAAATACGAAACGCGTAAGACATTATCTTGGCTGAAGGAGCGTTTAACTGACTCGTGCTTTATGCAAGTTCATCGTAATGCAATAGTAAATATTGAAGATATTAAAGAAGTTCAACCTTGGTTTAATCATACTTCTTTATTAATCATGGACAACAATTCTAAAATTCAAGTTGGCAGATCTTATCGCAAAGAATTAAATGCACAACTGGGTATGTAAATTTAATCTGATAACAATGGCTTGTGAGTTTGCTCATGTGTAATTCACAGGTCATTTTTTGCATTTCACAGTTAAATCGCTTACAGAACTCAAATTAGCTATTATCTTAGTACTTGAAAGCAAGAAAGCTGTAATGAGAAAGGAAAGCGATTTTTATGAAAAAAGAAAAGACAAAATCAGCACCAATTTTAGTTCAGATGTTTATTTATGCGGCAATTTTGTTTACTGCCCAAATAATTTCTGACCTGATGCCTAAAACTTTTCCAGTACCTACTCCGGTAATAGGATTAGTCCTGCTTTACGTTTTACTGACATTTCATGTAATTAAGGTTGAGTGGGTTGATTCTTTCGGCAGCGCATTAATTTCTCTAATTGGGTTTATGTTTGTTCCCTCTGGAATTTCACTGGCCGGAAATTTAAAGATTATGAAAGCACAGGGCTTGCAATTAATTATAGTAGTAATAGCTTCTACCATTATTTTATTGGTTGTTACTGCATATACTACTAAATTTTTTAGCTGGGTTATAGAAAAAATAACCAATAACCAATTAACCGTTATTGACCATAAAAAAGTAGGGGATGTTAAATAATGAAATACATTACCAATCCACTATTTGGCGTTTTCTTATCTCTGATTGTATTTTTAATTGGTCAATGGTTGTTTAAGAAGTCTAAAGGCTTTTTCCTTTTTCAACCGTTATTTGTAGCCATGGTTTTAGGAATAGCAGTTTTAATTGTTCTGGCGAAGTATTTCAACGTTACAACTGCCATTATTTATACTAAAGCCTATAAACCCGGAGGTGATATCATTTTCTGGTTCATCACTCCAGCTACAATTGCTTTCGCAGTGCCATTGTATAAGCGTAACGATGTCGTAAAGAAAAACTGGTTAGTAATTCTTTTGGGTTTGGTTTTTGGAACGCTAATTTCAATGGTTTTAATAACTCTTGTTGCTAAAGCGGTCGGACTGGATGCGGTTGGAATAAAGTCAATGCTCAGTCAGTCTGCTACAACAGCAGTAGCAATGCCATTAACAAAAGCAATTGGCGGTAATGCATCAGTAACTGCTATGGCATGCATACTTAATGCTGTAGTTATTTATGCCTTAGGCAAGCAATTGGTTAAGTGGTTTAACTTGAATAGTGATCCTTTAGGTACAGGCTTAGGACTGGGAGCTGCAGGACATACTATTGGTTCTGCTTTTGCTTTAGAATTAGGTTCCGTTCAGGGAGCTACTGCTGCAGTAGCAGTTGTTGCTACAGCTTTAGTTGATAATCTGTTAGTGCCGGTATTTGCCCACCTAGTTGGGTTATAGTTTATAATTATTAGTTTTATGTTTAATTGTTTACTTACTCAAAAAGCGTGCGAAATTTTCGCACGCTTTTTAGATTAATGGGAACAACAATGCTATCTACTGCTAGAAATAAAACTGTAATATAACTATAATAGTACGCTATTTTAAAGCAATTCGTTTTTAGTGTATAATGGTTATTAATTGTAAGTAACTTTGGTTTTTTACTGCAATTAATTAAAAAGTTGCCGTGTTAATTAAAATAACACTTCAAAATGAAAAGGAATGACAACATTAGTGAAATTTACTAGATTAAAAAAGATATTTACTACAATTACCCTATTGGGTTTAGTTCTTTTGACGTTAGGTGCTTGTTCTCAGAAACCACATAAAAGTAATAAAATTACTATTATGACCACTACAAATATTTATTCTGACATTGCTCAAAATGTAGTGGGCAAGTACGGTAAAGCAGAAGCAATAATTACCAAGTCATCTGTTGATCCTCATGACTTTCAACCTACCACTAATGATGCTAAAGCATTATCAAATGCTGACATAGTAGTGGAAAATGGGTTAGGTTATGACAGCTGGATGGACAAATTGGCTTCTTCAGTTGATAAAAAACCGGTGCGCGTTGGTGAAGACTTAATGGGATTAAAAAAGGGTGATAATCCTCATATCTGGTTTGATTTGACTATGCCTACTAAGTATGTTAATTACTTAGTTAAGCGGCTCAGTAAAAAAGATCCGGAGCATGCTCGTTATTATCGTAAAAATGGGAAAAAGTATTTAGCCCAGATTGCTCAAATTCAGAGATCTGCTGCTAAATTAAATCATCATGTTAAAAAACCGATTTATGTTAGTGAGCCTGTTTTTGATTATGCCTTAGAATCTGTTAATATTAAAGTGGCAAATAAAGATTTTGAGAAAGCAATTCAAAACAATACCGATCCCAGTCCGGTCTCCGTTCAAAAAATGACCGAAGGGATTAAAAAACAAAAAATTGCATTTTTTGTGGACAATGAACAGACATCTAGTTCAACTGTTACTAATTTTTTGAAATTGGCTCAAAAACAAAATATTCCTATTTTAAAAGTAAGAGAAACAATTCCTGATAATACAAATTATTTAGATTGGATGAAGGATAATTATCAAAACTTGGCTGAAGTAGCCCGAAAGTAGTTATTATGAGGCGATGAAAATGAAGAAATTGATTGCTGTTTTGGCATTGGGGGCAACTGTTACAACCATGGCAGTGCCACAACCGGTAACAGTTCAGGCTGGTACAATTAATGACACTGCAAAACAAAATAGTTATAGCGGTGTAACATTTGCGGAACAAATATTGGCGCAAGAAGGCATTAAATATAATGACTTTACTGCTGCCAATCCAATTAATTATCGCAACGGCAAGCCCGAAGGTGTGGTTATTCACGAGACTGCTACGCCTAATGCTACAGCACGCAATGAAGCTATTTATTTTAATCGTGAATGGATGAATATTTATTCCTATGTTCATGCTTTTGTGGATAAGACTGGAGTTATTCAGATGACAACTCCTGATTATGGCGTTTGGGGTGCAGGTCCTGTAGCCAATAATCGTTTTATTCAAGTGGAATTATGTGAGGAAAATAATCTAGCTGATTTTGCCAAAGGTGTCAACAATGATGCTGTTTACGTTGCACAGCTTTTGCACAAGTATAATTTAGTACCGGATAATGCTGTTCATGATGGTAAAGGTACGATTTGGTCTCATCATGCTGTATCTACATTTTTAGGCGGAACTGATCACACTGATCCGGATGGTTATTTTGCAAAATGGGGTTACTCCATGGATGACTTCTTTGATCTGGTTAAATATTATTATGATCAAGGGGCTTCAGCAATACCAACTGCTCCTGCTAGTAGTAATCCGATAGTTACACAGGTTCCAGCACCGACTGCACCAACAACACCTGTTGTACCCGCTAAAAAGCCTGCCGTTTTGCCAAAACCGGTCGCTACTAGGACTCTGATGCATAATGCGCTTGTTTATGATGAAAATGGGGTAGCAACGGATTTACCAACTAAAAAGGCTGGATCCAAGTTAACCATTTATGGTGATCTAACTATTCAAAAGCGCAAATATTTACAAATAGGTATTAATGAATATGTCGTTGCCAGCAACGTAGAAGGTAAACTTCAACGTTTAGGTCATAATGCTTATATTTATGATGGTAACGGTCAGCGAGTTGGTACCAATAAATTGTATCGTGGCAACTATGTCCGTACGTATGGCGGTCGTGTAAAAATTATGGGCCGCAAATATTACCCGATTGATGTTAATCAATTTGTCAAAGTGGGCAATTTTAAATAATAAAAGTGGGAATAATGTAAATTGTCTGATATTTTAGAAGTCACTAATCTCGCAATGAGATTTGACAAAAATACTATTTTCAATAATTTGAATTTTAAGTTAGAAAAGGGCTCGCTTACGGCTCTTTTAGGTCCGAACGGTACAGGAAAAACAACTCTAATTAACATTCTAATGGGTATGTTGACACCTAGTGCGGGTGAATTTAAGTTTGCGGATGATGTTCGGCTGGGGTACGTGCCTCAGTTTCGCAACATAGATGCTGAGTATCCGTTATCAATCGAAGCATTTGTAGGGTTAAATGCACCTATTATCAAAAGTAGTACTGTCAAGAAAGCAATAAAAAAGCAACTAGAAGAAACCAACCTGTATCAAATTAAAAATACTCGGATGGGGGAGGCTTCTGGCGGTCAAAAACAAAGAGCTTATTTAGCGCAAGCTTTACTGGATAATCCGAACATGATTATTTTAGATGAAGCTACAGCAAGTCTTGATCCTATGGCTAAGGATGAATTGATGAAATTAATCAAGCATTTGAATGCAAAACATAAAATAACAGTCTTGTTTGTGACGCATGATGTGTCATTAGCTCACAAATATATGCAAAATTATTTATATTTAAACCATGGTCAAATTGAGCATGGTGAAATGTCTCAATTTAAGGAGGCATATGAATAATGTTTGCCTATGGTTTTATGCGTAATGCCTTTCTAGCTAGCACTTTTATTGCCATAACTTGTGGTACAGTAGGAGTCTATGTAGTTGCGCGCAATTTTAGTTTTTTAGCACATACATTGTCGGAAATTGGTTTTGCCGGAGCTGCGTTTGCAGTTTGGCTTGGAATTGGCCCTCTGTGGGGCATGCTGCTATTTACGCTGCTTGGTTCAATTAGTGTGGGAGAATTATCGCTTCACAGCGAGCAAAAAGAATCCTCAATCAGTGCAATTTCAGCTTTATTTACTGGCTTGGGTGTTCTTTTTCTGGCAATATCCGGTGCAAACAGCAATTACGCTACTAACATCTTGTTTGGTAGCATTATCGGAGTTGACCATCAAGGCGTAATTCAACTAATAGTCTTGTCCGTAATAGTGCTACTAATGATTTTTAGTATTCAACGGCCCCTAAACTTTGATTCATTTGATCACATTGGTGCACTTGCTCATGGGGTAAAAACCGGAGCAATCAGCGTGATTTTTTTAATAGCTTTAGCAATGTCTGTTTCAATCGGCGCACAAATAGTTGGTTCTCTTTTAGTGTTTATTTTGTTGACTTTGCCACCTGCTACTGCTAATTATCTCGGCAGAACTATTCCGTCAATGATCGCTTGGTCTGTCTTTTTCGCTTTAATTGGCGTTTGGCTCGGATTATATCTGGGCTACATTACTAATTTGCCTGTAACCTTTTTTATAGCTGTAATTGAAGTAGCAATTTATCTTGTTACTTATTTCACTCACATCATTAAGCATAAATTATAGCAAGGCTGGCTAAAAGGATAAAACTGCTATTATTTTTGTGAAAAAATTATAGTATAAATCTTGTAATTTAAACATTCCTTTTAAAATTTCACTAACTTTTGTATGCATTTACATGTATAATAAAAAGCGGAAATAATAATAAAGAAGGAGTCTTAATAATGACATACTATTATAACGGTTTTCCTCAAAGCGAACGTAATGAAGCTTTAAATATGGTCAACCTCGATGAACTTGAGGAACGGGCAAAGGAAGTTATGCCTGAAGGAGCATATTACTATATTGCTTCGGGATCTGAAAATGAATGGACTTGGCGTAACAACACTACAGCTTTCAACCATTTTCAAATTGTACCGCGTGCTTTGACTAATATGGATCATCCGCAATTAGATACTGAATTTATGGGCATGAAACTGAAAACACCGGTGATGATCTCACCTATTGCTTGTCACGGAATTGCTCACAAGGATGCAGAAATTGCTACCCAAAAGGGTGCAGCAGCAGCTGGTGCACTCTTTTCATCCAGTACATATGCAAATAAGAGCGTTGAAGATATTGCTGCAGCAGCTCCAGATGCACCACGCTTTTTCCAGCTGTACCTTAGTAAAGACTGGGACTTTAATAAAATGGTCTTTGATGCAGTTAAGAAAGCCGGCTATAAGGGAATTTTTCTGACAGTAGATGCGTTGATTTCTGGCTTTCGTGAAGCTAATCTTAGAACTAACTTTGCTTATCCTGTACCTCTAGATTTCTTTACCCGCTACCAAGGAGCTAAAGGTGAAGGCCAAACTGTAGCTCAAATGTATGCTTCTTCGGCCCAAAAGATTGGCCCACAAGATGTTAGACGTATCAAGGAAATGTCTGGCTTACCTGTATTCGTTAAAGGTGTTGTTTGTGCTGAGGATGCTTATATCGCTATGGGTGCTGGTGCTGACGGTATTTATGTCACTAACCATGGTGGTCGTGAGGTAGATTGTGGCCCTGCTACAATTGACATGTTGCCAGAAATTGCGAAAGCTGTTAATCATCGGGTTCCGATTGTCTTTGACTCCGGTGTTCGTCGTGGTTCGCACGTCTTTAAGGCTTTGGCACTTGGTGCTGATATGGTGGGTATTGGCCGTCCATATCTATATGGTCTAGCACTGGGTGGTGCCAAGGGTGTTCAATCAGTTATTGAACAACTTAATCAAGAACTGTTAATTGACATGCAATTGACCGGCTGCAAGACAATTGACGATGTTAAACATGCTAAGATTACTCATATTAATTATACGGCTGATAACTTAAAGTCAAATACTGATCCTTCAAGAGTTAAGCCATATCCTGTGACTGCTGAAAACCAATTGAAAAATAATGGTTCAGATGCCGTAACCGGTGCTTCTCAAGCTTAATTAATTTGGAAATTTAAATAGTAAAATCGCTCTATATACTAGTTGTTCTTACTAATAAATAGAGCCTTTTTTATTAATTAAAAAAATATTGTTATTAAGTAATAGTTGTAATTCTTTTTTTATATCTTTATAATTGTCATAATAAAAACAAATAATGGAGGAAAATTATGAAGAAACCGTGGAAATTGCTTGAAACTTTGTTGATAGCAGTCTTGATGTTAACTCTGTTACCCCAAACTGCAGCAGCTGCTGATAAAGGACAAACTGAACAAAGAACTGACAATTATCTACGAAAAGTCCGACAAAAAGGCGAGCTAGTCATGGGGACCAGTCCAGATTATCCTCCTTATGAGTTTGTCAAAAATATTAATGGCAAATCTAGAATAGTAGGTATGGATGTTGAAGTAGGAGAAAAAATTGCCCATGATATGGGCGTTAAGCTTGTAGTGCGGTCCATGGACTTTGATTCTCTTTTAATAGGTCTTGAAACTGGAAAAGTTGACATGGTCATTGCCGGAATGAATGCAACACCTAAAAGGGCTCAAAGTGTCGCGTTTAGTCAACCATATTATAGAAGTGAGCAAAAATTACTGATAAGAACAGAAGATAAGGGCAAATATCATAATTATAAGTCTTTTGCCGGCAAGTCAATTGGTGCTCAAACTGGTAGCATGCAAGCAACAATGCTTAAGAAACAGGCTAAAAATGTCAAACTTAAAACTATGGATAAAGACAACGACTTGGTTTTAGGTTTAAAAACGCATAAGGTTGACGCTGTTTCTGTTGACAAGGCAACAGCTGAGGCTTTTGCTCAAAACACTGACGGCGTGATGGTGATTCCAGCAGGTCTAAAGACCGAGTCATCTGCTACATCAGTTGCTTTTCATAAGGGAGCTAATAGTTTAGTCAAATCTGCTAACAAATCAATTGCGGAGATTAAGCAGAAAGATTTAATCAATAAGAAGTATTTACCGCAAGCGGGCAAATACTTAACAAGCGGTAAAACGAAAAAAGAAGTTAAAGCATCCAATTCAATGTGGGCCTATAAAGACTTCTTTATTGCGGGAGTTGGCTATACCTTATTTATTTCCGCAATTTCTGTCTTTTTCGGATTCTTATTAGGTGCAATATTGGCATTTATGCGGTTAGGACATAATCAAATTGCCCGTTCGATTGCGACAGCATATGTTGAATTTATCCGTGGTACGCCCTTAATGGTACAATTACTCTTTATTTATTTTGGCTTAGGATTAGTGATAAATATTCCGGCTTTACTGTCCGGTATAATTGCTGTTTCTCTTAACTCTGCAGCTTATGTAGCGGAGGTAATTCGCTCAGGCATTAATTCGATTGCTGTTGGCCAGACAGAGGCTTCTCGTTCTTTAGGCTTGTCACGGACAGCAACTATGCGTTACGTCATTATGCCGCAAGCAATGAAAAATATTTGGCCGGCTCTGGGAAACGAATTTGTTTCTCTAATCAAGGAAAGCTCTATAGTTTCGGTAATAGGTGTCAAAGATTTGATTTATCAGTCACGGGTAGTCCAGGCTGATACATATCGTGGAGTTATGCCATTGGTAATCACAATGATCTTATACTTCATCATTACTTTTGGTTTATCCAGTCTAATGAAAGTATTTGAAAGGAAAATGAATCATGACTAACGCAAAACCCGTAATTAAAGTTGAACACTTGCAGAAAAAATTTGGTAGTAATGAAGTTCTAAAAGATATCAACGCTCAAGTCAATGAAGGCCAGGTTATCTGCTTAATTGGTCCTTCAGGTGCTGGTAAAAGTACGTTTTTACGGTGCTTAAATTTGCTAGATCAGCCATCTTCCGGCAAAGTGATTTTTGAAGACAAAGAATTAACTGCTTTAAGCGAAGACCAGCTTGATAAATTACGCGAGAAAATGGGAATGGTTTTTCAGCAGTTTAACTTGTTTCCTCATATGAGCATTATTGAAAATATCAAATTGGCACCTATGAAAGTAAAAGGGCTGAGTGACAGTGATGCTAAAGCTAAAGGGCTTGAGCTGCTAGATCAAGTAGGTTTAGCTGACAAGGCAGATGCTTTTCCAACCAGCCTTTCCGGTGGACAGCAGCAAAGGGTTGCTATTGCACGCGCTTTGGCAATGGATCCCGAAGTAATGCTCTTTGACGAACCAACTTCAGCGCTTGATCCGGAAATGGTAGGCGAGGTATTGAAGGTAATGCAGGATTTGGCCCAAAAAGGGATGACAATGGTCGTTGTAACTCACGAAATGGGCTTTGCCAAAAATGTTGCGGATGAAGTATGGTTTATGGCAGACGGTTATATTCAGGAAAAAGCTGCACCACAACAATTCTTTGCACAGCCGCAAACTCCGCGTGCCCAGGATTTTTTAGCCAGAGTATTGGAAGCATAAAATTTAAAAATTAACCTACCAGCTGGCAATTTAGCCAAATAACTTAGTAACAAAAGTAAAGCGTAAAAAATTTCACAATTTAAAACCCACTTTCAGTTAAAGAGAAAGTGGGTTTTGATGTAAGAAATTATAATTTACATATCAGTTATATTATTTGTAAGCAAAACTTGCAAGTGTTATTTAAAATTATTTTGGACAATTTTCTTAAATTCAGCTAGACGATTGGCAAAAGTGGTGAAGGCTTCTTCCAAATAATCAGGCTTAGTCATATCAACTCCTGCTTTTTTCATGATTTCAACCGGATAGTCACTGGAACCTGCTTTCAAAAAGCTGATGTAGGCTTTTCTTTGCTCAGCAGTACCATGCACGACATTATTGGCCAGAGCAGTGGCAGCAGCAAATCCTGTAGCATACTGGTAAACGTAGAAATTATAATAAAAATGAGGAATTCTGGCCCATTCTTTAGCAATTTCTCCTCCTGGCTCGACTGCATCACCATAATAGTGCTCATTTAATTTACCGTACATATCGTCTAAACGATCGGCTGTTAAAGGTTCACCCTCAGCATCCAGTTCATGAATGCGCTGTTCAAACTCTGCAAACTGCGTTTGTCTAAATAAAGTTCCTTTGAAAGAGTCTAAATAATAATTTAAAACAAAAGCGCGGGTTTTAGGGTCAGTGATATGTGCTAAAAAGTATTCTGTTAGAATATTCTCGTTAGTTGTGGAAGCTATTTCAGCAACAAAGATAGGATAATCGCCATAAACATATGGCTGGTTTTGTCTTGTATACATACTGTGAACGGAATGACCTGTTTCATGAACCAATGTGTACAATGAATCAACATTGTCTTCCCAGTTAAGTAGTTCATATGCATCCGTATCATAGCAGCCGCCAGAATATGCACCGGTAGCCTTGTTTTGTGATTCAACTACATCGATTACCTGATTATTAAAAATATAATCAACTTGCTTTAAATAATCTTCACCTAATGGCTGTAAAGCTTTTTTAGCCTCTTTTTTGGCTTCATCAAATGTGTAAGACAAAGCCGGTTTGCCAGTTAAAGGAACATACATATCCCACATTTGTAAATCGTTCAAGCCTAAAATTTGTTTGCGTAAAGCTACATAGTCATGAAGAAGGTTTAAATGCTGGTCTACTTCGCTAATTAAAGTATCGTAAACAACTGTTGGTACACCATTTTCATTCATTGCACATTCGCGTGCTGATTGATAATGATGAACACGGGCATTGTAATTATGTTCTTTTACAGCACCAGACAGGGTAGCAGCCAGAGAATTTTCAAACTGACCGTATGTGGCGTACATTGAATCAAATGCATCTTTTCTTACTTCACGCTTTTGAGATTGAATCAATAAAGAATACAAGCCGTCAGAAAGCTGCACCATTTCTCCGTTATCATTTTGAGTATAGCCATACTCCATGTCCGAGTTGGTCAAAACATTATAAGTGTTATCAGAAGCAGACAATGCATCTCCAGCATCTGCAATCAGTTTTTCTTCTTTGGCGGATAGAGTATAAGGCCGCATTCTGGTAATCTGATCAAGTAAATGATTATAGTTGACCAATCTTGGTTCTTCTTGCTTAAATGCTGCTAATTTTGCGGTAGAAACACTTAAAATTGCAGGGTTCATAAAAGCGGTGGCTGCTTCAAATTGACTGGCTAATCCTTGTACTTGAGCAACATAACCTAAATAGTGTGCGTTTCCAGTGTCAACATCACTAGCTAAAGTAGCATAAGAGTAAACTTTTTCCAGCCTTCTGCTAAGTGCTAAAATTTTAGTTATTCCATTATATAATGATGTACCTGATGTAACAAAATTTTCTTTCAAGGTGCTTAAAACTGGTATTTCTTTTTTAAGACGTGTATATTCGTCTTCCCAGTCAGTATCTGATTTAAATATTCTAGTTAGATCCCATTTTAGATTTGCGGGAACTTCACTTCGTTTAGGAATTGACATTTAAAATCTCCTTTTTTGATATATATAATTAAATTATACTAAAGAATAAAAAATAAGATATTATTAATTATAATTGATATTATTTTAATTCAAGTTTGAAAGTGTTAAAAATAATAGATGGAAAAATACGAAAGGGATTAAATAGAGGAATGAATCCAAATTCAAAACGCAGAGAAGATTACCATAAAGAACATTCTTCTCTAAATCTTCATCGTAATCTTGCTTTAGCGGAACCAGCTAAAGCATTCAAGGGCAGCGTTTTCGCACGGATTTGTGGTATTGTGGCTGTTTTGTTTGTTTGCCTGGGTCTGGCTTGGGCAGCTCACATGTATTTTGCTTTGCACAGCGCAATTGATGGTGATAGTGGCAATTATGCCACCTCTGCTCGTATTGCCAACAGACAACCAATCTCAGTTTTGATTCTTGGAGTTGATCAAGGACTTGAAGGCAGACATGATAAGGGCAACTCGGATACTTTGATTTTGGCTACCGCTAACCCGGCTAAGAATAAAGCAACAATGACTTCTATTCCTCGTGATACCCTTGCCAATATTTTAGGTGATCCGGGAAACAAGTACAATATGTTTCGGGTTAATTCAGCTTATGGAATTGGCGGCAGTTCTGCTTCCATGAAAACTGTTTCTGCTTTAATCGGTGTTCCTATTCACTATTATGTAGAAGTTAACATGAAGGCGTTAAAAAGCTTAGTTGATGCTGTTGGCGGGGTTGATGTCAAAGTACCGTTTAAGTTTTCGTATGACTGGTGTGATTTCCATAAAGGAAAGCAACACCTAAACGGACGTCATGCTGTAGCTTATGTTAGAATGCGCCATGATGATCCTCGAGGCGATTATGGCAGACAAATGCGCCAAAGACAAGTAATTACCGCAGTTGTCCACAAGGCTATCTCTGTCGATTCAATAACTAATTACCGCAAACTGGTTAAGATTTTTTCGAAGTATGTTAAAACCAATCTTACCTTTAATGATATGTTAGCATTAGCTTTGACATATCGTGGTTGCTCCCAAAATATTTCAAGCGGTTATATTCAAGGACATGATGCTTGGATTAACGGTTCTTCTATTCAGGTAGCATCTACCAAAGAACTACAGAAGGCTTCTGACAAGATCCGTACCAATCTTGACTTGGATAAAAAAATATTGGATAATGATGAAACGAAGCTCAATAGGCTAAATGAGCAGAACAATAACATTAAATGGCAGGATCCAAGCCCGTTTACTAACTATCAGATTTACCGTTCAGTAGTAACTGATGAATCAAATAGCAGTTCTAGTGGAACTATTTCAAGTGGGACTAATTCTGGTCAATAAGTGTTCTCAGCAAAGGAGGATAAAATATGCGTAAGCAATCTGTATTTCTAGTTGTTTATGGTGTGATATCAGCTTTTATTGCTTTTCTTGCCGTAATTTTCATCTGCTTACGCACATTGCACTGGTCTTTACCGGTTGCTGTTTTAGTGGCTAGCATATTTGCCTTATTTTTCTTTGCTCTTTCATGGTTTCGGGGTCATGCTTCCGTTGAAATAAAGCGGATCGCAAGTAAATATCACTTATCCGATGAGGATTTAGCCGAAATTACGGGAATGAAAGCAAGTGATTTTCCAATATATAATAACAAGTTGCAATTAATTTTGCCTAAGCGCTATTGGCCAAAAATATTGGATGCCTTGCAGAAATATGAACAAGAAAGAATGTAAAAGTGGGCAAATTGCCCACTTTTTTATTGCATGCGTTTACAAATTAAACTGATAGACAAATCAACTGCTTTACTTTTTCCAGTACTACTTATCTTACTATCTAGGGAGATGCATAATGAGTTTATTAACAGTTAAAAATTTAGGACAAGGCTTTGAGGATAAAACTTTGTATGAAAATGCGAGTTTTGTTCTTAATAAAGAAGACCATATGGGAGTCACTGGCCAAAATGGGGTTGGCAAATCCACTTTGATTAAAATTTTAACTGGTGAAATACTGCCTGATGAAGGTCAAATTAAATGGCAAAATAAGGTAGCAGTTGGTTATCTCGATCAGTATGCTAAATTGCAGCAAGGCGTGACAATTCGGCAGTTTTTGCGCACGGCTTTTACTCCCCTTTATCAAAAAGAACAAGAATTAAACTCACTTTATGAGCAATATGCAACTGAAGGAGCTGATTCTCTACTCGCAAAAGCGGGTAAGCTGCAAACTTACTTAGAGGAAAACAACTTTTATAATATTGATACAGAAATTGAACGTGTTGCTTCTGGTTTAGGCCTGGCTGAGTTAGGGTATGATCATGATGTGAGCCAATTGTCAGGCGGTCAAAGATCAAAAATCATTTTAGCTAAATTGCTGCTGCAAACTCCGGCTGTTTTACTGTTAGATGAGCCAACCAACTACTTAGATGTTGTTCATATTGACTGGCTGGTTGATTATTTGAATGATTTTGAGGGTGCTTTTATTGTTGTTAGTCATGATTATGACTTTTTAAACAGAATTGCCAACTGCATTATTGATATTGATCTGGGCACAATCACGCGTTATACCGGTACATTAAAGCAGGCAATGAGGCAAAAAGAAGCTAATCGGGAAACTTACATGAAGGCTTATACTAACCAGCAACGCAAAATTGCTAAAACGGAAGCATATATACGTAAAAATAAGGCTGGAACCCGGTCGAAAATTGCCAAATCACGGGCGCGCCAGTTGGCAAAGATGGAAGTGCTGAATCCACCCAAAAGCAATCAAAAACCGCATTTTGCATTTCCTTATGTAGCAACAGCAGCCAATTTACTTCTACAAACACAGGATTTGGTTATCGGCTATGACCAGGCGCTGGTAAAAGAAGCTTTTAATTTTTCAGTTGGAAATAATGAAAAAGTTGCTATTACTGGCTTTAATGGGATTGGTAAAACCACGTTATTAAAAACGTTGCTGGGGCAATTAGAACCCATTTTCGGCACCTATAAATTATCAGAAACTGCCAAGATTGCTTACTTTAAGCAGGAGTTGACCTGGCCTAATAATAATATGACCCCTCTGCAATATCTGCAGGAAAATTTTGAACAGATTAAGCCTAAAGAATTAAGAGGCGCTCTGGCAAAATTAGGTGTTACCGCTCAGCAGGCAATGAGTCCTTTGAAAAAATTATCGGGTGGTGAGCAAGAAAAAGTTAAACTGGCTAAAATGTTGTTTGAACCTGCTAATTTATTGTTTTTAGATGAACCTACCAATCATTTGGATCGCGATGCTAAAGATGCACTTAGGCAAGCTATCGTTAAGTTTCCTGGCGGAGTCATTATCGTTAGTCACGAACGAGACTTTTTCCAAGGTAACTGGGTTAATAAAACTATTGATATTGAAACGATGAATAAACTTTGAGGTGAAAAATGAGTGCTGAACAAAGTGAACTGTTTTACCAGGATTTACTTGATACCTGTTTAACTGCCGGTGAGCTAATGATAGAAGGGGGCAGTGAAATGTATCGGGTTGAAGATACAATGCTGCGGATTGCTAAAAGTGCCGGGGAACCCGATCCGCGAGTCTTTGTGGTACCAACAGGCGTTTTTATGAGTCTCGACCACGGCAATTATTGTCAGAGTATTTTAGTACATGAACGCAATATTAATCTTGAGTTGGTTGACCGGATTAACTCATTATCGCGAGCTTTTGCGGATAAAAAAATCACTTTGCAAGAAGTTAAACGGGAAGTAGATAAAATTGCCCACGGTGGTTTTCCCACATTTCCCTTATGGTTGCAAACTATTGGTGCTGCGGTTTTAAGTGCCACGCTGATGGTAATGTTTATGAATAATTATGATTGGGTTGATTTTCCGGCCGCAGCTTTCGTTGGAGCAATCGGATTTCTCTCTTTTTATTATTTTAAACGTTTTACCAACGTCAAGTTTTTGGCTGAACTGGTTGCTGCCCTGGTTATGACTATTGTAGCAGCTGGATTAGTTAATCTTTTTCCTAAGATGATTATTGATAACATTCTCACCGGTGCGTTGATGCCGTTAGTACCTGGTTTGGCTTTGACTAACGCTCTGCGGGATTTGTTTAAGGGCGATATTCTTTCAGGAATGGCGAAAATTTGTGAAGCCTTGCTCACAGCCTTTGCGTTAGGCGGTGGAGTTGGTATTGTGTTAAAGTTTTTAGGAGCTTAAAAAATGCCTTTTTGGTTAGAAATAGTAATTAACGTTGCCTTTGCTTATTTAGCTTCTGTTGGCTTTGCCCTAACAATTAATGTTCCGCGTCGAGTGCTTAATTTAGCTGGTGTGAGCGGTATTATTAGCTGGATCATATATTGGCTGGCAATGAGAGCATCAATGGGACGGCTGCTCTCAAACTTGCTTGGTTCATTTGCCATCGGTATATTAGGAATAATTTTTGCCAGGATAAAAAAATGTCCGGCTACAGTTTTTTATATTCCGGCAATTGTGCCTCTAGTACCCGGGGTTCCTGCTTATCAGGCAGTGCGAGAATTAACCTCGGGCAACCTGAGTGGAGCTAATGATGCGGTTTTAAGAGTAATAATAGTAACAGGGTCAATTGCTCTCGGGATGCTTTTATCAAGTATGTGTGTGGAAATCTTTTTCAGGATAAAAAAATTTTACAAACGTCATTCGAATAAGTATAATAATTAATGCGAGTCGACAAAAACGCGAGATGCGTATTTGTGTGAGGACACCCGCCTTAAGTGGCAGGCACGGGAAGTGCTGGTGGTTGACCAACCTGATGTGAACAGAAGTAGTCACTTGTTATTAATAACGAGCCTCGATTTGAAAAAGAGCAGATTCTTAATTGAATCTGCTCTTTTTTCTATTCTAGATATAATGCTTGTTTTCCTTGCTGATTATAACTTTTCTCCAAGTTTTGCCACGGAATTTTTTTATTTTTATGGCCAAAAGGATCATTAACATAAACAACATGAGCCTTTTTGTCAAAGCCAGTAATAACACAAGCATGAGAAGATGGTGTTACATGAACTTCACCTTGAGCTGTTTGCCATGTTTGCATATCGCTAACATGATTAAAGTTTGTGGTAGTTATGATTAGCACAGGATGACCATCAGAAACTAATTTCATTACTTGAATAAAATCATGATTAGTAAAATTTTTAATCCGATTAGTATATTTTAGTCCTATTTGTTCTAAAGGCTCATTATAAACGCACCAGCCAGCATTTGCCTGGCTCATATAACCGACAAAGCCTACATGGGGATTGCCTCGATATTTGCCATCATCCGTGTAAGAAGATACATGCTTAATATTTTCGGATAGGTTTAGCTTATTTACCTTAATACCATAATACTGTAACAGCATTGATAAGGAAGTTACTTCGCAACCATTTGGTAGTTCTGGGTACTGGTTTTCTAGTGGAACATCCAGTTTTTGAGAAGATTTCAGGGTAACCCAGTCATAGCGATCTTTAAAACTATTAGAATTAAGGGCACCAAAAACTGCACCTAAGAGAACGAGACCTAGGAATATAAATAAAATAGCTTTAATGGAAAATCTTTTCTTTTTCATAAAGCTATTTAAACATAGATTGTTTCTTAAAAGCAAAAAATCGTTCAAATTAATGAACGATTTTTGTAAAATTAACTAATTCTTTAGTGAAAGTAATAATTAGTGGTGAGTTGCGCCTGACAGAGCGTCAAGACTGTGGTCTTCACCTTTAACTGCCATACCTTCAACGTCCATACCTGGGCAGAAGACTTCATCTTCTGGAACGCCTCTTTCTTCAGCAAAAGCTTTAGTCAGAGTTTCCATGTCCATCAAATGAAATTTCTTGTCTGGGTCTTTTGGATCAACAATTTGAATTTGCGCCATCATACCGGCATCTTCGTGCTCGATAATGTGGCAGTGGTACATGAAGACACCAGTGTTTTGGAAGTAAACCTTTATGCGAACTGTTTCTTGAGGTGCTACTTCGATAGTGTCCTTGTAAACTCCTCTTTCGTTTGGATATGGTTCTTTACCGTTACGTGATACAACAAGGAAGTGAGCACCGTGAGTGTGGAATGGGTGCAACATACCGTTAACTTTATCGTTAGTGTTAGTTACATCCCAATATTCAGCATTCATCAATTCCTGCTTCATATCAATTCTTTCCATTGAGAACAACTTACCGTTGATCATGTTGTGGTTATCCATAGTAACATGAGGAACTGGTGAGTTAGGGTTAACAACTGGATCATATGGTTTAAATAAAGTATCAGGAATTACGCTGTCATCTTTTTCATAACTGTGAATTCTGAATTCAACCAGCTTGAAGTCGTCAGTGTAAAGATTGACAACATCCCCTTCTTTATAATTGCTGAAATCAACAACTACTTGTTGACGTTCACCTGGTCCAATTAAGACTTTAGTCAATTTAACTGGGTGCTCCAAGAATGAGTCGTCACCGGCGATTTGGGTCATTACCAAGTCATCGCTAAAGTGCAGGCGCCATTCACGACGGTTAGAACCACCTAAGAAGAGCAAACGTACTTTTTGAGTAGTGACATCAACGTATGGACGAACAACACCATTGATGATTGGAGTGTCGCCAAAGATGCCCATTGCGTTGTAGTCTGCCTTGTAGTCAAATTGGTTGTCTTCGTGGAAAATACGGTCTTGCAAAATAATTGGGAACTCATCCTTGCCGTATGTCTTAGGAATTGGCAACTTAGCTTCGTTGGCATCAGTAATAACAACGCCCATAGCTAGTCCCATCCAAACTTGCATGGCAGTTGATGGACATGGGTGAGCATGAAGCCAAGTTAAAGCTGCTGGTTGTTTAACTATGAAGTCAATTTGCTTTTCTTCACCTGGGTATACTGGTGAGTGACAAGCACCATCGTTACCAGGACCTGAAAGTTCCATACCGTGCCAGTGGTAAGTAGTCAATTCTGGTAAGCTGTTCTTCAAAGTTACGTGAACGTGTTGACCTCTGGTTAAAACCATAGTCTTACCAAGAACTGGGAAGTTGTAGCCCCATGTGTGAGTCTTTTTCCCTGGCAAAAATTGGAAGTCGCCTTCTTGAGAATCGATTGTATACCAAACATCGTTATTTTCTTGTTTATCAGGCTCTAATACTGGAGGAACAATCAAAGGCTGAGCTTCAACGCCTTCAGGAATATGAAGATCTTTGTATCCCATTTGGTGGTTTTTATCAAAATCTTCAGAATTATAGAAATAATCTGTGTAAACTTTATCTGACATATTCGTCTACCTTTCAGTTAAAAAATTTAGTGAAAAATTTTTAGTTACATGTTAAATTTACTCTATGTGAAAACGCTTGTAAAGTAGATAAGTCTATGTTTTTTTGATAAATTTTTATAAAAGCGCTTTTGCAAAATTTTAAGGGCTAAAGCGTTATTTAATATTTACAAAAATAGTGCGTAGCTTTCGTTTTCTTTAAACTAAATAATTTCAAAAATATTATAAAATAACCCTGAGCAGAAAAAATGTTTTTTAAAAATTATTTTTAAAAGAAATAAAATAAATTGTTTTTGAACAAAAATTTGAGTATCGTATAAAAGATGATAAAAATTGATAAATTAGATAAGGATTTTTAACTTGAAAATAAGCTTAACAGATTTCACTACTAAAATAGAAAAGCAAGATTATATTGAAGACTTAGAAACTACTAAATACGCTGATATTAGCAAGTCCAAAACCAAATTACGTGAGCAAGCAGCTAAATTAGTTAAGGAAACTAAAGCTGCCCTTAAGCATAATTCACTGAGTCATATTGCTCTTGAAATTAGCGGTCAAAGACCTATAACTTTTGCATTAGAGACCAATATGATCAACTTGCCATATAGTAATTATAAAAAGAATGCCAATTTTTTCGAAGAAGGTAATGAATATCCGGTCGCAGTATATTTTGAAACGCAGTCGGAATATTTGAATGCATCAGGATTTCGAATTGATCAAATCGCGACAGAAGCAGAAATTGAACAAAATGAAGCCGAAGTTATTGCCAAATTAACAGATGCTATGCAGGAAAAAATAAAACAAGTACGTGAATACCAAAAACCTGCTGCTTCTGCTAAAAAGAAGACCACTGTTAAAAAGCCTAAAACAAAAAAGTCACAAAAAGAAACAAAGACTAAGAAATAAAATATCTGAGACTTAGTAGGTGAAAATTAATTCAAATTTGAACGTAACTATTCAAAAGGTGTTTTTTACCATATAATGGAAGAAGATGCAGGAGGTCCATTATGATTAGCTGGAATCTACTTGGAGTATTGTTATGGGTAGTAGTTATTCTTTATTTCGTTTTTGTTGTGCAAAACATTCGTAAGCGCCGCATCACAATGATTATTAAGAAGCACCGGCAATTTAGCTGGCCTAATTTTTTAATAGATATCATAGAAGTAGCTGCTCTTTTAGTTGGGATTGTCTGGCTATTTGGTAAAACTATGCTGGATAACCCGGACCTTGACGATACGACCAAGATTACTTCTCATATTACTTATGAACCGATTGTTATGAACCCGGGAGAGGGCAATTCCAGTTACGTTACAATTGATTCGAAGAAGAAAAGAATTAGTACCCAGACTTTCACTTATTACAGACCGGGTAAAAAGATTAAGGTGTCCAGTGATTTTGCTACCGTGGCTTACGGTAAAAGTCCCCTGGATCTTAATGCGGCCAAAATTCCGTACGACAAAAAGCAACTGCAGACAATGGACCGCAAATATCAACGAGCTTATGTTGCCATTTACACCGCTAATTATAAAAAAGTCTGGCAAAATGGTATCGGCATGCATGCAGGGCATAATGCTACCCGCTATTACTTAATCAGGATTCCGGATTCATCGTTTATCAAGGAGAAATAAAAAGAAATTAAATAAAGCGTTTGCATAATTTTAAAAGTGTGATATGCTTTATCTGTATTGAAAATTTAAGTAGATTGTTACTATCAAATTAGGCGAGACTACTAGTATAACTGATGAATTTTTATTGTTCATCGGCTATTGCTAGTAGTCTCTTTTTTTCTGCAAAAAAGGAAGATGTTATGCGCCTTAAAAAAATTTTTAATAATAACAGCATTTTAGTTGATGTTGGGAAAGGACAGGAAGCTATTGTTTTCGGTAAGGGAGTGGGGTTTGAACAGGGCAAAAATAGACTAGTTGATACTAAAAAAATTCAGAAAATATTTTATTTAGACAATAAGAAGGATAAAGAGTCGTTTAATTACCTTTTCCATAATATTCCTGCAGATATTATTTCAGCAGTTTTTGCGGTTATTGAAAATGCGCGAATCAATTATCATTTTCAGGTTTATGATTCGATTTATCTCACCTTAAGTGAACATGTCAATGGCGCCTACAAATTACTGTTAGCAGGAAAATATCGGGAAAATGAAATTCCGGATTTAAGTGAAAAATATCCAAAAGAATATCAAATTGCAGACGAAGCTCTTGGAATTATTAACGATAAATTAGGCGTTGAATTCCCACCTTCAGAGGTCAAAAGTATAGCGCTTCATTTTATCAACAGCAAGATTCCTACGGGTATTGCCAAGCACGAGGGTAAATCGAAATATATTTTTAACACGTCTAAATTAATTAATGTCGTTCTTAATGTCCTGGATAACAATAACATTTATCAAAATGGCAAAAATCGGGACAGCTTTAGACGATTTCTAATTCATTTGCAATATCTGGCCAAAAGGCTCTGGCGTCCGCCAGAAAAAAATGAATCTATCGATAAAAAGATTGAATGTGACATGATCAAAGCATATCCGCGATCTTACAAAATAACTCAAGAAATTTTTCAGGCTCTTAATGTTGAATTTAATTTTCATCCGTCAGACGCAGAAAGAGTTTATTTTATCATTCACATTCATCAAATTTTAGGACCAAAAGAAAAGGAGAAAAAAGATGGCAACTAAAGAAGAAATTTCAATGGCAGGTTTTGAAATAGTCGCTTATGCTGGCGATGCGAAGACTGCGTTAATCACAGCACTTGATGAAGCTAAAAAAGGCAATTATGACAAGGCCAGAGAGCTGGTTAAAAGTGCAGACAGCTCTTTAAACGATGCTCATAATGCACAAACAAAACTAATGAGTAAAGAAGCTAGTGGTGAAGAAATGGAAACCACATTTATCATGTCACACGGGCAGGATACTTTAATGACTACGATGTTGTTAAGGGATGAAGCTAAATACTTTATAGATTTGTATGAAAAGTATAATTCCGCTTTGAAGGAATTGGATGAACTAAAAAATAAGTAAATGAAAAAGGAGTTTAAAAATGAATGCTGTAATTAAGCAAATTGAAAAAGCACAGCCATTCTTTCAAAAAGTCGCCGCTAATAAATATCTGCGCGCGGTCAGAGATGGCTTTATTGCTTTAATGCCGATAATTATCTTTTCCAGTATATTTTTACTGATAGCTAACGTGCCTTTGATTTGGCACTTTGCCTGGCCAACCAAAGTGGCTAATGCATTAAACATGTTTTACAACATGTCCATGGGAGTTTTAGCATTAATGGCTTCTTCATCGGTTGCTAAGGCCTTAACTGATTCGTTTAATTTGGATTTACCGAAAACGGATCAGATTCCAACTGTAGGTGTGCAGTTTACTGCACAGGTTTCTTTTGTCTTGGTAGCTGTTGATACTTTAACTGATAAAATGAACAACCTGTATTTTGCAGTTGCAATGATTGGTACCAAAGGACTAATTTGTGCCTTTCTGGTAGCATTTATAGTTCCCAATGTGTACTACCAATGTTTTAAACATAATATTACAATTAAATTGCCAGATGCTGTACCCCAAAATATTGCGGGAGCCTTTAAAAACATTATTCCTTTTGCAATTAGTACGTTTTTCTTCTGGATCTTTTCATTAGCTTTTAGAGCTGCGACCGGGACAAATTTAGCTGCTTGGATTATTCAAGTTTTATCTCCGTTGTTTACCGCAGCAGACGGTTATTTTGGTCTGGCAATAGTTTATGGTGCGATGGCTTTCTTCTGGTTTATCGGAATTCAGGGACCATCTATTGTTGAACCAGCAGTTACTGCTATCTATTTAAGCAATGTTGAATTAAACTTGTCTGCTTGGAAAGCTGGTAACATTGCAGGTGCCAACAGAATTTTGGCTCAAGGTACACAGTACTTTGTTGCTACTTTAGGTGGTACTGGCGCTACTTTAGTAATTACATTAATGTTTGCTTTCATGTCTAAATCAAAGGAATTAAAAGCAGTAGGTCGTGCTGCATCAATTCCAGTTTTATTTGGGGTTAATGAGCCAATTTTATTTGGTGCACCATTAATTTTGAACCCAGTCTTCTTTATTCCTTTCATTTTGACACCAATTGCCAATGTCTGGCTTTTTAAAATATTTGTTGATGTCTTCCACATGCCTGGCTTTATTTATAATCTTCCTTGGACTACACCAGGAACACTCGGCTTGATAATGGGTACCGGTTTTTCGATTGGGTCAATTATCTTGGCAATATTGCTTCTAGTAGTTGATGTTGTAATGTACTACCCATTCTTTAAAGCATATGACATGCAAAAATGTACTGAAGAAGCTGCAAAAGTAAATAATGACACAAGCGAATCTACTAATGCAACTGCTACTAATACCAGTACTGAACCAGCAGCTTCTGTTTCTGAAAATAATACTAATAAAACTGTAAGTGAAAGCAAAATTCCACTAGCTAAAACAAAAGATGGTAAAAGTCTGAATGTTCTCGTACTTTGTGCTGGTGGTGGTACCAGTGGTATTTTAGCCAAAGCCTTAAACAAGTTAGCTGCTGAAAACAATTTACCTTTAGCAGTGGCTGCTACTTCATTTGGTGCTCACCACGATTTGCTTTCAGGAATGGACATCGTTATTTTGGCACCGCAAATGAATGCGATGAAAGATGAACTGAAAAAGGAATGTGATAAGAATAACGCAAAGATGATTACGACTACTGGTAAGCAATATATAGATATGACACAACATGCTGACAAGTGTCTGGACCTGATAATTGCTAACATTTCTGAATAAAGGAGAATAAAATGACTTTACTAAATAGAGTACAAAAATTACCTCACGATTTCGTGTGGGGTGGTGCCACTGCCGCTTATCAAGTTGAAGGTAGCACTCAAGTTGATGGTAAAGGCAAAACGATGTGGGATGATTACCTTGAAAAGCAGGGCAGATTTTCACCAGATCCTGCTAGTGACTTTTACAACCGGTATCCAGAAGATATTGGGCTTGCCAAAAAATATGGTTTAAATGCTGTGCGCGTTTCAATTGCTTGGACCAGAATCTTTCCTAAGGGTTACGGTCAAGTAAACCAAAAAGGTGTGGAATATTATCATAAATTGTTCAAAGAATGTCTTGATAATGGCATTGAACCTTACGTTAGCCTACATCATTTCGATAGTCCTAAAACTTTATTTGATAATGGTGACTGGTTAAACCGTAAGAATATTGATTACTTTGTGGACTATGCCAAGTTTTGCTTTAATGAATTTAAAGAAGTAAAAAACTGGTTTACAATTAATGAACTAATTTCTTTAGCATATTCACAGTACATTGCCGGTACTTTTCCACCAAACCATCATTTTGACGTTACTAGTGCAATTCAGGCTGAACATAACGAGTTAGTGGCACACGCCAGAGTGGTTAATTTATATAAAGAGATGGGTTTACCAGGTAGAATTGGTCTAATTCATGTTATTCAACCAGTATATCCAATATCAACTAGCACTGAAGATAAGCATGCAGCTAAATTGCAAGATGCGTTTTTGAATAAGTTTTTGCTTGACGGGACGTTCTTAGGCTATTACTCAGACGATACCATGGCATCAATTAATGAAATATTGCAGTTAAATGATGCTCATTTGGATATTCAAGACGGTGACTTGGATATTCTCGCTAAAGCTGCATCACAAAATGATATTTTTGGTTTAAATTATTATCAAAATCAGTTTATTAAAGCGTATCATGGCGAAAGTGAAAACCACTTTAACGGTACTGGTGACAAGGGTACTTCTTCCTTTAAGTTTAAGGGAGTAGGAGAAACTGTCAAAAAGCCAGGGGTACCGACAACTGATTGGGACTGGAATATTTTCCCACAGGGTCTCTATGACACATTAAAACGTATCAGTCATGATTATCCTAACTGCAAGACAATTTATGTGACTGAAAATGGTTTAGGTTATAAGGATAAATTTGTCAGCCCAGATAAGATTATTGATGATACTCCAAGAATTGATTTCATTGATCAACATGTCGCTGCCCTTTTAAAAGCTCGCAGTGAAGGAGTGAATGTCCAAGGCTACTTTGTATGGTCTTTGCAAGATCAATTTTCCTGGGCAAATGGCTACAACAAACGTTATGGTCTATTTTATGTAGATTTCAAAACTCAGAAGCGTTATGTTAAAAGGAGTGCTTTATGGTTTAAAGAATTAGCAGATACAATGAATAAAGAATAAAATTTAAGCAACTAACTTAGTTTAAACCCCGAAATTGGATAAATTTCGGGGTTTTCTAATGGTCAGTAAATTTTTAAAAAATAAGGGGAACAAGTCTGATTGTGGCAGTTAGTCCCTTGTCTAAAATTGAAACTATGATAAAGTTACATTTTACATTAATTGGCAATCTCTATTGTTTCCTTTTTACGAACTTGAACTAATAGATTTCCTTCAATAAAGGCGAGGATAAAGCTGGCTGTCAAAAAGTCCACCACATTACCGGAAGAGAAAGCAGCAAGTAGGATGAAACCACTGGCAACGATTAAGGAACTGACTAAATAAGTCCGTGCTGCTTTATACCTGAGCCACCTGTAAGCACCATAAATTAACACTGCCAAATATGGTCCAACATACAAGAGCATTCCCAGCCAGCCTAAGGAATATATTTGGGCAGTAAAGTCCCGTTCTAAATTAAAAATATTATTTTCTCGGATGTAAGAAATACCAAAAAGCTTGTCTAGTTTGTTGTTATTGGTTTTGA
Source organism: Lactobacillus rizhaonensis (assembly GCF_036246345.1). Taxonomy (NCBI): domain Bacteria; kingdom Bacillati; phylum Bacillota; class Bacilli; order Lactobacillales; family Lactobacillaceae; genus Lactobacillus; species Lactobacillus rizhaonensis. The sequence continues at coordinate 32,021 of NZ_BTTV01000004.1, read as the reverse complement.
CTACTTGATTAAGCATAGCCTTTTCAATATGACGGTTTTCCATTCGCGACTGACCCGGTTCATTCATAATGTTGAGCCAAAATTCAGGGTCATATTGGTAAGGATAGCTTTTAAATACAAATTTGGGATTAAGCGCATATTCTTGATAATTTTTCTTAATGAAGTAACGCAAAAACTCTTTTCTTTTTTCGCCATTAGGATATTTTTGTAAACCAGCGGCTAATTCCCTTTTTTCGTCCGATAAATCATGGTCAGACTGTTTAGCCAGATAAATTTCATAATTATAACGCTGAATTGCAGGGCCGAAAGGCAATATCACTAGGGATCCTGCTTCTATTAAGACAGCAACTAAAAACGCCTTACCACCCTTTTTCACATCTTTAATCAGATATTTATGTATGCCAAACAGGATGAGGCCAATTATTATTCCACCAATCAGACCGATAGCAGCAACTTTGGTGCCGATCTCAATCATTGCCAGAGCCTGCACCACATTTAATAAAATGGTATGCCAGTTAAATGAAGTGAAAAGGTAGTAGAGCATAAGCGGCAACAACATAAAGAGGATGGCCGAAATCATGTTGGTAAAATTGAAGAAACCTTTGGACGCCATATGGGAATAACCAATATTGGGATTAAAGAACCATTCAAAAATGTTGGCACTGATAGTTCCTGTTTCGTATGATTTCAGGGAAATAACGAAAAGGTTGGAAAGTACAATAGTGCCAGAAAAAAGCCCTGAAATGCCTTCAATCACCATTTGCAATTGCTTGGGCCCAAAATCTAATTCATCAGTCAAATATAGCACGGTTAAGGGCAATATCATTCTAATTAAATAGAAGATTTCTCCACTAGGAGAATAACCATAATTGTTCGGACTCACGCTGGTAAAATGTTGCACATGCATTAAATGTAATGCTGAATAGATGACTAACAGAATAATATAAATTAGCAACAATTTTTCCTGTGATAGTTTTTGCCAAGAATTTTTCGAGCTAAAGTAAAGGCAAACCAGAGTCGCCACTGCAAAAATACGGATAATTGTGGGCAGTGTAAATGGTAAAATATTAGCCAGAGTGCCATGATAGAACCAATATAAATCTAGAAACGGTTGTATTAGAATGAACCAAAATAAAATGGTTCTTGCTTTTTCTTTCACTTTTTTCTCCATATCATAAATATTTTCATGGTTTAATTTTAGGCAAAAATTAGGCAAAAAAAAAGAGCAGTGAACATTAATCACTGTTTCTTAATTAAAAAATAGTTATTATTCTTTACTTGTGTCAGTAGTTGTTTTTTCTTTGGCAGATTTTTTAATCTTTTCTACTTTAACGTCACTTTTTGCTAAAGCCTGAATTTCCTTCATTTTCTTTTTAGAAACGCTTTTTAAGTTCTTAAAGTTGACAACTATTTTTTGATTGAGGTCACTAACTGCAGTTTTATCAGCTTTATCATAATCGATTATTTTTAACAGAACAGAGTTTTCATAAATTTTTTCTACTTTGCCCACAAATGGTTTAGTCAATTCTTCTTCAGACTTGGCACTGAGAATGTCATCTGCTTTGACGTCAGCTTTTTTCATAATAAGTTTTACTTCCTCTCTTAGCCATGTTTCATTATAATAGAAAGATATTATTATAAAAGCGAATAGTTTTCAAGTAAAGGAAGCTCGGATTTTGCAAAAATTAATTTTAATTGCCGGCCCCAGTGGTGCTGGTAAAACTACTATTTCAGAATACTTGGCAAATACATTCGCCATTCCCAGGGTATTGACCCACACAACCCGGCCAATGAGGCCGGGAGAAAGCTCAAAGGAATCATATCATTTTGAAAGTGCTGCCAGTTTTAAAAAATTGCATTTTTTTGAACATGTCAAATACGGTTCCTACCAGTATGGTTCAAGTAAAGAAGCTCTAGATCAGGCTTGGCTGGATCATGATCTAGTATCTTTGATTGTCGACATTAAGGGAGCGCAATCTTACCTAGCAGAGTTAAAAAAACAGGTCTATTTTTTATACGTTACTGCCAGTTCTAAAAAGATGCTGGCTGAACGTTTAATAAAGCGCGGAGATAATCCAAATAAGATTAAAGAACGGTTAACTGGCAATGAACTAAATGTCCTGCCGCTTTCTCTGCAAAAATACGCGCATATCTTAGTTAATGATGATTGGAATCAGACTAAACGTGAACTGAACGATATTGTTAAAGAACTGAGTAAGTAACTTGTCTGGGCAATTACTTTTGTAAAAATGGTTTCAAATTAAAATTCTTAACATTTTGTAGCTCGTTTGACACGAATGTGTAACATTAAATGAGTAAGATAGAAAATGTCGGAAGAAATAGATAAGTAGTTTTAACTCTGCTTGCTAAAATTAATAAATATATTTAGAAAAGAGTTTAATTTTGAAACACGGACACTCGAAAGGATTAATTAAGTTAATAATTGTTATTGCCCTCTTTTTCACTGGTGCAGCTAGCGTAACGGTAGTTAGTGCTGCTACTGCCGATGATGTTAGTGCTAGTAGTGTAACCAAGAAGCGTACAGCTGTAGCTAATTTAGCTAAAAAGCAAGTTGGCAAAGGCTATGTATATGGCGCTGCGGGTCCTTATTCTTTTGACTGTTCCGGTTTAGTACAATATGTCTACAAGACAGCTGGAAATAAAATTTTACCAAGAACTACATATTCACAAGTTTTACAAGGTAAAAAGGTTTCACTAAAAAAATTAAAGAAAGGTGATTTACTTTTCTGGGGATCTTCAGCTGCCCCAAACCATGTCGGTATCTATGTGGGTGATAACCAGTTTGTACATGCTGCTACGCCAAGCCAGGGTGTTTTAAAGCAGTCAATTAGTGCTTATTTTTATCCTTCCGCTGCTAAACGTATTTTAGATTAAGAACTCTTTTCTAATTTTCCCCAAATTTGCTAAACAATAAAATTAATTTAAGCGTCCTTTTACTGCTAAATTTGTGAAAGGGCTTTTTTACGTACCGGTATTATTTCTGTAACCTTTTTGTAATAGTAAGCGTGTAAAATTGATTTTGTAATATAGAAGTAGAGCTTATTAATATAAATAGTTTGATGCGAATACGGGGGGATTTTGATTTTGAAGATTAAAAGTAACTTAGTTAAATTTACTACTGCTGCGGCGCTAACAATTACTGGTATAGGTGTTGCCAGTTTAGCCAATAATAATTTGACAACTGCTAATGTTAAAGCTGCCACTAGTAAAGTAAAAATCAATTATGTTCCCGGTTATGGCATCAATATTTGGGATAACTATGAAAATCCTACTTTTACCGGCCAACGGATAAAACACGGTAAAACGGTTAATGTTTTAAGCAGTGCCGTTGATAAGAAAGGTAGAACCTGGTATCAAATTGGTGAAGGTCAATGGATTCAAGCGCGTTACACCGTCAAACCTGGTGTTAAAATAAAGTCTGTAAAACCCAAAAAATCTGTTAAGCAAGCCGAAAAAGTTGTGGATTTGGCTAATGCAGAAGTGGGCAAAGCATATGCCTGGGGTGGCAATGGACCTCAAGGATTTGACTGCTCAGGTTTGGCTCAGTATGTATTTAGTGAAGCTACTGGCGTGAACCTGAGTCGTAGTACTTATTCACAAGTTAAACAAGGTAAACAGGTTTCGATACAAGACTTAAAGCCTGGCGATCTTCTGTTTTGGGGATCAGCAAGTGCTCCATATCATGTTGGTATTTATGTTGGCAATAATCAATATGTTCATGCTGCTTCTCCTTCACAAGGTGTTGTTAAGGATAGTTTAAGCTCATACTTCTATCCCTCAGTTGCAAAACGTGTTCTTGAATAGGAATATACTAAAAATTAAAGCACTTAGAAAATCTTCTAAGTGTTTTTTTAGTACCATTTGATTGGTGTAACTTGATTAAAAATCTGAAGCGTTTAAAATGAAGTTAAATACTAGTTTTTGGTCACATTATGCTACCAAAGGAGAAATGATTTGATGAAGCGTAATTTTTGGAAAATAAGTCTTGCTGCAGCATTGACATTAACCGGAATTGGTGCTGCTTCACCACAAAAAACTGTAGATGCTGCTACGTTTAAGACACCTATAAAAAGAATACAAATCAATTGTCTGCCAAATAAGAGTGTGAAAATATGGACAAATTATAATGGCGGACAACTGATCAGTTTTCGTGCAAAAAATAAAAGTAAATGGAATGTTGCCAAAACGGCTGTTGATCGCAAAGGTAAATTATGGTACATGATTGGCGACAGTGAATGGATTGAAGCACGTTACACGCAAGATTTAACGCAGGATTCTAATACCCAAACTGTGCACGAACAAGTTAAGAGAGCTGTAACCAAAAAGAAGAACAAAAAGGCTAAAAACAAAATTAAAAAAATAGCAGTTGAACCGGATAAGCAGAAGACAGCTAAGCCAAAGGCGCAGGAGCAAAAGACAGTTGTACCTAAACTTAATAATGCGATCCAAACAAAGAGTGCGGCTAATGTAACCCCAATAACACGTTTAAGTAATAAAGTTTCTGCTGATAATGTTTCTAAACGTGCACAAGACGTGGTGAACTTAGCAGAAAGTCAAATTGGCAAAGGTTATGCCTGGGGCGGGAATGGTCCAGATAATTATGACTGCTCGGGACTGGTTCAGTATGTTTATAATCAAGTCGGTGGCGTGCAATTGCCTCGCGTAACGACTGACCAAGTAAAGGTTGGAGTAACTGTAACGATGGACCAGCTGCAGCCAGGCGATCTCTTATTTTGGGGATCAGAAAATGCACCTTATCATGTGGGGATTTATGTTGGTAATAATCAGTATGTTTGTGCTGCAACGCCTGAACAGGGGGTAGTATTGCAGACAATCAGTTCATATTTTTATCCTTGTGTAGCAAAGCGCGTTATTCAATAATAAAATGGTAGTTTTGAGGTTAAGATACTTTGAGTAAATGAAAAAGATTCTCACAATAATAAATGTGTGAGGATCTTTTTTTCTAGTTAATATAATTAGCAAAGCGCGCTTGTTCTTGGGGGGAAAGACGTGCAACAACATGAATACCATCATTTTGATAGTTTTCTTTTAATACTTGAGCATTTTCATGCAAGTAAGACAAAATTTTTCCGGCAGATAGGGGTAAAAGCAAATTGATTTTTTTATAACTGCTAAAAATATGCTTAGTTATCAAATCAGCAAGGGTTGCGATAGATTTAGCATCGATTGCAGAATATAGAATACCATTACCTTCAATTTGCGGATAATTACGCTCTGACTTGTCAGCCTTGTTATAGGCAGTAATCATCGGCCTGTTTTTGACGCCAATTTCATCAAGAACATTTTGTGTGGTGCGGATCATCTGAATCATATTGGGATCAGAAGCATCAACGACGTTAATTAATAAATCGGCATCTTTTACTTCTTGCAGTGTAGCTTTAAAAGATTCAATCAGGTTATGGGGCAATTTAGAAATAAAACCAACTGTATCTGAAAGGATAAAGCTAAAATTATTATCTAAGTCGATACGACGAACATTTGTATCCAACGTAGCAAACAACATGTTTTTGACAAAAACTTGTTTGGCACTGTGTTTGGAGAATTCTGTTAACAATCCATTCATAGTAGTTGATTTGCCGGCATTAGTGTAGCCGACTAGTGCTACTTTAGGAATATGATTTTGATTGCGTCTTTTGGCTTTAATTTCTTCTTGTTTACTAATAGTTTGTAGTTCCCTTTTTATAACAGAAATTTGTTTACCAATTGTGCGCCGATTCAATTCCAGTTTCGTTTCACCAGCCCCACGGTTGGCAAAACCACCACCGGTGGAACCGCCATTACCGCGTTGTTGATCCAAGGAATTTTCTGAAGGATGCAGGCGCGGTAATTCATATTGTAATTGTGCCAGCTGCACTTGTAATTTTGCTTGCTTAGTCCGTGCACGGCTTGAAAATATTTCTAAGATTAATTCAGTACGATCAACTACCCGCAGCTTGGTCAGTTTTTCTAAATTACGAATTTGTACAGGTGTTAGCTCATCATTAAGTACTAATACTTTTGCTTTTAGGCCTCGTGCCATATCTTTAATTTCATTTATTTTTCCCAGGCCAAAATAAGTACCAGCTATTATGTGTTCCTCATTTTGTCGCGCCTGTCCCACAACCTGCATGTTTGCGGCTTCTGCAAGATTGACAAGTTCATTCATGTAATAATCAAAATTAGGGTCATTTAAATTAACTCCTGCAATAAATGCTTTTGTTTTATGGGGAGTATTTTCAATCATTTAATTCTCTTTCTATATATGAAGTTATTAATAGTGATCTTATTAATTAATATTTTTTAATCCTCATGATTCATACCTCTTTTGTTTTGCTATTAGTTTAATTTTAATACATCTATGTCTCTTTACCAAAAAGAAGATTAATTGTCCGCCAATTTTGATGGCAAAATAAAGCTTTTTAGGATAACTGAATCAATTCATTTATCTTAGCGCCGGCTCTTTTTATCTAATAAGTTTTGCAAAAATTATTGCTAGTAGTTTTTATTACTTGGCAGAGCGAAAAAAAGGAGTATAATTCAATCTATTAAGGTACCTAACTAATTTTGAAACGGAGATATTTGTAAAAATGACACAAAGAATAAGCTATCAAACCAATCAAAAGGTACAACAGAATCGCTGGTGGATTCTGGTTGCCGTGGGACTTTTTACGTTTATGTCAACTTTAGATGGCACAATTGTTAATATTGCTTTGCCAGTAATCAGTAAAGATTTGCAGATTCCAATGAGCCAGTCCGAATGGGTAGTTTCGCTCTACTTAATTGTAGTCTGCAGCTTTATTTTGTTTTTTGGAAAGTTAAGTGATATCTTGGGCAAAATTAAAATTTTTCGCTTAGGCGCAATCTTTTTTATTGCCGGGTCACTTTTATCAGGTTTTAGAATCAATCTATTGTTTTTGCTAGGCGCCAGGGCCTTGCAAGCATTTGGTGCCGCTATGACCATGGCTACTAATAATGGTATTATTACTGAAATTTTTCCCACTACAGAAAGAGGAAAAGCGTTAGGAACTATTGGTTCCTTTGTTGCTCTGGGTTCAATTGCTGGTCCTGGTTTAGGTGGATTAATATTAAGTCACCTGTCCTGGTCTTATATTTTTTGGCTTAATGTGCCAGTGGGAATCATTGCTGCATTAATTGGCGCCAAATTTTTACCCAAAGACATTACTTTTACCAAAGCTCCTTTAGATAAAATGGGCTCATTCAGCTTTGCTTTAGGCATGATTACTCTATTTGGCGGCATTTTTTTAGGCCAACAGTTAGGTTTCAGTTCTTTACCAGTTTTATTAATGCTAATAATTGGTCTTTTAAGCTTTATTTGGTTTGTTTATGTTGAAAATCATGCTACCAATCCACTGCTGCAATTCAAGTTGTTTAAAAATCCGGATTTTTCAGTTAGTCTGCTTTGTGCATTATTAATTTTTATTACCAACTTTTTCTTCAATGTGGTCACACCTTTTTACTTGGAAAATGCGCGGCACCTGTCTCCGAGTCTAACTGGCTACATCTTAATGATTTTGCCTGTAGTTCAGCTGTTTGCTGCTCCGGTTGCAGGATCTCTTTCTGACAAGATTGGTCCTAAACTAATCACATTTATTGGTTTGGTTTTACTGTTAATCAGTCAGGTGGGTTACACATTATGCAACTTAAATTCACCAATTTGGTTGTTCATTATCAGCATCGCTTTAATGGGATTGGGAAGTGGCATTTTTAGTTCTCCTAATAATTCACTTGTCATGGGTTCCGTTGAACAAAAAGATTTAGGTGTTGCTGGCAGTATTAACTCTTTATCCCGTAATCTTGGTATGGTTATTGGTATTTCCAGTGCAACTACTGTATTATTCGCGGCAATGAGCAAAGCAAAAGGAGCCAGAGTTACCGCATATTTACCGAAGCATCCTGAAATTTTTATTTATGGTATGCATGTAGTTTTCATTATTTCAATGATAATTTGTTTAGTTACTGTTATCTTAAGCGGCTGGAGACTATTTAAAAATAATAAATTATAAGCTGTAAATAAGTGCTGAAAATAAAAATTTTCAACACTTTTTTGCTTTAAAAAATAATTTTTTAATAATTATTTCTTCTTTTTACTTATTTGGGTATATTATTGTAGTGGGAAAGTGCAAAACGAGGAGGTTTAGGATGAACCATAAAGTTGTGACGTATCCAGCCATTTTTAAGCCACTGGAAAATGATATATATGTAATTAGTTTCCCTGATGTTAAAGGGGGAATAACCGAAGGGCAGGGTCTGCGTGAAGCAATGAAAATGGCAGCTGATACACTTGCGAGTCGTTTATACAACAAAGCGGTATTGCCGAAGGCTAGCAAAACTAGTGATATTAAGTTGCCAGATGATGGTTCCTTTGTTGCACCGGTTTCTGCAGATTTAACTGAGGCGTCGCGCGATCGTATTAATTATGAAATTTGATTTACAAAAAAAGCACCCCAATTTCTTGGGATGCTCTTTTTATTAACTTGTTCCAAAAACTTTCTTTTAATTCTCGGGAACAAGTCTATTATAATATATCTAACTAAATTTTGCTAATACTTTTAGCTTGTTTTACTAAAAAGTGCTTGCAAATAAGTCCCTAATTAAATTATATAAAAGTATTTTAGATATTCGATGCAAATTGACAATAACATTATTTGAGTGCTATTTTTGAGGAAGAAAAAAAGTGTGGGAGTAAATTATGCAAACAATTGAAAGTTCTGTTTTGCGAATTTCTATCTCTGAAAAGGGTGCAAAGTTAGTTAACTTTATTGCCCAAAATAATCAGACTGATTATTTTAAAGATGAAGATGCGCAAAAACAATTAGAGATTATTTTTAAGGGAGCAGGTCAAGGGGAAAACCTGGCTGACATCCTGCCATGGACAGTTGTAGATAAAGGAGATTCCAGAGTAAGCTTAGCGTTAATTGACGACAACTCAAGCTATAAAAAATTTCCTTACCATTTTGAGGCAATTCTTACATATGCCTTGGAGGGAAATAGAATTGATATCAAGTTTTATTTGAAAAATAATTCGCATAAAGATTTGCCATTTTTGTTAAAATTCTTAATGCCTGTTTTTACAGGATGGTCAATCACTACCAATGCAAATGAACTTGAGCTGAGTAGGGACGGTACTACTTTGACTTTGGCCTCTGCTGATTTTGCGTTAACGACTGATCACGAACAAGTTAAAGCCAGTATAGATCAGGACAGTCTTGCCAGTGATAGTGATGAAGAATTCAAATTGACCTTAACATTGAGTTAAACAAATTAATGTTTTTAATAAGATAAAATTGACAAACCGTCGTCGGTTTGTTTTTTTGCTATAATATACTCATTGTAACTAGATTTTAGGTAAGTAAAAAGTTATGGATCACAACGAGAATCACCCGCATAAGAGTCGGGTCGAATTACACGCAAAGGACTACCACAGAAGAAAGCGGATTTTAGCTTGGGTGTTAAGCATTGCAATCCTGTTAACTGTGGCAGTTGGTGTATATTCCGCATATATATATTTGCGCACGAAAGATGCAGTAGATAATGCCTACGATGATCAAAACAGTGTGCAGATCAAAAATGGCGAGTTTGATGGCAAAAAAAAATTTGCTGTATTGCTAATGGGCACTGATACGGGAGCACTTGATCGTAAAGAAAAAATAGGTAATACTGACACTATTATTATTGCTGTCGTTAATCCTCAGAAAAAGCGTTATTCATTAATGTCGGTACCTAGAGATACGATGGCCCAAATGGTAGGAGCAGAAAAATTTCAAGTAAAAAAAATTAACGCTGCTTATCCTGTTGGTGGAGCAGCCATGTCCATGGCAAGTGTGTCCAAGTTAGTTAATGTGCCAATCAAATATTATGTTCTGGTGAATATGAAAGGTATTATGCGGCTAATTCGTTATATCGGTGGCATTAATATCAAACCTACTTTGAGTTTTGAATATGGTGGTTATATTTTTAAGAAAAACCAGTTGACACACATGGGTGGTGGAGGAGCTCTGGCCTACTCACGTATGCGTTATGATGATCCGGAAGGTGATTATGGTCGTCAAAAACGCCAACGTCAAGTGATAACTACTATTATAAAGAAGTCAGTGTCAATCAATACTTTAGCCAGGTTAGATTCAGTATTGTCTGCAATTTCTAACAACATTAAAACTAATTTACCCTTTGATGTGCTGCGTCAAATTGCGTTTAACTACCGTGATTCTACTAAGAACGTCAAAAATGATTATCTTCACGGACACAATGCGACAATTAACGGTGCGTCTTATCAAGTGCAATCAACTAAGGAATTGCAGAGAGTATCAGATTATTTACGAACGGAATTAGGCTTGTCTATTGTACCAGTAGACAATAACGAAACCTACCAAAATAAACGTAACAAAATTCAAGGGTTTGATTTTAAAAATCCTGAAAATCAAGACTATCATATTTACGAGGATTATCAAGATCAAAGTTACCAGGAAGAAGGCGACAATTGGTAATGCGTTTGTGGTCAATCACTATCGGATATGGATTTGGCTGCTTGTTGTCTGCGGTTTTAATTTGCCGCTTTGCTTTACGCGAAGATCCCACAAAGGTGGGTTCAGGTAATCCAGGAACAGCAAATGTCGGAGCAGTGTTTGGGAAAAAATGGGGTATATTAACTTGTATTGGTGACTTGTTAAAAACTTTCATCTGTCTTCTTATCGTACACTATCTTTTCTCAGACAATATTGCTCTTTTGTATGCGGGTTTAGGCTTGGAGCTGGGTCATTGCTTTCCCTTTTGGAACCATTTTGACGGGGGAAAAGGCGTAACGGTAGCCGTAATTGTAGCGGCGCTATATGATACTCCTGCTGCTGCGGTGACACTTCTAGTTGCTTTAATACTACTGATACTATTACAAAATTTGACGATTCCGCCGATAATTTTTATAATATTGTTCAGTTTGTATGAACTTTTTAAAGTTAGAGAAGCGGGAATCGTATTATTAATAATGACTCTGGTCATGGCTTTCAAATTTAGATATGACCTACGTGACTTTTTTACTGGCAACGGAAAAAAGGTTGATGTTTTATACTCAATTAAGAAAAAATTGGGTATAAGACATGATAGTCAACAGCATCATTTTTAGTGAGGAATATAACTTAGGAATATGAATAAAAATAAGAAATCTTTAAAAGCTATTCAGATAATTTTCCTACTGGTGGCAACTCTGTTTATGCTAGTGCAAATGTTTAATTTGAAAGGATTTGCTGCCAGAGCGCACTTTTCATTTATTCATTTTATGCCTAACATGTTGCACAACGCGACTTTAATGATAGTGCCTATGGTATTCGGTGCTGTTTACAGTAAGAAAAAGCAAAGTGTTAGTGAAAGCTTTAAATATTGGCTGTTAGCCAGTGTCACTTTGATCGTTTACTACATTTTCTTTTTCTTTATAGTTCCAACACGTTTTAATATGTGGCGCGTTTGGGGAATGCTGTTTCCCATCATTACCAGTACTTCAGTTTTGTTTTCCGGACTGGTTTTCTGTTTGCTAATTCAGCCACACCTATATGACTTTTTGCATAAATTAACTGTTAAGCAAAATCTCTTAGTACTAAGTTTGCTGACTTTACTAGGTTTTGCCTTAAGTGCTGGTAATTTATCTTTTCAATATTCGCTTTATGGCTTGTACTTAGTGCTTTTCTTTGCTTGGGGCATGTTTCTAGCCAATGTTCCCATCAATAATAAGTTGCTAACGTTATCTTTAATCAGTGGCTTTTTGTCCTTCTTCATTGTAGTAATTGGCGTTTCCGGCTTTGATGCTGTTTACTGGTCTCAGATAATTTCCGGTAATGGTGGCGGCGACTGGAATAGGGAATTCTTAAATAATCCTACGTCACCATTTATGTTTTTATTGGTGGTAGCCGTCTTTTTATTGTTTAAGAAGTTAATCTTAACTTTTAATAAAAAGCAGATGCGCTACTTTATTCCAGTAATCATGATCATGGATGCACCTATTTCACCCAGATTTATGAGAGCTTTTAGCTTTACAGGATCATCCATTATTGACAAGCTGATTTTGTTGATAGTGATGACTATAATTGTGGTTTTCTGGTATCAATTGCTTGAGCGCTATTTATTTCAAATAAATCCGTTTGCCAAGATCATCAATTACTTAGATCATGAACCTAATCTGGCCAAAGTTTGTGAAAAGGTTTGGGCAATATTTACCAGGTTTGTTATTGAAAACAGGGTTAATCTGCTTACTTGGGCCTGGTTCTACATTTTAAGTTTTGGTTCTTTCCTAATTGAATCTGATAACTTACGAATTCAGATTAGTACAGCTTCAACGATTAATGCGATAGTTTATCTTCTTGGCACTAAGTTTTTTGCCATGATTCTGACTACCATTTTTCTAGATGCATTATTCTCTGTATTTTACTTCGTAACAACGCGTTACTGGACTTCAAATATTCTGGTAAGTTTGATTGCAATCGGCTGGGCTATTGCCAATAAGATTAAGCTTTTACTTCGTGGTGAACCAATCTACCCCACTGAATTAAGTGAGATAGTTAATTGGAGAACTTTGATTCCAATGATTGGTAAAACAACTGTCATTGTAATTTTAATTGCATTAGTTGTGATAATTGCGCTAGATATATTCTTGGAATTAAAGTGGCCAATTAAAAAGCGCGGATCATGGAAAAGGCGTGGTATTTGGGCACTCTTAAGTCTGCTACTATTTGTTACACCGCTACGTTTTAACCATGATGGTGGCGTAATTTATCATATTAATCGTGGTTTTGATAACAGGCAAAGATTCCGTAATCCAGAGCGGGATATTCAGGTTAATGGTCCAGTGCTTAATTTCTTGAATTACATTGACTTGCAAATTATGGATCAACCTGAAGGTTATTCAGAAACAAGCATTAAGCAACTAAATACCAAGTATGAGAAGGTTGCTGCCAGAATTAATAAGAAACGTAAAAATGACTTGAAGAATCAAACAATTGTCTTTAATCTGAGCGAAAGTTTTGTTGATCCAAGTACCTTCCCTACTATTAGGTTCGACCGTGATGTTCCAAATCCAGTTAAATTTATCCAGTCGATGAAATCACGTTCGACTTACGGTAATATGTTGAGTGCTGGTTATGGTGGTGGTACTGCCAACATGGAATGGGAAACTTTAACAGGTTTGAACATGGGTATGTTCAAGTCTACTTTGACCCCATACGTTCAGATTGTGCCAAATTATGATTTCTACCCAACAATAGGGATGAACTTTGATTATAAATCTGCGGTCCACCCATTTATCGGTACGTATTACTCACGCCAGGAAGACTACCATAGATTTAAGTTTGATAAGTTTATCTATGTCGGTTCAAAATATAAAGTTATTGACCAAAAGAAATTAGGAAAGAGTGGTTATAACTCTGACTTTACTACCTATGCAAACGGACTGAAAGAAATCAATTCACGTAACGGCGGCCAGTTTATCAACTTGATTTCAATTCAAAACCATATGCCATACAATAACTGGTATCCAAACAACGAATACATGGGTAAGATTTCAGGAGAGTTGTTCAAGTCTCCAGCAGTGCGTGATCAAATGGCTACCTATGTCAAGGGTACACAATATACTGATAAGGCAGTTAAGCAATTTATCAAGCAGATTGATAAAATTCAAAAGCCTATTACTTTGGTCTTTTATGGAGATCACTATCCAAGTATTATTTCTCAAAGTTATACTGCTAAGTATCCGGTACAAATGCATTCAACGCGCTACTTTATTTACTCAAACAAGTATGCTCGCCAACATGGCGCAAAGACTAGATTGCCGCGTAGGGCTAATAATTTTGTCAGCTCAAGTGATTTTATTGCTATGATGTTAGAACAGACTGACTCAAAAGTTACTCCGTACCAAGCACTGCTGACTGAAGTTCATAAGAAACTGCCGGCAATTACGATTAACTTTAAAGGAGATAAAGGCTTCGAATTAATTGGCCGTCAAGGACAAGTAATTGATCCCAAGTATTTGACTAAAAAGCAACAAGAAATTTTAGCTGACTATGAAGCTATTCAATATGATATGACAGCTGGCAAAGCATATGGCTTAAAGGTTAAAGGCTTCTATAAGTAATAAAATTATATTGACTTATTAAGAAAAAATGAGTATTATCATTTATAACAATTTTAAGTAACACCTTGATTCAGCGTTCAGAGAACTAGCGGTTAGTGTGAGCTAGACAGGTCAAGAGTAGCGAAATACTAGTTGGGTGGTTCCCGTAAAGACCATAGTTAAGGCACTTGTAATTTAAGTGTAAACGTGGGTGGTACCACGGCTGAAAAAGTAATTAGTCGTCCCTAGATTCAAAAACGAATCTGGGGACTTTTTTATTGGAGGAAAAAGATGGCAAACTTTGATATTTTAGAAGATTTAAAGTGGCGCGGAGCGATTAACCAGCAAACTGATGAAGCTGGACTGACTAAATATTTGCAAGAACACGATGATTTAGCTCTTTATTGTGGTACTGATCCCACGGGTGATTCATTACATATCGGGCATCTTATTCCTTTCATGATATTAAAAAGATTTCAATTGGCTGGTTATCATCCTGTGATTGTTATAGGTGGTGGTACGGGAACAATTGGCGATCCTTCTGGGCGTAAATCAGAGAGGGTTCTTCTTAGTGCAGAAAAATTGCATGAAAACGAAGTGGCTCTGACTAAACAAATGGAAAAGCTGTTTGGCACTGACAATTTTCAAATTGTTAATAACGCTGAATGGCTTGATAAATTAAGCTTAATTGAATTTTTGCGTGAATATGGCAAGCACTTCCAAGTTAATAACATGATTAATAAAGATGTAGTTGCCAGTCGCTTGGAAAATGGTATTTCCTTTACGGAATTTTCCTACCAAATTTTACAAGCCATTGATTTTTACCAGTTAAATAAAAATTATGGTGTTCAAATGCAAATTGGTGGTAGCGATCAGTGGGGTAATATTACAGCTGGCATTGATTTAATTCACAAGTTAATGGGATCAGACAGACAGGCATTTGGTTTAACAATTCCGTTAATGCTAAAAGCTGATGGCACCAAGTTTGGTAAATCAGCAGGTGGAGCTGTTTGGCTTGATCCTGAAAAAACCAGCCCTTACGAATTTTACCAGTTCTGGATTAATCAGGATGATCGTGATGTGGTTAAGTATTTGAAGTACTTTACATTCCTAAGTCATGAAGAAATTGATGATCTGGCTGAACAAGTAAAGACTGAACCATGGAAGCGGACAGCACAAAAGACACTTGCAAGGGAAGTAACCAAGTTTGTTCACGGCGAAGCAGGATTAAAAGAGGCAGAGATGATCACAGACGCTCTGTTTTCCGGCGATATTAAAGATTTGTCGGTTAAACAGATTGAGCAGGGACTTAAGAGTGCTCCTGCAGCCGTAGCACCTTCTCAAAGCCAAAATATCGTAGACTTCTTAGTTAATACTAAGATTGAATCTTCTAAACGTCAGGCACGAGAAGATGTTGTTAACGGAGCAATTTATGTTAATGGTGAGCGCGAGCAATCAGTTGACTTTGAGGTCGATCCTGCTAGGGCCTTTGACGGTAAATACGTTATTATTAGAAAAGGTAAAAGAAAATATACTTTGGTAACAATTAAAGACTAGTTAAGAAAGATCTGTTGCATTTGAAGCAACAGATTTTTTGTTAAAACAATTTTTGGTTGGCAAAAGAGTATAATAACACCATATTATTTTTTTGAAGGAGTGTTTGATATGCGCGCACGTGTAATACTTTATAATTCTGAAAATGATGCGATTTTATTAATTCACAGATTAAAAAATGGTCGGGACTACTGGGTAATTCCAGGAGGTGGAGCTAAAGGGAATGAAACTCCAGTTGAAACCGCAATTAGAGAAATTGATGAGGAACTGAGTATTCAGCTAAAGCCAGCTGACTTGACCTATCTATTTGAATACAAAAATCAAGAAAATGAACATTTCTTCTACGCTGAAATGCCCTTTATAGCTGTGCCAGAAATTAGTGGAGAAGAAAAAGAGCGTTCAAATAATTTAAATGTATACCAGCCTAGTTGGGTAGCTGTTAAAGAGCTAACTAAGATTAATTTAATGCCCCCTGAAATTGCGGCGAAAATACTAAATCTGATTTGACAAAAAAGTTTTAGGATTTCATACTATTTATTTAGTAATATATTATGTTAATGATACTGATAGGAGGGCCAAAATGGCACAAAGAGAAATTTTAATAACAACCACAGAAAATATACCTGGTAAAAAATACGAAATTATCGGAGAAGTCTTTGGTCTGACTACCCAGTCCAAAAATTTTGTTAAAAATTTTGGTGCTGGATTAAAATCCGTAGTTGGTGGCGAAATTCGCAGTTATACCAAGATGCTAGAAGATTCTCGCAATCAAGCCTTAGATAGACTGCGTCAAGCTGCAGAGGATAAGGGAGCAGATGCAATTGTGATGATGCGCTTTGATTCTGGTTCAATCAGTGGCGACATGCAGTCAGTGGTTGCTTATGGCACCGCTGTAAGATTTATTGCAGACAACGAATAGATATAGTATTATTTGAAGTATTCGCTTTATGAAAAGTGAATGCTTTTTTAGTGAAATTAGTTTGCCACTTTAGCTCAGAAGGTAGAGCACCGCCGTGGTAAGGAGGAGGTCCTCAGTTCAAATCTGGGAAGTGGCTTAGAATTTTTAATATCAGTAATTTATCAAAATATTGCTGTGATAGGTTAAGGACTAGTTTGCATTAATAATGAGTTTACATCACCTTTAATTATGCTTTTTATTAATTTTTGAGGGAAATAAGTGCGCTTAAAGACTGATTGAATAAGTGTCGTAATCAGTTTTAGATGTAAATTTTACTGAAAAAATTGATAATTAAATATTATTATCTAATTTTTATATTGCTTAATTTTATTATTGATTATATAACTAATAGTGTTGGGTAAGTAATTTACTATAGAAAGAACAAGCAGTATCTTACTGAAAGGAAGTCAATTTGCTATGAAGAAAACTAAATTATTCAAAAAAATTTTAATTGCGGGAGTATTGTTGTCCGCTGGCATCACTACACTAGCTTGCATAAACCCTCAAACCGTTGCTGCTAAGTCACTACCGGTTGCAACAAGCAAGGACTATAACAAGCTTCAGAAGCTTTCTAAAAAGTCTGGTGCCCATTACATCAAAAAAAGGAAATGGTATGCCAGTTTTATTCCAGGTGATAACGTTGAAGCATATCGTGATCTTAAATCACTGAAATTAATAGGAACTAAGTCAGATCCTGGAATTGATGATTGGGATGTCTTTATAGGTGCCGGAACAATCAACGGAACACGCTATTTCATTAGTAATATTAAGGAAAAAGATGGCGAAAGAAAATATATTATCCCAGCCGCTTATTGCCAGATCCCTTATGGTTACCAACTTAAAAAAGGACACGCTGTAGTTCATGATTACAATGGCTCTTTAGCTAATGCTTATAATGGTTACAGTGAATCAGATCATAAATATGGTAAAACGCTAACTAATGAAAACATTATATATAGTAATAAGAAAGACGCTACGTTTACTGTTTCCCTGAAGCAAGATGGTCAAACAAAAGGTAAACATAAGGGTTTTTGGATTGGTCGCACACCGATTAAGTTCAGAGTTGACGGTACTAATACCTATGAAAATTATTATCCACTATACAATTATGTGCCAAACGGTGAACTAATTGTGACTTATATTAAGACGGAAGATTTGAGTCAATTTAAACCAGCGACAGTAACTTATAATCACATTGGTACTATAACTAAGAGCCATAAATTTAAACCAGCTCATAAGAAATTAAACATTTAGCATTGATATCTGGTAAAAATTTTAAGTCAAAAAGTGATTTCTTAATATTAGTAACTAATATAAAATAATTTGGTTAAACTTATCAAAAGAGATAGACTATTAAACAAGTAGTAAAAGCTATAAATTTGTGGTCTGTCTTTTTTTGTAAAAAACGGTAAAATCGTCATTAAGTTATATTTTGAGGGAATGCAGGCTTAATAGTTGGATGGGGAAAGGAAATTAATTTGGATTTAGCTAAAGTAACAGAATTTGTAAAAAAACAACTGCAAGACGAAAAAACTGGTCATGATTTTTATCATGGCCAACGAGTAGCGCATTTAGCCAGCAAAATGTATTTGCAGGATAATCCTGATGCACATAAAGACAGCCGTATGGTTGCTATTATCGAAGCAGCTGGATATTTGCATGATACTATTGATGAAAAAATTTGCACAGATCCTGATCAAGTTCTTACCAGTATTAAAGAATTATTACCTAAAGCAGGCTTTACCGCTTTAGAAGTTAAAGATATTCTATTTACTATGCAGCACATGTCTTTTTCAGCCAATATCGAACACCATTATCAGCTGCCAGTTTCTGGAGAATACGTCCAAGATGCTGATCGAATAGAAAGCTTGGGTGCAATTGGTATTGCACGGGCCTTTACTTATGGTGGGGCCCATGGCAATGTCATATATGATCCAAGAATCAAACCACAAAAGCTTGTTAGTCACGATCAATATCGTGAACACACGGAAACAACAATTAATCATTTCTATGAAAAATTATTTCATTTAGCTGACTTAATGAATACAGTCGGAGGAAAAAAGGAAGCGCAAAAAAGAACTGAATTTATGCGTGACTATGTTAAAGAATTTATGTCTGAATGGAATGTTTAAGTTGCATGAAGCTCCATGCAGCTTTTTATTTTGCTTTAAAACCGAATATTAAATACTTTATAGCAAGTCTAATTGACTGGAAAATTTGATTTGGGGATTTTCCATTTTTAATAATGCTCTTTTGCGGTCGAGACCTCCAGCATAACCCGTTAAAGAGCCGTTACTGCCAATTACACGGTGACAGGGAATGATTAAGCTAATAGGATTGTGCCCAACAGCATTGCCAATTGCACGAGCCTTATTTACTTTATTTTTTTGCCCTTTTTGCACTCGATCGGATAATTCTTTATAAGTGACAAGCTCGCCGTAAGGCACTTTTTGCAGTTCTTTAAGTACTTTTTGCCTAAAAGACAACACGTCAGGTTTCACTGGGACAGTATACGGGTCTGGTTTTTGTCCAGAAAAATAGTCAGTCAGCCATTTTTGGGCCAATTTAATTGGGTTACTTGGAAAGACTTTGACAAGATTCAAATCGTAGCCTGCACCAAAATGTTTTTGCCCGTTAAACCATAATCCTAAGAGATAGCTGTCATCGCTTAAAAGCGTTAATGTTCCTAACTTTGATTTAAAAAAAGCCTTATATAAATTCATTATGTTACCTTTGTTATTGACGAACATTTTACCATATATTTTATTATACGTTAGTTTATGAAAAAAGATTGCTTAATGGCGCCAAATTAACTTAATTAACACCTATACGAAAATTTTAACTTTTTTATTTGTGGTATACAAAACATTATGAGTAAAGCTCAGTTTCGCTTTCATGAAAAAATAGGAATGTTATCAGATCAATACTTTATCTTGTAGCTGATTTTTGACAATACTACCAGATATGGTATGTTAGGTATTGTGATATTTACAGGAGGTACAATATGAGGTCAAAAATCAAAAAAATCTTTTCCATTAGTGCGATGGTGGTTGCTGCAGGGTTAGCACTTACTGCTTGCTCTGGTAAAAAGCAAGGTGGCGCTAGCAATTCAGGTAGTAGTGCTAAACACTCAATTGCGCTAATCACTGATACTGCGGGTGTTAATGATAATTCTTTTAACCAATCTGCTTGGCAAGGCTTTAAGGAATATGGTAAAGATCATAATCTTAATCGCGGACGTAATGGCTACCAGTATTTTCAATCAGGCAGCGCAGCAGATTTTGAGCCTAATTTTGATCAGGCTAGCAAAGCCGGCTACCAGACGATTTTTGGTATTGGCTATAGCTTAAAAGATGCGGTCAAAGCAGCTGCTAAAAAGAATCCTAAAAAGAACTACGTTATTGTCGATGAAGTAATAAAGGGGCAGAAGAATGTAGCTTCTGCCAACTTCAAGAGTGAGCAGGCTTCTTATTTGGCAGGTGTTGTTGCGGCAACAGAAACAAAGACGAATGTTATCGGTTTTATTGGCGGTGCTCATGGCAATATTATTGATTTATTTGATGCTGGTTTTACCAAGGGCGTTCATGACCAGGCTAAAAAGTTGCATAAAAAGATTACACTCTTAAACCAATATGTTGGCGACTTTAAGAGTGCTGATAAAGAAAAGGCAATTGCGCAATCAATGTATGCCAAAAAAGCCGATATTATTTTCCACGCTTCTGGTTTAGCTGGCAACGGCTTGTTCCAAGAAGCTAAATCAATTAACCAGACAAGAACAGCTGCTAACAAAGTTTGGGCTATTGGAGTCGATTCCGACCAGTCTCATTTGGGCAACTACAAGACTAAAGATGGTAAAAAAGATAACTTTGTTTTGACTTCAGTTATTACCGGTGTAAATGTAGCTACGCGTGATATTTCTAATCGCGCCTATCACGGAAAGTTTCCGGGTGGTCAACAATTAGTTTATGGTCTAAAAACTAACGGTGTTTCGATCAAACGCGGACAAATTAGTGAAAAAGCTTGGCAATATTCACGTCAAGCTCGTACAGAAATTATTAAGGGTAATATCAAAGTGCCAATCCATCCAAGTAAATAGTTCGCAATATGCCAACGTTTTTACCTATAATTAGCCACAAAAAAATATTCCTTGAATTAATGCGTATTTTATTATAATATTGACTATGAAAAGTTCGTATTTTGTGGAGGGTAAAATTAATGGGTAGAAAATTTACGAAATTTTTGTCATTAGGATTTTTAATGGCATCATTTACTTTAGTTTTGAATGCTTGCTCGGGAAAAAAGCAGGGAACAAGCAGCCAGAACAAAAAAGACAGTATTGCTTTAATTACTGATAGCAATGGTATTAATGACCAGTCCTTTAACCAGGCTGCATGGGCCGGTTTTAAAGATTATGGTAAAGAACATAATTTCAAACAAGGTAAAGGCTATCAGTATTTCCAATCTAGCAGTGCTACTGACTATACACCTAACTTTAACCAAGCTGCTAAGTCTGGCTACCAAACAATATTTGGTATAGGTTATATGTTAAAGGATTCAGTCAAAGCTGCTGCTAAAAAGAATCCTAAGAAAAATTTTGTAATCGTTGACGATGTGATTACTGGTCAAAAAAATGTGGCTTCAGTAACTTTTAAGAGTAATGAATCATCATATTTAGGTGGTGTGGCTGCTGCTTATTCTACTAAGACCAACAAAGTTGGTTTTATCGGAGGAGCCAAGTCAGCTATTATTGATACTTTTGAAGCTGGTTTCAAGCAAGGTGTAAAAGACGCTGCTAAAGCTCAGCATAAAAAGATCAATGTCAGCGTACAGTATATCGGTAACTTTACTTCAAACGATAAAGCTAAATCGATTGCTCAGTCAATGTATGCTAATAAATGTGATGTAGTATTCCAGGCTGCAGGTTCAGCCGGTAGCGGAGTCTTCCAAGAAGCTAAAGCCCTAAATCAAACTAAACCTGAAAGTAACAAGGTTTGGGTGATTGGTGTAGATGTTGACCAGAAAAATCTTGGTAACTATAAAACGAAAGATGGTAAAAAGGCTAACTTTACTTTAACTTCAGTATTGAAGGGACTAAACGTTGCAACTAAATCCTTGGCTGACGATGCGGCCAAAGGAAAATTCCCAGGAGGAAAGCATCTTGTCTATTCCTTAAAAGGCAATGGTGTTTCAATTACTAAAGGCAACCTTACACCAAAGGCATGGCTGGCAGTTGAAAAGGCCAAACAACAAATAGTTTCTGGAAAAATTACTGTAGCGCAAAATTAAAGTAAATTATTGATTAAAACTCTTTGTGTATACTTATGCAAAGAGTTTTTTACGAAAAAGGAAATTTACATAAAATGGAAAATATGACGAACGTAATAGAAATGCGCCATATTGTTAAGGATTTTAATGGCTTTAAAGCTAATAACGATATTAATCTGACTTTGAAAAAAGGTGAGATTCTGGCGTTATTAGGGGAAAACGGTGCTGGTAAATCAACTCTAATGAGCATTCTTTCAGGACTGATTCAGCCCACTTCAGGTACAATCAAAGTTCGCGGAAAAAAGGTTAATATTAAAAATCCAACTGTTGCCAAAGACCTAGGTATCGGTATGGTGCATCAGCACTTTATGTTGATGGAATCCTTTACAGTTTTGGAAAATATTATTTTGGGTCATGAAACAACCAAGGGACCTAAACTAGATTTCAAAAAAGCTGAAAAGCAGATTATGGCCTTATCTGAGCGCTATAACTTAAATATTGACCCTCAAAAAAAAATCAGTGAGATTACCGTGGCACAACAACAAAGAGTGGAAATTCTCAAAGTCTTGTATCGCGGGGCTGATATTATGATTTTTGATGAGCCCACTGCTGTTTTAACGCCGCAAGAAATTACGGAATTTATCCAAATTCTGCATGGACTGGCCAAAGAAGGTAAATCAATTATCTTAATTACGCACAAGTTGGAAGAGATTGAGAGAGCTGCTGATCGTGTCACCGTTATTCGTGCTGGTCAAAGTGTAGGAACTTTTGCTGTTGCTAATGTCGATAATAATCGTTTGGCGGAATTGATGGTTGGTCGTCACGTTAACATGAAGCTTAATAAGCCAGTAGCAAAAATTGGTAAAACGATGCTACAGGTTGAAAATTTGCAGGTAAAAAATAAGCAAAACGTGGCGGTAATTAAAGGAATGTCTTTTAATTTGCACGCTGGCGAAATTTTAGGCGTTGCCGGTATTGATGGTAATGGCCAGGATGAACTTGTCAGAGCTTTAACCGGCTTGCAACATGTTCATTCCGGCAAAATTATGATTGACGGTGAAGACATGACTAATCGCAAGGTACGGCAAATAACTGAAAAGGGTGTTTCGTATATACCTGCTGACCGGCAAAAATATGGCTTGATTTTACCTTTTTCAGTTTCAGACAATTTAGCCCTGCAAACTTATTATCAAGAGCCATTTTCACGTCACAACGTCATGCATTATGATGTCATTCACGAACATGCCAGAAAGTTGATCAAGCAATTTGATATCAGAACGACTAGTGAAAAGTTGCCTGTAAGTGATTTATCTGGCGGAAATCAGCAGAAAGTAATTATTGCACGTGAATTAAGTCGTAATAGTAATTTAGTTATTGCTTTTCAGCCAACTCGTGGTCTTGATGTTGGTGCGATTGAATATATTCATAATCAACTCTTAAATGAAAGAGCTCAAGGTAAAGCAATTTTGTTAATTTCCTACGAACTTGATGAAATTATGCAATTGTCTGATCGGATTATTGTCCTTCACAATGGTAGTATTTCAGGTGAAGTCAGACCGGAAAACACGAGTGATGAGGAATTAGGGTTGTTAATGACTGGCGTTAAGAAAGAAGGCAGCGCTCTTGCTTAAAGTAACACTAAAAACTAAGAAAATTTTAGTACCAATTATTTCAATTTTGGCAGGCTTTTTAGTTGGAGCAATCATTATGCTAGTTTGGAGTTATAACCCGTTTCAAGCATACGTTTCAATGTTTTCCAGTGCCTTAGGAAACATGAATGGTATCGGTGAAACTATTCGTGAAGCAACTCCGCTGATTTTTACTGCTATTGGTTTTGCCATTGCTTCTACTGCCGGCTTTTTCAATATTGGTTTGCCCGGGCAGGCGCAAGCAGGCTGGTTGTCATCCATCTGGGTAGTCCTGGCTAATCCGAACATGCCTAAAGTATTTTTATTGCCACTGGCTGTAATTACCGGTATTATTGCCGGTGCGCTTGTTGCCGGTGTTGCCGGCTGGCTGCGTGCTCAATTTGGTACCAACGAAGTAATTACAACCATTATGATTAACTATATTGTGCTTTATTCCTGTCAATATTTGATGCAGCAGGTAATGTCAGCCAAATTACGTATTGATACTGATACTACTAAAACAATTACTGCTAACGGCAGTTTAAAAATTGACTGGCTTAGTTCAATGTTTGGTGATTCGCGGATTAATGCAGGAATTTTTATTGCTTTAGTCGCCGTCTTTTTGTATTGGTATTTAATGCGGAAGACTACCACCGGCTTTGAAATTCGTTCGGTTGGTACTAATGCTGCAGCTAGTCGCTATGCTGGCATGTCTGCTAAAAAGAACATCATGTTATCAATGCTACTTTCTGGTGGCTTTGCCGGTTTAGGTGGAGTTGTTCAGGGCCTTGGTACTTATCAGAACTACTTTACCCAGACGACTAGCTTGGATATTGGCTGGGATGGCTTGTCTGTTGCCCTTCTTGGTGGCGGAACAGCTGTTGGTATTTTGCTAGCATCATTATTATTTTCGATATTAAAAATCGGAGGACTAGGAATGCAGACTATTGCCGGTATTCCTTATGAGATCGTTTCAATAGTTATTGCCGCTATTATCTTCTTTGTTGCTATTCAATATGTCATTGGACTGCTATTTAAAACTAAAAAAGCGCAGGCAATTCAGAACGACGCCAAAACCGCTGACACGGATTCAGACAGTGCAGTGGCGGATTCTACTAAAGCTCAAGGAGGACAAAATTAATGAATTTAGTTACTATTTTAGCGTTAATTGTATCATCAACTTTTGTCTATTCGGCCCCGTTGATTTTTACTGCTCTAGGTGGTGTTTATAGTGAAAATTCGGGTATTACCAATATTGGCCTGGAAGGAATAATGACTATCGGTGCCTTTTCAGCCATTGTCTTTAACCTGACTTTTGCTTCTACTTTTGGTAAAGCAACGCCATGGATTGGCTTATTGATCGGTGGAATTGTAGGCTTGCTCTTTTCATTACTGCATGCTGTTGCCACTATTAATTTTCATGCTGACCATATTATCAGTGGGACTGTACTTAACCTTATGGCACCGCCTTTGGGAGTATTTTTGGTTAAAGCTATTTATGATAAAGGGCAAACTGAAAACATTACTCAAAGCTTTGGTTATTTTAGTTTTCCCGGCTTAGCTAATATCCCTGTAATAGGACCTATTTTCTTTCAAAATACATCAGCACCAGCGTGGCTGGCAATAGTGGTGTCGGTCGTATTGTGGTGGATATTGTATAAAACCCGCTTTGGCTTGCGCTTGCGCTCATGTGGTGAAAATCCGCAAGCTGCTGACACTCTGGGCATTAATGTTTATGGCATGCGTTATGCTGGAGTATTAATATCCGGCTTTTTAGGTGGAGTTGGCGGTGCAGTTTTTGCAGAAGCAATTTCTGGCAACTTTTCAGTTTCTACTATTGTGGGACAGGGTTTTATGGCTTTAGCGGCCATGATCTTTGGTAAATGGAATCCGTTAGGCGCAATGATGGCTTCGCTTTTCTTTGGCTTTGCTCAGAGTATTAGTATCATCGGCAATCAACTACCGTTCTTTAGCCATATACCTGCTGTTTACATGCAGATTGCTCCTTATGTAATTACAATCTTAGTTTTAGTTCTGTTCTTTGGAAAATCGGTTGCTCCGGCAGCTGATGGCCAAAATTATATTAAGTCAAAATAGGGAGAATAATGAAAACAATTTATTTTAACCATGATGGTAATATTGATGATTTAGTAGCATGTTTGCTGTTCTTGCAAGCCCCAGATATTAAACTGATTGGTGTCAGCGCAATTGATGCTGATGGCTATGTTGATCCGGCTGTTGAAGTATGTCGTAAATTAACAGACCGCTTTAACTTGCGCGAAGATCAATTGGAAATTGCTAAATCAAATTCCCGTGCCGTTAATCAGTTTCCGGAAGATTGGCGTAAAGCGGCATATTCTTTCAATTATCTGCCTTTATTGAATCGTTCCGGCAAAGTAATTACTAAGATGGCAGAAAAGCCGGCTCATTTAGATATGGTTGAGAAAATTATGGCGTCAGAGCAGCCTGTAACTTTAGTTATGACAGGTCCTTTAACGGATTTAGCGCGTGCATTAGAAACTAATCCCCAAATTGCGGATAACATTGAGCAACTATACTGGATGGGTGGTTCCCTTGATGGTCATGGTAATGTTGTTCAGGTTAATGCTGACGGTACTCAAGAATGGAATGCTTTCTGGGATCCTTTTGCGGTTGAAAGCGTCCTGAAATCCAACATTCCTATGCAGATTATTGGTCTTGAGAGCAGTGAAGAATTACCTTTAACTGATGAGTTAAGAATGCACTGGGCCAGTTTAAGTGCGCATCCAGCTATGGACTTAGTTGCACAAGGGTATTGTCTTTTAGTTAACCCGCCAATACCAACTTCGCAATTGTACTTCTGGGATGTTTTAACGGTAATTAGTGCACTATATCCCGAAGTCGTTTTAACGACTAAAAAGCACAAAGTAAGAGTAATTACCCAAGGTTTGGCAGCAGGTCGTCTGGAAGACGATCCCAATGGTCGTGAAATAACTCTGGTAACTAAAGCAGATAAAAATTTATTCTTTAAAAAGTTTGATGAATTATTATTGCGTAGTTAGACATTAATTAATATTTGTAATAAAAAAGACGAAATTCACAATAGAATTTCGTCTTTTTATTAGTTATAGATTAGCTTAAGCGAGTGAATCCCAAGCTGGCAAATCAGTAATTGGTCCTTCTGCTATAGCTACTTGCTCTGGTGTCAAGTACTTCTTGTGGACAACAACTTCGTAAACATAATCTTTGAACCAGTCGTTGTTCATAACGAAGAATCCTTTGTCACCGTTCTTTTCGCCCCAGGAGTTTTCAACCTTCCATTGGCGAACATGTCCGCCGTCTTCATCAACACCAACTAAAGTCATAGCGTGAGTTGAAGCACCAGCACCAGTGCGCAAGCGATCAGCTTTGGACATCTTAAGGTCTACGCCAAAGAGGTCACTTAGTTGGTACAAATCACTGTCAAGATAGCCCTTCTTACGGTCGCTTTGTTCACCAACATCATTTCCAAACCAAACTGCTTCGCCATCTTTTAACTGGTTAACAGCTGCAGTTTCCAAGTATTCCATTGGCACGTTTAAGAATTTGATACGGTATGAACCCTCAACGTTATCTTCAAAAGGTAAGCCGTATAATTTATCATATTCATGGTCTGGAGCGTTAGACAGTACGACATAGTCATTGAAGTCAACGTCACCCATGTATTTATGCAAAAATTCCAGTGGAGTTAAATCTTTATCCAGGTGATATTTCTTATCGTCATCACGATATTCCAAATCAAATTTCTTAGGTGGTTCACCGACTGCAATTGCGGTCATCTGGTAAACTTCACTTAAGAAGTGCTTACGGGCTTTTTCGATCTCATCGTCTTTACCGGCTTGCTTTAATTTACGCAAGACCAGAGCATCTTTCTTTAGCTTATCACCCAAAGCTTTGGCAAAGCCGTTGGTATTATTGGTATTGAAACTCTCAGGCATTGCATAAGAAGGAACGACACCG
The DNA here is from genome assembly GCF_036246345.1 of Lactobacillus rizhaonensis. Classification (NCBI taxonomy): domain Bacteria; kingdom Bacillati; phylum Bacillota; class Bacilli; order Lactobacillales; family Lactobacillaceae; genus Lactobacillus; species Lactobacillus rizhaonensis. The sequence continues at coordinate 4,507 of NZ_BTTV01000004.1, read as the reverse complement.
TATTTTTCAATTAAAGCGGCACCCATGTGGAATTGACCACCATCTTCACCTGCACCCTCTAAGTGAGCTTTTACAGTACGTGAATCAAGTGGTTCGTCTGCAGTAGCCAAGATATTGTCATAAAAAATATTTGCCCGTTCAATTTTATCCCAGAAGAAGTTGTAACTTTGTGAGAAAGTGAAATTCTTGCAGTGATATTTTCTACCAAAATTGTGGCGTAAGATGTTTAAAGTAGCAAATTCCCAGCAACGACCTGATTGGCGTTGATTAGTAACATTTTCTGTGTCAAGTTCAGTTGAAAATACACGGGTCAATTCACCTTGAACGTGTTCATTGTAAGCAGCTGTTAGAACACCACTTTTCTGAGCTGCTCGGGCAACAACTTGATTTTGTGGTTTTTCATTAAAGTTTGCGGCAAATTCTTCCAACTCTTGGACAGTTAATTTATGAGCCATAAAATAAATTCTCCTTTTTTAATCTATTTTTAAATTACTATATATTTTAAGCTAAAATAAAAGCGAGTTCAATAGCTGAACTCGCTTTAGAGAATTGTATTGGCAATTTATTTAAAATTTATGCAATATGGTAATAAGTTAATCAATCTGGATTGAGTTATCATTTGCACCAGCTTGTTGCTTTGGCAAGGTAATAGTTAATACACCATTATCATACTTTGCGTGAATATCACTTGCAACTACATTTGGTAATCTGAAGCTGCGTGAAATGTGACCTTCACTTCTTTCACGGTGAATAATACTGTTGTCCTTAGACATATCCTTAAATGATTTTCTTGAGCCGGATACGCTCAAAATACCATTATTGTAATTTAGGTGAATTTTATCCTTGTCCATTCCGGGCATATCAACTTTGATTACATATTCTTTGTCGTTTTCAACAACATCTGATTGCATTAATTTTGCTACTTCGTTATCGTCAAAAAATTTTCTCGGAAGATCAAACCAATCATTCATCGCATCAAATAGGTCATTGTGCCGATTCATCATATCATTTGCCATAGTAAAAAACTTCCTTTCGAAATTTATATATTGTATCAGAAGACTTTCATTTCTTCCTTACAATTATTATTATAGTATGCAGATTCATAAAAAGGAAATAATTAGCACTATTATTTTTAGAGTGCTAAAAAATTATAATTTATAGCTTTAAATTAGTATTTATAGCTTGTGGATAATATTTTTAACAAAATAATTAGGAGAGAATATTTTGGTTTACTATCAAAAAATGACGCCCAAGGGTTACCAAAAAATTAAAGATGAAATAGCCAGTTTAAAAAAGGATAGGCCTAGAAGAATTAAAATTTTACAGGAAGCGCGCTCTTTAGGTGATTTGTCGGAAAATACCGAATATACGGAAGCGAAGCGTGATTTAGGCCACCTTCAAAGTCGTCTGCGTTATCTGGAAAAGCAGTTGAAATATGCCGAAATTATTGAGAAGAAGGATGACGGCAAAGTAGATTTAGGCAAGACGGTCACACTAAAATTTGCTGACGACCCAGAAACTGAAACATACCAGGTTGTCGGCCGTATGGAAGCTGATATTGGAGCAGGAAAAGTTGCGTTTGACTCACCACTGGGCCAAGCAATTATGAAAAAAGAAGTTGGTCAAACTGTAAGTGTTGTAGCACCTGCTGGGGAGTATCAGGTTACTATTGCGGCAATCGAATAAATTTTTGCTTGATTATTCGAACTTGTGTTTGTATAATTTATTTTAGCGAACATAAGTTTGCAATAGGAAGTGAAAGCAATGTATGATTACCGTTATGAACCACACCGATTAATTTTTATGATTGATAACAAATCATTCTTTGCTAGTTGTGAGGCACTTCAATTAGGTCTAAACCCAATGAAAGCTGTGTTAGCAGTTGTTTCGCATCAGCCACATACAAATTACGGCTCGGGGCTCATTATGGCGGCCTCACCATTAGCGAAGAAGAAATATGGGTTGACTAACGTCATGCGGGTACGTGATTTACCCACGAAAAAAGAAGCACCGGATTTGATTTTGGTAGAACCCCATATGAATTTATATATCAAACGCAGTATGCAGGTATTGGAAATTTTTCAAAAGTATGCTGCTGATGAGGATATCCATGTCTATTCTATTGATGAAAGCATGATTGATATGACTAAGTCATGGCGCTTGTTTGGCAACGATCCGTATCTGGTGGCACGCAAAATTCAAATAGAAATTAAATCAAAAATTGGACTTTATACTACTTGCGGAATAGGAGAGAATCCACTGCTAGCTAAACTTGCCATGGATATTTCTGCTAAACACCGGTGTTCAATGATTGATTATTGGCATTATATTGATGTACCTGATACTATTTGGCAAATTAAAGACATGGAAGATGTTTGGGGAATTGGCAAAAGAATAGCTGCCCGTTTGCGCCGGTTACACATTAATAATATGTATGAATTGGCTCATACTGATCCGACAATCCTAAAAAAAGAATTTGGTGTGATTGGTGAACAGTTATTTGCAATCAGCTGGGGAGTGGATCGCAGCATTATCAGTGAAGAATATTTTCCCATAATGAAAAATTACGGGAATTCACAGATTTTAAACCGTGACTACACAGATCAGCGGGAGATTGAGATAGTCTTACGTGAAATTGGTGAGCAGGTAGGTGCCAGAATACGTGCGCACCGATTGCAAGCTGGCTGTATTAGTTTATTTGTCGGCTTTTCTAGGTACGAGCAAGACGGCAAGCGCAAGGGCTTTAATGTGCAGCAAAAAATTTGTCCTACCAATGATAATGACTTGTTAGTGCAAGAAATACTGGCACTTTTTCGCAAAAATTGGCATGGAGAAACTGTACGTGCTTTAGGGGTTAACTGCAGTCGCTTGGAGCCGGATACCTGCCAGCAATTAACCTTCTTTGTTCCAGCTTCTGAACAGATAAAAAAACGGACTATAAACATAACTATTGACAGAATCAGAAAGAAATATGGCTTTACCAGTTTAGTCAAAGCATCTAGTTTATCTAAAGGTGCAACAGCAATCAGGCGTAGCAGTTTAGTTGGTGGGCATAATGGCGGAAATGCATATGAATGATTTTGATAAAATTGTCACAGACTTTTTTAAAAACTATCAAGATCGCAAAATGAAAAAGTGGCAAGGCTTCTTTTTAAGCGATCATACAATGGCAATTAATAAAGATAAGCAAAGGCGCAGCGTGAAGCATTCGGCAAAAGAAACTATGAGTATAGAAGAAATTAGCTTACAATTACTTAAAGCATATGGTAATCACCGCATGGTTCATTTACAGGCTAAGGTCATGAACAGTGATGATCAGTTGCCTGCAGATATTGTCGGTTTTGTCAGTGGCTATAGTGAAGATGGTATTATTGTTGACGGCCAAAAAATTGCGCTAGAAGATATCAACAATATTAGTGTCGATTGAGAAAAGTTTTCTTGATATTTTATATAGGTTGCTTTTTTTGCTATAATATGGAACTTGTAAGGTACATAATAGTATAGAGGTAATTTTTGTGAATACACCAGCATCGAGGCAAGGCAACATCATACGCTATTTTGTTTATTTTATTAGTTATTTGATGGTTGTCGGCGTGATTAAGCTAGTTACTGCTAATTCACCGATTCATATTTGGGATTTAATCTTATTTGCAACTATCTCGTTGATGGTTTCATTGTTTTTTGTTTATCGTTTTAATAGGGAACAGCGCTTTTTTGATCGTAGCTTTGGGGGTTCCTGGCTGAGTAATTTTGGCTTAATAATTGGTTTGACTGCTGTGGTAACGGTATTACGTATTAGCGTTTCCTGGCTCCAATCCTACGGCAGATTAAAATTATATAATTTCCAAATTGCTTATTTGCACCATGAGGCAAGTTTGACTTACTGGTTTTTACTAGCTGCAATAGGGATAGTTTTGCCAATCCTGCAAGAATTTTTAATTACTGGGTTTTTATTTAATTATGCATTTAGAAGTAACACTGTCTTAACAGCAATTCTAGGAATACTAACTTCTGGTATCTTGTTCGGCTTACTTAATTGGCAAAGTTCACTGCCACTATTAGTAATTAATATTGTACTCGGTGGACTTTTTGCCTGGTCTTACCTTTATACTCAAACTTTATGGATGCCAATTTATTTAGCGGTGCTAAACGGCATTATCTTAATAATTATGACTTAAAACAAATATAAATAAGAGTTAGGAAAATTTCCTAACTCTTATTTTTTACTTGTAATATTTATTAAAAGTTACTCTTTTTGATGTATTGGTTTTTCCCTACGATATAGTATAACTTGCGGTGGATCTTAACGGCTGCGCCATAAGTTCTTACCTTTTGCCCCCTCTTTAAAGCTTTTAGCTGCAGCTTTTTAGCCGTTTTACTGTAAACGTAGCTGTTGCGTCTTAGCTTGCGTTTAACGCCGGAAACATTAGTAGCCTTAACATAGTTGTCCTGGCCTAAATCGTAATACTTCTTGCCCTGAATAACTTTAGTGCCATAGGTCCAAATG